>JAAEZT010000047.1 GCA_018222765.1 bacterium | reverse complement strand
GGTATAAGCCCTCTTGCTTCTAACGAAGCAAGAGGGCTCTTTTTATGCCCAGAAGACTTAAGGAATTCGTTTTAGGACGAGGTAATTTCTGACGTCTTTTTTGAAGAAAGAACTGCGAGTGAAGCCTCCCCCATTTACGGAAGAAGAAACCCAAAAATCACAGGATCTTCCTCCGTCAAGATTCAGCGCATAGGCAATCTTGAATCCAGAAATCGGTTGGCTTTGGAGTAAGCTTGAGAGTCCTTTCAGTGAGGCGGAATTGGCGTATCCCAATGCAAAGTGTTCCTTGCCATCCCAGAGTAAGAAAGAGCGCGGCCGCTCATCTTTGTTGGAGAGTCCGGTGGGGGTCTTGCCCGACCAGACCAGCCGGGGACCTGATTGTAGGACTTCTTCATGAGATGGTGAAGTGGCCAAATAATCTGTTCGGCTCAGGAGCTTGGCCTTGGGGCCGAGGAAAAATCCTGTTCCCAGAAATGACGCTCGATTCACCCCACCCCGATGATTGCCATCAGTGACTACTAATCCCAACGGGCCTCCGGCAGGAGTGAAAAATCCTCCATTAATGGAGGCAAGATGGCCGTCTCCAGCATCCTTGGCGTTGTCATATCTTGAGCCCGGTCCACTTGACTGATCTGCGACAACGAGGCGATAATTTCGCCGATCAAAACTGACGAGAGTGAGTTTAATTCCCCGGCGTTCGATGGTGCGCGCTCGAAGGGAATGGAAAGGAATACTTTCGGCCTTTGGCTTTGTTGGTTCTAAAGCGGCGTGAACTACTGGCACTGAAGGTTCTGGAATTTGGGCGGTTCTCTGGGATGGAGTCGGTTTTGTACAGGACGTCAAAAAGAGCAGTCCTGATAACAAGCCGACTGAGAAAGCTTTCATTATGACTATTTTTGAGCACTTGCCAAGAGCGTCTGGAAATTTGGAGAAATCTCCTCGCGGTCAACGATGGCTGTCTCAACGTCTTTAAATCCAGCCTCGGCAATCATCTTTGCCAGCTCGACTTCTGAGAAGCCCAACCAAGTATCGTAGTAGAGCTCTCGTGCCTTCTCAAAAGTATGCTGGCAGAGATCTAAGATGATGAGGCGACCTTTTGGTTTGAGAATCCGGTATGCTTCCTTAAGGGCACGTTGCGGATTTTCGGCATGATGGAGAGCTTGGGAAAAAATGGCGAGATCGACTTCTCTGGTCTTTATCGGAGGGGCTTCGATATCACCGAGGCGGTATTCCAGATTGAGGAGCTTGTTTTCGGCCGCGATTTTTTGTCCGAATTCGACCATTTTGTCCGAATTGTCCACGGCGATGACTTGCTTGGCTCGTTGGGCGAGAAGTTGGGAAAGCGTTCCTTCCCCGGCACCGAGATCTGCCACGACATCGTAATTGAGAATCTTCAGCATTGCTTCGGCCAGGCCTTTCCAGGATCGGCCGGGGACGTATTCACGTCCGAATTTTCCTGCCAAGTTGTCAAAGTAGGCCCGCACGTGGTCTTTCCGCTTGCGCAAAATATGGCTTAGTGATTGGCAGTCTTTGGCTCTCTCAGGGAGTTCGTCGGCTGCATTGTGGACGATCTTTTCGAGTTCTGCGGGGATTCCCGAGGTGTAGATATTGTTTTTTCCGGATCGTTGGTCGCTGACGAGCCCTTCCTTTTTTAGTTGGGAGAGCTGGGAGGAAATGCGGGACTGGCCCATCCCAAGAATTTGTTGGAGCTCGGCAACGGACAAGGACTCCTCGCTCAGGAGCATGAGAATACGTAAGCGGGTGGGATCCGCGATGAGTTTGAGTGAATTCAGAATTGACGCCATGGGGTGTGGGGATTACACGACGCATCAACGCATCGCGATTTAACGATATAACAAACTTCAGCCATGAGCAAATCCTTCATTTTTTCATCCGAGTCAGTTGGCGAAGGCCATCCTGACAAAGTCTGTGATACCATTTCAGACGCCATTCTCGACGCATGTCTCACTGTTGACAAGAACAGCCGTGTCGCGTGTGAAACCTTCGTGAAGTCTAATCAAGTTGTCGTCGGGGGAGAGATCACCATTCCTAAGATCGGTCAAAAGCCCATTAGCTCGGTGATTAATGTCGAAGGTGTAATTCGTGAGGCGATCCGCGGGATCGGCTACACCAACGAAGATGATATTTTCCACGCGGACAGTGTGTTCATTAATAATTTCCTTACCGTCCAGTCCCCTGACATCGCCCAAGGTGTCGATGCTAAGAAGGCAAAAGGCAAGAAGACCGAAGAACAGGGTGCCGGAGACCAAGGGATTATGTTTGGATATGCTTGCGATGAAACTCCCGAGCTCATGCCCTCACCGATCATGTTTGCGCATCGCCTTGGTCGTGAATTAACCAAAATCCGCAAAGCGGGTCGGCAGGCCAAGTGGCTTCGACCTGATGCAAAGAGCCAAGTCGCTGTCGAATACGTCAATGGAAAGCCCACTCGCATCGTGAACGTTGTGATCTCAACCCAGCACGCTGCTGATGTGGATCACGCCACGATTGAGAAATTCTGCATCGAGAAGGTGATTAAAAAAGTTCTTCCAAAAAAGATGCTTACCAAGGACACCGAATACCTCATCAACCCGACCGGACAATTCGTTATCGGCGGACCACAGGGAGATTCCGGCCTGACCGGTCGCAAGATCATCGTGGATACCTACGGTGGATGGGGACGTCATGGCGGTGGAGCTTTCTCAGGGAAAGATCCATCAAAAGTAGACCGCTCAGCTGCCTACATGGGACGTTGGGTTGCGAAGAATATCGTAGCGGCAGGTCTCGCGCCTATCTGCGAAATCCAGTTCGCCTACGCCATTGGCCACCCGAATCCGTTGAGCATCAATATCGACACTTTTGATACCGGTGATGACGAGAAGATCCTCGCAGCAGTGGAGAAAGTCTTCTCCTTCAAACCTGCCGATATTGTCAAGCAGCTCAAACTTCTTCGCCCGATCTATTCTTCTTCAACCAATTACGGTCACTTTGGAAAAGAAGATGCCGATCTTCCCTGGGAGCAAACCAACAAGGTAGTTGCCCTCAAAAAAGCTTACAAATAATCACCTTAAAAAATTATGTCAGATTACAAAATTAAAGACATCGGCGAAGCCGCTTTTGGTCGCAAGGAGCTCGACGTTGCCGAACACGAGATGCCCGGCCTCATGGCCACCCGTGAGAAGTATGGTCCCGCGAAGCCTCTCGATGGCGTGCGTGTTATGGGTTCGCTTCACATGACTATTCAGACTGCGGTTCTCATTGAAACGCTCAAGGAACTTGGTGGCGATGTCCGCTGGTGTTCTTGCAATATTTTCTCAACCCAAGATCATGCTGCGGCAGCGATTGTTGAATCCGGCACGCCTGTTTTCGCCTGGAAAGGGGAGACTCTCGAGGAATACTGGTGGTGCACCTGGCAAGCTCTGCAATTTCCGAATCCAGATGGCGACCTACCACTAGGACCTCAGTTGATCGTTGACGATGGGGGTGATGCCACTCTTCTCCTCCACAAAGGATACGAACTTGAAAACGGATCCGATTGGGTCAACGAGCCCGCTGGTTCGACCGAAGAGGCTGTCATTAAGGCTCTCCTCAAAGATATTCACGCCAAGCAGCCTGGAATTTTCCACGCTTGGATTCCCGAGCTCAAAGGTGTTTCCGAGGAAACTACCACCGGTGTTCACCGCCTCTACCAGATGCAGCGTGACGGCAAGCTTCTCATCCCTGCGATCAACGTGAATGACTCTGTCACCAAGTCAAAATTTGATAACCTCTACGGTTGCCGTGAGTCGCTCATCGACGGCATCAAGCGCGCCACCGATGTGATGATTTCCGGCAAGGTGGGTGTTGTTTGTGGATACGGCGATGTCGGTAAAGGCTGTGCCCAAGCCCTCCGTGCTCAAGGTGCACAAGTCGTGGTGACTGAAGTTGATCCAATCTGTGCGCTTCAAGCGGCCATGGAAGGATTCCGTGTTCTTACCGTTGAAGACACCCTTGGGTGGGGAGACATCTACGTCACCACCACTGGTAACTTCAACATCATCCGGGCCGAGCACATGGAGAAGATGAAAGACCAGGCCATCGTTTGTAACATCGGTCACTTCGATAATGAGATTCAGATTGCCGAGCTCGAAGCACTCGACGGAATCCAGAAACTCAACATCAAGCCACAGGTTGATCGTTATACCTTTGCCGATGGGAACAGCATCTACATGCTTGCCGAAGGTCGTCTTGTGAATCTTGGATGTGCTACGGGTCACCCAAGCTTCGTGATGTCGAATAGCTTCACTAACCAGACCCTCGCTCAGATTGCCCTTTGGGAAACCAAGGACAGCCGCGAAGTTGGTGTGGAAGTTCTCTCCAAGGAACTCGATGAAGAGGTGGCAAGACTTCATCTCGAAAAGATCGGCGCCAAGCTGACTAAGCTGACCAAGGATCAGGCCGACTACATCGATGTCCCCGTCGACGGCCCCTACAAGCCTGGGCACTACCGCTACTAGAAATTGCGAATAGTTTTGCAAAGCTCGTGCTCTTTGAGTGCGGGCTTTTTCGTGGGCCGGTCAGGTCAATTATTTCCTGCTCAATTGAATTTCTAGGTGCCAAGTGAGAAAGAAAAAATGGTGGAGGAACACTCTTGGGCTTACTCCTTCGGGAGGTGTGGCTCAAGGCTGGAGGAACGGGCCTGCTCGGCGGCGGCGGCCTGGCGGGCGAAGAGGTCGGCGAGTTGCTCCTGCATGCGGAATTTACGTTCACCCTTTTTGCGCTCTTTGGGTTTGGAAGTGCCGTCGGCTTGAATGAGGTAGGCGTTTTGGTTGTCTTTGAAACAGGCGTTGAGGATGTCGATGAGGAGTTTTTTGTCTTTCGCACCCAGTATGGGCGTCATGAGTTCGACCCTCTTTTCGAGGTTGCGGCTCATCCAATCGGCAGAGCTGATGAAGACTTCTTGGTCTCCACCTTGGTGGAAATAGAAGATTCGCATATGCTCGAGTTTCTGGTCGACGATGGAGACGACTTCGATGTTTTTAGCTTCTTTGCGTTCGCCGGTTTTGAGGCAGCAAATGCCACGGATATTAAGTTGGATTTTAACGCCTGCTTTGGAGGCCCGGTAGAGGGCTTCGATCATGTCGATGTCTTCGAGGGAATTCATCTTAGCCATGATGTGGGCTGTTTCACCTTCGAGGGCGCGGGCTGTTTCTTCTTCGATGAGGGCGATGAGGGTTCGCTTGATTTGGGTGGGAGCTGGGACGAGGACTTTGAAGTGTTCTAGTTTGGTGCGCCCGGTGACGGCGTTGAAGAAGATGGACGCGTCGGAACCGAAGTCGGGGCGGGCGGTGAAGTAAGAGATGTCGGTGTAGAAACGGGCGGTGAGTTCGTTGTAGTTTCCCGTGGCTAGGTGGACGTAGCGGCGGAGATGCCCATCTTCGCGGCGGATGACCAGAGAGATTTTGGCGTGGGTTTTGAGACCCTTCACTCCGTAAATGACTTGGGCTCCGGCGCGACGGAGCTCTTTGGCGCGTTCAAGGTTGGGGGCTTCGTCGAAGCGGGCTTTGAGTTCGACCAGTGCCGTGACTTGCTTACCCGCCTTGGCGGCCCGGATGAGGGCGTCGACGATTTGCGAATCTTTTGCGGTGCGGTAGAGAGTTTGTTTGATCGCGATGACGTTCGGATCAGTTGCGGCCTCTTCCATGAAGCGCACGACTGGGCGGTAGTTTTGGTAGGGGTGGATGAGGGTGAGATCTTGCTCTGAGATGAGATCGAAGAGGCTGCGGGAGGGATCGATTTTGGGTGAATCCACACCAGAGACAGGAGCGGTGCGGAGGTGGGAAAAGCCATCGATGAGGGCGAGTTCGAAGAGGTCTGCGAGAGCGAGGGGAGCTTTGGTGAGGAAGACTTTTGGGATGTCGATTTTGAGGAGCGAAATGAGATCCTGGGTGAGTTTGTTGTCTTCGGAAAGCTGCAATCGGACTGGGTAGGATTGACCTCGTTCGGTGACGACATTGCGGATTTCCTCGGCGAAGTCGTGTGCTTCGTCCTCGTTGGCGGGAATGTCGGTGTTGCGGGTGAGACGGAAAGTTGTCAGTTCGGTGATTTCTTCACCGGGAAAGAGATTCCCACAAAGATGGGCGGTGAGGCCTTCGAGGAAGATGAATCCACCTTCGTTGAGAACGAGCATTCTCGGAACGCTGGAGGGGAGGGGAAGAACGATGATGCGGGATTCCTTGGTTTCGGGGTCGTAGACGCGGAGGGCAATGCAGACGGAGAGGGAGGGGATGATTTCCCGAGCGTTTTCAGGAGTCAGCAGGAGGGGTGAGAGCAGCGGAGAGATTTCGTGCTTGAACGCGTGAACGAGTCGCTCGAGTTGATCCGGGGAGAGCTCCGGAATGCTGAGGTGAGGGAGTCCGCTTTGGTGAAGAGAGGGGAGGAGTTCCTTGAGGTAGAGTTTTTCCTGATCTTTGGCGAAGCGACGGGTGCGTTTTTCGATGGCGCTGAGTTGCTCGCTGACATCACGTCCCGAGGGATCCGTGAAGCCAGGGCCTGATTCGCAGAGTGAGAGCAGGCCGCCGATGCGGACCTGGAAAAATTCGTCGAGATTGGAACCGGAGATTGCGAGAAATTTCACGCGGTCCAGGAGAGGCAAGTCAGGCCGCTGGGCTTGATTGAGGACACGTTGGTTGAATTCCAACCAAGAAAGTTCGCGGTTGATGTAGGCGATGGGCATGGGTCAGGATTCTTTGATGTGAAGAGAGAGGCCGAAGAGGTTTTCGAATAGATCGGCCTTGCTGGGGAGGGCGAGGCGTTCGGCGGTGGCATCGAGAATGCCCTCGAGGACGAGATGGGCTTTTGAGTCGGTGATTTCAACGGTGAGGTTCGTGACTCGCTGGGAGTGGGTTCGTTCCAAGGCGTCGGCCACGCGGATGAGGGCGGAGAGCTTGGCGACGCGAATGCGATCTTCGGAATTGAGGTCCTGGTAGAAGCGATGGGAGGTTTCGGGTTGTGACTTGCGGTGGTAACGGGTGATGAGGGCAACAACGAGGCGGTCTGCTTCGCTGAGGCCGAAGATTTCCGAATGGCGGACGATGTAGAGGGAGTGGAGTTCGTGGGCTTTGGGTGAAATGTGGTTGCCGACCTCGTGAAGAATAGCGGCGACTTTGAGAAGAAGCGCATCGTGTTCCGTGAGTTTGTGGAGAGATTGCGTTTCCTCGAAAAGTTGGCGTGAAAGGTGGGCAACGTGGCGGGCGTGTTTTATGTCGACGCGATACCGTCGGGCGATGACTTCTGCCGAGTGGAACAATTGTTTAAGGAGCTCTTCTTTGAGAATCGTGGGATGAGCTAGGTCGGTGAGTAGGCCTTTTTCGTAGTCGGAGCCGGGAACTCGGAGCGAGGTGAGTTCAAAGGACTCGGCAATGGCAGCATTGATGACGAGAGCGGGAAGAGCGGAGCCCGAAGTTTGGTAATCGAGGGCGAATTCTTTGACCCGTTGGGCCTCGGTTGCAGCGGCGATGTTTTGGAGGAGTTGTTCGAGGATCTTGTAGCGCGATTTTGTTTTGTCCGGCTTCGAGAGAAAGGGGGAGAGCATTTGAATCTCAGTGCCGATCATGACGAGGTCCTCGACGCCTTCGTCGCGAAAGTCGTAGGAGAGTTGCGCGATCATGCCGGAGATTTGTTCGCGGATGAGGCGGATAATTTGTTCGCCGAGAAGGTCGGGTGAGTTGAGTTGCTCCCAGGTCCGGTGGGTGCCGAGGCGGTAGGAATGGTAGCGAACAATTTGACCGTTTTTGAAAAGAAGGAGGCGAGTATTTCCGGGGCCAACGTGTGCTACGATGGTGTTACGTTTCCGCATTGAGGGAGTGTCGCGGAGGCGTCGGCGGGTTTTGAGGAAAACGAGGCGCGTCATCTCTCCGTCGTCGAGTGGCTCAAAGCGCCAGCCGGCCGCGATTTGGAGGCGGTTGAGGAAGACCTCTGCGTTGGAGGCTTCGGTGAGGGTGTTGGTGGTGACGGCGCGAACGGGAATGTTGTTGAGTCCGAGTTCGGTGAGGGCTTCTTGAAAGCCGGAGATGACTTTGACCGCCTGTTCGATAGTGGTGGTGAGAACGTGGCCGTGGCTGAAAATATCGCGACCAAGAGGAATGTTTTTTTCGAGAAAATCGATCATCTCTTCCCTGCCATCGTTGGTAATAGAGATGATGATCATGGAGGCGTGGCTTGCTCCAACGTGGACCGCGGCTCTCATGACCGCGGGAGGGGTGGATTCGTCGCTCACGCCGGGAACTTCGTCAGATTGATGGGATGGCGCAATAGGGAAGTTGTGACGAATGAAGATTTATAGGGTGAGGTTTGACTTGCAAGGAGAGGGCGGGCCGGATGAGATACCTCATGCTCGGTGGTGAATTCTACAGGCGTTGTTTTGTTTCCTCTGGGGCGGAGGTCGCTTTGAGTGAACGCTCAACGGAGACGACGGGGATTTTGAATGATCCGGAATCAGAGACTGCTCCGATTTTCGATGAGTTGAGAGGGAAGCTGGCGCAGTTACAGAAGGTGCTCTACGCGCAGGGAAAGCATAAGATTCTCATTGTGATTCAGGCAATGGATACGGGCGGTAAGGATGGCTGCGTGCGTAAGGTCTTTTCAAGAGTGGATCCGCAGGGGATCAAGGTGACTTCGTACAAAGGCCCGTCTGAGAAAGAATTGGCCCATGATTTTCTCTGGCGGATTCATCAGAATGTTCCAGCGAAGGGTGAAATCGCGATTTTTAACCGGAGTCACTACGAGGACATTGTCGCGGTGCGGGTAAAAGGGCTGGCTCCGCAAGAGGTGTGGGAGAAGCGCTACAAGCACATCATCGATTTCGAGCAGATGTTGGTAGATGAAGGGACGACGATTTTAAAATTCTTTCTCAACATCTCCAAGGAAGAGCAGCGGAAGCGATTACAATCACGTCTTGATCGGCCTGAAAAGCATTGGAAATTTCATCCCGATGATCTTGCTGATCGGGCGAGGTGGGAGGATTTCATGGAGGCCTATGAAGATGTTCTGGAGAGAACAAGCACGCCGAGTGCGCCATGGTTTGTCATTCCGGCGGACTTTAAATGGTATCGGAACATGTGCGTTTCACAAATCGTGACCCATGCCTTGGAGGGGCTGAATTTGGAGTACCCAAAAGTGCAATGGGACCCAAGTGAGGTGGTGGTGGAGTAATGAAAACGAGTTCAAAAAGTGCCGCCTCCCTGATCTCTGATGGTTTGGGTTGTCTGCTTTGTGATCTTGTGACGACAGAGTAGGGCTCTTGAAGTAGCTGGCCCGTCAAGAGACTCGGGCGTTTCGATGTCCTTTGTTTTTCCGGTGGCGATCAGATGTCTACCGCTGCCGGGGGGAGCGCCGCCACGGTTTTGGAAATTGCGAGAGAGCACCCGCCCTCCTGTTCATTGCGAGGAGTGGAAGTCACATTCCACCTTCTATTCCTTCCTCACTTCAAAGAATTGCTTCGTCGCGGCTGGTTCAGGGTTGGTAATTCTGACGACAGTCGTAGCCCCAAGATCACCTGCAACTGAGTCTTCAACTTCCTCCCAATTCTCCAATCCGAGGCTGTTCCAGACTCCATAGCTTTCTCCGGCGAGGCTGGTGAATTCTATGACCAATTCATCGCCGTCGATTTCGAAGCCGATGATGTCGATCTCAGTTGATGGCTCTGGCTCCTCTGCAGCAGCAAAATAGTTGTCGAAGGTGCAGTCGGTTGAATTGGCAGGATCGTTTTGGTCGGCGGCCACGAAAATCCCACTGGCTCCTGTAGTCCAAGTGCTGTCGGTTGTTTCCATTGTAGCCACTGGTGTGGTGAGATCAGAGAGATCAAAAATTTTGCAAGTGAAGGCGTTGCCAGTCCCCTGGAAAACAAGTCTCACCGGCGTTCCTGGATCGAGCAGGACTTCTTCGTCGACTAAGTTGGGTCCTGCCTCATCGGTGATCACGGTGAAAAACATTCGCTGGTCTAATGGATTGAAGGTGAAAGAGTATCCGTCCAGTGTCCCCAGCCCGGGATCTTTTACCCGGGCCAACATTCCGATATTCTGATCCAGCGATTCGTCGAAATCGACGATGTCAATGGTCTGATAAAAGTCGGTGTAGGTGACATCTGCCCGTAATGCTCCGATTCGCGATTGTCCGAAAACTGCCTGATTGGGAGAAGTGGCGCCCTCCATGCGGTAAGTATTTCCGCCGGGGAAAGAAAACGATCCCGCAGCTCCCACTCCTGCCAAAACATCCACTTCGGTCCAGCCGTTGGAGTTTCCATCGTCGAAATTATCTGTCTGTGCAAAGAGAAGGGGGGATTGGGAAATCAGGATAATCGGGAGGAGTCGAGTTTTCATCTTAAAGATAGAAACGAATCCTCGAGGTTTTGTCAATGTCCTGAGTATTAATCAGCGAGGATCAAAATGGAGTAATTTGGAGAGAGGGGGAAACGAGGTAGCGCTGCACCCGGGGGCGATTGTTATTGATGTGATGGCTGTGCAGGGGAGAAACTTGAGTAAATCATCTTTGACTTTCTCTAATGGATTCTGAGCCATAGCTGTTGCCATTCTGGTAGACTTTGCCTTTCTGGCCGGCAAATGGTGGATTTCCCGCGAAAAAGGTTGAGTTATTCCCAATCCTCGCCTATCTCCCGCCCGTCGAAGGACGGTTTGGCTCTAATGAAGGGGCTCGGCCGATCCCGATTACCAATAAAATGGCCAACGATTACGGAATTAACCTCGCTGATTACAAGATCAACGACAATGACACCGGAAGTGCAGACTTCCAGATCGCGCTCATGACCCAGCGCATTAAGCATCTCACTGATCACATGGATGATCATAAGAAAGATTTCGCTTCGCGTCGCGGACTTCTCCGCCTCGTGGCACGTCGTCGCAAGCTTCTCGATTACCTTAAGCGTAAGGACGAAGCTCGCTACAAGAAAGTCCTCGCAGGACTTGGCTTGCGTAAGTAACCACTCTGCATTTCGGCCACGTTGCTTTGCATCGTGGCCGTTTTGCCATGAGGACCATCGCAGTTGATGGGCCTCGCCGACGACATTCCCACCCAAATTCAGACCGGGAGTCGCTCGTCGTTTCAAACCAAAACTCGCCCGGGAGGGTCCCGATGCGAGGTACCAAAAACAAGACAATGAGTATACAATCAGTAACGGCCAATGTTGGGCCGAGTCCTCTGGTCATCGAGACCGGAAAATTGGCCAAGTTGGCCGACGGAGCAGTCACAGTCCAGATGGGAGAAACCATCGTCATGGTCTCCGCTGTTTCACAAACCAAGATCCGCGAGGGTCAAACCTGGTTCCCCCTTTCGGTGGAATACAAGGAACGCGCTTCGGCAGCCGGAACATTCCCCGGTGGCTACTTCAAGCGTGAAGGTCGTCCGACCGAAAAAGAGATTCTAACATGCCGCATGACCGACCGTCCGCTGCGTCCTCTCTTCCCCAAGGGCTATCTCTACGATACCCAAATCATCGCTCTCCTTCTGAGTGCCGATCAGGAAAACGACGCCGACGTTCTCGCCATGAACGGAGCATCCGCCGCACTTGCGATTTCCGATATTCCCTTCGCCGGTCCCATTGGTGCCGTTCGCGTGGGGCGCATCGACGGAGAATTCGTGATCAATCCGACTTTCGAACAGCGTGAAGACAGCGACCTTGACCTCATCTACGTGGGGAACAAGACCGATGTCATCATGATCGAAGGGGCGGCCGACGAGATTCCCGATGAGGAGTTCAAGAAGTCCCTTCACTTCGCCCAGGCTGCCGTTGCGCAGATCGTCGAAGCCCAGGAAGAACTCGTCAAAGTCGCTGGCAAGCCCAAGCGTGACTATACCGTCACCGTCGCCAAGGAAGACCTCCTTGAGATCGGGTACGCCGTCGCCGGTGACCGGATCGAAGACGCGATCTACGCTGCCTCCAAGGTGGAGCGTGGTAAGAAAGTGGGAGCCCTCCGCGACGAAGTGGAAGCTGCCATCAAGGAAAAATTCCCCGAGACCACCGAGTTTGAAATCGAGCAGGTCTTCGAATACATTCAGAAGAAAGCCTTCCGTGTTTCCATCATGGAGAAGGGCGTGCGCGCCGACGGACGGAAACTTCGCGACCTCCGCGAACTCTACGGTGAAGTCAGCACCTTGCCTCGTGTGCACGGTTCTGCGATCTTCTCTCGTGGTGAGACCCAGGCTCTCGGAATTTGCACCCTGGCACCTGCCGACGAGAAACTCTACGTCGACAACTACGCTGGTGGTGAAGACTCCAAGAACTTCTTCCTCCACTACAACTTCCCACCATTCTCCGTGGGTGAGACCGGTCGCTTTGGCGGGATGAATCGTCGTGAGATTGGTCACGGAGCACTCGCCGAGCGTTCCATCGCACCAATGCTGCCTTCTACCGAGGACTTCCCATACTCCATGCGGGTTTCTTCCGAGGTCATGGAATCGAATGGTTCCACCTCAATGGCGACCGTTTGTGCTGGCACCATGGCTCTTCTTGACGCCGGTGTTCCCATGATCCGCCCTGTTGCGGGGATCTCAACCGGTCTTGTGACCGAGCAGGATGCCGATGGCAACATGACCAAGCACGTTGTCATTCTCGACATCATTGGTTCCGAGGATTTCTACGGTGACATGGACTTCAAACTCTGCGGCACCAGCGAAGGAGTTACCGGATACCAGCTTGACCTCAAGCTTCCCGGAATTCCTCTTTCCATCCTCGAAGAGGGCATCGACCTCGCCATCGAAGGCCGCGGCGATGTTCTCAACAAGATGGCTGAGTCCATCACCGGACCTGCCGAGCTGAGCCCGCACGCTCCTCGCATCGAGACCGTCAGTATCCCGCAGGATCGTATTGGCGAGCTCATCGGACCTGGCGGAAAGAACATCAAAGCCATCCAGGCCGAGTCTGGTGCTGAACTGAACATCGAAGATGATGGCACCGTTCACATTTATGCCTCCAAGCAGGAAGGTCTCGAGGCTGCCAAAGCCATGATCGACATGATGTTTGCCGAAGTTGAAATCGGAACGACCTACACTGGCAAGGTCATGAACGTCACCACCTTTGGTGCGTTTATGGAAGTGCTTCCTGGTAAGGACGGACTGGTGCACATCTCCGAGCTTGCCGAAGGCCGCGTAAACCAGGTCGAAGACATCTGTAAGAAAGGTGACGTTATCACCGCCAAGTGCATCGGTATCGATGACAAAGGCCGCGTGAAGATGTCCCGCCGCGCCGCCCTTCGCGAAGGCGGAGGAGAAGAAGCTCCCAAGGCAGACCCTCCTTCTGACGACGATGTTCCTCCCTCCGAGGAGGAAGTCGTGACCTTCGGTTAATCGACGCAGCAATAAAAATTCAAAAGCGCGTCCGGGTAACCGGGCGCGCTTTTTTGCGAATTATGAATGGTCTTGGCTTGGCTAGATTATTTGGCGCGCACGAGAGTCACGGTGAACTCCTCGCCGCTTTCACCACTTGATCCGGTGATCTTGATGGTGTCTTCGTCTACCCGGTGGTGCTTGAATTTCATGGTTCCTTTGTCGCCGGTTTCAGAGACGAAGGATAATTCGAGCACGGCGTCTTCTCCGTCCATGCTCCATTTGCCAATACTTCCGCCGCCTTTATTATTTCCGCCCATCATGAAGACTTCTTCAGTGTCCGGATTGAAGCCCATGAGTGAGATGCTCTTTGTTTCGCCCATCTTGGAATTTACCTCGATGAGTTTATTTTTGAATTTCCAGGTGTAGACGACTTTCACCTGCTCACCCTTGGTTTCAGAGTCCACCCAGGTTCCGAGAATCCCTCTCCATTCGACGGAATCAAGAGCTTCTCCCAGGTCAGCCCCCCGCACGGGAGTGGTCAGTCCGGTGACCGCAATAGTTGCGATGCCGATGAGAGCGAGAAAAGAACGACAAAGTTGAGTCATAGTAGATTTCATGGAGGATCAAGCTACGGGAAAGCCCTCTTCTGTGAAGGAAAAATTTGAGCGGAAAGTCAGATCGACGGACCTGAGATTTTTCGATGATGGATAAAGGAGCCCTCAATGGGACTACTTGGAATCGAGTGCCCAGGTCATTCCGTTGGCGAGAAGGTCGAGGTATTCCTTGGTTTCCATCGTTGAATTGTGATGGCCGAGCGTGGTACCGAAAACGCGGCCTTTGCCATACTCGTTGACCCAAATGCACACCTGGGCTTCTTTGACTTTTCCGTTGTCGCCCTTGGCGAGGACGGTTGCGGTGTCGAGAACCTCGTTGACGTTGTAGAGTTCCCCGTTGGGGGTTTTCCAACCGTCGGGCAGGTCTTTCGTTACGGGGTGCTCGATTGTCTTGGCAACTGTGATTGGAGCTTTCGGGCCATGGTTGCGGGAGCGTACACCGAGGAATTTAACCCAGGTTTTTTCGTGGCCATCCTTGGCTTTGACCTTCCAATGGAACGAATGCATGGTGCAGTGAAGGACGATGGCTGGAATCCCCTTTTCGTGGACTGCGGCCACTGAATCGATAAACGCTTCGTCCGCCTCTTTGGCATGGCATAGGTTGTAAACGACGATGTCGTAGCCCTTGGCCCAGTCTTTCTTGCTGAGGTTGGCTTTGCATTCCTCGGCGCTCTTATCGTGAATAATGGTCCACTCGATGTTTAGCCGCTTGCTGAGCCCTTCGCTGATGATTTTCTTTTGGGTTTTATAATCGTGATAACCTTCGCCGGTCACCATGAGCGCTTTGATCGTCTTTTTCTCATCCGCTTTATTTTCAGCGGATGAGATGGCAAAACCAGCCACGGCAATGGCGATGACAAGGGGGAGGATGGTGGGCAGGTTTTTGAATCGTTTCATGGGAATAGAAGCAATGGGTCTGACTTTGAAGTGACCAAAGGGCAAGGAAGAAAAGTTGAAGCTGGAAATTGTGAAAGGACCACCTCTTATTGTGCGTCCCGATACTACTAACATGCAAAACACTGTCCTAACCCTGCTGCTCACTGCTGTCCTGGCTCCAGTTGCCTCCTCCGCCACAGCCGGCGTTCCTCCTGAACTTGAATCCACCGAATTCTCCAAGTCTGACATTACTCCTTGCCCGGCCTGCCTATGCGCCGCTCCGACCGGGGAGGTTTTTGTCGGTGTCGACTTGCTTGGTTCGCTCGGAAAAGGTCCCGGAAAAGGCCGTATTGTCCGTCTGGTCGATACGGACAATGATGGTGTTGCGGACAAGCACAGCGTGTTTGCGAAAGTCGACAACCCTCGCGGTCTAATTTCTGTCGGCACCAAGCTCTGGGTGCTGCATACGGTCATTCCAGAGAGCACTGGAAAACTCACCGGGATGCACGTGTCATTATTTGAGGACAAGGACTGGGATGGTGTCGCTGATGGACCGGGTAAGATTTTGCTCTCCAATGTCAGCCCGCCAAAGCACAATCAGGATCGCGGCGCCGATCATACTACGAATGGCTTCCGTCTCGGTATCGATGGCTGGATCTACATTGCGGTTGGGGATTTTGGAATCCATGGAGCCAAAGGAACCGACGGCACCGAATTGACGATGCTCGGAGGCGGGGTGGTTCGCTTTCGTCCCGATGGCTCCGAGATGGAGGTCTACACACACGGGCTGCGCAATATTTACGATGTCGCTATTGATCCGCTCATGAACATCTACACTCGCGGAAACACCAATGATGGCGGAGGATGGAATGTGCGCTTTATTCACCACATTCAAACGGGTGAATACGGCTATCCGATTTTGTTTAAGAATTTCACCGATGAAATTATCCCGGCGCTCGTTGATGTCGGCGGTGGTTCGGGAACCGGAGCGATGTTCCTTCAGGAAGAAGGGTGGCCGGAGAAGTTCACTAACGTTGCGGTCATGTGCGATTGGGGGCGAAGTCAGGCCGTGATTCATCGCCTCACTCCCGATGGGCCGAGTTTCACCCAAGAGCCCGAGACTTTCATCAAGTTACAACAAATCACCGACGTCGACACCGACGCCTCCGGACGACTTTATGCCGGCGCTTGGGCCGGTGCGGGCTACAAGGGGAATCCAGGAAAGGGCTGGGTCTCGCGTATTGTCCCCAAGAATTGGGAATACAAGCCCTTTGCGAATCCGGCGACACTCAAGGATAGTGCTTTGGTTTCCTTATTGCGAAGCCGCAGTGCCACCGCGCGCCTTGCCGCGTCACAGGAGTTGATCGACCGACCTGCCGCAGCCAAAGCGGTCGCTTCCCTGGCCGTTGATAAAACCGCACCCACCGACTCCCGTGTCGCCGCGATTTTTACTTACAAGCAGATGGCCGGGGAGAAAGCAGTTCCCGGGCTGAGCAAGCTGGCTAAAGATGACCCCACCGTGCGGGAGTGGGCGATCCGTGCTCTCGCAGATCGAAAGACCCAGCTTGGCGGCCTTACCAAAGACCTCTTCATCACGGCACTCCGAGACAAGAATCCGCGTGTTCAGGTCGCCGCCGCCGTGGCGCTTGGCCGGCTCGGTGACAAGTCTGCTGCTGCCGACCTGCTTGCGATTGCCAAATTGCCCGGAGTAGAAAAAAAAGAAGCCGTTGCCGCACCCAAACCTCCCGCTTTCCAAACCAAAGCGGTCAAGGGGCATAAGACTCATAAGGTTGACGTTGATGTTAGCAAATGGAAGAAGCTCTATCTCGTCGTTAATGATGGAGGAGATGGCGACGGCGAAGATCACGGAGCGTGGTTTAACCCGGTATTCGTCAGTGCCGACGGTCGAGAGGTCAAACTTTCCTCGCGTAAATGGAAGACCGCCAAAAGCGGGTGGGGCAAGATTGGATTCGGAATTAGTGCCACCGGAAAACCTTTGAAGTCGGGAGACGGCAAGGCGCAGCCGGATGGCCTGGGGACTCACGCAAATTCGACCATCGTCTTCGATGTGCCGAAGGGTGCTGTTAGGTTTAAGGCGCAGGCAGGACTTGCCAATACTTCCAAGGGTAGGGGTAAGATTCAGTTTGCAGTTTCTGATTCGATGCCCTCGTTTGCTGGCGCGAGCAATTCGAAAGAGGGGCCACACGCTACGCCAAATTCACCAATCATCCTGCCCCACGTTGCGGTCAAGGCCTTGGTCGATCTGGAGGCGATCGAGGCCTGTCTCGATGCCGTCGGCAGCGTCAATAGCCGTTCCGCGCTCTGGGCCCTGCGCAAGATTCACGACACGAAGGTGGTGGATGGTTTGATTGCAAAATACAGCACGTCTTCGGAGGAGAGTCTCAAGGCTGACATTATCGCGACTCTTATTCGCATCTATCAGATCGAGGCGCCCTACGACGGCTCATGGTGGTGGAGCACCCGCCCGGATACCCGCGGGCCCTATTACAAGCCGATCAAATGGGAAGGTTCGAAGAAGATTGGAGACTTCGTGAAGGCTCAGTGGAGCGCTGGTGAACACCGCGATATCATTGTGGCCTACAATGCCAAAACCCGATCCGCAATCAAAGGCGTTGACGTGGCCTCGATCGCCAGCGCTCCCGTCAAGCCAGTTGGACCCAAGGTAGATCTGTCAGCCATCGCGCGGGCGAAAGGCCAGGTCGGGAAGATGTCGATCGAAGACGTAATGCTCGCCCTCGACAATGTGAAAGGGAAGGTCAAGCGGGGAGAAGAGCTCTTCACCCAGCAGGGATGTATCGCGTGCCACACTACTGACGCGAAGCAACCCGCCAAGGGACCCTTCATGGGGCAGGTC
>JAAEZT010000009.1 GCA_018222765.1 bacterium | reverse complement strand
CTCCGGAATGAGAGCACTTGGGCGCGCGCGCGGTATTGTTGTTGTTCAAGCCCCTCGAGAAACTTAATCGGTAAAACCAGGGATCGATAAAGATTTGACCGGTAGAAAAAAATCCCAAGAACAACGAGCCAAAAGAGGACTGGCAAACCAGCTTCGCCTGTTCTGTCAGCTCTCTGGTGAGCGGTCAATCCGATCAAGGTCAACAGAAACCCAAGGGTAACGAATTTCCAGTTACGCGACAACTCCTGAGGTAACACCCGAATGGCTTGGGAGAGCTTTGGAGTTTCTCCAAATAAACTTCGGCTTAGTGGAAAAAGAGTCACCCTTTCCCAAATCGGCTTCATCCACCAGATCAGAAAACACCCCCAAAAGAGGGCATTCCAAAAAAGTCCCAGAATCACAAGACAAAGAGGAATAATCGAACATAGCCAAATTTTGGCTAGAAGGGCGGCGTGTTGACGAACCAGACTGACCCCCAGATCAACCGCCTCCCACTGGGCCCGGGGGCGGATCTCCGCCGTCACCTTTTCAAGCTCCATGCCTCCTCCTTCCTGCCAGCGTAAAATAGAGAAGATGCAAGAGCCAAAAAACAATTCCTACGAAATACTTCGTTGATGCCGTGATCGGTTGTGCTGACCAAAACCCTTCAATTATAGCAGCAAAGGCAGTCATCGATGTTCCACCCAACAATAATGGAAGCGAGCCCCTTCCCGCTCTCGCCAAGGATTTTCCCCGGGTATAATTCCCCGGGGCCAGAAGAGAAAACCCGAGCTTCAATCCAGCCATACCAACCACAATCATCCCCAGAAGCTCAAAGGAGGAGTGTCCCGCCACAAAGCGCCAAAGCTTCTCGGGGTCTCCGGCATAGTCAACATATCCAACGGTTGCTCCAATGTGCAGTCCGTTGAAGAAGAGGTAAAAGATTGTCCCAAATCCGAAGAGGATTCCGCCTCCGTAAAGCTGGAAATCGATCCCAACATTATTTTGGATGTAATAGGCGAACATCTCGAAGTTGGATCCGTGCTCCTGTCTCAGGTGCTCCACGGTGTTGGCATTCTTGCCATACATTCCTTCGAGAGAATTCATACTCTCCGGACCGAGAAGCGATTGCACCCAGGCGATTTCCTGGTGGACCGACCACCACATCAAAAAGAAAGGGACGCAGAAAATAAATGATGAAACGACAAAGAGCTTCCAGTCACGCCGAAAGGTTTGGGGAAAGGTGCGCAGGAAGAAAATTAGAAAACTTTCGCCAAAAGCTCCCTTCGAACGATGAATGGAGCGGTATCCCTGAATTGCCAGAGAGTTCAGACGATCACAGATCCGTGCTCCGAACATGCGATACTGGGCCAATGACAAGTCGTAACAAATTTTGCGAAACTTCGACGGGATCGACGCTGCGTTCGAAAGGTCTTCATTTTTATCAACCGACTTCAGCTCGATCTCAAAGGTCTGCCACTCCGCCGAGTTTTTCTGTTCAAACTCCTGTCTGTTCATCGACGCGCCTCCAGCCAGTTTGCCATTCCCAACACTTGATTCACTCCTTTGGCATCATTCATTCCGGTGATCGAGGCGAGATGGTTCCCTAGCTCTGCCTGCCGACTTTCGGACCAACCCCCGCTACGATCCCGAAAAGCCATAATGGCTGCCTCCTCCTCCCGTGTCAGGGTGATATTGACTGGAACCGATTTCAAGGGGGGCGGCCCCGGCATCATGGGGTCCAATCTCGCTCTCGAATACACTACGAGGGTGCCTGCAGCGAGATCACCGAGCCGCTGAAATCGTGGATGAAAAAATGCCAACAAAGGTACGATCGGAATGATCATTTCAAAAAAACGAATGAAATTCCGAATCATCGATTGACCCATGGTTACCGGTCCTCCGGCTTCGTTCACCACTCTCAGCCCCATTGCTTTCTTCCCAAGCGTGGCCCCCGACTTACTCACCTCGAAGAGGACATGGTAAAACCAAAGGATCAGAAAGTATCCCAAGAGGAAAAACCCGGAGGCGACATTACCTCCAAATACCGGACCCGTCATTCCTACCAGCAGCGCATAGACCGCAATCAAGGCGCCTTTTGAGAGAAGGTCAATGAACCACGCTAAAAGCCTAAGATAAGGACCCGCCGCCCGGAGATGAATCTCAATCCCCTCGGCGAGTTCGATCGTTTGTAGCGTATCTATTCGCCTCGCAGGTGTCGCCATCATCTATAAAAATAGAAATTAGAGCAGAGTCACCCCGGGTAAAGCATTCAATCCGGAAAGACAATGGCCCTGTTACCATCGATAATCGTCCGATCTTGAACGTGATAGCGAATCCCCTTAGCCAGAGCCGATCTTTCACAATCCCGTCCCAACCTTACGAGGTCATGGACACTGTGGTGATGGTGAACCCTTTCAACCTGCTGCTCAATGATCGGACCTGCATCGAGTTGAGAGGTCACGTAGTGGCAAGTAGCTCCAATGAGCTTCACCCCCCGCTCGTAGGCCTGACGATATGGGTTGGCTCCGATAAACGCAGGAAGAAAGCTGTGATGAATATTGATCATCTTACCCTGATACTTCTCACACATCCACTCCGGCATTATTTGCATAAAGCGTGCTAGGACAACCAGTTGCACATCTTGCTCTTCGAGTAAGGAGTCTATATCTTGAAACCCAACCTCCTTGTTCTCCTTCATCTCGATGAAGTGGAATGGAATTCCCGCTTTCTCGGCAATCACCCGGCAATCCTCACGATTACCAATAATGGAAGTGATTTCAACCGGCATTTCTCCGAGCTGCGCCCGCCAAATAATTTCGTTTAGGCAATGGTCAGTTCGAGTCACGAGCACGGCCGTGCGCATGCGGTAAGGCAAACGACGAAAATGCCATTCTGCATCGAGTGATTTACCGAGGACGGAAAATCCTGCCATAAAATCATCTTGGGAAATATCTAAATTTGACGTGTCGATTTCGAGGCGGGCGTAAAAAGTATCCCTTTCTCGATCAGTAAACTGGTTAAACTCGACCAAGTTCGCCCGATACTCCGAGGCGTAACTGGCAATTCGGGAAACAAGTCCGGGCTTGTCTGGACAGGAAAGTTTAAGAATGAGACCCTCACGCATTTCGACGACTTGCACTAGTTTGCCGAAAAAATCAAGTGAGACTCTTGATATGGTCTTTCGCCGTTCTGAGAAACTCCTCTACCAGCCCCTTTGGTTTGCCTTGATAGAGCGCTCCGATTACGAGAGGCGGGAAACCTTTGAGCGGAAGAGCTTTGACTCCTGTGGGAGGTTTCAATCCCGGAATAAGGATTCCAATTCCAGTTCCAAACCCCCGCGCCACATAGTCCCTGATGATGTCCGTCGAATTCACCTCGACCGAGACTGGCCAGGAGATATTTCGTTCCTCAAACTCTCGCTGGATCAATTGCTGAAGAACTTCATGGGAAGGCAATCCGATCAAAGCCCCTACTCCCAAACGCCCGTCTGCGGAGAATGGATCCTTCTCAAGCACATCCCGCCAGGTCTTGGCTTTGGATTCAGCAGGAACCCAAAGCACAGTCGGGAGTTTCATCAAGGGCTGGGATTTTAATCCATCGGCCAGTCGCCCGGCCAACACCCCGATCGCAATATCGACTTTTTGGGAGGTGATTAAAGTGTGGATTTCCGACGGAGCAACCTCACAGAGCGACAGCTTCAGATCAGGCTCGCCCTCTTTGAGTTTTTCGAGCACGTCGGGCAAGTGATTTCTTAAAGTCGAAGCTGAAGCCGCTAATCGCAGGTGCCGACTCTCCTCCCCACGCAACCGCTCCTCGACATCTCCCAATCTGGAGAAAAAGGGGTAGATAAAATCGTAAAGCTCATCTCCGCTGGGTGTCAGCGCGAAAGGACGGCGGTTGAACAATCTCACCCCAAGCTGTTCCTCCAATTGCAAAATCTGACCGCTCACCGCTGGCTGCTGAATTCCATAGGGCATCTTGCGAACCGCCGCCGTGATTCCCTCATATTTTGCGACATAAAAGAAAAGCTCCAGATGGTGAATATTCATGATCCGGATTATTAGCAAAAATGACCATCGGTTCAATCAATGATCTCAACCATCGACTCGATAAGTCATAAGGGGTTCGATCTCTCGAGAGACGGGTGGAGCGAGAGGCGTGTTACATGAACCCCTAACGGGAGCAGCTTTGACTTTTTCACTAGGTGCCGGGAAGGGGGCATCCTCTATATTTACGGAAAGGGTTGAAAATGAGCGTTATGCTGGGCTCTCCGCTATCACCCCCTTTCTCCCCCATGTATTCCGGCCAACCCCCGTTTCCACGATCTTCCCGCCCAAAGTGTATTTTCTAACAGTTTCATTGTTGACAAAATTGGGTCGATTTCATGCCAACTGATCTTTCCCAGAACCCCTAACAATCGAACTGACAAATAGTATGAGAACACCGTGCATTTCCATCGGAATCTTCCTAAGCGGGATTTCTGCACTTCAGGCAGGAACAATATCTCTCGTTCCTCTTACTGACGATGCCTCCTCTGGCATCTCCGATGGCAACACTTACACCCATGCCATAAGTGGCGGAAATTCCGCTACCGTCAATGGCGTCGTCTTCGAATCTCTCACCTCGACCCTCACCCCTGCTAATTTTAGTTGGGATACTGGTGCCGCTTCCAAAAACCAAATTGCTAATAACAATGGAGATTGGACTCCAGCAGCAGGTGGTGTCACAGGTCCTGGAATACAAAGCCTTTTAGGCGGATTCACCTATTCAGGAACTGGTTCTGCTGCTCCTTCGAGTCAGACTTTCTCTCTCACTGGCCTAGCCGTTGGTTCGACCTATGATGCTCGGCTTTACGTCCGGGTATGGGACACCGACGGATCAGGACGCCCTATCGATCTCTCATTCAGCCACGGAGCCGAGAGTGATTCAGGCGGAACCGTCCCTGCCGACCGGCCAAGCCTAGTCCTCGGAGCAGGTAATGATCAGCAAGCCTATTATGTGAACTATCAATTTACCGCCCAAGCCGAGCAACTTGATATCACCGCAGCAGTCAGCGCAAGTGGTGGCGCGAATTCGGGAAGCGCCCATATGTATGCCCTTTCCAACCAGCTTGTTATTCCAGAGCCTTCCTCAATTACCCTACTTGTCTTTGGATTACTTGGAATCCTTCGACGCCGGAGGCCCTAATCAAACACTCTTTCCATAACCCGGTCAGAAGTATCTGACCGGGTTTCTTTGTCTAAAAACGCGACCGGGCTCAGGGGGGCTTCCACTTAGGGAGGCTTTCTCTTCGTAGCCGCGCAATCATCCGCAATCTACCTCGCATCAACCGCTCTCATCATACTTTTTGCGCGTCTGGGCCATGTCACCTTGATTGACATCATTAAGCTGGATCCCCTTCCCTGCATCCTCAGTTTCATCACCGTGGGACTTGGATTACTGGCTCTGGGCTTTGTCTACAATCGTTGGCAAGAGCACTTGAAAAATACTCCCTACACGAGACACTACTCTCCGATGCGAGCAGTATTACAGCGGACCAGCGAGGCGCAGGTTTCGGTGTCAAAGGAGATCATTTCCAGTATCGGAACCGGTTTCCTTATTCTCCTGGGTGTGGAAGAGGAGGACACTCAAGAAGATATTTCCTGGCTGGTTGGCAAGATCAGCAAAATGCGGGTCTTTGATGACTCCGAGGGTAAAATGAATCTCTCCCTTCACCAAATTTCGGGTGAAGCTCTCGTCGTGAGTCAGTTCACCCTCCATGCCAGCACCAAGAAAGGGAATCGGCCCAGCTTCATCAAGGCCGCGCAAGCGGCGCAGGCCAAACTCCTTTATGAGAACTTTTGTAATTCCTTATCAACAGAGATCGACAAATCGGTCGGCCGAGGAGAATTCGGAGCAATGATGGAGGTCTCGCTCACCAACGATGGTCCGGTTACCATAGTCATTGACTCCCGAAACAGGGAATGAATCCTACTCCTTCAGACGCACCGATGTTCCGCAGTAAGTGCAGCGGAACCAGCTAAAGAGGAGAACATGGAAGCAGGTGGGGAATATATACCCTAAAAATTTAATATGGTGGGCCTTCACATGCTTGCGGCATGCCTTGGGCCCATAAATCGGCTGTCCGCAAATGCGACAACTCATCCCCCGGGCGAGCATAAGATAAAGCAAACCCACCACAACAAAACCCAGCGGAATCCAAGCGATCCAGATCGGGTATTCAAGGAGCAGCAGCACCCCGGCTACCATACTAACAGGAAGCATGATCATGGTAATAATTGTAAGAATTGCCGCAATTTTAATCCGAAATGGCTGCGGGTGAAGAACACCCCGAATATATCCCCGGGAATGAGGGGTTTTGCCGGCATTTAGTCCTGTACTGGGAGCCTTCCGGATATTAGCACTATCGGAAATCAGCGGCTGAACGGATGCCTTATCCCGATCCCCGGGAAGGATTGGTTTTATTTCAACTGCCTCTCTCGCCTTGGGCTTAATGTGAACTACCCCGGGGGCCGCAACTTTTGGAGTATTCTGGATCGGAGGGAGCACGGCAATTCGAGGGAGATCCTGACTCCCCTCAGGGACTTCATCCTTCAGGCGAACCGTCTCCTCCCCCCCTTCCTCAACAAATGAGTCCATTGCAGGGATATCTCCCACAGAAATTTTCTGCTTTACCATGTGCGCCGCAGGTATGGGGATGGCATTAAGAACCTCTGCCACCACCTTCTCTGGTTCTTCTTCGACAGGCTCTAACCGATGCACTTCCACCGCAGGGTGGTAATCAAGAAGGTTCCTTGATTGTTCAATCCACAACTGGATTTCGGAAGCTGCTGGCAAAGTGGTTGTCAGCTGCAACATTCCATTCGCCTGCTCCATCTCACTGAAAAGGATATGTGCGTCACTTTCAGCGAGAGCCTCCAGACTTTCGACGCCGGTGGCTTCTAGGAGTTCGCGGGACTCGCCGGTTAAACCTTGAATATCGCTAATATCTTCCGTGATTTCCGTCATCTGGATAAATGGTAAAAAAGAGTCTTTTGAGCCTTCTGAACAGAACAATTCTCTCTATCCGAGATTTGTCCGCATTTCCTGAAGCTGCTCAAGCTTTCCCTCCCATTCGGAAAGCCGACCTCGCTCAACATCAACGACCTCGGGCTTGGCGTTGGTGACAAATTTCTCGTTGCCTAGTTTACCGCGACATTTGCCTACTTCCTTCTGAACTTTCTCAATTTCCTTGTCCAAGCGTGACTTTTCCGCTTCCACATCGATCAATCCGTCGAGTGGCATAAAGAACTCTCCCGCTGCAGTTACAGCTCCAGGAGTTCCTTGCTCAGGCAGATAGGATTCATCACGGGTAATCGATTCCGCACCAACCAACAAAGCGATCGTCTCAGACTCATCTTTCACCCAAGCTGGCCCGGACTTAGCAACAAAGCTCACATCCTTGCGGGCTGCCACCCGATATTCGGCTTTCAAATTTCGTAAACGACCGGCTGTTTCGTAAACTGCGTCGGCTTGAGCTTGCGCCTCCGACACCAGCCCGGCCGAAACACCATCCAGCAAACCATTGCTTGGTAACAGTTTCTCCATGAGGAATTCACCCTCACCGAGATAACCCATCCGGGAACTCAGTTCTTCCGTCAAATGCGGCATGTAGGGATGTAACATCTGAAGGTAACGCGCCATCACAGTATCAAAAACACCAAGAGTGGTATTCCGTTGCTCTTCCGAAGCATCATCACGAAGATCACCCTTTACGGCTTCAAGAAACTTGTCGCAGAACTCGGACCATAGGAAATCATACAACTGGCCACCCACTTCGTTGAACTTGTACTCGGCGTAAGCAATGTCGAGCTTCATCGCAAGGGCGTCACAGCGCGCAAGGATATCGAGATGATACGGACGCAGACTCTTACTCGCGACGATGTCAAAATCAACCCGCGAATCACTTCCCGCCATGCGACGGAATCGGCATGCATTGTAGATTTTATTGGCGAAGTTTCGCCCTTCCTCGATTTGCACTTCATCAAAACGGACATCTGACCCAACCGGAGCGATACGCATTAATCCAAAGCGTAAGCCATCCGCACCATACTTATCCATCAGATCGATCGGGTCAGGAGAATTCCCGAGCGACTTGCTCATTTTGCGCCCCTGAATATCGCGAATGATCGCGGTAAAGTAGACGTTCTTAAACGGCAGTTCACCTTTGAAGTGGTAACCCGCCATCACCATGCGGGCGACCCAGAAGAAGATGATGTCCGGTCCGGTCACGAGATCGGCGGTGGGATAGAATTTTTTCACCAAATCGGACTCCTCTCCCACGTTTTGCATCGTCGCAAAGGGCCAGAGCCACGAGCTAAACCAGGTATCGAGGACGTCGTCCTCTTGTATCCAATTCTCAGGATCTGCTGGCGGCTCGGTACTCACATGAAGATCACCAGCCTCAAGATCACCCAAGGTCAGAGATTCCGCAGCCTGCAAATCTTCGGACTTTTCCTTACGATACCAAACCGGAATCCGGTGTCCCCACCACAACTGACGAGAGACACACCAATCCTGAATACCGTTCATCCAGTTGGCGTAAGTCTTTGCCCAGTGAGCCGGACAATACGAAATTTCATCCTCAGCGACTGCCTTGGTAGCATCATCGACAGCAGGATACCTTAAAAACCACTGCATCGAAATTCGCGGCTCAATCGGCACATCGGCGCGCTCCGAGAAACCTACTTTATTTTCGTATTCCTCGACCTTGATCATCAAGCCCAGCTCTTCGAGCATTGCAGCCGCCTTCTTGCGGGCCACGAAGCGATCAAGTCCATCGAGATCTTTGACCTCCGGGCAATTCACCGTGCCGTCGGCATGGAAGACATCGATGATCGCCAAATCATTCCGCACTCCGATTTCGAAGTCAGCCTTATCGTGCGCTGGCGTAATCTTAAGCGCACCTGTTCCGAATTCAGGATCCACGTGCTCATCAGCAACCACGGGAATTTCCGCTGCCGGGAAAGGACGACGCACTTTCTGGCCGACATACTTTCCGTAACGCTCATCCGTGGGATTCACCGCAACCGCGACATCCCCCATGAGTGTCTCGGGACGCGTAGTCGCGATTTCAAGAAACTCTCCCGGCTCGTCCACCAACTCATACTTCATGTAATAGAGCTTGGACTTCTGAGGCTTCATGATGACCTCTTCATCAGAGAGAGCCGTCAAGGAAACCGGGCACCAGTTCACCATCCGCTTACCACGATAAATCAGCCCTTGCTTGAAGAGATCTGAAAACACTTTGGAAACCCACTTGGAATACTCCTCGTCCATCGTGAACCGCTCACGACTCCAGTCGCAAGAACACCCCAATCGCTTGAGCTGATTAATGATAATTCCACCGTGCTTCTCTTTCCATTCCCAGACTTTCTCGAGAAAGGCTTCCCGTCCAATATCACGGCGTGTCTTCCCTTCCTCCTCGCGGAGCTGCTTCTCCACTTTGGTCTGCGTCGCAATTCCCGCGTGATCTGTTCCAGGTAACCAGAGAACCTCACACCCCTTCTGGCGGGCACGTCGAGCCAAGATATCCTGAATGGAGTTATTTAAGACGTGTCCGAGATGCAGAATTCCCGTCACATTGGGCGGAGGAATAACAATCGAATAAGCGGGCTTCTCGGAGGAAGGATCCGCTTCAAAACACTTCCCGTCGATCCATGCTTGATACCAGGACTTCTCGACTTCAGTGGGCTCGTAGGCTTTGGGCAACTCAGACATCGCGTGCGGGGAATGCCAGACCCGCGCCAAATATTCAAGCACGGGTCGACCGAGCTTTAAATTAGGCTCTTTTCTAGCAGCTCCCCGGATCTCATTTACCCACGAAATAACCTTTAGCATTTCAATTCCTTCAGTGTTCCCAACAAAACTGACAAGGTTTGAAACTAGAGAGACGCCTCCCGGCTTTATCGGATCTTCACCCACAGGAATGTTTTTGGAAGTAATTGATCAAGTCCAAACGCCTACTTCATTAGCGATTACCCAACCGAAACCGGAAATAATGCCCAAGTAAATGGCGGGAGAATGGGAGATAGCTATCCCATTCTCACCCACGCCATCGCGAATCCCTCCGTGTTCAACCTCTCTCTCGACCTCGATTCAAGGTCTGGCCTCAGAGATTTCACACGGCAATCTCCGGATTTGTTCGTGAATTCGCTCATTTTCCATGTTTTGGCCGAAGTTTTCCATTCCCCCCGCGCCCCCTCTTCCCGTAGTTTCCCCGCAAGTTAGCAACCAACATGGCAACTCCTCAGAAACTTCTCGTAGCAAATCGTGGCGAAATCGCCATTCGTGTCTTCCGCGCCGCCACCGAGCTCGGCCTCCGCACTGTCGCCATCTATGCCGAAGAAGACCGATTTTCACGTCATCGCTTCAAGGCGGATGAAGCCTACCGGCTCGATCAATCAAAAGGCCCCGTCGGAGCCTATCTCGACTACGAAGGTATTGTCGCTCTCGCTAAATCCAAAGGCGTTACCCTGATCCACCCCGGTTACGGTTTCCTCTCCGAAAATGCCGACTTCGCCCGCGCTTGCGAACGGGAAGGCATCACCTTCATTGGACCATCTGCCGACCTCCTCGGCTCCATGGGTGATAAAACCGCGGCCCGTGCCCAAGCCATCGCCGCCAATGTCCCGGTTCTTCCCGGAACCGACGACGCTATCTCTGATCCCGATCAAGCTCTCACAGTCGCTCACGAAGTTGGGTTCCCTCTCATCATCAAGGCGGCCTTTGGTGGCGGCGGTCGCGGAATGCGCATCGTCGAAAAGCCGTCCGAACTGCAAAGCCGCCTCAAGGAAGCTCAGGAAGAAGCCCTGAATGCCTTCGGAAACGACGCCGTCTTCCTCGAGCGCTACATCAAACGCGCCAAGCACATCGAGGTGCAGATTCTCGGCGACCGACACGGTAACGTCGTGCACCTCCATGAGCGTGATTGCTCCGTCCAACGAAGATACC
Organism: bacterium; assembly: GCA_018222765.1. GTDB lineage: Bacteria > Verrucomicrobiota > Verrucomicrobiia > Verrucomicrobiales > Akkermansiaceae > SW10. The sequence continues at coordinate 147,697 of JAAEZT010000009.1, read as the reverse complement.
AAAAGGTGGTCGAAATTGCTCCGTCCATCGATCTCGAAGGAGACCTCCGTCAGGAATTCTGCGAAGCCGCCGCTCGCCTTGCCCGCGATATCGGATACGACAATGCCGGAACCGTGGAATTTCTTTACGACATGGATTCCAAGGAATGGTTCTTCATCGAAATGAACCCCCGCATTCAGGTTGAACACACCGTAACCGAATGTGTCACCGGAGTTGACCTTGTCCGTTCTCAGATTCTCGTCGCTCAGAACGAAAAACTTCACGATCCCGCCATTGGAATCCCCGCGCAAGCCGAGATCCCTTGCAATGGCTTCGCTATCCAGTGCCGTATCACCACTGAAGATCCCGAAAAAGGGTTCGCGCCCGACTACGGCCGCATTACCAACTACCGTTCGGCTGCGGGTTACGGGATTCGCCTCGACTCCGGCAATGGCGATGCCGGTGCGGTCATCACTCCTTACTATGACTCCATGCTGGTGAAGCTCACCGCCATGGGACGAGACTTCGAAACGGCCTGCCAACGCATGGACCGTGCTCTTCGCGAATTCCGTATTCGCGGTGTAAAGACCAACATCCCCTTCCTTGAGAACGTTATTAAGGATAAGACCTTCCGCTCCGGCGACGCTCACACCAAACTCATCGACGACCTCCCAAGTCTCTTTGAGTTTATCCCTAAGCGCGACCGTGCTACCAAGCTCCTCAACTACCTTTCCGACATCACTGTCAACGGCAACCCCGGCGCCAAGAACTGGCGTCCCGCGAAACCATTCGACACCCCGCGGATTCCGGAAAGCTCCCCAAAAGTCGACTTTAAAGGTTCCCGAGAAGTCCTCCTCGAAAAAGGACCCGAAGCCTTCGCCGACTGGATCAAAAACGAGAAGCGTCTTCTTGTCACCGACACAACCATGCGGGATGCGCACCAGTCGCTCATTGCGACACGCATGCGGACCTACGATATGCTTGCCATCGCCGAGGCTTATGCCAACCGCACTCCGAATCTCTTCTCTATGGAAATGTGGGGCGGTGCCACTTTTGATACCGCAATGCGATTCCTGAAGGAGGATCCTTGGGAACGTCTTCGTGCCCTCCGTGAGCGCATTCCCAATATCTGTTTCCAGATGCTCTTCCGCGGCTCGAATGCCGTTGGATATTCGAACTACCCCGATAATGTCGTCGCTGGTTTCGTGAAGCATGCTGCTGACTCAGGTATGGACATCTTCCGCATCTTCGACTCTCTCAACTACCTTCCCAACATGAAGGTTGCCATGGAAGCCGCCCGCGAACACGGCAAGGCCGTTTGTGAGGCCGCCGTTTGTTACACCGGCGACATCACCAACCCCGACCGTGCGAAATACTCTCTGAAGTATTACATCGACAAGGCAAAGGAACTCGAAAAAATGGGCGCGCACATTCTGTGCATTAAGGATATGGCCGGCCTCGCGCACCCAGCTGCCATCAGTAAACTCGTCTCTACTCTTAAACAAGAGATCGACATTCCGATTCACTTCCACACTCACGACACCTCGGGCCTCAACGCCGCCTCCATCATGTCGGCATCAGATGCTGGCGTGGACATTGCCGACATGGCCCTTGCCTCCATGTCTGGATCGACCAGTCAGCCGAATCTCAACTCAGTCAACGCCGCCATGGCCGGCAACGAGCGCCACCCCGGCCTCGACAACGACACCATCAACGAGCTTTCCGACTATTGGGAAGAAATCCTCACCCATTACGAACCTTTCTACTCTGCTCCTCGTAGCGGCACCGCGGAAGTCTATCTCCATGAAATGCCCGGCGGCCAATACACCAACCTCAAGGAGCAAGCCAACTCGATGGGCCTCGGCCACCGTTGGCAGGAAATCGCGCACACCTATGCCGACGTCAACCACCTTTTTGGCGACATTGTCAAAGTAACACCATCTTCAAAAGTGGTCGGTGACATGACAATGCTTCTCGTCACCCAGAACCTAAAAACCGCCGACCTCCTCAGCGGTACCGCACCCAATCTCGACTTCCCCGAATCCGTCATCGACATGCTCGCCGGTGGCCTAGGCCAACCCGACGGAGGTTGGCCCAAAGAAATCCAGAAACTCGTTCTTGGAGACAAAGTTCCCGTCACGGTGCGTCCTGGCGAACTCGCGCCTCCCTGCGACCTCGACGAAACCAAAGAAGCCGTTGGTGAACAATTCGGCCGCCCGGCTACCGACGATGATCTCTACAGTCACCTCATGTATCCCCAAGTCTTTGCGGACTTTCAACAGACCCTCACTGACTTTGATCGTCTCACCGTTCTTCCCACACCAGCCTTCTTCTACGGCCTGCAAATCGGCGAGGAAGTCCATGTCGACATCGGTCCCGGGAAAACACTCTTCGTAAAACTCATCTCAATCGGAGAAGCAGACTCAGAAGGACGCCGCACCCTGTTCTATGAACTCAACGGCATGCCTCGTGAGGCAGTCGTCGTTGACAAAGCCCTCGGCAAAGAAGCCGTCGCCAACATTAAAGGAGAGCCAGAGAATGCTCAGCACGTCACCGCTCCGCTCCCCGGCATGATCAGCGAAGTCGCCGTCAAAGCCGGCGACGAGGTCAAGGAAGGCGACAAATTAGTCGTTATCGAAGCCATGAAAATGCTCACCACCGTCAGCGCTCCGCAAAATGGCGTTGTAAGAGAAGTCCTCCTCGGAAAGGGAAAAGCCGCGGATACCGGTGATCTTTTAGTGCGTATCGAATAGCTGCGTTTCCCTCCGTGTAGCTCGTCAGTTGGAATTCCCTTACGCTCCGAAGATGCACTCTCGTGGCTTTAGTTAAACTCGAACGAAGGCATTCTGTGGGAGAGCAACCAGACTCCACGCTCTAGTGAACCAAACCATCGAAACCTTGAAGATAGTCGTCGCAAATCTTCGTGAGTAATCATCATGCAAAATCTCGCATGCCCCCGCCTCCAATCCCACCAAACCTCCTCACATGAAAATCGTTGTCCTCGATGGCCACACTTTGAACCCGGGAGATCTCAGCTGGGACAACCTCAACAAACTTGGAGAATTGGTCGTGCACGAGCGCACTGATCAAGATCCCTCCTCTGTAGTCCAAGTCATCGGCGACGCTGAAATCATCTTCACAAACAAAACGCTCCTCCCAAAAGAGGTCCTCGATCAAATCCCATCCGTTAGATACATTGGAGTTCTGGCTACCGGCTATAATGTCGTAGACATAAAAGCCGCCAACGCCCAAGGCATCACCGTCACAAACATCCCAAGTTACGGCACAGCAGCGGTCGCCCAATTTACCCTGGCGCTCATTCTGGAACTTTGCCATCAGGTCGGAGCTCATAGCGAGGCGGTTCGCAATGGAGAATGGACGAAAAGCAAAGACTTCTGTTTTTGGAATTCCCCGCAGACCGAACTTGCCGGAAAGAAATTAGGACTGGTTGGATTTGGCCGCATTGGACAAGCCACCGCGACTATTGCACGTGCATTGGGGCTCACGATTCTGGCGCATCGCCGGACACGCAATCCGAATCACCGATCGGAAGGCATTCACGATGTTTCCCTAGACGAACTCCTCGCCCAATCTGACATCATCAGCTTGCACTGCCCTCTCACCCCGCAGACCAAACACCTCATCCGACGCGACAGCATTGCCAGGATGAAAGATGGTGTCCTGATTATTAATACCTCCCGCGGCCCCTTGGTCCATGAAAGTGATTTAGCCGAGGCCCTTAATGCCGGGAAAGTTGCCGGAGCAGCCGTCGACGTAGTTTCCCATGAGCCCATCAAAGCAAAGAACCCACTCCTTACCGCTCCCAATTGCCTGATCACGCCCCACATCGCCTGGGCACCGCTGGAGGCACGTACCCGCCTGATGAACATCGCTGTGGAAAACCTGCAGGCCTTCCTAGCAGGAACTCCCAACAACGTTGTCGAAGCCTAGCCACCCCGGGTGTTAATCACGCTCCCATCACTCCAGCTCGAGAAGCTCATCAATTTCACGTTGCACCGCGGAATCTGAAATTTTTCTAATCTCCTCAAAAAACGGACGAATGACTGGCGTTACGACTGCATTCTTCATCTTCATGCTCCATAAATTTTGGAGAGCCCTCATCGCTCGAGCTTCTTTTTCCCAGCAAGATCCTGTGAAAGGCTCTGAACTGTTTTTACCTCCTTCACCGAAATACCGGCATCCTCCCAGCTGAAATTCCGAAGACGATTCCAAAGCGGGCCCGAACTCATACCGTAGAAATCGGATAGAGAACTCTCACCACCACGGCGCCGACGAATAAGGGCGCCAACATCAACCAAGCGACGGAGGGGTAATGAATGCGACGCTTGAGATAGATCGGGGAAGTTGGAGCGACCAAGCTGCTCTGATGATCGAGGCGATGAAACCATCCCTGCCGGGTCCAGAATTCCACCTTCTCACCATCATCGGAGTCATAATATACTCCGGTGATGGGAGCGACATAAGCTATTCCCAGAAAGATAGCAGTAATTCCTATGACGCAGGTGATCCCGGCATCCAGCCAACTTTCATCTCCGATTCCGACAAGGAGAACCGCCCCAACCATTAAGAGAGCGACCAACTGGAGAGCCCAAGGTTTGACCATTCCTTCCAAACTGCGAATAACGGCGGCCGCTTCTTGTGAGCTATTTTTTCCCGAGTCATCCACAATCTTTCGCGGCCTCAGCAGGGAACTCGCCTCAACGGCCTGATCACCATCAGTAAAGGGACCGATCTCAACGACCAATTCCCCACCTGGGCGCAAGATCTTCACGAATATCTCAGCGTGGTCATTTCGGCAGATATCCAAGCGAATATCTTCGGCCAAGGGAACCCGGGACGTCCACAAGGAGATACCCATCAATCGCCTGCCGACCTTAATCTCCCGGTTAACGACCCCACGAAAGACAGCCCGGCTCAGTGCCCATAGAACACCATACGCCCCAGCGCCGCCCAAAAGAATGATCGCCTTTAAGCGGAAACGATCAATTGATTCAGTTGGCGCCAAGTAAAAGCAGATCGCAGCCAGCACGAGGGTCATTCCGATCAAACCCCACTTGATCCGGGAAGACTCGGGGTCTCTCTCCGGGATCAATTCCACAACCTCGACCGAGCGGCCGCGGGTGCGTGTCATTTTCTCAATGATCCTCATGGGTGCCTCAAGCTAGTGGGAATTTTTCAGATGTAAAATCCCTCCGTCTAATATTTTCAAGCGCTGATCTGACAGAAATGGCTACAGGAATTGTCAAATTTACCGCCTTCGAAGGCTTTCCCGAATTACAGGGCCCGCTCCACTACGAAATCGAACCAACATTCATAATCGCCCATGCCCGCAGTGATGGAAGAGAAGCAGAAATCCCAACAAACAACTCCTAGGGGATAGTCTATGCTTGCGCCTCGGGGTCCGACACCACAAAAACCCCTCCATGTCGGAAGTTACAAAAATCGCCATCATTGGAGCCAGCGGCTACACCGGTCTTGAGCTTCTCCGCCTACTTTTTTGCCACCCTCAAACGAAAGTTGTCGCCATCACGTCCCGGGCCAATGCCGGCAAGGCGGTGACCGAAGTGTTTCCGCGCTTTGAAGGACACCCCGGCACCAGCCTTCAATTCATTGAGCCCGACATGGATGCGGTCGCGGCGACCGGGGCAACGGTTGCTTTTCTTGCATTGCCGCACGGAGCGGCCGCACCTTTTGCCAAAGCACTTCTCGAAAAGGGTCTTAAGATCGTTGATTTAAGTGCTGACTTCCGCCTCGATGACGCCGAAGTCTATGCCGATTTCTACGATCATCCGCATCCTGCGCCGGAATTGTTAGACGAAGCGGTCTTCGGCCTCCCTGAGGTTTACGCTGATGAAATCAAATCCGCCCGGCTTATTGCTTCTCCCGGATGCTACCCCACTTCGATAATGCTTCCACTGATCCCCCTTGTCCGAGCCGGCCTGATAGAGTTGGATTCCATCACCGTCTCATCGATGAGCGGAGTGAGTGGAGCAGGACGAAAAGCTGATCTCTCACTCATCTTTGCCGAGGTCAACGAAAGTGTCCGCTCTTATGGCCTGCCCAGACACCGGCATCTCTCGGAGATCGAGCAAGAACTCAGCAAAGCGGCCGGAGAGCCCGTTACGATTTCCTTTGTGCCTCACCTTATCCCCGTCACCGCCGGAATTTGCACCACCACCTTTGCCAAGCTGAATGGAGACTTCAGCAAAGTAGGCCAAGCTCTCGAAGCAACCTATGCAGACGCTCCTTTTGTAAGATTGCGTGGAGAGGGGGTGTCCCCCGACACTAAGAATGTCACCGGGACCAATTATGTCGATATTGGTTGGCATCATGACGCCCGCACCGGAAGACTTATTCTTCAGAGCACCGAGGATAACCTTGGCAAGGGTGCCGCCGGTCAAGCGGTCCAAAACTACAATCTTATTTCCGGAATCTCTCAAACTGTCGGATTGCAAAACCTCTAGGCTCCAGCCAATCTCCGCCTCCAGATGGATCAGCCTTATACCAGAATCAAAGGCGGCGCATGCGCCGCGCAGGGTTTTTTCGGAAGCGCCGTTTCCTGTGGTATCAAAAACCCAGAATCCGACCGGTTGGATCTGGGGCTTATCTACTCGGAGCACCCTTGCATCTCAAGAGGGGCATTCACTCAAAATCGGGTTAAGGCAGCTCCTCTTCAGGTCACCCAACTCAATCTCAAGACCACCCACCCGCGCGCCATCATCACCAATAGCGGCAACGCCAATGCCTGCACCGGTCCGGTAGGAATATCTGATGCCAAAACAATGGCAAAGAGCACGGCGAAGCTTTTAGGAATCAAACAACGGGAAGTAGCGGTTTGTTCCACCGGAGTAATTGGTCTACCCCTTCCGATGGCCCGGATCAATCCGCACTACGAGGACTTGGTTCGAAAACTGGGACCTAAAAATGGAGGTGATGTTGCTAGGGCAATCATTACCAGCGACACTCACGAAAAGGAATTTGCGATTTCATTTCCAATTGGGGATCAGCGAATCCGCATCGGCGGTTGCGCCAAGGGAGCCGGGATGATCAATCCCAACATGGCGACCATGCTCTGCTACATCACGACCGATGCCAATATTGCTGAAGCCAGTCTGGAACGAGCATTCAAAGGCGCACTTGAGCACACCTTCAATCGCATCACCATCGACGGCGACACCAGCACGAACGACACTGTCCTCGTTCTCGCAAATGGAGCGGCCGGAAACAAAACAATCAGGCGGAGGAGCAAGGAATGCCAGATTTTCGAGCACGCTCTCCGCTTCGTCATGAACAAGCTCGCCAAGGCCATCGTTCGCGATGGTGAGCGCGTAACGAAGTTCGTCACCGTAAAGGTCAAAAACGCCCGCACTAAACCAGACGCCAAGAAAGTGGCTCAGGCAGTCGCCAACTCACAACTCGTGAAGTCTTCCTGGAATGGCAACGACCCCAACTGGGGCCGAATCATTCACGCGGTTGGCTATTCAGGCGCGCTGATCAAGGAAGAAATCATCGATATCTTCTACGAATCAAAGCCCGCCTGTGAGGGTGGCTTACAGGGAAAAACCAATCCTGAGGTTCTCAAAAATATTGTTTCCAAACCAAGCTTCACCATCACCATTGACCTCAATCAAGGGAAGGCGGAACACTACATTTACACTTCCGACCTTTCTCCGGAATACGTCGAATTTAATCGCTCGGAATACGCTTATTGGAAACAAGCCAAGGAAGACGGCTTTATTTAAGCATTGTCCAACGCCCGGGCCAAAGCTCCGAGGATTACCTCTCCTTCCTCCGTCCCGACAGATAGGCGCAAGAGGTTCGGCGAAACTCCGCAGGCCTCGGCCCAATCGAGTTCAAAGTAATGCGCGAGCATGGTGTAGGGAGAGGCCAGCGAGAAGTTTGTCCCGAGGCTCGGACCTTTGCAGAGCTCCAGAGCATCGTAAACGCGCGGCATCTTCCGAGGTTGTTTCAGGGTGAAGGAAACAAGTCCTCCATATCCCCCGCCCTCGCGACGAATCAGATTATATTCGTGTGGCGTGTTAATTTTCGGAAACCAAACTCGACCGACCGCCGGATGCTCGGCTAGGTAATCCGCCACGAGTTCAGCATTACCATTGGAAATTTGCACCCTCTCAGCGAAGTCCTTCATATTTGAAATAAGGGTCCTGCAATCGGCAGAATAAAGAAGCGAACCTCCCTGTGTCTCCTCTGCAAAGAAAGTTCTGAAATCTGATGCCCAAGGTGATTTTTCATTCACCGTCACCATGCCCGCCATGACGTCACCACTCCCGGAAACCCACTTCGTGAGACTTGTGGTGACGAGATCCGCAAACTGTAAGACGTCAATATTCACACAAGTCGCCACGGTATCATCGATCACCAAGGGTACACCACCCTGACGACAAGCCTCGTTGAGTCGGGGAATATTAATCGTTCTTAAAAGCGGGTTACTGGGGACCTCGCAAAAAACTGCAGCGAACTCACCGGCCTGAATCCGTCGCACCGCCGCGTCGAAATCCTCCCCTTCCGCATCGTAAAGAAAAACCACCCCATTTCCGAATCTCTCTTGAACCTTCAGCGCATCAACATAAGGGAATTCAAGCTGTAATGTTTTCTTGCTAGGGAACAGATTCAACGCCGCCTTGTAAGCAGAGAAAATCCCAGACATTCCGCTCTCGAAAATAAAATGATCATCGAGATTAGCTCCTGTGTGTTCGGCCAGCTGTTGCTTGAGAATTACGGTTGAGCCACCCTCACTCACTTTTTCTGCCAAAAGATCCTCGGCATGACGGCTGCTCACGATCTGTCCGGCGAAGCGCCAATATTCCATCGCCACCCCGATTGCCTCCTCCGGCACGATCAGGGCTTGCAAGCCATCATCGTAACTGGCAATTCGCGTCGCCACCGCCAATTTCCGCTCAACATAACGCTGGGCACCTTGTGCGGCATTCTTGTGAGGAAAGACAATCGCTCGCTTTCCTGACTCGGCAATTTCCTCGGTAGCCTTGGCAAAAAGCCGTTTCACCAGCGGATGGAGAAAAAAACGTGGGTATCCCATCTCCATTTTGGCTAAGATCTTATCCCGGCCCTCTTCATAGCCGATTATCGAATCCCAGGTTGGAAGGGACACCGCACAAGCATGCGGACTATCCGGAAGTGGATGTCCAATCGAGCAGGCCTCCCAGTGAGGCTTTTTGCGGAGATCTCGCACGCGGGGATTACTGAGGGCTAACGCCCGATTTCGCAAGTCTTGGTGTGGGATAATTGCATTGACAGGGATGAATTCGACTTCTAGTTTCCGCGTCCCTTCAAGTTGGGAGGCAATTTCGCCCCCTGACCAACGGAACCCACAGTAAAATGAACCAGAAAACGTTCTCAGCAAAACCAGCTGACGTCGAGCGTTCTTGGCACATCATCGATGCCAAGGACCAGATTGTCGGAAAAGTCGCTGTGGAGGCTGCCCGCCTCCTCCGCGGCAAACACAAGCCCATCTTCACCCCTCACATTGATACCGGCGACTTTGTTGTCATCATTAATGCCGAGCAAGCCCGCTTCACCGGGAATAAGGAGAGACACAAGATCTACGCACGTCACTCCGGTTACGTAGGCGGTCAGACCATTGAAACCCCTTCCAAGGTGCGCGCACGCAAGCCTGAGCTCATTCTCGAGTGGGCAGTCAAGGGAATGGTCCCCAAGAATAAGTTGGGTCGTGCCCAGCTCAGTAAGCTCAAGGTCTACGCAGGCAGCGAGCATCCACACGAGGCCCAAGAACCTCAGTCAGTCGAACTCTAACACCCTTTCTGAAAAATGAGCGAAACTTATACCGCAACCGGTCGCCGGAAAACTGCCGTGGCCCGCGTTTGGATCACTGCCGGAACGGGCGAAATCAGCGTCAATGGGGATGCCTTCGAGGACGTCTTCACCACCCTCACTCTCCAGGGTCAAGTCCTCGAGCCACTTCAGGTAACAAACCTGAAGAACAAGTTTGATGTCCGAGCTGTCACCAAGAGTGGAGGGATCCACGGACAAGCTGACGCCGTTAAACTGGCTATCGCCCGCGCTTTGATTATTCACGATCCCGAACTTCGCCCTGCTCTCAAGGCAGCGGGTCTCCTCCGCCGCGACCCTCGTGCGAAAGAGCGCAAGAAGCCTGGTCAGCCAGGTGCTCGCAAGCGCTTCCAGTTCTCGAAGCGTTAATCCGCCCAGAAAAACTTTTTTCAAACAGTCGCGATTCCCTCTGGGTCGCGGCTGTTTTTCTTTTAACGTATCGCCATGAAACTCATATCCTGGAACGTCAATGGCCTACGCGCCGTCTTGAAGAAAAACTTTACCGACTTCGTTCTCGAACATCAGCCTGATTTCCTCTGTCTCCAAGAAACCAAGGCCCGGCCCGAGCAAGTTGAGCTTCCGCTCGATCTCGGCGGCTACAAAACCTACTGGAATTCCGCCGAAAAAGCCGGCTACTCCGGAACCTGTATCTTCGCCAAAACCGAGCCCCGCGACATTCGCCTCGGAATCGGAATCGACGAGCACGATAAGGAAGGCCGCGTAATCACTCTGGAATACCCCGATTTCTTCCTCGTCAACGTCTACACGCCCAACGCTCAAAACGAACTCAAGCGCCTCTCATATCGCATGAGTTGGGACGAAGCCTTCCGCAACTACCTCAAATCACTGGAATCCGAAGGCAAGCCCGTCCTCCTCTGTGGTGATCTCAACGTCGCTCACAAAGAAATCGACCTCGCTCGCCCAAAAAACAATCGCAAAAGCGCCGGGTTCTCCGACGAGGAGCGCGCTGGATTCACTTCCCTCGTCGAAGCGGGATTCGTCGACACTTTCCGTCATTTCCATCCCGACGCCACCGATGCCTATTCCTGGTGGAGCTATCGCGGCGGTGCGAGGGCGAACAACGTCGGATGGAGAATCGACTATTGGTGTGTCTCTGAGTTACTTACACCAAAGCTCCAGTCCGCAGACATCAATGCCGACGTCCCCGGCTCCGATCACTGCCCGGTCACCCTTAAAATCGATCTTTAAAGAGGCGAGATCCCAGCTTGCACCAAAACCTCCTTCCGCTAGTTTTCCCCCGTTATGAAACGAACCATCATTGCTCTCTGCGCGCTCGCTGCCTTCGCTCCTGCCTCCATCTCCGCTCACTGCCAGGTCCCTTGTGGAATTTACGCTGACGATAACGTCATCGGAAAAATGCATACGGATTACGAGACTATCGAAAAGGCCTCGAAACAAATCATCGAACTCTCAAAAGACCCGGCTAAGAATGCCCACCAACTCACTCGCTGGATCCTAAATAAGGAATCCCACGCTCAGTCTATCCAGACCACCGTGACTGATTACTTTCTTGCCCAGCGGATCAAACTCGGTGAAGCATCAACCGACAAGGAATCCTATCTAAAGAAAGTCACCTCCTGCCACCGACTCATCGTAGCCGCCATGAAGTGCAAGCAGTCCACCGACGCGAAGGCCGTGGAAACATTGCATAACGAACTCCACACCTTCATGGAGCTCTTCGGAACCAAAATCGAACACTAATCCTCTCCGATCTCCTAAGGGCCGTAGAGTTTACTCTGCGGCCCTTTTTTATTTCCATACTCCAACGAAACATCCACATCAGCCTCGCTCGACACCGGTGAAATTAGTGTCTCGCGAGGGAGTGTTGGAATATTACCCAACATCCTCAAACAAGCTTCCTAGAATGGCCATCAATTAAGGAGACGCGATTTCTTTTACACGAAGTCGGAAGTATTGCTGATCCGTACCGAAGACTGGAGCAGTGCTTCGCCAGACGATGCTCGCTGTTCCGTCTCCGTTAAATTGCTGGTCATGCACCACGACATCGGCAGGCAGATTCGACCAGTTTTCAAGGTCGGTGGAAATGTAAGCTGAGAACTCAAGCTGATCGGCTCCCACTTTGTATGTCGTCTCGAAGGTCGGGTAACATTCACCACCAAGAGGCACTGATCCAACCTGAAAAGCAGCCGCGGCATTACTAGAGTCGCCATCCGACCCCCCAAGGAAATACTCAATCAGGGCGGGAATACCATCCTGGTCGAAATCGGAATTGGGGTCACCTACGAAGTCAGGGCATTCGTCAGAGCTCCCCGGGCTTCCGCCAAGCTCGGAGCTTAATCTCCAGCTCACCGCCAAACTATGGTCGGGAAGAGAATTCGGATTCAGAAGCACCAGACTAAAGTCATCCCCGTCGGCACCTTCGGCCCATGGTGCGTCGTCACTATAGGCAAAAGATCTAACCGTCCCTCCGGCTCCGCTCTGGATCGTAATCAACTCACCATCATTACTCAAAGAAGTTCCGTTTTCGAATTCACCAGCAATTGTCAAGCCAGCCCCAAATGCGGCTTCGAAAGACACCTGATTAGCGACGATCAAAATACGCTCTCCCGGAGCAAGAGTGGTGCCAGCACTGAAGGTGAAATCAATCCCGTCCGTAAATTGCGTTCCTCCGAGGTCGAGATTCGTTCCTCCGACATTGAGAAGCTCGATGTATTCCGTCGATTCATCCTGCCCCGGAGGATTGTAGTAAATCTCCGACACCACCATGTTGCTGGAGGTTGGAATATCCAAACCCCCAGTACGAGTTATCTGAATACTGTCGGTTCCCAGAAAATTCCCCAGCCGGTCGAAGGCTTCAAGGGTGATTGGATTCACGCCTTGATTCAGGCTCAAGGAAAACTCCCAGTCATCATTGCTCGACCAGGAAAGATCCATTACTTTGCCATTCGAGAGGCGGATCTCATGAATATCGACCCACCCGACACCATTCAAGACAACGGGATTGGTCGAAGTTGAAAAATTGTTTCCGCCATTAGTCGAGATTGCGAAGGCCACCGGAGCGACCTGCGCATTCACCTGTCCAAGAATGTAATTCGACCGTTGATTGATGTAGCTGAGATCGTCGGAAAAAACATTCCCGCCTGGAACGCATTCATCAAAATGCGCTGTCCAGGGAGCCATCCAAGCTTGATTGTAAACCGTGCTACAGATGTCGTAGAGATGGCTCAGATAGTCACGGCGGTATGAAGGATTACTGATAATGCGATTGAGTTCTGAATTTACAAAAATCCCCCGGGTCGCACTGAAGGCAAAGTCCACATCGTGGGGAAAGTAGAGGATCTTACCATCGGGTCGCCCGTAGAACTGGCCGTTGTGGTTCGAGTTGGGATAGAAGGAATCCCCTGCTCCCGTCGCACAGGAATAAGCCAGCGCGCGGAGCCATTGATCTACGTCCAAGACATTGGCAACACTTGAGTTAAATTCCGCCGTGGATTTACTAAACTGCTTTCCGAGCGTCATCGCGGGAACGTAGTCATCGAATTCCTGGTTATTTTTAATGAGGTAAATCCAGCGGTAATCTTCGTGATTATCGCCCATGTTGTTAATGTCACGACCAACGACGCTATCGCCTTGAGGAATCTTGTAACCACCCCCGTCGGTATTTCGGGGATAGTAAATCAGCTCGTATTCATAGACGGTCCCATCGGAACCATCTTCAAACTGGTCATCCAAAAACACGGAACCGAAACGAGCCATTTGCAGGATGGCGGCGCTTGTGTGTTCGGACCTGGGCGCGATAACATAGGCTAGATCATTAAACTCTCCCGGCACTCCACCTGAAGAGGTCGCCATGAGGTCGAATAGAAGCTCTCGTTGACCGACGACCTGCCCCTCGGATCGATCAATCGCAATCGAACGGTGGACATTTCGAAAGAGCTGGTCGGATGGGAAACCCACATTGAACCCGACACGACTGGAGCTGTACCGGGCCCGCTCCGAACCCTTGATACGAACCGCCGCATCGTAGTAAATAGTGTTCTCCCGATCGATGACAGTGCAGGGAATGCGACCGTTACTCATAAGGTTACGATCAGTGTGCATCCAAATATCGTCGGCGGGGTCCATAATGATGCGGAAGTTATTGATGCAATCCGTGGTCGCCGCGCGACCATCTTCAATTTCATACATCGCGCGTGAATCGGGACCATCGGCCGGGATAAGAGAGCTCGCCCCGAGGAGATCGGTGGCGGTGAGGTAAAACTGAACCACGTTTCCGGAGCTTTGACCCGGGATTGTACCCTGCCAAGTCGAGCTGCTTCCGACCTGAGTCATTGGAGTGGTAGAGAAAGCCCCGCCTTCCACCCGATAGTGAATCGTCAGGGTGTCAACCTCGTCAGGATCAGTAGCATCGACGCTGATCGTGACAGTTTCACCGGAAGCGGGCACTACGGGAAAGTGAGACAGGTTCTCTGAAGTCGGTCCGGCATTGGCAAGCAGAGTTGAATTTGGCGCACCAGGAGTCCCGAAGATTTCGGGACGCTCAAGATGGAAGGTGTGTGGAATGCGATTGAAATAAAGCCGCGTGTGCAAAAGATGATTCCCACTCAGCCAGCGAGCGCGGAAAGACACCTCATATTCCTGACCGTTCACGACGGCCTCATTATTACGGAGTGTGGTCTCAAGATGGTTGTGCATATGCCCCGTCGAACCGATGGCATTGAGTCGCAGAACATTCCCTCCGCCGTCGGGGTCAGGAATAATGGTGGCATCGCGATGGGTTCCCAAAGCACGCCAGCTATTGAGATTACCGCTTTCAAAAGTCCCGTCCGTAATAAAGGGCACCGCTGAGCCGTCGGGGTCTTCAGTGACGGTGAGATCATCAATGAGAACCTCCCCGTCTTCCAACATGCCGAGGACAAACTCGCGCCACTGATTATCGGGACCCACGGTGCTGGAACTTGCAGTGGCCCGGAAGGTGTAGTTCTGCCAAGAAGTGCGGGAAAGCTCGTCACTGTTCGCCCAGGCTCCTGGCAACGAGTTATCGGCCTTGGGATCGATGAGTTCCATCGTCGAACCTCCGGCATCGGCTTTAGAAGGCCACTTCCCTCCATCAAAGTATCGAAGAGTATCGGCCGGGTTATTGAACTGATCACGAAGAGTGACCGTTTCACTGCGCCGATTTAATGAACCATCGAATGGTCCGAGAATTGTGATACCGGGATGTTGCGCGGCGAGGGCGCTTGGGTCATTGGTAATAACAAGATAGGCATTGGAAGCGAGGAAAGTTCCGTCGGGGAAAGTAAAGTCGATCCCTTCGCCGAAATCCCACGCCGACAGTTCGACGGGCTGCGCTCCGCGATTGTATAGTTCGATCCACTGTGTATCACTGGGTCGAGATTTCGTGGGTGGAGATCCGGGATCGATGAGAGACTCAACCTTAGCTTCGAAGTCAAAAGTAATATCGCTGCTGCCCAGGGATACCTGGTGAACTTCGACTGAAATTCGGTTCGTTCCGGCCTGAGCAGAACCAGGCGGGACCGAGACAGAATAATCCCCGCTCCAGACAGCCTCTCCTCCGGCATTGGCAAAGGTGCTGGAGACGACTACTCCGGGATCCATCTTAAAACGATCAAGTTCCACTCCGTTAAGGTAGAAGACCGCGCCATCGTCGATGCGATGATTCAGAATTATATTTTCGAGACCCGCGGCCTCTTGGGCGGTCAGAGTGAAGTCGGTTTCGAAATAGTAAGTGATGACCGTTGGGAAATTGGAGGCCGGGTTGGTCAGATTGGTGATACCGAGATCGGGATCGTAAGCGAGAGTCGCATTGCCCGACTGCCAGTTCCCCCCGATGGCGTGAGGCTGTGTTGCCCAGTTGGAAGGAAGAGCATCTCCTTTTTCGTTGTAACGCCAACTTGAACCAGCAGCAACCAACTGAATGGTATTCACGGTCGGCGGCACTCCGGGATCGGCTGCGAGAATGGGCGGATTGTAGCAAATCTCGTTGATGACAATGTCGGTGTTCAACGCGAAAGAATTAGCAGCTCCGGGAGTGGCGGCATTTGGAAAAATCCACTCATCGGGATAGTGGGGGCTCCGCCCACGAAGGCGGTTGGTTACTTCACGACCATCGGCAAAAGTAGCGCCAGCCGAAGAGAGGAGAAAGAGCTTATCGCCATCAGATGGGCTTTGTCCCAGAGTTGCCTGATCGAGCAACAAGATGTCACCCGGATTCAAAGTGATCACGGGCAGATTGATGACATCAGGAAAATCTCCATCGATCTCCAGCGTGTAGCCGTTGGCGCTCACCGGAAAGCTTCCCGGATTGGTGATCTCGACAAAGAAACTCGGATCTCCGGCGAACGAAACTTCGTTCATAACCAGATTGGAATTGGTGCTGGGATCGGGAGGAATTTCCGTTCCTTCGAGGGTCGCGGCAAATGACACCGAAGTGTCTCCCGACGCGGGGTGAAGCGAAATGGCGATAACGTTGGTTCCATTTAAAAGCGAAGTCCCGGCAAGGTCAATGAAACCGGAGGAAGCCGGAGCGGCAATATCAGCGACCGCGTTGGTATTGTGAGTGATGTTCCCGTCGGGCATGTTAACCCTCTGGACTTCCACCCCATTGAGATAAACAACCGCGCCATCTGCCACGAGATGATTGAGGCGAACGGATGTGTTGTTGGGATTCCCGTTGTAGGTGAAAGTTTGTCTCAAATAAGCCGTCGCTCCGTTGTCATCGAGTTCTGTCGTGGGCACTGCACCGTTACCGGGAAAGGCGGTATCGAGGCCGTAGCGGGATTCGAGATAAGCTCCAACCGCTTCAAATTCCCCTGTCGTGAGTTCCTCTTCGTAAATGAGAATTTCGGCAATATCACCATCGAAACCCCCGTTGCCGCCGGCATGATTTCCGATAACAATAGGTTGCGGAGTCAAAGCGTTTCCCGGATCACCATCCGTGGATTCACGAACACCATCGACCCAAAGTTCGAATTGATTGGAGCCCGTGTTTCGACGCATCGCGACAATTTGATAATCGGTAGTAGAGATTGAGCTACTGGAAATCGGTCCTCCGAGCCCCGAGCCGTTGTCGAATCGTTTTTGAAGTGCATAGCGTCCTCCGTCGGATTTCAACGAGGTGAGCGGATTTCCGGTAACGGATATTTCACGATCCCAGATGTAGGGGCCAGATCCATTTCCGACGCCACCATTTCCTGGGGGAGAATTCGCTTTAATTACCGCGAAGAAGACAAAGCCTGAGGTCGGTGCGATTCCTGGAGAGATGGAGGTGCGAAGCTGATCATTCCCGTCGAAGCGCACTACCGGCTCGCCCGACGGCGTCGCGTTAGCCGCGAAGGTGGGATTCCCAACCGAGGTCGCGGTTTGCGTTTGTCCGTCAGCCGTTGCGGTGTCGGGCCAACTCGAAACCGTCTGACCATTACTCAAAGGCAGATCGCTGGCCCGGAATCGCTCAACGAGATGATCAGTAACAGGAAGAACGACCGGTCCTCCTCCACCGCCGGTGGTGCCGAAGAGCGTTTCACCATCACCCCAACTTGCGTCGTTGAAACTCGTCGTATTCCAGTTTCCCGGAGGAGCGCTGCCCGAGTCCTCGAATTTCCAGGAGGCATCGTTGGCGACAAAGACATGAGGAATGGGCGCATTGCCCTGAGGGAAATTCTCCGCTCCTGGGGTGCCGCCAATTCCCAGACTGGTGCGCCAGGAGGAGCTCTTTCCCGAAAGAAGATTCCTCGAGGCTTTGGCCAAAGTCGCTCCCGAGCCATCGGGCCCAACCGGCCACTGCCCGGAGTCGGCATAGCTGACTTCATCCATGAGACGATCAGACTGGCTGCGAAGTCGCAGGGTTTCTCCCCCGTTCGAGAGACTCCCACTAAAAGGGCCCACCACATTGAGACCAGCGAGATCGGGATTCCCGGGATTCTTCGCGATAAGGAAATAACCTCCACCGGGAATGGTCGTCCCATTGGGAAAGGTGAAATCAACGCCACCCGTCAACTTCCAACCAGAGAGATCGACATTGATTGCCATCTGGTTATAAACCTCAATCCACTCCTGATCCTGATTGGTACCCTTCGGGTTGTAATTGATTTCATTGAAGGTTACGACACTATCGACAGCGGCGAGGGGAAGAGTCAAGCAGGCGAAAAGAGGCAGGTATTTCATAAGAGAAAGAAAGATTCAGGCGGTCCCCAAATAAGGACCGCCCAAGAGAACAGTATGATTTTTGATGAGACAAGAATCACTCCTCGATACGGTAAAACTCCTTAAGATCGGAAGCTTCCGCAGCCGGAATGATCGCTTGGCCGTCACCATTGATATCGGTGGTGACACTCAAGGGCACACTGAGAGGACTAAAGTCACCCACAAGGTTGGACGACTTGGTGACTTGATAGGTTGTTTGCGACTTAGCCTTGAAGGCAATAGCAACGCTCCCGTCTCCGAGGCGCAGTTGATTGGTAATCAAGATTTGCCCCAGCGGCGCACCTGATGCGATCTCATTACTGAGAGCATATAAGTGAAAGCTTCCGCTATTACCCGGAGCGCAAACTGGTACAGTTGCTTCGATGACCAACTCAGTCGTTTGCGCAACATACTGATAAGAGAGGTAATAGGCGTCGTTATTAAACGACGATCCTGTGATCAATCCAGGATGATCCAGAGGCATGGCACTGTATGGTTGGACTACTTCGGCTCCATTGATGAACACGAGGTCACTCGGACGACCGGAAGCTGCGGGGTTGTCATCCCACATGCGGCTGTAGAGGCGAAGATCGTAGGTCGCTCCCTGAGTGAGATTTGAGAGAGTGAATCGCTGGCTACTGCCGGGATTGGCACCGGTTCCGGAGTAGGTAAAGGAGTTGAGAAGAGATTCCACGTTGGCGCTCACACCCGCTCCGACCGGATCCCAATCGCCAGGATTGGCAGGAATTTGATTTTGACTCCAAGTCAAGGTGTCCCAGGTGAAGTCCGTGACGACCCCTGCAGGATTCAACGCCTCAAAGGTCACCCCATTCACCGTTGCGGCCTGACCACCACTCACCAAATGGGTGTAGGTCTTCGCTGGATCAAGTCCGGTGCTGGCATCGTCGGTAATTGGAACGACGGCAACAGGCCCAATCGGTCCGGGGGTCGAGCCCGCATTATTCGGATCTGTGCTGTAGGTCACTTCCCAACTATCGGTCGCAAAATCTCCATCGGTGTCACAAAGAGTTGGATTCGAGCCGGTGTCGTTGGCATTGGTAAAGGTCCCGGAGTTTGTTTCGACCACATCGGGCAAGCCATCAAGATCGGTATCTCCATTCGTTGGGTCGGTCTGTGCGCGTGGAGCGGTAGGATTGATTTCTTGGCCATCTTCCAGAGTATCATCATCGGTGTCCTTCTTAGTTGGATCGATTGCGATGTAAGCTGGGACACCCCCGCCGAAGGTTCCGATGCTGATTTGAAATTCCTGGAGGTCAGTGAGTCCATCCAAGTCGAAGTCCTCGGTGCCAATGGCGCCGGAGAGATCGGTAAGATTGCTGGCCCAAGCAGTTTCCCAGTCATCCAAGAGATTGTCCGAGTCATCATCCTTGAGGACTGTGAGGACAATGGAGCGCTCGGCGGTGCCGCTTCCCACTCCCTGAACTCGAACAGAATACTGTTGGCCATCCACGGAATTTACCCCGGTGAAATCGAAGTTACCCACTTCAAGACGATCGCCGTTGATTTGAAATTTCCCATTGTCGGTGTCGCCATTCCCTGCCACCAGCGAGAATGTGGACGGGTCGCCCCCCCCACCAAATGAACCTGCAAGACTTCCTACTAGAGTGGCCTGGGTATCTCCAGAGCTGAAAGTATTGTTATCGAGCGAGAAGAGGTAGTTGGATCCTCCATCGGGATCGACCTCGTTGGTGAGTCCATAAAGGTGATACGTTCCAGTATGATCATCAGCCAAGTCGATGGTCACTCGAATAGAACCGTTCGCATCGGCCTGATACTTATAGCTCAGAGCATACGAGACATTCGCGGCAAAACCCGGAGCAGGGAGTGTGGAATCGTTTTGGTTGATTTTGACGGTAGAGAATTCCACCGAACCATCTGCTCCCGTGTCAAAGTTCAGGGAGTAGGTTCGGGTTGCTCCAGCATCCCAAGCCCGCTCGTAAAGACGGAACTCATACCACTCTCCAGATGTCAGGCCAGTGAGCTCCACGTAACTTGGATCAGGACCATTGAAGCGCATATCTCGAAAGAGGCTTTGGACATTATCAACGACAGCGGGAGGTGTATTGCCGGGGTGATTCCCAGGACCATAAGTGCGGGTTCCGGCATTGGCACGCCCATCCGTCAAAACACCGATCTCATTTGCAAAAACAACGCCATTGACAATCGCAGTGCCACTGGTGCCAAAATCGATGGCGTGAGTGTATGTCTTGTCCGAACTGATCCCGGAATCGGCATCGCCGGTGATTTCCTGGAATGTCACTTCCGCTGACGTCAGTTGCGTCGCTAGAGCGAGAGTGGTGAGGAGTGGTAATGAAGGGGGTCTTTTCATGAGTAGTTATGTGAGTAAATTCGCCCAAATCGCGAGATCGAACAGCAAAAAGAAACGTTTCGTCATCTTTATCATCAAAGTGAGAGTGTCGTCGAGAAAATAGCTTACTGAAAATTGCGACGAAAAAGGAACTCCACCAAAAGATGGCATCCCCAAAATCCCAACGATTTCAGGGAAGGATTATGCGTTCATTTAGACCTCCTCGTGACCTCTCAACAAAGCTTTTCGACTCCATATGCTCGCCAGAAAACTTCCAATCATGCAGTGAAAGAAGGCCGAAATAGCACAGGGTGTCGCAGCCAACATCGTGAAATGAGTTTTGGCCAAAGAGGATCCGAGCCCCGAATTTTGCATCCCCACCTCGATGGAAAAAGTGCGCTGTTCTTTTTCGCCGAGCTTAAAAAGCTTTCCCCAGAGATACCCCATCCCGAATCCCAGAACATGCACAATAAAGACCGCCGGAAGAAGGGTCTGCCAATGACTCTGAATCGCGCCCTTGGTGGCACCCACAATCGCGCCAACAATTAAGACGATCACCAGCACTGACACGAGAGGCGCAATCGATTTCACCAAGTTAAGTTGCTTGCCAAGATAGCGATTAAGCAAGAGCCCCCCGATTACCGGGAGAAGAACAATCATCACCATTGAGACCACCATCGCCATGGCATCCACTTCAAGAATGGCCGACGCATAGGTCTTCGTCAGTAAGGGAGTGAGTCCCACCGCCAGCAAAGTCGAACACATCGTCATCAGAACACTCAGCGCAAGATTTCCCCGTGCCAGATAAGTGACAACATTCGATGCCGTTCCGCCGGGGCAACAACTCACTAGGATAATTCCAAGTTTGAACTGATCCGGCAATGCAAAGAGGTTGGCCACGCTCCAACCAATTAGAGGCATGATCAGAAACTGGGCTAATACACCCAGGATAACTGCTTTCGGCATTTTCAAAACCTCTCCGAAATCAGCAAAGGTAAGCGTCATCCCCATCCCCAACATAATGAGGCCCAAACCAGCAGCCACCATGGAAAGATCACTCCCGGGGATTTTCCCTATAAACCAAGTGAAATGTCCCGGAGCAATCCACGCCCACGCCGTTCCCAGTAAGGTCCACAACCAAAAAAGATTCACTAATCGAACAATCACAACGCCACCCTGCCGGAATTCCTCTGCAATGAAAAGCGGACTTGTCCTCCCTCATGAGAATGACAGCCCTCCGCGTATTCAAGATCGCTGTTTTCATATCCCTCGTGGGATCCTTGCTTATCACGGAAACCTCCAATTAGCCAAATCGGCCCATCTGTCCGAGGTCAAACCTCCTATTCGCAACCCTTGATCAAGATGACGGTCGTAAAAATCTCTCCTGATTCGATTGACGAAATCTGGGAGTTCGCCACAGTTTCCGCCGATCGTTCCACACCCAAACATTAATGCCCGTTTCGCGAAAACTCCGACCCCAGACGCAAATTCACTATGAAAGCCCTCACGCTCTCGCTTCTCCTCGCTGGATTTACACTCGCTGCTGATTGGCCACATTGGCGTGGCCCCACCTCCAACAACCATGCCGCTGCTGCTGCCAAACCGGTCACGGAATGGTCCAATGAAAAGAATGTCCGCTGGCAGACCGAACTCCCGGGGTTAGGGCATTCCACGCCCATCGTGGTTGGTAATCGAATTTATCTCACCACCGGAGATGAGAAAGCTGGCACGCAATCTCTTGTCACCATCGATCGGACAAGCGGAAGGATCCTTTGGACAAAAATCATCAACAAGGGCGGACTCCCAAAAGGAATCCACAAGGAAAACACACATGCTTCGCAGACTCCCGTTTGGGACGGCGAGCGCGTCATTACCCTCTTCCACAATCGCGGGAAGCTCCAACTCACCGCAGTCAAACCTAATGGCGATATTGCCTGGAATAAAGTGATTGGCGATTACCTTCCCGACCGCGACTTCGGATACGGCTCGACTCCGGCCTACCACAAAGGACTTATCTACATCACCTCTGACTACGAGCCCAAGGGCTATCTCGTCGCCATCGAAACGAAAACAGGAGAAGAAAAATGGCGCACCGACCGAAACACCATGGCGAGTTGGTCAACCCCTGTGGTGGGACATGTCGCGGGGAAGGATCAGCTTCTCAGTTCCGGTCAGTTGAAAGTCACCAGTCAGGATCCGCTCACGGGAAAACTTCTCTGGGAAGCACCCCATATTTCCAAAAGCACCTGCGGCACAGTTGTTTGGAACAAGGACTCGGTCTTCGCCAGCGGAGGCTATCCTAAAAACCAAACAGCCGCCTACGCCGCCGATGGCTCAGGAAAGCTCCTCTGGCAAAACAAAGAGCGTACCTACGAGCAATCCATGTTGGTTCACGGCAACGAACTGTACACCGTCACCGACAAAGGCTTCGCCCTTTGCTGGGATACCAAAACCGGTGAAGAGCATTGGAGTCAACGGCTCGGACGGGGCGGAGTGATGGCATCACCGACCTTCGCGAACGGTCTGATCTATGCTCCTATTAAAAATGGACAGACCACGGTGTTCAAAGCCACCCCGGAAAAGTTTGAACAAATCGCGCAAAACCAACTCGGTGACGACACTTATGCTTCACCTGTTTTTATCGGCGACGAACTCTACATGCGCGTCGGTTTCCGTACCGAGGGCACCCGCCGCGAGGTCCTATACTGCCTTGGCGAGTAATTCATCCGGACTGAAAGACCAACTCATCCTCGCAGGAGTTGAAAGCCCTGAGCTTCAAGCTCAAATCGGGCGCTGCGAGCACCAAAGTCCAAAAAACTCTTCAGGACCTATTCCATTCCTCGAAACTTGTTTGTATGGGCCAAAGACTTTACTCCATGTCGGCATCAGATTGACTTTCAGTAAATTGCTCATCATGAAAATCAATTGCTTCGCAGAAAATTAAGGATCTCCTCCGCCGACTTTTTCGAAAACCCTGGAAGGGCTGCGATATCCGCTGCGGTCTTTTTTCGAATTCGGGCCACTGAGCCGAATTTCTTGAGCAAAGAGTTCTTCTTCGCTGGAGAAATCCCCGGGCAATCATCGAGGAGGCTTTCCTTCACTCGCTTTCGGAGCAGCAGCTCGTTATAGCCATTGGCATAGCGGTGAGCTTCGTCGCGAATTCGCTGCATCAATTTCAAGGCCCCACGATCATGTGGAATGCTCACGGGACTACTTTCTCCGGGCTGAAAAATCTCCTCGCGTTGTTTTGCCAATCCGACAATGGGTAAACCTCCCAAACCCAGCCGCTGTAACTCGGTGGTTGCCGAGCTCAACTGGCCTTTACCACCATCCACAATGACAAGATTAGGTAAAGTGATGGGACTCTTTCCCTCCTCAGCTAATCTCCGTAATGCTTCAATCGCCTCTTCCTGGCTTTCTTCAGCAACGTCAGGATTTGCCTTTATGTTCTCCATGAGAATCCGGCCATAGCGCCGTCGAACCACTTCAGCCATGCTGGCAAAGTCATTCTGTCCCTCTACCGTCTTGATCCGATATCGACGGTAATTTTGATTGTCAGGCAGGCCGTTTTTAAAACGCACCATCGAGGCCACAATGTGAGTTGAAGAAATATTTGAGATGTCGAAGCACTCCATAATCTCCGGCGGTCCCTCCAAGGAAAGCCAGTCCGCCAACTCGGCGAGATCTTCCTTAGGTTGGATGGTAGTGGGCACCCCGCGACCCCTCGAAAACTGCCGTGCCGGACTGAGAGCCCGTTCGATATTCATAATAACATCACGCAACTTTGCAGCCCGTTCGAAATCCTGTCTCATCGCCGCTTGCTCCATCTCGACCCTCAGCCCTTTGAGTCTTTCGCGTTTCCCCTTTCCGCCCAGAAGATCGCAAGCCTCCTGCACCCGTTCGAGATAACTCTCACGCTCAATCTTCCCAATACAAGGCGCCGAGCAATTCCGAATGATGTCGGCATTACAGTGCTTGTAATCTTGTTCGCCGGGATTTCTAGGGCGACAGTTCCGTAGACCCAGCTCGCGATTCAACCAGCCGACAATCCCCTTCACCGCCGCAGCCTGCACGAAAGGACCGAAATACTTCGCCTTGTCCCCCTTTTTCAGTCGGGTCGTGGAAAACTTAGGCCAGGGATCGTTCAGATTCACTTTCACCATGAGAAAGCGCTTGTCGTCCCGAAAGCTCACGTTGTAGCGAGGCCGGTATTGCTTGATCAACTTTCCCTCAAGAAGGAAGGCCTCCTCTTCATTGCGAACTTCGTGGGTTTCAAAGTCAAAGATCGAGTCGATGAGAGCCCGGGTCTTAATATCGGCCCGCTTTTTGCCCGAGGGCATAAAGTAGGTTTGTAGACGCTTTCGGATATTTCGCGCCTTCCCAACGTAGATAATCGAACCCAACCGGTCCTTCATCAGGTAGACCCCCGGTTTTTGGGTCACCTTTGGAAGGCGGGCTCTGAGGGCTGGTAATTGGGACATTTCCTTGGAAGATCAACGACTGGAGACTCGTAATCCAGCACGGCGCCACGTGCAACCCAGCATTTAAATGAGGCTTTTCCTGCACTTGCAACCCGGCGTTGAACAGTTAGACTTTCCTAACAAATATGAAACACCCTTTCATTCCGGCGCTTCTCCTCGCGCTCCTTCCTTCGTTGGCTTCGGCTGCCGAAGAAACTGCAAAAAAAGATCTCACCATCATCGAGCTCCTCTCGAAAGGCGGCTGGGTAATGACGGCGCTTGTCGCGCTTTCCATTTTCACGCTGATTCTGGTCCTCCTCTATTTCCTTACCCTGCGCCGCAGCACGGTCGTTACCAACAAGTTCATGAATGCCGCCGAGGCCATGATCCGCAAGCGCGACTATCTCGGCCTCATCGCTTATTGCCATCGTCGCAATGAGTCTGTTGCCCGAGTGACCCAAAAGACTCTCGACTTTCTCACTAAGAACCCCACCGCCAGCCGCCCTGAGATCCGCGAGATCGCCGAGGCCGAGGCCTCCCGCCAAAGTGGCATTCTCAGCCAGCGAATTAGCTACCTCGCCGACATCGGTGGGATCGCCCCCATGATCGGTCTTCTAGGCACGGTCATCGGAATGATTAAATCATTCATGGAAATCGCCAATGGCAATATTGAAGGCACCAAGCAACTTGAACTCGCCGAAGGAGTCTGGGAGGCCCTCATTACCACCGCGGCCGGACTGGTCATCAGTATTATCGCGATGACCTTCTACTCCTACTTCCGCGGACGCGTGCAAAACCACATCGCTGAACTCGAAGCCGCCGGCACACATATCCTCGCCCTGATTGGCGGGCAGATCACCGAAGAACGCATTGCCTCCCAAGGCTCTCACGAGGTCTACCGTCCCGCCGGCATGAGCGAGTAACCATTTTCACCTACCCCAAAAATGCGCATCCGCGATAACACTCCGCCACCGGCCAGCTTTCAGCTCGCGCCGATGATCGATATCGTGTTCCTGCTCCTCATCTTCTTCCTCGTGACCTACCAAATCACAGAACAGGAGAAAGATACCCGTGTTTCCGTACCTACTTCTACCCAGGGCTCCCAAGATGCACGAGTCTCGAACGAAATTGTGGTCAATCTCACCAAGGACGGCATCATCACCATCAACAACGAGGTTTACACCAAGGATCAGCTGCGGGAAATGCTCGAGCGTATCATGGAAAACGCCAAGATCGCCGGTCAGGATCAAGCCGATCAACAACCGGTCCGCATTCGGTGCGATGCCGATGGCACCAACCAAATTCTTTTTGAAGTCATGGACGAAATCCAAAAGGCCGGCATCTGGAATATCCGCTTCGCCAACCGCGCTTCGGCTCCGTCTAAATAAATCTCCTCCCGGGCCTCGCTTCTACCAGCAACTTCATGAGACTTCCCATTTTTCTCATTCTCTTTTTTCTTCCGCTCGCGGCCCAGGAACCAGAAGCGCCCGCCTCGAAGCCGCTTGAGTCAAACCCCGTTCAGGATCTCTACGATCTTGCCTCGCATTACTACAACGAAGCCAAGAGAGAGGAGAACCCCGACGCGAAAAAAGAAGCCTACCGCCTCGCCGCCAAAAAATTCGATCGACTCCTTCGTTCCCACCCAAAAAACACCAAAGCCATCGAAAGCTGGTATTTCCTTGCTCTCTGCTATCGTGAATTGGGCGAAGATAAAGCCAGCCGCAATTGCTTCGAAACCACCGCGACCCGCTGGACCAGCGGACCTTTCGTCTCTGCAGCTTCCCACTACCTCGCGACCGACGACTACGAAAAAAAACAGTGGCTTTCAGCATCAAAATGGTTCCGTATTCTTGCGAAAACCACCGACAAAGATAAGATTCGCCACGACGCTCTCTACAAACGGTTCGTCTGTTTCCACAAACTCAAAAACGACGCGCTTACCATTCCGGCCCTCAACGCCGTGCTAGAAGACAAGGGCAGCCCCTACATCGAACGGGCCCGCCTCACCTTGGCTCAACTTTACCAACAAAAGAGCCAGCACCGACAGGCTTTCGAGCTCTACGTCACCTTGACTGACTCGAATAACAAGGAGGTCAAAACCGACGCCATTCTCCAAGCCGCTCTCCTCTCCCAAAAACTCGGCGACACGAAAGCCACCAAATTTTGGTTCACCAGATCCATGAGCGACCCCGGTTCCCGCGAATGGCTCGGGCAAAGCCAGGTTGCCCTGATGAATCTCCACTATCAGGACAAGGAATGGCAATCCGTTATCGACGTCTTCAATAAAGGAAACTTCAAGCTCGAGCAAAAAACAGCTCTCCAACGCCTCATTATGGCCGCCAAGTCACACGAAGCGCTTGGCAACACCAAAGAAGTTTCCAGGCTCGAAGTCGAAGTCTCCAAACTTTCGCCCAAGACCATGACCGGCTATCAGGCCTCCTACCGCGCCCTTGTTCGCAGTCACTTGACGAAAGCCCCCGACTTTCCCCGTAAAGCGGAAATCTTCCTTCAACAATACGGAGAAGAACAAAAGCTTGATGCCAAGACCCACTCGATTCGACTTCTTCTGGCGAACCACTATTACAAGAAAAAGAACTACCGCTCCGCCCTCGATCACTATCAGGAACTTCGTCTCGGACTCATTGATAAATCAAACCTACTGGGGACCCGCTATCATCTAGCCAAGTCAGCGATCGCTCTGAATCTGGAGCAAGAAAGCCTCGATGCCATCGCCGCCTTCTTCCGCGGACACCCCGGAGCCAAACAGGAAACCTCCCTTCTCCTTAATCGTGCCGAAATTTATTCCAAGCAAGGTCAGACTGATGCCGCGCTCAAGGATTACGAAACCATCCTCACCAAAACTACTGACGAGAAGCTCCGCCTAAATCTCATGCAACGCCTCAGCGCGCTTTACCAGGAACGCAAGGATTATCCCAAGCTGGTTGACGTCCAGGAAAAGCTCCTCGCGATATCCACGCTCGATAACGAAACAAAAGCCTCGGCAAACTTCTGGCTCGGATGGAACGAATACCGTCTCAAGAACCACGCCAAGAGCCTACCTCATCTTGTGAAGGCCCGGGAGTTAGCACCCGAAAAATTCACCACCCAAGTCGGCCCCATTCTTATCCGATGCGCCTTTCAGGCCAGTGACCTAGAGCTACTGCAAAAGGAGATCGAACTTCTCCGCCAAAGCGATCGCAACGCCCCACTTCCTTCTGCCATCACCACCTGGCTCGGTGCCAATCTTGCCAAAGCGGAACAACATCAAAAAGGTTGGGCCTTTCTCAAGGAAGGCATTTCCACCAGCAAAGAGAAAATCCAGCCGGTAATCTGGCGACTGTTCGCGAAATCCTCGCTCGCTGCCAAGAAACCCGCCGACGCTCTCAAAGCCGCTGAGGAGATTCTCAAACTTGAAGAATCACCCTACCGAAAAGCGGAGGCTCATTTCTTCCAATCCCAGGCTTTCGTTGAATCCCAAAAATTCGAAGAAGCTCGTCAGGCTGCCTCCAACGCTCTCGACCTCCGCCCGCAAGGCCAACTAGACATCGCCCTCCGTCTCCACGCTGGGGATATTGAAATGGCCGCCAAAAAACCCGACGAAGCTCTCCGCCACTACATTATTGTCGAAAGCCTCTACTCCAAATCCCCCGAGGACAAAAAGACCGCAGCAGCCAAAGTCGTCACCTGCCTCAAAGCCATCGGCACCCCCGAGGCTCTGAAGAAACTCCCCGAATTCGAGGCGAAGGCGAAGTAGCTCCACAAATAAACTTCTGCAGGGTTCATGAATGGGTCCGCGTCCATTCGCGAGATCCGCGGTCAAAAAAAACCAAACCCAATATCACCGCTTGACCACTCATAAAATACTGTTCTAATGAACATGTGTCTGCGCTTTTAGAAATCGATGAACTTCGCCGGGAACTTCGCGAAAAGTTCCCCGCCGCGCATCGTCCTACCCCTCTTCCCGAAGAACCCCAGGCCGCCTCCAGCCTCACCTTCGAACGAGGTAGCATCAACGAAGTCGTCTCCTCTCAGCCCAATCAGGGCATGGCTTTGTTCATTTCTGAACTCCTCTCCCAAGAATGCGATCTCCCCCTCGCCCTCATCGACGGACGCGATTCCTTCGACCCCGGCTCTCACGGCAACCTCAAATGCCGACAGCTCTTCTGGATCCGTTGTCGCGAGATTTCCCAAGCCATCCAATGCACCGATCTCCTCCTCCGCGACGGCAATCTCCCGCGCGTCTTGCTCGATCTCCATCTCACTCCAGCCCGCGAACTCAAACGCCTTCCCACTTCCATCTGGCATCGCCTGCGAAACCAAGCACGCGAAAGTGGCACCACCTTGCTCACGCTTACTCCACAACCTCTTCTCCCCTCGGTCAAACAACGACTCAGCCTCACCGGGAATTTTAGTCTCGATCACCTCGAACGGCACCCACCTCGATTAAAGTTTCAGGAAAAATCCCTCGCGCAACGCGCCGCGCTCTGATTCCACCATGTTCTCCTGCTTCCACTTCCCGGCCTTTTCTCTGAACTGCCTCCTCGCGCGCGACGGCATCGCTCCGGAACAGGCTGCCGTTCTTCTCTCGCAAGGCGAACGCGAAAAGTCATCGCTCCTCGAAGTTAACGAAGCCGCACGGCAACACGGACTTCTTCCCGGCCTCCGCACCACCCGCGCCCTCGCTCGCTGCGCGGATCTTCTTTTGATGGAATCCGACGAAGATGCCGAGATCGCAACCCGCCGCGAACTCCTCGCCTTCATCGAAAGCCTCACCCCCGACTTCGAACTCACCTCGCCGGAAACCTTCCTCCTCGATCTCTCAAGCATTCTCTATTCATCCGAAAACGATTGGCTCCACACCAGCCTCAATGCTTCGAAACACCTCGCTCTCCCTGTGCAAGCCGCCCTCGGATCCACCCCGGACCTCGCTCACCTCACCGCGCTTTCCCGCCACACCGCGGCCCGACCGGGACACCTTCCCGAGAACTTCTCTCCCCTCGCCTTACCTTTGGACGAACTCATCAAAAGCGGCAACTTCCCCCTCAAAGATCTCGAAGTCCTTAACCTCTGGGGACTCAACACTCTCAGCGATCTCGCTGCCTTGCCACGCCAAGGACTCGTCGAACGCCTCGGTACCGATCTCGCACGGCTTCACGATATCCTCCACGAAAAAAGCACCCGCCTCCTCAAACTCCACCAACCTTTATGCGTCTTTCAAATCAGCCATATCTTCGAACCTCCCGTGGAAAATCACGAACCCATTCTCTTCATCGCTCGACGCCTCCTCCAGACCCTCTGCAATCGTCTCGCCCATCATCAACGCGCCGCCGCCGAGATGGCCTTCCACCTTTCCTTCGAAAATGGCGCCGGACACGCCCGCACCATGGAAATGTCTGAGCCCACTCTTTCGCCCGACATCCTGCTTAACTCCCTCCACACACATCTCGAGAACTTCTCAGCCCCCGCACCCATCAATGAATTCCATCTCGAACTCACCCCCACGTTCCCAAGACACGCCCAACATCAACTCTTCCATCGCAGTATCAAAGATCCGCATCAGTTCGACGACACCTTGCGCCGCCTTTCAGGTATCGTCGGAGCCCACCGACTCGGCATTCCCCAGGTCGCCAACACCCATCGACCCGACATCCTCGAGCTCCACCCGCTCACTTCCGACTTCACCAAGCCCACCGGCATCGAACACTGGTCGAAATCCCGCCTGCCCATGTCCCGATTCCGTCCGCCACTTACCGTTCATCTAGCCACCCAAAAGGAAGAAAAATTCCCGCGCCCCCTCGCCATCCTCACCGGCCCACACCAAGGCACCATCACCACCCTCCGCGGCCCCTTCCCCTTATCAGGATCATGGTGGCAAGACACCTGGCAACAAGTCGAATGGGACATCGAACTCAACAGAAAAACCCTCCTCCAACTCTCCTTCACCCCCCCCGAAACCTGGGCCCTCACCGGAATCTATGGATAGAGATTCAAGCTCCTATTCGAAATTAACCAGCCTCTCAAACTCACAATTAAAATATTGTTCAAGTGAACAATATTTGCTTAGGATTGCTGAGCCATGGAGCTCCTCGCAAAATCCTCTTTCTCCTTTCTCCGCGGCTCCAGCCTTCCTGAAGATCTCTTTACTCGAGCCGCCGAACTTGGACACAAAACCATCGGCCTCGTCGATCACATGGGCTTCTACGGCTCCGCCCGCGCCCACCATACCGCAAAAAAACATGGCATCCGCGCCATCGTCGGCGCGACCTTGGAAACCCTCCCGCTCTCTGGGAAATCCTTCACAATCTCCCAACTCCCCGTCCTCTGCCAATCCAGACAAGGCTACCAAAACCTCTCGCAACTCCTGACCCGCTGTCATTGCGCACCCGACTCCCAACACTGGGAAGAACATTCGCTTTTGGGCCTTCATGCCGTTCTCACGCCCGAGTCTTTTAGCAGACTGACCCGACAAAAACTCCTCGCCTCTGCCATCGCGCTCAAAGAACTCTTCGGCCCCCACAACCTCTCACTCGCCCTCTTCCGTCATGACCGACGTGGCGAGGAACGCCGAAACCAACTCATGCGTGATCTCGGCGAACATCTCAAACTCCCCCTGCTTGCAAGCAACGCGCCTCTTTATGCCAAACCCCAAAATCGCTTTCTCGCGGACGCCTTCACCTGTCTCCGTGAAAAGACCACGCTCGATGACGCCGGACGCCGCCTCGAGATGAATGGAGAACGTTTTCTGAAATCCCCCGTGGAACTCCAGCAACTCTTCTCCGCTTATCCTGATGCAGCACGACACGCCTACGAGTTGAGCGAGCGCTGCGCCTTCTCACTCGAAAACCTCGGTTACCGCTTTCCCCGTTTCCGTGATCCTGAAACCAACGAACTCCTCAGCGACGAAGCTCAACACGAGACTCTCAGAGCTCGCGTCGTCTCCGGTCTCAAAACACGCTTCAAAAAAGTCAGCCCACAACACCGAAAACAAGTCAGCCAAGAACTCAGCACGATCCGTCAACTCGGCTTCTCCGGTTACTTTCTCATCGTATGGGACCTTGTACGTTTCGCTCGCTCACACGGAATCCTTTGTCAGGGACGAGGTTCAGCCGCCAACTCGCTCGTCTGCTACGCCCTCGGCGTCACCAGCGTCGACCCCGTCGCGGGAGGACTTCTCTTCGAACGCTTCCTTTCAGAAAACCGCCAATCCTGGCCCGATGTCGATATCGACTTCCCCTCCGGCGAGCGGCGCGAATCCGTCATCCAATATCTCTTCAAAAAATATGCCCCACGCGGCGCGGCGATGACGGCCAATGTCATCACCTACAAACCGCGCTCCGCCTTCCGGGAAATGTCCAAGGTTCTTGGCTTCCCCGAAACAATCGCCAATCGCTTCACCGAACTCTGTGCCTCTCCCAAGATTCAAGATACCAAGCAAGAGAAGCCGCCCGAAGAACTTTCGATGGAAAACTACTACCCGCGCAGCCAGGTCATGGATCTTACCGACACCATCGAGCGCTCCGGAGTTCCCGCCAACCATCCCCGTTTCAACGCACTCCTACAACTCTATCACGACATTCTCCACTCCCCCCGTCACCTCGGACAGCATTCCGGCGGCATGGTCTTTTGTGACGACGGACTCGATCAGATCGTCCCGCTCCAACCCGCTGCCATGCCCGGGCGCACCGTATTGCAGTGGGACAAGGATGACTGCGAAGACCTCGGCATTGTCAAAGTCGACCTCCTCGGACTGGGCATGCTCGCGGCAATGGAAGACGCCCTCCGCATTTGCAAACAACGCGGCCGTCCTGTCGATCTCGCCAAGATCCCCAAAGATGATCCCGCTACCTATGACCTCCTCTGCCGCGCCGATACCGTCGGCACCTTCCAGGTCGAATCCCGAGCCCAGATGGCCACGCTTCCCATCATGCAACCCAAGACATTCTACGATCTCGCGATACAAGTGGCCATCATTCGACCCGGACCTATCGTAGGCGATCTCGTTCACCCCTACCTCAATCGACGCACCGGGCGGGAAGCGATCGAGTATATCCATCCCTCTTTCGAGCCGATCCTCAAACGTACTCTCGGCGTCCCTCTCTTCCAGGAACAAGTTCTCCGCATGGCCATGGAAATCGCCAACTTCACCGGCATGGAAGCCGACTACTTACGCAAGGCGATGTCTTTCAAGCGTTCCGACGAACGCATGATGGAGATCTCCAAAAAACTGCAAGCTCGCATGACTGAGCGAAATATTTCCAAAGAAGTCCAGGAGCGAGTGGTACAATCCATCGGAGCCTTTTCACTTTACGGATTCCCCGAATCCCACGCCATCTCCTTCGCGCTCATCGCTTACGCTTCCTGCTGGCTGAAGCAACATCGCGCCGCCGAATTTTTCTGCGGACTCATCAACAACCAACCAATGGGATTTTACTCCGTCAACACTCTCATCCAAGACGCCCGAAGACACGGCGTACGTACAAAGCCGGTCTCGCTCAATGAATCGATGATCGAAACGACCGTCATCGACGACGCGACCTTACGCCTCGGCTTTCATCGTCTGAAAGGAATTCGCAGTCACACCAATGACCGCATTCTCGAAGAACGCAGTCAACTCCGCTTCACCTCCTTGAATGACTTCCTTCATCGAGTTGCGCCTAACAAAAAAGAACGCCGCACCCTGGCCGCCATTGGCGCACTTAATGAACTCCCTGAAGTCGAACACCGCCGTGATGCCCTCTGGCAGAGTGAACAACTCCCGTTCGATGACCTCTTCGCCAAAAAAGAGAACCGCAAGGAGCAAGTCCTCGAAATGATGCAACCCGCCGAGCGACTTGAGACCGACTTCACCCTTCAAGGAGCCAGCCTCGGCCCTCACCCGATGCGGCTTTGGCGCCAAGCTCAGCGCGATTCCAAACTAGTCAACTCCGACGATCTCAAACGTCTCAAGCACGGCACTCCGCTGAGCATCGCCGGCATGGTCATCTGCCGCCAACGTCCCGGCACCGCAAAAGGACACTGCTTCATCTCCCTCGAAGACGAATACGGCATCGCCAACCTCTTCGTCCCTCGCAAAACTTTCAAAAACTTCCGCCTCACCATCATCAGTGAATCCTTCCTCCTCTGCCAAGGCCGTCTGCAAATCACCGAAGGGCGGCAGCCCACCGTCTATGTCATTTCGATCAGGCCCTTAGCCAAAGCTCCCAGCATGGTCTCTAGCTCACACGATTTCCACTAAACCAAAGCGCACACCTAAATTCCAACCACCGAGATCTTGGCTTCCTTGCACTTTTTTGCCACCTCGTCACGAGCAAGGAAGAGAGTCTTCCCGGCCTCGACAGCTATGCAAGACACCCCCGCTTCACGGCAACTGTCGATTGTCTTGGGGCCGATGACAGGGACGTCGAAGCGCATATCTTGATTTGGTTTGGAAACTTTCACCAAGGTCACCTCTTTTCCGTTTCCAAGTTTTCCGCCTCGCTTGATACATTCATCAGTTCCTTCGAAGGCTTCAACTGCGAGAACGGTGCCGCGTCGGACCACGATACTTTGTCCAATATCGTGGGCACTCGTTGCCTTTACGATCTTATATCCGAAATGGACATCCTCCCAATCCCGCTCGGAAATCTCGGAGCCGAATAGGAGTCCTTCCGTGGACATCTGATCTTCCAGGAAGGTCGTCGCAGGCAAAAGAGTGATACCGTCCTTCTCCAACTCCCTCGCAATCGCTCCGAAGAGAGACTCGGCATTCCGCTCTTTCACCGAATAAAGCATTTTCGCCATCCGCATATCCGGCCAGAGAGAGAAAAGATTTTTGGGAGCGATCTGGCCAACCATGATCACTTCGGTGGCCCCCTGCTTTTTAAAAAACTTAATCAATCCTCCCAACTGACCCACGCGAAAAAACTTGAAGGCATCCACCTGCTCGCTCAGTTCCTCCCTCGTCTCGCCCTTGAAAGCAGCCATTACCAGCCTCACTCCACGCGCCCGGGCCGCATTCACAAAGGTTTCGGGGTAAATCCCGTTCCCCGCGATGATTCCGATGACGCGCTCCGCATTGCTCACCCGACAAGCATCATTTTAATCTTCAGGAAATTCAAACTTCAATTTGCATCGCGGTCTCCTTTAGGTAGTCTTCGTCATTATGAATACTATCCCCGTCCTTGCGAGCTTCCTACCTTTGATTCTCGCCGTCTTTGGAGTCCTCGTTCTCTTAGTGATCGGCCTAATCTTCGTAAACTTCCTTGGTCTTTGGATTCAAGCCAAAGCCGCTGGAACTCCGGTGAGCTTCCTTAACCTAGTTTTCATGAGATTCCGGAAAGTCCATCCCGCCACAATTGTCAACAGCCGGATCACCGCGGCAAAAGCGGGCCTGGACTACACCACCGACCAACTTGAAGCCCACTACCTTGCCGGTGGTGACATCATCAATGTCGTTCTTGCGCTCGTGGCGGCCGAAAAAGCGGGCATCAGTCTCTCTTTCGACCGCGCCTGCGCCATAGACCTTGCCACTAAAGATACAGGCAAGACCGTCCTCGAAGCCGTTCGCACTTCAATCAACCCCAAAGTCATCGACTGCCCGAATCCGTCAGCCGGAATTACCAAGATTACCGCCGTGGCAAAAGACGGCATCGGTGTCAATGTCCGCGCCCGGGTCACTGTTCGAACCAATCTCGACCGATTTGTTGGCGGAGCTACCGAGGAAACAATCATCGCCCGTGTTGGGGAGGGTATCGTAACCTCAGTGGGTTCGGCGGCTTCCTACAAGACCGTTCTTGAGAATCCCGATTCCATTTCCCACCTCGTTCTCGGCAAAGGAGTCGATGCCGCGACCGCTTTTGAGATTCTCTCCATCGATATCGCCGACGTCGATGTCGCGGACAACGTTGGAGCGCGACTCCAAACCGAACAGGCAGAAGCCGACAAGCGTGTTGCTCAAGCGAAGGCCGAAATGCGTCGCGCCGCTGCGGTGGCTTCCGAGCAGGAAATGTCCGCCCGCACCCAGGAGATGCGGGCCAAAGTTGTCGAGGCCGAAGCCACTGTTCCCATGGCAATCGCTGAAGCTTTCCGCAACGGCCAACTTGGTGTCATGGACTATGCAAAGTATCAAAATGTCATCGCTGACACCAAAATGCGCGACTCCATCGGCGATGAACCTCATGAGACCCAGTCATGATGCTCGCTGAGATCGACATCAATCCCAACGTAATCATTGTCTTCGTGGCAATGATTATTGCCGGTTTTAAAGCTCTCATCGAAAAGAGGAACCAGCAAAACAAGGCGACCCAAGCCGAGGACGAGGGAGACTACGAGGGCCTCTATGAGGCATACGAGGCTGAATTGGCAGCACAGAGACAGCAATTGCAAATTCCCACAACCACTCCACCGCCTCTTCCGACTCCGATCCAAGTCTCTGCCCCACCGCCTCTTCCGACTTCGCCCCAAGTCCCTGGTCCTCAGCCCCGGGAAGTTGAGTTGCCAACATTAAGCGCTGCGGAGGAAGCAGCTCTGGATCGATTCAACTCAAGGTCCAACGGGCCACGGAAAAAACTCAGTCCCTTGTCAACTAAGGCCCGCGTGAAAGACCACCTATCCAGCCCAACCGCAGCGAGAGAGGCTCTCCTCCTCGCTGAAATTCTCGGGCCACCAAAGGCTCTCAAGTAGAACGCATCGGCCACGATCAAAATAGAAAGTTTCCTCTTGTGGAAACTCCCTATTACCACTTGCGGATCTCTCGCGTTAATTTATGAAGCGCGCATGAAATTTCCCTTGGGATTTTTGTTCGCGCCCTATGGACTCGTATCGTTCTCTTTAGCTTCGCTAGCCGCCGGACAAGAAATCGAAACCCTCGCTCCTGTGGTCGTCACTGCATCCCGCGAGCCTGAGAATGCCGCTGATAGCAACCAGTCAGTTGAGACAGTGACTAATGATGACATGATCGAAAACAATTTCCGGAGCCTCCCCGAAGCGCTGGCTCTGACTCCGGGAGTTTCAGTTCAAAAAACAACACACGGGCATGGCTCCCCATTCATTCGCGGATTTACCGGACGACAAAACCTCTATCTCGTGGATGGAATTCGCATGAACAATTCCACTTTTCGCTCGGGCCCTGTTCAGTATGCCAATACCATTGACGGCTTGGGGCTTGAGCGATTTGAACTCGTGAAGTCACAAGGGTCAGTACTCTATGGCTCGGACGCACTCGGCGGAACCCTCAACGCCATGACGGTCTCAAGTAACTACCTCGACTACGATCCCGGATTCTTCCACCATGGTTCGGTGTTTTATCGCTTCAGCACCAACTCAGAATCCCATGTCGGACGCCTCCAGCAATCTTTCGGCGAGGGCGGCAAATGGGGGCTCACACTTGGAGCAACACTCAAGGAATTCGGTGACGTTCGTTCCAGCTATTACGGCACCATGGAGGGAACGGGGTATCCAGAAGAAAATCACGATCTCA
This sequence comes from bacterium, assembly GCA_018222765.1. GTDB lineage: Bacteria > Verrucomicrobiota > Verrucomicrobiia > Verrucomicrobiales > Akkermansiaceae > SW10. The sequence continues at coordinate 110,439 of JAAEZT010000009.1, read as the reverse complement.
AATTCGAATTCTCCATCAGCGAAAATCATCGGCTAACCCTGGCTCATCAGTATCTCGACCAAGACGAGGTGAATCGGTGGCACTCCACCCTTGAGAATCCCGGCGGCTGGGAAGGACTCTCACCAGGAAGATTCACAACCCGTGTCTACGATCAAGAACGTTCGCTAAGCTACCTTCGCCTCGAAGGAGAACCGACCGGCGGAGCCATCCAACGCTATCGCGCCACCCTTTCCTACCAAGATTCACAGGATACAGAATTTCAGGATCGCAACCCGGCTAGCGCTCAGACTCGTTTCGGTGAAATCGAAACCCAGACCTATGGCCTAGCCCTCGAAGCCCATTCCGATCTCAGTGAAAAGACCCGTCTGCTCTACGGAGCTGATTATTATGAAGATCGGATTGATTCCCGCGGATCGCGAGACGGCGTCTTCGAACCTCGCCGCCGTCCTCTCGCTGATGACGCCACCTATCAATCCCTCGGATTATTTACCCAAGCCCGTCACAATTATAACGATCGCTTCAATACCGCCGCAGGCCTCCGATACACCTACACTAAAGCTGATCTTGGGAAAATCTGGGATGGTAATGACGACATCTCAGCCGATGAATCTTGGGGCTCTCTCGTTGGAAGCCTCCGAAGCATTTATCACCTCAATAATTACTGGTCCATCTTCGGCGGAGCATCTCAGGGCTTCCGCGCTCCCAATGTAAACGACCTCACCGGAAATTTGACCACTCGTTCAGGGGCCCAGAATTTGGGCAATCTCGATCTCGATCCTGAGACCACTCTGACCTTTGAACTGGGCGGTCGTCACGAGCAGGAGAACCTCACCCTGGAAATCGCCACATTCCATACAAAGGTCGACGATGTCATCACCCGGATTCCTCAGAGCTCAACAGTCAGCGACACGGTCACAATAAATGGCAGTGAAGCATGGATCACTGGAGTCGAGGCCGAAGCGGCATGGAATTTCTCGCCAGATTGGACACTCTCTGGATTCCTGACATACCAGTATGGCGATTCTGATCGTCCCTCATACATCGGAGGTCCCGAAATCACTGAGCCGGTCTCACGTCTCTCTCCCCTGCGTGGATCGATCGCACTTCGCTACGACACGCCCTCCCGAGATTGGTGGGCCGAAGCACGCCTCACCGGAGCCACCGAAGCCGATCGTCTCTCAGCGAGTGACAAAGGTGACCTCCAACGCATCCCATCAGGCGCTACGCCGGCCTACCTAACCGCCTCCCTCTACGCTGGATGGCAGGCCCACAGCAACCTCCAGTTCAATCTCGCTCTGGAAAACCTGACTAGCGAAGACTATCGTATTCATGGATCTGGCCTCAATGAATCCGGTCTCAATGCTACTCTCTCAGCCAAGCTCACCTGGTAGTTCACGTAGCAAGGTCTCCGGAGTGGAACCAATACCCCACCTAGGGAAGAATGTTTCGCTCGGCGTCCTTGGAGCTGCGAATTTGATTCGCGGGGTAGTTTAACGAAAATTTTTCATTCTAGAGCAGACTATTCATGGCACAAAGCGCATCGCCTCAAATAAAGTTGCCAAGATCAATCCCTCAGTTACCTATAGGGACTGATGAGTGCTACCAAAGCGATCGAAAACATAGAAAGCAGCGCCGTGGATCAAATCGCGGCTCAATTAAATCAGGTCGTAGCTGAGTCTTATGGCTTGCTTGGACAACTCCATCTTGCTCACTGGAATGTGGAGGGTACGGATTTCCTTCCCCTTCACGAAATGTTTCAGGCTCAATACGAAGAGCTCTTTGTTGCTATCGACGAAGTTGCGGAGCGTGTTCGCGCCCTTGGAAAATATGCTGAAGGCGGTGTCAAAAAGCTCGCTGAGATGTCGACGGTCAACGAAGCGCCATCTGCATCATCCGCCTCTGCCAAAGATTTCGTTTCCGCTACTCTCGTCGCCCACGAAGTCGTGATTGAGGCTTGTGTGAAGGGGCGTAAACTCGCGGCCTCCGCTGGCGATGCAGAAACTGAAGATCTCCTGATTGGGCGAGTCAAAACCCACCAAAAAGCGGTGTGGTTTCTTAACAGCTACCTGAAGTAGCCGCCAATTAATCAGCTTCACGAACCAGAAACTTCTTTGCCTTGCAGAGAACTCTTTGTGTGTTCGCAACGCGGCCACACTTTCGGCAATAAAAAGAAGGGGTTCGGGTCAGAGCATGGAGCTTCTCCGCCTTCTCCTCCAAGTCCTTGCGGGACCAGTCACAAATTGTTTTCGCCATGGGGATCTAATTGCTATTGAGACTCGTTCTCATTTATTTCATTGACAATCCGGGTTACTAGGGCAATTTTCCCACGTAGATTCCGAAATGCCAACGATCATTTCAACTAAACCTAGTTCACCACCAATTCTCCCAATTGCTGGACCCGTCCTCGATTGGATTGATCGAGAATTAGTTGACGTGTCAAAATCCTTCTCCAACACCAAAGCCAATGTGCTCCTTGAGCTCCGGCAGGTTTTCAAACAATCCTCAGCCAGTGCTATTATCACCAAATTTTACCGCTTACTTCATCGCCTTGAGCGCCAGCATTTCCTTCTCGGTTTTCGAATAAGGCAATGGATTTCCTTGAACTTTAACCTCGAGGTTTCAGACCCACTCAATCGGGTTGCCCCGGAAAACTTCTCCATCTCTCCCCTTGCCCGGGTCCTTCCTCAGGTGAAGTCACTCTTCTTTGAATTCACCACGGAAAGCATCCCTTTCGACGACATCAGAGTGACCGTTCGGCCCGCCGCATAGAATTCACTAATTTGCTTTCAGAGCCATCAATTCCAGCCTGCTCCATCGCCAATCCGGCACCTTGGACTTCGACATCTTGCACCTAACCAGTCCCGAGGGAAAGGCTGGGAGTTGGTCTTCATTCCTCAAGGATTCTTCTCTCCACATTGTTTTAAACAATTCCGGAGAGGGCTTGATCATGGCCTCTGATACCAGACTCACCCTGCTGCCCAATTCCAGCGCGCTATTTACCTGCTCGGATACCTCCCCATTTAAAACCGCGACTCGTTTCTCAGGAAACAGTGCACATGACTTCATCCTACTTGTTCTTCCTCAGGAGGCCACCCGCAAGATCTTCGGTGACGTCGCTCCTTTACTAAAAAAGAATCTGGGAATGATTCGGCGGTGGTCGTCCCGTGAACAAATCTTCTATCGTGATTTTCTGGAACCACCTGTTCCTGAGACCGCACAACGGGCTTGGTTCCTTGCCAAGACTCTTGAAATCCTCTCGCTCTATCTTTTCCACCAACCACAAGTAGAGGCTCCGCTTTTCTGTTCCATGGTGAAATCGAGAGCGCATCGCTATGTCAAAGAGGCCCTCACGCTTCTTCAGTCACGACTTGCCCTCCCGCTCGACCTAAAGTCACTCTCACAAGACGTCGGATGTGCTCCCCATTATCTCAGCAGGCTGGTTAAACAAGAAACAGGCAAGACTCTCTCGCTACATCTTAGGGCTGTTCGCATTGAAAAGGCTGCCGAACTTCTCTCCAGCCACCAGTTCAACGTCACTGAAGTTGCCTTTGAAGTTGGCTACCAGTCTCTCTCCCACTTTTCGAAGGCCTTTGCCCAAGAGAGAGAGCTTACACCGTCTCAATTCATCAAAAGACTGACCTGACTGTGACGATTGATCTTCATTTTTGAACTTGTGCCTGCCCACCGCAAAAGAACACCACAGAAATTGATCGAGCCTACCTTGACAAGCACCTCTGTCGCCGCCACGGTGGACAGCACAACGACAGGGGTGTTTTTCCGTTCCGGCGGAGATTCTGAGATCAGACCCTCACCACCAAAGCCGCTGAGGCGGGTTTGGGAGTCAGACCGAAATCTAGCTCACGCCTGTCGCGCATTCATTTTGAAGCCGGCAGGCTTTTTATTTACAACAACAAGCATCCATGATTTCTCCAGACGAAAACGGCATAACGCCCGAAAACTCCAAGCAGCGCAGCGACTACACCGGCAACTTTGTCGAAGACATCGATAACTCAGCCGAGCTCGCCGCAATTGAAAATGATCCCACCATCTTTCCCAACTCGACACGAATCTATGTCGAAGGCCAAATCCATCCATCCATCAAGGTGCCTATGCGGGAGATTCGCCTTTCCGCTACCGAGCATCCAAACGGAAGGATCGAGGAAAACCCACCCATCCGAGTCTATGATTGCTCCGGACCGTGGGGAGACCCCTCTTTCAATGGCGACGTGACCGAGGGACTCCCCCCACTCCGTCGTGACTGGATTCTCGAGCGAGGCGATATTGAAGAATACGAAGGCCGCGAAACTCAAGCGATCGACAATGGCTACCTTTCCGAGGCCCACGCCGAAAAATACAACGAGAATAAAGCATCCAAAAACAAGCTCAAGGAGTACCCCGGCTTAAAGCGCAAGCCTCTCAAGTCGACCGGCAAGCCCGTCACGCAAAAGTGGTATGCCGACCAAGGAATCATCACACCTGAAATGGAGTATATCGCGATCCGCGAGAACAACGGGCGTCTCGAAGAATTTAAAACGATTCACGATCGCTATCCAACACTCGACGAGCTCCCCGATGATGCCTCGGATACCGTCAAGGAATTCATCCGTCAGCAAAACTCAACTCCCGAGGGATACGAAATGCCCCGACCGAGTAAGATCGACCCCTTCAAGCAGGTCTCTCGCAATGTGATGAATCATCAGCACCCCGGTCAAACATACGGCGCTGAGATCCCCAAGCTGATCACTGCCGAATTTGTTCGCTCCGAGGTTGCCCGTGGACGCGCTATCATTCCTTGCAACATCAATCACCCGGAGCTCGAGCCCATGATCATCGGGCGTAATTTCCTCGTGAAAATCAACGCCAATATCGGTAACAGCGCAGTCGCTTCCACCATCGATGAAGAGGTCGAAAAAATGCGCTGGTCAACCAAATGGGGCGCTGACACTGTGATGGATCTTTCCACCGGGAAAAACATTCATGCCACCCGCGAATGGATTCTACGTAACTCGCCCGTTCCCATCGGAACGGTTCCGATATATCAGGCTCTCGAAAAAGTTAACGGACGTATCGAAGACCTCACTTGGGAACTCTACCGCGACACCCTCATCGAACAGGCCGAGCAGGGAGTCGATTACTTCACTATCCACGCCGCCGTCCTGAAGCGGTTCGTCCCACACACCGCCCGTCGCATGACCGGAATTGTTTCCCGTGGCGGATCGATCCTGGCCAAATGGTCTCTCCACCACAATTCCGAGAACTTCCTCTACACTCATTGGGACGAGATCTGTGATATCTGTGCCGCTTACGACGTCAGTTTCTCCATCGGCGACGGGCTTCGTCCCGGATCGATTGCCGACGCCAACGATTACGCGCAGTTGGCCGAATTGGAAATCCAAGGCGAGCTTACCACACGCGCCTGGGCCAAAGGTTGCCAAGTCATGAATGAAGGCCCCGGCCACGTTCCGATGCAACTCATCGAGGAAAACATGCAGAAGCAAATCGATTGGTGTCACGAAGCTCCCTTCTACACCCTGGGACCGCTCACCACCGACATCGCGCCCGGATACGATCACATCACCAGCGGTATCGGAGCCGCCAACATCGGTTGGTATGGTTGCGCCATGCTTTGCTACGTCACGCCAAAGGAACACCTCGGCCTTCCCAATCGCGACGATGTTCGCGAAGGAGTGATCACCTATAAAATAGCTGCCCACGCCGCAGACCTGGCCAAAGGACACCCGGCTGCGCAGGAGCGCGACAATGCCATTTCAAAGGCCCGTTTCGAATTCCGCTGGCGCGACCAATTTGCCCTCGGGCTGGACCCGGCCCGTGCCATTGACTTCCACGACGAAACTCTTCCTGCCGAAGGTGCCAAAACTGCGCATTTTTGTTCGATGTGTGGCCCCACCTTTTGCTCGATGAAAATCACCGCCGACGTCCGCAAGTATGCCGAAGAAAACGGCTATACCGAAAAAGACCTCGTCGAAGCGTAAAATGGCAAAGCCTATTGTCCTAAGCATCGCCGGTTCAGATAGTTCGGCTGGTGCGGGGCTTCAGGCTGATCTCAAAACATTCAGCACACTGGGATGCCATGGCTTGACGGCATTGACCTGCGTTGTCGCCGAAACTCCGCTTGAGGTTCGGAACATCCACCCGGTTCCCCTGGCTGTCTTTAGAGATCAGCTGGAGATTCTGCTCGAGAGCTATCCCATCAATGCGATTAAAACCGGGCTCCTTTGCACTCCGGAACAAATCGCGATCGTCTCTGAACTTCTGCAGGACCGGGATATCCCGCTTGTTGTCGATCCGGTCATGGTTGCTTCCACCGGAGACACCCTTCAAACAAGCGACTCTCTTGAAGCACTCAAGAAACTCCTCACACTCGCAACCGTAATCACTCCCAACTTTCCGGAAGCCGAAATTTTGTTAGACAGAAAAATCCAAACAAATGTCGACCAACAATCGGCGGCCCTTGCTCTCACCAAACAATTCGCTACCGCCTGCTACCTGAAAGGCGGACATTCTACATCAAACCAAGAAATCTGTGACCTTCTCGTGGAGCGAGACGGAGCAAAGAGCGCATTGAAAGCGCCTTTCCACGAAATTCCGCAAACACATGGAACCGGCTGCACACTGGCTGCAGCCTTTGCAGTCGGACTTGCTGAGAGGCAGACAATGTTTGAAGCCGCACATCAAGCGCAAAAATTTACCCAGAGAGCCATTCGTAACTCCCAAAGTTGGGAGGTGCCCGGCACAGACATGGCGATCATGCACCTCGACCAGGTCCAAGGAAAAACTTAACCACCCTCAAGTAATTCCTGTAATTTGCGCAACAACTCTTCCCGATCATCGGCACTCATGCGTTCAGCTGATCGTCTCGCCCGACGAATAGGCCGATTTGGTTCCATATCGATCTTTTGCGGCTCCTTGGAGAGCAACTCCCTCATCTCATCGCCCGGAAGAATCAGAGTGCTAATTCTTCCAGCTCTTGCAATAACAACCCCGACGATTCTCCCCTCCAAGTCCGCTACCGGTAGGCCTGTATCCTCAACACCCAATTCCATGTCAGATTGCAGGACATTTGAAAAATTAGATCTCACCCGGTTTTGCTCTCCATCCATTGATTTCATGCGCCGGGATTCATACTGCTGAACCTCCCTGGGCTGCAGGGTTGGAAATACCAATCGAGGCTTCCCATCCCGAACAATCAACAACTCGGGTTTCTCACCGACCTTCAAACGCCGCAACATCGTCGAGACCTCGTAATACCCCTTAACAATCTTCCCTTTGATCTTTAAGAGGGTATCACCGGGTATGATCCCGGCTTTGTGAGCAGCCGAGTCTCTAAAAACACTCGCGATAACGACCCCTTCCCCCATCTCCCGAGGGTCAATGGCGACACCAAGATAACCTTGGTCGGCCTGGCGCAAACTCCGCTCATGCACACTCAGAACACCCATCGCTTGCGCCTCGCCATCGGGCCGAATTGCGGTCAAAAATGAACCCTCCTCTAATGTCGAAGAGTCAGCCCACTGGGCCGCAGGTGCCGCCAGTCCGGGAGCGCTTAATACAACCAAATCATGGTCCGGATAGGCTCCGATCACGGTCAGACGCACACTTTTTTTCTCCTTACTTAGCGTCACCAGATTCGCTTGAATCGCAACCTCACTTGCCTTGGCAATCACACGATCTTTGCCAATGGAGACACCATAGGCAATCCGCTTTCGGAAAGAATAGATCGGAAAAACCACTTCCTTGCAACGGTGCGACACCGCACGCAGGGCGTCAAAGACTTCAATGGCCTGCCTGTTAGTGAGCGCAAGATCCCCCTTAGGGATTTGTGGCACCCGCATCTGTCCACTAATAAACTGAGGCACCACTGCCAGAATCATCATAACTATCGTTTTCATCATTCTATCGCAAATAAAGTTCGTAGACATCACCAAGGGCCGCCAACTTCACAATGAAGGTCTTGTTTTCTTCACCGCGCTTTGCGGCAACCCCCACTTTATCTCCGGGTTCTAAATCAATTAGGACATCGCGCAATTCAGTCGGGTCGTCAACAATTTCGCCAGCGACTTTAAGAATCACATCTCCGACGCGCAAACCAGCGGCATAAGCCGGCGATTTTTCAGGTACTTTCACCGCAGTCATAACAGAGTTCTCGTTACTCAGAACCAAGCCCAGTACGGGGCGTCTCTCATCCCGATCGATCCCTCCCAATCGCCCCCAAACGTCCCCTTTGTGCATCTTTTCCCACGAGCTCAAATATCCTGAGATGCCGGCGTGGTTGTTGATTTTGCGATCGCTGGCAATATGGGAGTGGATTCCCACAACCCGGCCTTCAAGATCGAAAAGTGGGCCCCCACTATCTCCCCCCACCACCGTACAGTCGGTCGTGATGAATCCATATTCCCCCCTCGTCATGATTCGCCCAAACCGGACCGGAGGACGCCGGGTTGGGTCAAATCCCTTCGGATGCCCCATCGCCACAACAAAATCTCCCACTTCGAGCTCGTCTGAATTTCCAATTTCGGAGAAGGGCCATGGTCCTGCACCAATCAGTTGAGCCATTGACGCATCCCGGGTATCGTTTGCCCCCAACACTTTGGCTTTCTCCTGCCTCCCATCTGGAAAAATGACAGTCATCTCTTTACTGCCCGCAGTGACATGGGCGGCGGTCAGGATCAATCCATCGGCACTGACAATCACACCACTCCCCGAGGAGCCTAATTTTGTTGAAACTAGGGAAATAGTTGCGTCAGTTTGGCTTTTCACCACCGCTTTCACCTTTTCCTCCAGAGCGCGAAGGTCGCTCAAACTTTCAATTCTAGGGGCCCCATTGAGGACAGCCGAAACACTCAGGCACAGGATTGTAATCAATGATTTCATGATCAATTCAAGGAAGTTATTAGCGTCTACATTTGCGTTGTTTTGGGAAAATTCAAGTGATGATCTCAAAACAAACGAATTGTGAGACGTCACAAAATCCTTACGCGGCCTCTTTTTAAAACAATCAGGAAAAATCCTGTCTTGGACTCCGCTTCCAGATTCGTAAGCTTAGGTGATCAGATGCCAGCCAGGAAGAATGCCCGCAAAAAAGACGCCCAAAAAAAGGGATCGATCGTCTTCAAGGCCCGCCATTTCTTCCTTTCTCCGTTTTACGCCATTTGGTGGATGACAAAAAGAATGCCAGTCTGGCTGAAGTGGCCTTCCCGCCTTGGACTCTCGGCAGGAGTGATCGCTAGCTCGCTGGCGATCTTTGTCTCGATTGTTTATTACATCATTGCCAGCACTTACGATCTGGATGAAGTCGTCACGATGCCTGCCCGAACCGAGATTCTCGACCGGAACGGCAACATTCTCAAAAACAGCAAGGGACAGGAAGTCGGCTATCTCCACGGAAAGAACCGCCGCATTGTTGGCTACGACGAGGTTTCTCCTTATTTTGTCGACGCCCTCATTGCTCGCGAAGATGCCCGCTTCCGGGCACACGGGGCTGTTGATCTAAGAGCTTTCGTCCGTGTGGCTTTCCGTTTTATCACCCGTGGCAAACTTGAGGGTGGTGGCACAATTTCGATGCAATTAGCTCGAAACAGCTATCAACTAAAGAGACGGGGAGAAAGTTTCCCACAAGGAGTTCATCGAAAGATTCTCGAAACCTTCATCGCCGTACGAATCGAATCCCGATTCAGTAAAAACGAGATTCTCGAACATTATATGAACCGAATTTTTTGGGGCGGTTCCATTCAGGGGATCGAAGTGGCATCAAAAACCTATTTCAACAAAAAGGCCCAAGACCTTACCCTCTCCGAAGCCGCTGTGCTCGCCGGGATCATTCGCGCACCCAATGCTTTCTCCCCACTCCGATTCCTGGACAAAGCCCAGGCTGAACGCGATACCGTGCTCGACCGCATGGTGCACTACGGATCCATCGAAAAATCTGTCGCTGACGAAATCAAAGCCACCAATCTCACCATCCCCGCTGCCGCCGACCGACTGACCCAAGGGAGCTATGCCCTCGATGCTATCCGACGGGATCTAGAACGGATTCTCGAGGAGGAAAACATCCGCGACGGCGGGCTGATCATCACAACAACACTCGATCCCAACCTTCAGGAGCTTACTGAAAAAACAGTCGAGAAACGCCTCCGTCACGTCGAGAATTACCCCGGATACAGCCACCAAAAAAGATCCGCTTGGAACGGACAGGGAGATCCTCAATACCTCCAAGGTGCCGTAGTGGTCATCGAAAACAACACCGGGGCGGTCTTGGCTATCGTGGGCGGACGCAATGCCAGCGAATCGCAATATAATCGCGCCCTGCAAGGAGGGCGCCCCGTAGGCTCCATTTTCAAACCCTTCATTTACCTCGCCGCATTTAAGAATGGCTTGAGTCCCCGGGCCTCCATCAGCGATGCACAAATTCTCCCGGGCGAAATCACCGGAGCACCAGGAAATTGGTCTCCCAAAAATTCCGACGAAAAATATTACCGCTCGGTCAGCGTTTTTCGCGCTCTCACCGACTCAAGAAACACGTCATCCATCCGCGTTGCAGAAAAGGCAGGTCTTGATGACATCATCGAAGTCGCCAGGGTTTCGGGATTCAACGTCGATAAAATCGACCGTGTTCCCTCGTCCTATCTCGGCTCCTGGGGCGCCCCAGTAGAGACAGTTGCAAGCGCCTACAGCATCTTTCCAAATGGCGGTCAACGATTTCGCCCCTACTACATTCAATCGATTAAAGACCGCAAAGGAAACATCCTCTGGGAAAACGGCCCCATTCCTTACCGCGCCACAGAAGCCGGACCCGCTTGGGACGTTTCGCGTATCCTTGAACAAACCAACGAGATTGGAACCGGTCGGGCGATCCGGCACAAATACGGTTTCCGCAAGCCTTCGGCTGGAAAAACTGGTACCACCAACGACTACAAGGACGCCTGGTATGCCGGATACACTTCTTCCCTCAGTTGCGCGGTCTGGGTCGGACTGGACACTCCGGCCCCCATTTTGAAAGGAGGATATGGTTCCACTCTCGCCCTGCCCATCTGGGTCGACATTATGAAAAGCGCCGACCCGCTTGGATACAAAAGTGACGCTATTTCACCGGCTACTGCCGAGTTAGTGACTCCTGACACACCGGACCAACTCCCTCTGAATCCCAATCTGCGACAGGACGAGATTCGAGACGCTCTTCCTCTCGATCAGTGAACCAGCTTAATGAACTTCTTCTCGGCTTTGTTCGCCACCACCGCAAAGAGCTGATCACCGGCTTCGAGAACATCGTTTGGACCGGGGACAATTGCTTGAAGTCCTTTGAGTAGGCCAACAAGAACACAGCCTTTTGGCCATTTAATTTCACTCACTGTTTTGCCCTCGGCTCGGGAACCCGACGAGACGTGGGTCTGAATAACCATTCCATCTCCGAGTCGTCGTACCATGTGATAACGCTCGGTGGTGACGTAACGCGAAATTTCTTTCCTCGAGGCTTCCCGCGGACTGACCGCGGCGACTACTCCGAAGTGTCTTCCTGATGCACTGATCGCCTTCGCATAGTCCGCGCGGTGGATCAAAGTCAGGCAATTCTCAGCCCCCAAATTGTGCGCCTGAAGGCAGGTCATGACGTTATCTTCATCACTCCCGCTGGTCGCGACAAAGAAATCAACTCCACCCACTTCTTCCTCCTCGAGTTCTGCCACTGATGTCGCGTCCGCATTGATCACGGTCGTGTTGGAAAGCCTCTCGGAAAGATCTCGCGCTACTTCCGGATCCTTTTCAAAAATCCGCACGCGACAATTCCAGCTCTCTAACATCTGTGCCAGCGCAAAGCCATATTCCCCGCCTCCAAATACAACCACTCTGGGACCCTCCTTGGTGAGAACTTCTTTTTGAAGCTTTTCCACAAAGGTCCGCAACTTACGCGGAGCTCCGAATACCGTGACAATATCACCGCTCTGCAATTCTGTCTCGGCATTGGGAACCTCATGCACCTGTCCACGGCTCACCAAGGCAATCCGTGTATTGGCCGGAAATTTGAGATCTTTCAGGGGCATCCCGATGACATCACTTTTGCTGCTGACGCGAACCTGCTGCAGTTCGATCCGTCCACGCGCAATTTCTTCCACCACGAGGGAATCCGGATTGCGGATAAACTTGGCCAACTCAATCGCAGCGAGACGCTCAGACGAGAAAATATGATCGATCCCAAAATGCCCCCTAAAATCAAACAGCCACTCCTCCCGCTGCAAGCCCGGATGCACTCGACTGATCACACGCTCCACGCCCATCGACTTCACCATTGAAGCACTGATAAGATTCACAGTATTGTCACTCGTCAGCGCAAGAAACAATTCGCACTCCCCGACGTTCGCTTCAGAAAGCGTGTTCACACTGGAGCCATCGCCAATGACAACCTTCCCCTCGATCTCGCGCTCAAGTTCAGCTCCACGCTTGGCATCGCTCTCGATGACGGAAACCTGGTGTTCTTTCCGAGAGAGCTCAATCGCGAGATGGCGGCCAATTTCTCCCGCTCCGACAATGATGATATTCATGGCTGCTTACTGGGAACGTTCCTTGTTATAGGCTTCGATGATTCGACCAACAACGGCGTGGCGCACAACATCATCCGTGTCAAAATAATTAAAGCCAACACCCTTGACGCCCTTGAGGGCGTTTTCGGCTTCCAGGAGTCCCGACGTCCGATGCTCCTTCAAATCGATCTGAGAGGAATCTCCGGTGACGACACAACGCGACCCTTCCCCTAAACGAGTTAGAGCCATGAACATTTGCTCACGGGTTGTGTTTTGCGCTTCGTCCAAGATGAGGAATGACTTTGAGAGCGTCCGTCCACGCATGTAAGCCAGTGGAGCAATTTCGATACTGCCGTCCTCCAAACGCTTATCACCTTCCTCAAATCCCAACATGTCGTCGATGGCATCATACAGTGGACGTAAATACGGGGCGACCTTGTCTCGCATGTCTCCGGGTAAAAAGCCCAGGGCCTCTCCAGCTTCGACCGCTGGACGAGTGAGCACCACGCGATTGATCTCCTTGTTCTTTAGCATGTGGAGCGCCATCGCCACCGCCAAATAGGTTTTACCCGTTCCTGCAGGACCTAAACCAAAGACGACCTCATTCTTCTGCATCGCATTGAGATATTTCAACTGATTCCGAGTCCTTGCCACCACGGGCTTTCGCCCACGAGCTCCCACCAACTGGACACTGACCAAATCCGAAACACTAGCTTCTCCATCCTCACTTAAGGCGATATCCACTGCGGTCCGAAAATCCCGGGCTGTGATCTCTCCCCCATTTCGCCGCGCTTCCTCCAAATCCCCGAAAACCTGTTCCACATTGGCACAACCCTCGGGACACCCCCGAGCCAGCAACCAACCGTCGCGGGTGACGATTTTCACCCCGGCCTGATTCTCCAAATACTTTAATAGCCTTTCATCATGAGCAAAAAGAGACTGTAGAAATCGAGGGGTCTCGAACTCCAACTTGATCTGGCTTTCTTCACATTCCGCGGGCACGGGGATAAAATATGATCGCCCAAGGGTTCTGGCGAGGCGGAATCTCAGCCCTTTTGCCTAACTCAAATTAATGAAAGTTCATCCTTGCCAAAGTCACCATCGCTTCCTAGCTTCCGCGCCCCAACCTGACCGAAGATCTTATGTCCAAGCACAACTCACTGAAACGAAAAGGCGGCGCCACTGGTAAGCGCTCAGTAATGAAACGCTTTGAGCGTGTAAAGCTCATGAAAGAACGAGGAGAATGGCAAGAAGGCAAAAGCGCCATCGGCCTCCCCAAAACCAAAGCTGAGAGTTAGTCTCCGCTGGGAACTTTTTCACAAATACTTTCATAGCGGGGCCTCATTGCGGGCTCCGCTTTTTCTTTTGTCATGACACCTGAAGGAATCCGACTCAACAAATACCTCGCTTCCGCCGGAATCGGTTCCCGTCGCGGTTGCGATGCTCTGGTCCAACAAGGTGAAGTGATCGTCAATGGCGACGTCTGCCTCAACCCTGGATACCGTGTGCAACCCGGAGATTCCGTTCGGGCTTCAGGAAAGCGTATTGAGCCGCTCATGGTCCAATCCATCGTCCTCCATAAACCTCCCGGGCTGGTCTGCAGCCGGAGCGACGAAAACGGACGCGCCACGATTTACGAACTCCTCCCGCCCAAAATGCATCACCTCATGCACGTTGGTCGACTCGATTTGGAATCCGAAGGACTTCTCATCCTCAGCAATGACGGCAAACTCTCCCAGGCCCTGACCCACCCAAAGCACAACATCGAAAAGATCTATCACGTTACCGTGCAGAACGCCTTCGAAAACTCCATTCTCTCCCAGTTTGAAAAAGGGGTCCACACCGAGGTCGGCAAAGCTCGTGCCTCCTCGGTCAAACGCCTCTCTTCCCGTCGTATGGAAATGACCCTCAAAACCGGCCTTAAGCGACAGATACGCTACATGGTCCAAGCCGTGGGCCACCGCGTGAAGCGTCTCGTTCGAATTCGGATCGGCGACCTTGATCTCGACAATCTCGCTCCGGGAAAATGGCGAGCACTGGAAACCAGTGAGCGGGAATCTCTTCTTGCACTCGCCAAGACTCCAAGGAAGTAGGGATTTACCTTAATCCGGCATTGTGCCCTCATCATTCATCTTGTTAAGTTTTCTCCAGAGAAAGCATGAGCGATAATATCGAGAGCCACCTAAGCGAAAACCGCATCTTCAAACCCTCCAAGGAATTTTCAAAAAACGCCCGGATCAAAAGCATGGCGCAATACAAGCGCATGCATAAGGAATCAATCGAGAAACCCGGCGTTTTTTGGGCCCGCGAAGCCAAAGAACTGACCTGGCAGAAAAAGTGGACCAAAGCCCTCGACTGGAAGCCCCCTTACGCCAAGTGGTTTGTCGGTGGAAAACTCAACGTCTGCGAAAACTGCGTTGATCGCCACCTCACCAATGGCCGGGCCAACAAAGCCGCCATCATTTGGGAGGGGGAACCCGGCGAGTCCCGCACCCTCACCTACCGCCAACTTCACCGTGAGGTTTGCCAATTTGCCAACGTTCTACTCGCACAAGGCATCAAACCCAAAGATCGCGTCTTGATTTACATGCCTATGGTTCCGGAAGCGGTCATCGCGATGTTGGCCTGCGCCCGCATTGGGGCTGTTCATTCGGTCGTGTTCGGTGGGTTCTCTGCCGAGTCCATTGTGGATCGACTTTCCGACTGCAAAGCCAAGGCCGTCATCACCGCCGACGGAGGTTACCGTCGTGGCGGAGTCGTGCCTTTGAAAGCCAACGTCGACGAGGCACTCAAGAAATACAAATCTGTAGAAACCGTCATTGTTCATCAGCGCATCGGGGACAAGATTCCCATGAAGCGCGGACGTGATGTCTACTGGCACGAAGAAGCAGCTAGGGTTTCCACCAAGCACGTAGCCAAAGCTTTCGACAGCGAGCACCCGCTTTTCATTCTCTACACCTCAGGATCCACAGGAAAACCCAAGGGAATCCTCCACACCGCCGGCGGTTATCTCACCGGCACTTACTCCACCTGCAAATACATTTTCGATATGCAGGATGACGATGTCTACTGGTGCACCGCTGATGTCGGTTGGGTCACTGGCCACTCCTACATTGCCTACGGACCTCTCTCCAATGGCGTGACACAGGTCATGTATGAAGGCGCCCCCAATCATCCCGACTTCGGTCGCTTCTGGGATATCGTCGAGAAGTACGGTGTCACCATTTTCTACACTGCTCCAACCGCCATTCGAGCCTTCATTAAAGCGGGAGATCAATTCCCCGATTCGAGAGATCTTTCCTCGCTCCGACTCCTCGGCACCGTAGGTGAGCCGATCAATCCGGAAGCCTGGATGTGGTATCATGAAAAGATTGGGGGCGGACGTTGTCCCATTGTCGACACCTGGTGGCAGACCGAAACTGGCGCCATCATGATTTCACCCCTCCCCGGTTGCACACCCACTAAGCCCGGGACGGCAACTCTGCCCTTCTTCGGAGTCGATGCTGCCATCCTTGACGAAACTGGCGAAGAATGCGCCCCCAACGAAGGAGGCAAGCTAGTCATCCGAAAGCCGTGGCCATCAATGCTACGCAGCATCTATGGCGACAAGAAGCGCTATCGCGACACTTACTGGAACGACTACAAAGGGATGTATACGGCCGGTGACGGAGCCCGCACTGACAGGCAAGGCAACTTCTGGATCGTCGGCCGGCTCGATGACGTCCTCAACGTCTCCGGCCACCGCCTGGGGACTGCCGAAGTGGAAAGCGCCCTTGTCGAACACAAAGCCGTCGCTGAATCTGCGGTCGTGGGACGTCCACACGAAATCAAAGGACAAGGCGTCGTGGCCTTCGTAACGGTAAAAGGCAATATCAAAACTTCCGAGGCACTCGCCAAGGAACTCCGCAACCATGTTGGCAAAGTTATTGGAGCAATCGCTAAGCCTGACGAAATCTATTTCACGCCCTCACTACCCAAGACCCGTTCCGGTAAGATTATGCGACGTCTTCTCAAAGAACTCGTCGCTACCGGAGAGGTTTCGGGAAACATCACGACTCTTGAGGACTACAGCGTCATCGCCGACCTTCAGAAGAATCTCAAAAAGTAAAATTCATCATGACCCGCACCCGATTTGGCTTCGCTGTAGTTTTTCAGTCATTCGGACTCCTGCGTAAAACCAAGCGTATGACCGATGCAGCTTTTGAAAGCCATCTCATGCAGGATGGAGAAGAACTACTCGGGAAATACTGTTGGAAGAACATCGAAAACATCGATGAACTCTCGATGGAATACTGGAACATCCGCCGCCTCGAACGAGAACAAAAAGAGATTCGGGAAAAAATTACCAATGCCGAACGAATTCTCGAAGAAGCCCACCAACATCGCGCCGAGGCCACTGACCGCTCCAAAGAATTGGGACAAGGGCTTTACGAACGACGCGAAGAACTTTTCGAGATCCTAGATAAGCTTAAGACCCAGCGGGATGACATCAAAATAGAGGCTCAACACGTCAAACACAAGTATGAGGCCTTCAGGATGAAGGCCCGCGTCCTCCAAGAAGAAGGACAGGGAGATACTGAGCAATATCGGGAATGCCGCGAGAAACTAATCAAACTCAAAGATACTTTTAACGGATTTAAAGAAGTCTTGATGGGGGTGGAAAATCGTATCGAGATCGAACAAGGTAGTCTTAACGAACTTCAGGCCCGAATTGATCAGAAGCTGCAAGGAACCAAAGACGAAACATCCGAAAGCTATTCTCAAATCAGCCGAGCCAACAAAGATATCACAAAGTATCAGGCCAAACTTGGTTTACTTCAGGAAGAAGACAGCGTGCTTTGTCGTGAAATTGGTCGTTATCTGAATATCAACTTCAAGGATCCCGCCTGCAAAAAAGTCTATGCCAAACACTCGGGACTTCTTGAACAACTGACGCTCCTTCGTAAATCTATCGCCTGGAATCGAAAGCTAGTTGAACGAATCACCAAGTAAATCGCGCCTACCGAAGGTGATGTTATTCGATAGTCACAATCACCTTCAAAATCCCCGCTTTGATCGACTTCGTGATGAGCTGATCTCGGAGATGCACAGAGTCGGCATCAGTCGATGCGTCATCAATGGTACCACTGAATCAGACTGGCCCAAAGTAAAGAAACTCGCTCAAGAGCACCCGGACCTTGTCATTCCCTCATACGGGTTACATCCTTGGCACCTCAAGCAACGCTCAGACCACTGGTTGAGCACTCTCGCGGGTCTTCTCATAGAGTCGCCAAACGCAGCAATCGGCGAATGTGGACTTGATCGTTGGGTCAAGGGTCACGACATTGACCTTCAACTTCCTATTTTTCAAAAACATTTGGATCTGGCGGCTCAATTTGAGCGCCCCATCACCATTCACTGTCTAAAAGCCTGGGGTCCTCTCCTTACCATTCTCAAGGAAAGCACGATTCTCCCTACCCGCCTTCTTCTTCATTCATACTCCGGATCTCTGGAAACGGCTAGAGAACTTCTAAAGCTCGGCGCACACTTTTCTTTCTCCGGGCAATTTCTCCATTCAAGAAAGGCGAAGATTCGGGAAATCTTCCGCCAGCTTCCAACTGATCGTATACTCGTGGAAACGGACGCGCCAGACATGCGCCCTCCATCTCCGAATTATCAGCTTGAAGATCTCAATCATCCCGCAAACCTTAAAGAGATCGCAGTTCAATGCGCCCAAGTTCTCAACATTCCTGTTGAACAATTTGCGCAAAACTCACGTAAGTTTTTTAGCATCGCATCATCGCAGAAATGAAATTCCTCCAAACTCTTCTGATCTTCAGCCTCTTCTCGAACTCTGTCTCTGAAGCCCAAAACCCCAAAGTTCAGGACGCCAAAAACAAGAAAATCAAGGTTGCTCCCCCGAGGAAGGATCCCGCGCTCGCCAAGTATTACATCAACCGTAAAACCTCACCCCGCGCGAAGACCACAACTCCTGTAGAAACCACACTGCCTCTCCAATTGGAAAAAGGATCACGTATCGCCCTCATCGGAAATCTCCTCCTCGATGCCGAACGTCGCTACGGGCACCTCGAAACCCTCTTCCACCAACATCATCCCAATCACCAACTCATCGTCCGCAATCTCGCCTGGCCAGCCGACGAGATCGACCTCATGCCACGGCCCGATAACTTCGGCGATCTCGATCAACACCTCACCTATTTTAAAGCGGATGTCATCATCGCCGCCTATGGATACAATGAATCATTTGCTGGAGAAGAAGGTCTTCCTGCATTCAAAAAACGTCTGGACAAATTTCTCACTCACCTCAAATCCCAAGCCTATAACGGAAACTCCGCACCTCGGATTATTCTCCTCTCACCGTATCTTGCGCCTGATGGCTATTCTCAGAGCCCCGATAAGGAATTGGCGTTAATAGCCAATCAAAAAAAAATCATTATTCGTTACGCGAGCGCTATCAAGTTTGAAGCTCTGAAACATCAAGTTGCTTACGTCAATCTCATTCAAAACGCCCAAAAAAAAGTCGCCGCGCTTCCCCAAACCATCACCATCGACGGCCATGCTCTCAACCTCGAGGGTCACGCCGAATTTGCAAACTCCACCTTCAAGGCCCTTTTCCAAAAAGATCCCAGTGCCATCAACGAAGAGCTCCGATCCCTCGTCATCGATAAAGCCACCCAATTCTTCTACCGCTATCGACCTCTCAACACCTTCTACTATACGGGAGCTCGCAACAAATCCTACGGCTACCTCGACTTCCTTCCCGCAATGCGAAATTTTGATCTTATGGTCGCGAATCGCGATAAGGCCATTCACAGCACCGCTTCCACCGGTAAGACCACCAAGCCTGACGATTCCAACCTTCCAAAAATGGACGATGTTCTCCTCTCACGAGGAGCTAACAAATTCCTTTCGGTTGCCGACGAACTCAAAGCCTTCAAAGTTGACCCTCGTTTCGAGGTCAACTGTTTCGCTTCCGAAGAAGACTTCCCCGAAATGGCCTGCCCCATCCAAATGCGTTGGGACAATCGCGGACGCCTATGGGTTTCCACCTCCGTGACCTATCCGCACGTCTATCCCGGGCAAAAGCCCTGCGATAAAATTATCATTCTCGAAGACACCGACCAAGATGGGAAAGCAGACAAATGCACTACCTGGGCCGATGACCTACACATTCCGCTCTCATTCGTCCTTGATGGAAATGGCGGCGTCTATTGCTCGGAAGAACCTCACCTGACCCACCTCACTGATCGTAATGGCGACGGAAAAATGGATCACCGCCAAATTCTCTTTACCGGATTCGGTTGTGAGGACTCTCATCACGCGCTTCACGACTTTACCTGGACTCCAGGCGGCGACCTCCTCTTCCGTGAATCCATCTTCCACAACAGCCAGATTGAAACCGCCTACGGGCCGGTCCGCGCCAAGAACTCCTCCTGGTTTCTCTACCATCCGTCTAGCAAAAAACTCACTGCCTTTGGAGCCTATCCCAACACAAATCCTTGGGGCGTCACATTCGACCCCTGGGGAAACCATGTCGCCTCTCACCCCGTCTTTGCCTCTACCTTCCACGCCACCAACCTGACTTATCCGGAACAACATCCAAGGGCCAACGGCATGCAAGCCTACTCTGGAGTTTGTGGACAAGATTTTGTCTCCCACGATTTCTGGCCCAAGGAAATGCAAGGCGGCTTCATCAAAGCCCGCTACAAGCCCACCAACAAAATCGAGTTCCATACCTGGACTGAAGAAGACGATCACTTCTCGGAGAAGTTTCAATTCGACCTCATCTTCTCGACTAATCTTTCCTTCATCCCCGTCGACCTCAACTTTGGCCCCCGCGGAGCCTGCTACGTCTGTGATTGGTATAACCCAGTCAAAGGCCACGCCCAGTATTCCCTCCGCGACCCTCGTCGCGACCGCAAAGCCGGCCGTATCTGGCGAATCGTCCCCAAAGGATCCAAGCTCGCCGAAGCTCCTAAAATTAACGGCGCATCGATGACAGAATTGTTAGACCTCCTCAAGTCCCCCCATTACCGCACCCGCTATCGTGCCAAGCTCGAACTCCGCGCACGTAGTCAAGACTCTCAGTCTCTGACTTCTCCCGACAATCTTCTCGCGGCCTTGAACTCGTGGACTCCCAAACAATCTAATCCTCTCCATCTCCTCGAAGCTCTTTGGCTTCACCAAGCCCTCGACAGTCCAAATCTTGAACTCCTCGAAAATCTCATCAAGTGCGACGACCACCTCGTAGCAGCCTCGGCCTTCGGTCCACTCCGATTTGTTGACGCTCCACCAGCATTCACTTCAAAGCTTCTCGCATTTGGAGCAAGCCACACCTCTCAACACGTCCGACGCGAAGCCAGCCTGTGCGCATCCTATATTGGAGAAAAGGATGCCCTCGAAGCCATCACACCCGTCCTCGAGCAACCCGCAGACACTCACCTCGCCTACGCCATCCGCTCCTCATTCAATTCAGAGAACCTCAAAGTTCATTGGTTTCCTGACACCCAAGAGAAACTCGCAGCTCTCGCCAAACCGATCGTCGAAACGAAAACAAAACTCACCCGAGACCAGAAGCAATTCGATCGGCAAAAGAACCTTGCCACCGTCAAAATCGGAACCATCCCCGAGCGCCTTCTTTTTACTGAGGATAAGTTCACAGTTAAGGCCGGGCAACCGGTGAAGCTAGTTTTCGCGAACCCTGACGCTACCGAGCACAACCTCCTCATCTTGGCTAAGAATACTCCTATTCAGGAAATCGGAGAAAAGGCCAACCTCATGGCCGCAGACCCCAAAGCAGCGAGGAGGCATTATATTCCCGACGATAAACGCATCCTGCATGCAACCAAAATGCTCAAGGTCGGACAAAGCGAAACCCTGCGCTTCAATGCCCCCAGCTCTCCGGGGATCTATCCCTTCCTCTGCACCTTCCCGGGTCACTGGACTATCATGAAGGGCGAAATGATCGTGGAGTAATTCCCTAGTGCTCCTCCTTTTTCGGGATGGGCGCCCTCTCGGCACCCTCGAGGGTGTGTAACCAGTGCCAGATCGCCTCAAACTGCGAATCAGCCATGCCCTCGTAGAAG
Organism: bacterium; assembly: GCA_018222765.1. Classification (GTDB taxonomy): domain Bacteria; phylum Verrucomicrobiota; class Verrucomicrobiia; order Verrucomicrobiales; family Akkermansiaceae; genus SW10. The sequence goes on along the minus strand of JAAEZT010000009.1, from coordinate 88,823 downwards.
GCCGGGTTGAGCGCCTTTTCTTTGTTAACGGTATACTTGGGCATGATGGTCAGCGGTTGGAATCGCTGAGGCCAATACATCCAAGAATGGTAGTAGCCCGGACGAAGACGTTCTCCGGAAAGCTGAAGATTAGGCCCCTGCCCCTCGAAAGCCTGTAAGGCGGGTGTCTCTCCGGCGGCATGACAAGTAATACAGGCGTATCCCTGAATGCCCGCAATCTCGCCGCCCATCTTGGCCAGTTCCGAATCGGCTTCAAACTCCGACTTCCTGAAATCCATGCCAGCCCGATAAGCCAGGCCTCTAGCGAGATGCTCAGACCGACTGTGGAAGGCCGGCATTTTCGCCCCTATCCAAGGGCGGACTTTTTGATTTTCTCCGTTAAAAAGAGACTGAAGCCAATCCCCATGCAGTTTCTCACCAGCCAACGAAATATCAGGCAGTTTGTTTTCGCCAGAATGACAGGAGTGACACTGCAAACGCTCAAGAGTGCGATTGGCATACTCGTGAGGAACAAAGCGGCGCAGCGCGGTAAAGTTCTTATTCCCATCAATATTCTTGAAGGCAACAAGCGCTTGCTTGTCCTCGATTCCGAATCCCAACTCCGGAGCATTTCCTTCCTCCTCGGAAAGACAACCCTTCTCCATCCACTCGGCATTCCACATCTCCTTCAAGCCGACGGCCTCGAACTCATACTTCACACCCTTGTCCGGCTCGTGGCACACCGCACAACGTTGAGCGACCAACTTCTTACCTCGCGCGGTATCACCACCAGAAGCGGACAGCGCCTTGGGCGATCTCATCTCAATCCACGCCCCTAGGTTCGCGGCTTCATCCTCATTTAAACGCAGATGAGGGAAAGTAGTATGCTTGGCATGCCCGGCAGGATTCAACAAATGAGCCTGCAATCCCCCCGAGGTGTATTTTGAACTCTTGACCAACTTTTCAATCCACGGCTGAAGATGAAGCTCTTCGGCAAGAAGCTTTCCGGCTGCGGCATCACCTTTCTGCGCTTTCAATTCCTTGCTCTTCAACGTCGCCAGATAAGCAGCGATGTCATCGGCCTCGTCGGGAGCCACACTTGGGCAATAATCAGCCGGTTTTTTGACCCACTGCTCGAGCCACCCTGCATGCATCCGGTTTCCAATGTTTTTGAAATCAGGCAGACTCTCAAACAACTCTGGCATCACTCCGTCTTTGAAATAATTCTTATCCGCAGAATGACACTTCACACATTGCGCAGCTGCGAAGAGATTGCGTCCCGAACGCGCCTTATCTTTGGTTGCGAGCATAGAATTTGAGGAATAGCGATAGACCGATGGCCTGACGGGCTCCCAGACGAATTCAGACCCACTCCAAAGGAAGCGTAACTGGCTTTTCCCATTGCTCGCTTTCTTAAAGTGGCAGAAAAGAGACTGCGGCCCGGCTTCCAATTCCATTGGCTCGCATTCCAGCGGGAGATCTCCCTCCATTACCTTCTTTCCGTTGATTTTCAAACTGGCCCACCCCCGTCCTTCGAGACGGAAAGCTAACATGTCACGAGCCTCCACGACCATATCACCTTCAAAGACTCCCTGATCTCCCCCGATAAACGCAGTGACTCCGTCCTTCCGGTCCAAGGTGATCGCCAGGCGATCCACCACTACAGCATCATCCGCACTGCCTTTTGATGTGCTTAAAATTAATCCAGGCTCGCCGAGAGCTTCCGTCTTGACCACGGGAAGATTCGCAAGATCCAATTCGTGATCAGTAAAGGTCGGGTGCAGGTTATGAATGGTATTCCAGATCGTTTCTTTAAATACCTTCTTTTTATCGTCCGCCAAATCCATACGAATCTCCATCTGCATCGCCGGAGTCATTTTGGGTATGTAGAGGAATACCGATTTTCCATCCTTGAGAAGCTTAGCCGCACGGACATCAACAGAGTCCACCTGGTTAACCGAGCCTTTCGAAGGTTCGACAAGAGCTTTGTCTCGAGCGGCAGTGTCAGGATCATCGATCGAGAATCGCCCCGAACCGTATTGTGGACCCCAGACATAATCCCACTTACTTACTGCATAACGACGGGGGTCACTGGCCACCTCGGCATCGAGCTTTCCACTGAATTCAACGCGAATGCCATTGTCATAAGCCTCCAATTTCACTGGTAGGGGCTTTTCATCAGAGATAAAGCGCACCCGCTGAAAACCGGTTCCACCATTGGTCTGCCAACCACGGAATCCCATTAAATAAAGATGACCCGATTGGGGGTGGAAACGTCCGCGCATTGCCGCCGTGGTCAACTCTACCGGCAAACGATAAACACCTCCTTGCACCTGCCCATTCACCTCGTCGATCAGGGTCCGATAAATCGAGCTCTTTCCGTAGGAAATATGAATCATTTTCCCGGCATGGTTATTCCAGGAACTTTCTTCCGGCACCCAGAACTGACTCCCGCTCGAATTATCGACATAATAGGGCAACCAACACAGCGGACGTTCATAATCGGTCGGTGTGTCCGGCAATTTCCGTATGAACCTCTTATCCTTCCACTCACTCGGCACAACTCCGTGGAAGCTGCTACCATTCTGATTACTCCAGGTAATCTTACACCGCGGAACATAACTTCCTTCGTTCTCACCTGTCGTCATCTCGCCATTTGGTCCAAGCCCCAAGCCGCCCGGAGCTCGTAATCCCCACGCCAACCTCTTGAGCTCCTTCCCGTCGGCACTCACCCGCAGAATTGTTCCGTTGTGCTCGGTCAACTCAGTAAAGCCCCGGCCACCTGACATCACAGGAGCACCTTTACTAAAGTAGAAGTTACCTTCCTTGTCGGTCTGAAGGTCGAAGGCAAACTCATGAAATCCCGGTGTAATGAGAACATCGTTGTTAAAACATTCGTAAAAGTCGGCTTCTCCATCACCGTTGAGATCATGGAGTCTTGTCAATTGATCCCGCCCGTGTGTGTAGATCACGCCATCAACAATTTTGAGGCCAAGAGTCTGGTAAAGTCCGCTGGCAAATCTACGCCAGGTAATCTTCGATAAATCTCCATCAATTCCCGAGGCAATCCACACGTCACCATTCCAGGTCGAACATGCCACGCGTTTTCCATCGGGGAAGAAATCGTAACCTCCAAAGCGAATATTCGATCCCCAGGGATTATCCTTGGGCAGCGGGATATCATCCACCACATACCCCACTTTAGTATCACTCACCCGACCTTTAACCTCGACTGTTTCCGGGAAGAGAGATGGTCCACCCTTAATAAAACTCGCGATACTGGATCTCTTAACCACAGGAATTTCCAGACCTTCAGGCGCATACACCAGATCAAAGGAACCTTCCGCACCCTTTGCCAATGAAACAACCAAACGACCGGATTCAAGAGTCTCAAGAAAAACTCCTTTGCCAGCCCCCCGAAGTTGAACCGCAATCTTACGTCCATCCTCGAGAGGATCGAGGACAAGAATTTCAACCTCGTTCTTCATTTTTTCAAACTTAAACGATCGCACCAATCCACCACCAAGACTCCAGGGCATCTCAAGAATATTGGATCCTCCTGCAGTGTAGCTCAAGACCGTGCCGAACTCGTGGCGATAAATCCCAAGATACTCGGCTTGTTCATCAGGAAGCGGCCCGTTCCTAGTCCTGCGAGGGTCCCCCCATTTTCCATTCACTGCGATTCCGGGGCCTTTCTTTGTTGCGAAAAAGTAATCCTTTCGATTTTCAGGCAAATATGAGTTATCGGCATGACGACCACTCCACGGAGTTCCAGCCATTTTCACCACACCATCAAAACCGGCAACCATTCTCAGTGTTTCAGTATCAAAAACAACAGAGCAATCTTCTTTGTCTCCAAGCTTAATCGCGATCCCCTTGAGGACTGCCACCTCTCCTTTGGGGCCAAAACCTAGAAAAGTATCGCTAATGAAAGGACCAGTATCCATAGCATCCCACCAGGCCGCTCTCGGATTGGCGACCATCCACTCCTGGGTCAACTCGGCTCTTGTTTTCCCCAACACATCTCCAAATATCAGGGCGGCCAAACCGCTCAAAAAAATTGCACGTGAAAACATCGAGTGGAATATGCCAAGAGATGGAGCCTCGATCAAACCCATAAAAACAAAGCATGCTATCGCCATAAAAAGCTCTTCACCTCTCAATGGTTCAGCCTAAAATAGGACATGCTCATCCGATTCATCCTCCTCTTTCCACTCTGCGCCTTCATTTCATGCACCAGCGCTGCAAAGAGGGCTGAACTCGACCGCCAAAACATCTTCTTTGCTGAATTCTACTACGAACAGGGATTCCCCGCCCGCTCAATTGCTCATGCTAGAAAGATTAAACCCGATTCTCCCAACTACGCCGTGGCCCGGGATTGGATTACAAGAGCTTCCTATGACAATAATAGGCTCGATTACTCCGAGTGAGGCACGAAAGACTTCTTCCTCATTGAAGATCCCCACCGAAACCAACTTTACTGATCATACCCCATGAAAAGAATCAATTATATCCTGACGACAACCTTCGTGATAATCGTTGGAATCCTCCCGGCCACAGCTTCCGAGCCACTCAATGTTATGAGCTTCAATATCCGCTACGGGTCAGCGAAGGATGGCAACAACAAATGGGAGAATCGTAAGGATCTTGTTCTTGATACGATCAAGGACGCCGACCCCGACCTTCTTGGCCTCCAGGAAGTTCTTGGATTCCAAGCCGACTTCCTTAAGAAAAACCTCCCCGGCTACGCCTTCCACGGAGTTGGACGTGAGGACGGGAAAGAAAAAGGAGAATACGTTCCATTGATGTATAAAACGACGCGCTTCGCTCTGGAACGCTCAGGACATTTTTGGTTCAGCAAAACTCCCGATGATGCCGGTAGCAAGAGCTGGGATTCCTCACTTCCACGAATGCTCAGTTGGGTGGCCCTTCGCGATCTCAAAAACGAGGAAATCTTTATCTTTGCCAATGCTCACTTCGATCATCGTGGAAAAGTCGCCCGGCTCGAATCAGCCAAACTCATGCGCAAGCAGTGGGAGCCTTACGAAGGAGATGTTCCCCTCATCATCACTGGAGACTTCAATACGACCGAAGACGGTGAGCCCTACGCAACACTTGTCAATGGACCAGAGGACGCAAGCGCGAAGCTCGTCGACAGTTACCGTTTCATTCATCCGAAGCGAAAGCCCGACGAGGCCAGTTTTGGCGGATTTAAAGGCCTCAGAAAGGGATCGCGGATCGATTGGATTCTCCACTCAGAGAAATTCACTACTCACAATGCCACGATCAACTACACCCATAAAAATGGCCGCTATCCTTCTGACCACTACCCGATTGAGGCCCTCTTGCGCTTCCGCTAGGACAGCCTCATTCTCTTTTTATTGCGAGATCCTCTCATTGGCTTAGCTTTACGGAGATCTTTCTGATGCATTTTTACTCCTGCGGTTCGGCGTTACTCGCCCTTTCCCTCCTCTTGTCCACGGCCCGATCCGAAGAGGTCATCCTTCAGTATTTCAATACCGAGTGGTCTGAGATTGAGCAGCGAATCCCCGAAGTTGCCGAAGCAGGCTACACCTCCCTCTGGCTTCCTCCGCCTTTCAAAGGAGCGTCAGGAACATACTCGGTGGGGTTCGACACCTTTGATCGCTTCGACCTCGGCGACAAGGACCAGATGGGCACGATCCCAACGAAGTATGGGACAAAAGAAGAACTCCTAAGCCTTATGCTCATCGCCCATCGATTTGGGCTCAAAGTCTACTTTGACAATGTCATGGCTCATTGCGGCGGGCCGCTCGACAACAACACCGGTGTTGGCGAACTCTTCCCAAGTTTACCAGGATTTGTGCCCGAAGATTTTCACCTCGTCCGTGACGGCAATCAATGGCGCAAGGCCTCTGATTCAATCAACTACCAAGACGAATGGCAGGTTCTCAATCGCAATCCTTTTGGCTGGGACATCGCACAAGAGGATCCCAACACCAGCTTCAACCCAAATGGCACCACCGAGGGACAGGACTACCCCAAGTGGAGCGGCATTCGTCATCCTGGGCAGACATATCTCTATCTAGACAACGACCTCCCACTCGGGACGAATTTCGTCGGGGATCCGGTTTACACTTTTGCGGACAAAGAACCCTTTAATGACAACGGATATGGAATAAACAACACCGGCGCGAATAATGGGAAGTTCGACTGGGACGACACGAATTCCAATGGTCAACACGATGCCGGAGAAGCATCCGAGCCCTTCACCGACACCGGTATTGACCCCAGCAACCCCGACCGCCGAAATACCACTTGGGGGTTTGGCGATGGCATCTTCAACATGGGCGACCCCCTGAATGAAGACGTCAACCAAATGCTTTTCCGGCAAGTGCGATGGTTCACCGACATCGCCAAACCCGACGGCTTCCGACTCGACGCCGTGAAGCATGTTCCTTCATATTTCTTCGGCCAGCAAAGCGGAGTCAACAAGGACAACTCCAGCGCCGGATACAACGGACAGATCCAGGAGCAATTCAACCTCACCCGTGGTCACACCGACTGGGGAAATCACCGCAATACCGTTTACGAAAACGCCCTCAACCGCGACGACGCGCTCCTCTTTGGTGAACACCTTGGAGCACCACCAGACGACGGCGCGTATCTCGAAGCAGGCATGCGTATTGCCAACGATGACTTTCTCAACACCGTCGGAGGGTTTTCCGGCATTGGGAACAGCCTCTCCGGTTATGATCAAAGGGCATACGGACACAATGGTCGTTCCCCTGTCGAAGTCGTGGCCTATCCCCTGAGTCACGACAATAACTTCATGAACGGCGACGATCGTCCGGCCGCCTTCCAATACATGCTTACCCGCGAAGGGCTCCCCATCGTATACACCGATGGATACAACATTCAGGGTGGACCTGATTATTTCCCCAAGCCGTCTTACACGCCCTTCCTCGGCCAATTCGGTCAGAGGTGGGTCACCGAGCCTCTCAAGGTGCGCCGCGACTTTGTTCGTGGCGAACAAATTCCCATATGGAACGAACGGAACATAGCCGCCTGGGAAATGCGAGACAAACGAGAAAACGGCTCCATGACAGATTCCGACGGCACTGTTCTCCTCGTCATGATAGCACGCAATTACAATGATGGACAATTAGCCGACGACGTCGTTTCCACTTTCCCCGCTGACGCCCATCTCCGCAACTACTCTCAACACGGAGGCAGCTTCACCGCGAGAGTTGGCAACGATGGTCGACTTCGTAACGGTGAAGGGAATTTTCTCATCGTCCCAAGTGGTGGCTACTTTGCCTTTAGTTGGGACAATCCACGCATCCCGTCGGTGTTTGAGGGCGAAGGTGACGAGGGCGCACGCTCCATCGAATTTTATCAAGGCGCCAATCGCGCCCCCATGATGACTCATGTCCGTCGGGACGGCCGGGATGGCGACGGAAATTATACAAAAATGATTCCGCGCATCACAGACGTGAGCAATTTACGCATTCTCGGGCGGGCCGATGGCTCCGCCGTTAACATGCTCATGAAACTCGATGGCGGCATCGATTTAAACAACAATGGTCGCGATAATCCACCACCGAAGGATCGCTTTTTTGATCAAGGCTTGGATCTCTTCACTGGTTACGAACAAACGAAGTTCGTTCGACGTACAAATGAGAAATTCGCAGCTGCCGATGTCGCGAGAAACTCAACCGGCTCGGCCGGCTCCGAATCCTGGGAGGTAGTCATGGGGAATGCCACCGCGACTCTCTCCCGCAACAATGGCACTGCAATCAAGTCCGACACCGGAGCTGTCCGGTGGATTTACCATAATCCTAAGGCCGATGATGACAACGGCACCCCACAACTCGTTGTTAGTCCCAACAACTTCGTCGATCTCCTCGTTAAGATCGGCTACACGGGCGACCCCGACGCCGCCTGGGTGTACTACACCACAGATGGCACGTCTTACCCTGAAGGATCACTTGGCGTCGGTGCAGGCTCAACTCAAGTCGCCTCCATGTTCCGAAGCTACGATGGAAATACTGACGGCGAAGGAACTCCAACATGGTGGGCCGCGAACCTCCCTTCGTTTCCTGCCGGTACTGTGCTGCGATACAAGATCGGCGTTCACAAAGACGGCGCTCCTGATCGCTTTCCCTTTTCTCAACGGGACATTGATCTCAAAAAACGCATGGAGACCCAATTCGAAATCACCGGATTTAATCCCACAACCGTCTCCTACTATCCACACCACGGTGAAAAAGCGACCGGGCTTGCTGAAGGGTTCCACGTCCTGCGTAGTAAGGCCTTTCTCAACCGAAGCGGTCGCGCTTCGATCTTCCGAACCCAAACCCAAACCTTCTACTACGATCTCGCCCGTGCTGATGGCATCTGCCTCTTTCCTAAAGAGGACGATACAATTGGCGGGAGTAGCTACGGCGCGGTCGCGCTAAGCGATTCATCCGTAACGGAGGTTTACTATCAGATTCTTGATAGTGATACAGGCAACGACTCCGCCGGCAATGGAAACGGAACAAATAACTGGGCCAAGGCCAGCGAACTCGCAGTTCCCAGCCAACTCGGAAACACGGGCTTCACTAAGGAGTGGCGCTTCGACTACCAAGACATTCCATCCTCCGGATCTGCCACCATAAGGGTTCGCTTCAAAGAAGCTTCGTCTTCCGACAATCAAAACCTCACCGACGAAGCGGGACACTACACCACCATTACCCGCACCGTGAACACCGGCTTCCCCGCCAACTACCGAATCGCCTTCCCCGTGAACGACGGTGAAGTCGTCGATGAAAACTACGTCATGAAAGTTCTCTTCGATAAATCGCTCGGCTTTGAAATCCCAGACGTCCAACTACTTGAAGAATTCACCATCACGATCGATGGGATTCCTTTGGCCGAAAATACTCTATCCATCCTCCGGAACGAAACTCCCACCGACGACGCCCTCGCGGTCGCTCTTCCCAATAGCTACAATGGCGACCCGGAATTCCTTCACGAAGTCCGCGCCATCCACCTACGCGGCGACACAACCCTCACTGACACCCGCCTTGTCAAATCCGCGGTCGCCGCCTTGCCCGATTCCGATGGCGACCAACTCCCCGATTCTTGGGAGCTCCTCTACTCTCTCGACCCGAATAACCCGACCGGGATCCACGGAGCCCTCGGTGATTTCGACCACGACGGAGCAACCAACCTTATGGAATATCTCATCGGATCAAACCCAATTGATCCAGACGTATCACCACTCCTGATTCCCAATCTCACCGCTAATCCCGACAATACCGTTAATCTCAACTTCCGCGTCATTCCAGGCCGTCAGTATCGCGTTGAATATTCAGACAACCTCTCCGATTGGTTTTACGCCTCCGACCCGATATCCGTCGTTGCAGAGAATGACAACCATTCCTGGAGCGACGATGGCACGACAACCGGAGGACTTCCCGGACTGAGCTCCCGGCGATTCTACCGTATCGAGGTCTCCCTTCCCTGAGGCCCTCCCAAGAAATCTAAAAAAGAGCGTTATCTCAACAGGGGTTTGGACGCGTTGGCACTGTTGTGGGACTTCTCGCCCTCTCGGGGACCAACGCTCAAAAAGGCAGCCGCAAAGGTCATGGAAAAATGGCCAAGATCGTCCCCGACAGCCTCATTCCTGCTGCTCCAGTCCTAAATGTCAACGACGGCCATGAGGCCTTTACCATTCATGAAGACTTCGTGATCGAGGCTGCTATTGCCGAACCCCTCGTCGACAAACCGTGGTGCGGCCGAGATGGATACCCAACAGGACCTCGAAAATAGACAGCTCAATTAATCATCGACTCCAAAGCCACCCAGCGGGCTTTCCTGCTCACGGAGATCTTCGAGAATATTGGTCATGTCTTCGAGTTCTTCCCAGAGAGATTTCACCACAAAGAGCGGCGCTTCATGCCTCACAGCGAGGGCAATACAGTCACTGGGGCGGGCATCAAGCTCAACAATCTTGCGTTGCATGAGTTCGTTTTCCGCTTTCAGGAAAAGCCGCGAGTAAAAAACCTCGCCCTCTTGACGCACAATGGTGGCATGAAGCACCTCGGCGCCGAAGGCCGTCAGAACATCACTAAAAAGGTCATGCGTCAGGGGGCGCGGCGGTTTAGCTTTTGCCAAGACTGCATTGATCGAAGCCCCAATCGAAGGGTCGATATAAAAAACGATGACCTTATTTCCGTCGCCGAGGAACACGGCACAACCAGCCTGGGTAGGCAGAAGGGCCACGGGCTCGACTCGGACAAGATCTTTCATAGAGATAGTGTCGATGCTTCGGCCCGAATTGCCAGAGCGGACTTCGTCTAATAGACGTCGCGGGCGTAGCGCTTTTCTTTTTTGAGAGCTTTGAAGTAGTCAACAGCAGCTTCCTCACTCAGTCCACCGTGCTTCTGCGCGATGACGTGGAGAGCCTTGTCGACGTCCTTGGCCATGCGGGAGGCATCTCCACAAACGTAGAAATGTCCACCTCCGTCAAGCCAAGACCAGAGCTCTGCTCCGGATTCCAGCATCCTGTCCTGCACGTAGATTTTCTCGGCCTGATCACGGGAGAATGCGAGGTCCAAACGAGTCAGAAGACCAGACTCCTTCCGCGCCATGATCTCATCCTCGTAAATGAAATCCTTGTCGCGGTGTGGATTGCCAAAGAAGAGCCAGTTTCGTCCGGTTGCTTTGGAAATCTCTCTCTCTTCAAGGAAGGCCCGCAATGGAGCAATTCCGGTCCCCGGTCCCACCATAATAATATCCTTAGAGGTGTCCTCGGGAAGACGGAAGGCTTTGTTGTTGTGGACAAAAACACCTGAGCAGGTGTCACCAACACGATCCGATAAATAAGTGGAGCAAACACCGCCACGATCACGGCCGTGGGTATTATATCGCACAATCGCAACTGTCAGATGCACCTCACCCGGATGAGCATTTGGGCTCGAGGCGATCGAGTAGAGACGGGGCTGCAGCTTTCGCAACACGCTGACGAATTCCTCGCCATCGGAGAAATCGGCCGGGTGATCGATGATCAGGTCGACCAGTTCACGTCCCCAGCAAAACTCATCGATCTCTTCCTTACTACCAGCTTCCACCATGGCTCGAAGAAATGGCGAACCTGAACGCTCCTGCCACAGAGTGAGGAGCTTTTTGTTTAGGCTACGAATGTCGTATGAGGTGATGAGAGCTTCGCGAAGGGGAGCTTCCCCACCGCCGGGCAGCGGAACCTCGTCCTTCACATTAAAGGGAAGCATCTTAAGAATCTCATCGACTGCCCCCTCCGAGTTGTAAGGCTTCACACCAAGAGCATCGCCGGCCTGATATTCAAGACCCGATCCCTCAAGAGAGATTTCCATATGATAAGTCTCACGCTCGGAGTCTTCAGCATTAAGATTGTAGGATTTAAGAACCGGCCCAGGGAATGGATTCTTCTTGCTGTAGGGCTCGTCAACGATGACCTCAGCTTCGGCCAATGCAGCAGAGGAGCCGCCCATTGCGGACATGACGCCCTCTTTCCAAACCTTGAACTGGTCGTCGTAATCGACATCGCAGTCGACACGCTCAAACATGCGCTTCGCGCCCAGAGCTTCAAGACGGGTGTCAAATTCGATACCGCATTGACAAAAGTCAGGATATTCCGAATCACCCAGCGCAAAGACCGAGAAATTCACATTCTCTAGGCTGGGAGAACTATCGCCCATAATGTGCGCGTGAAGGTCGGCGGCATTATCTGGTGGTTCACCATCTCCATAGGTGCTCGTGATGATGAGAACGTTTTTCTCCGAAGGCAATCGGGAGATCTCATATTGTGCCATATCGAAGACCTCAGGCTGGTAATTTCCAGCTTTCAGCGCCTTCATCATCTTTTTGGCACAGCCCTCGGCATTTCCAGTCTGGCTTCCCCAAAGAATTGACACCGGAATGGCCGGACCGGTAGCCACAGAATCGACCGGACCACCTCCGGCGAGGGTTTTGGAGAGAAAATCACTGAGCCAGGCACGCTGCTCAGGAGTAAATGGAGCGGAGTCGGGAATAACTATAGTAGAACTCATCGAAAAAATGGACCGCTCGTGCGGCGGAGCGGAAACATGCCGTGGAGCAGTCAGGGTTTCAAGTGTGTTTCACAGGGGAGTTAACACCAATTTTCAGTAAATCCACAAATTTCATTCATTGTGGCTCAAATCTACATCTCCAATCTCGTCAAATAACTGTCGACTGAATTCATTGAATATCCAAATAATCCGGTTGGTCACTGCACTTACCCTGCTCATATTTAACGTAACCTTGGCCCAAAACAAGAGCACGTCGGCAAATCCCGCTATTAACGATAAAAATTACAGTGGAGCTCACTGACGCCTACAACCGAATCAATCCACAAAATGACGGTTAGGGTTCAGAAGCCCGGGGCGAAGCATAAAGCATCCACGCTGATGATTCAATCCGCAGCTCGCGGAAGACTCCCGCAAAAGCCAATCTTGAGGAGTTTGCCGAAGCCGAAAACCTTCTCAACCAACTCAAGAAAGCGACCGTCACGAAGTCTTCTTTGGGACTTGAAATCTCGTCCACTTTGCAGTCAGTGGCATCAAAGAGGGCCGTGAAAAACCCTCTTTGGAAATCCTCCACCTGAGTGGCATTCTTGCTTGCCCCAGAGTTTTTCTTTCTCAAAGCGGAGGGAATTTGCCAGTATCCCGCCACTGATGGACCCACAGGCTCTTCAACAAAAAATTTCCGCATCCAGCGTATGGGTGAACGCGATCCGAGAGGAAATGGCCAGCGTGCTCGTTGGGCAGGAAAATCTCGTCAATAAGCTCCTCATCGGACTCCTAAGCAACGGGCACATTCTCCTCGAAGGCGTTCCAGGCCTCGCCAAGACCCTCGCGGTAAAAGCACTTGCAGGCTCACTGCAGGCCCAATTCGCCCGAGTTCAGTTCACTCCGGATCTCCTTCCTGCCGACCTTATCGGTACCATGATCTACAATTCAGAAGAGAAATCGTTCTCTCCGAAACTGGGCCCTATTTTCGCCAACCTAATTCTGGCGGACGAAATCAACCGCGCCCCAGCCAAGGTTCAGGCCGCCCTCCTTGAAGCGATGCAAGAACGTCAAGTGACGATTGGCGATCACTCCTACGCCCTTCCGGCGCCCTTCCTTGTTCTTGCGACCCAAAACCCGATTGACCAAGAGGGAACCTATTCCCTTCCGGAGGCTCAGCTTGATCGCTTCCTCTTAAAGGTCATTGTAGACTACCCCAGTCGCGACGAAGAGCTCAACATCCTCGACCTCATGGCCTCATCAACGGTGAACGATACCACCAAGGCCGTAGCCAATACAGAGATGATCGCCGAGAGTCGCCAAATCGTCGATCAAATCTACATCGACCCTGCCGTCAAAGGATACATCGTTGACCTCGTCCAAGCGACCCGCGATCCTTCCAAGTATGAAGGTTCATTGAAGTCACTCATTCAATCCGGATCTTCTCCTCGGGCCACCATCAACTTCGCCCTCGCCGCACGCGCCCGGGCCTTCTTGGAACAACGCGCTTTTGTCACCCCCGCCGACATCAAAGAACTGGCCCCCGAAATTCTGCGCCACCGAATTCTTCTCTCCTACGAAGCCGAGGCGGAGAATATCACTACCGACGATGTAATCCAACGTCTCATGGCTCGTGTGCCAGTTCCTTAAATAGCAATGATATCATGGCTCAGTAAGTAACCAATCCATGTTCGCGTGGTTTATGTCACGCGTCACGTCCTCCCTCCTGCATTAACAATGCCGTCGACTAATTTCCCATACGCTGATCGATTGGAATGGTGACTCAACTCCAAGAAGAAGAGCTTTTTCTTTCGGTCCCCTCCATTCGCCCATAGAATTCTTCCATGCCCGCCGGAGGAAAAAGAATCAACCCATCGAGTATCACCGTTCAGGAATTCCTGGATCGTTACGGAAAAGAGCTCGAATTGACTGTCGAACACCCGGTCGTGGGCCTAGATCGTAAAATAGCCGAACCCGCCGTCAACCGGCCCGGACTGGCTTTATCCGGATTCTTTACCTATTTTGCAAAAAAACGGATTCAGGTCCTTGGCAATTCCGAAATATCCTACCTGAAGAAAATTGGTCCTAAACTGCAGGTTGAGCGATTCACCCAGCTCTGTGAACAAGAGATGCCCTGTCTTGTCCTCGCACGTGACCATACTCTCCCAGCCCCCTTGCTCAAAATTGCTCACGATCTCAACATTGCGATCATTACCTCACCGAAACTCACTATGAATTTCATCAACGAGGCCACCATCCGTCTTGAACAGGAATTTGCTCCACGTACCACCCTGCACGGTTGTATGGTCGATTATCGGGGAATCGGCGTCCTAATTACCGGGAAAAGCGGCTCCGGAAAAAGCGAAACCGCTATCGGACTCCTGGAAAAGGGCGCAGCTTTGGTCGCCGATGATTCCGTGAAAATCTGCCAAATCGGCGGAGAACTCTCCACCTCGGCCAAAAACTTCGCCCGAGGATACCTCGAAATGCGGGGAATCGGCATCATCAACGTCGCAAACCTCTACGGATTGTCCGCCATTCGACCCGAAAAGCGTCTCGATCTGGTCGTTGCCCTGAAACCGGACACTGATCTCGATAAAGTGGACCGGACAGGCATTCGGCGAAAGAAATTTAAGGTTCTCGATGTCGAGGTCCCACTCATCGAGGTCCCCGTCGCTGCCGGGCGTGAAACTGCCCGCCTAATCGGGGTGGCGGCACTGGATTTACAGCTCCGGAGAATTGGCTATGACATGGCCGATGAGTTCAATAAAAGGATCCTCGAGCAGATGAATGAGGCATTATAACGCCTCAGAATGAACATTTTCGCTGCTGCGAGGGCAATATTTGTCTTTTCTGGACTCTTTCAACCCGTCACTATGGCCGCGCCACAAGACCATTTTTATGCCTCAAAAGGATTTTACCATCACCAATCAACTCGGAATCCACGCTCGCCCAGCCGCGCAGTTTGTGAAAATCGCCAATACTTTTCCATGCGACATTCGTGTCGAGAAAGATGACGATGAAGTCGATGGTAAGAGCATCCTTGGGCTCATGATGCTCGCTGCAGGTCACGGCTCGGTCATTTCCGTCACCACGGAAGGCGAGCAGGCAGATGAAGCCCTCGAAGCTCTGGGTGAGTTGATCACCCGCGACTTCGAGGAAGTCTCCGCGGCAAACTAAGCCTCGATCATTCCCCCGCCAATCGCTGCGGGATTGAATCCCGTCAAAAAACGCTTGGGCACATGGCATCGAAATCAAATCGCGAACACACTTTCAATGGCACTGCGGTGTCCCGTGGAATTGCTTTTGGCCCGATCCATGTCGTGGCACGAGGATTCGCTGCTCCTGATGTCTATCCGATCAAGGAGGAAAATATTCCGGCCGAGCAAGCTCGCTTTGACCTCGCAATCGCCAAGACCAAAGAACAACTGAGCCAGCTGCAGGACCACATTGAGGGTATCGCCGGCTCTGATGATGAAAGTCTGGTCTTCGAGGCTCACAGCTTGGTTCTCGAAGACCCCGGCCTCCTGCGAAAAGTCAGCAAGGCTATCGAAGACCGGAAACAGAACGCCGAGTTTTGTTTCTACGCCGTGATGCAAACCTTCCTCGAAGCAATGCGTCGGGTTGCCGACAGCTATCTCCGGGAACGCGCCGTGGATATCAACGACGTTTGCCAACGGGTCCTCCGCAACTTCAAGACTGACGACGGCGCAATCGGCCCTGACCACCAACACCTTTTGGTCACTTACGATCTCAGCCCTTCTGACACGGCTTCAATGGATCGCTCCAAGCTTCTCGGCTTTGTCACGGAAGCGGGAAGCATCAATTCCCACACTGCTATCTTGGCTCGGGCATTGGGTATTCCCGCCATCGTGGGACTTGGAGGCGCAGTTCTGGAAACGACTGCTTTGGCTCCCGCAATCATTGACGGCTATTCTGGAAAACTCATTGTTCATCCTTCAGAGGAGACCACCGCGCGCTATCAAAAACTCGCAGCTGAAAGGCAATCAGCCCGAGAGGCTCTTGAAGCCCTTCGTGACAAGGAGAGCACGACAACCGACGGCCGCCACATCACGCTTTCCGCAAATATCGAGTTTACCCATGAACTAGATACCGTCCGCGAAAACCGGGCCGAAGGTGTGGGATTATTTCGAACTGAATTTTTCCTTCTCGAATCTTCCAACCAGCCGAACGAAGAAGCGCAAACCAAGGTCTACCGAGAACTCGCGTCCGGAACCAAGCCGCATCAGGGAATCATCCGCACGCTTGACTCCGGCGGAGACAAGTTGACTGTCGAAGCCTTCAGCGAACCCGAGCCCAACCCCTTCTTGGGCTGGCGCGGCATTCGGGTATCCCTCGACCGTCAGGCAATGTTCAAGGAACAGCTTCGCGCAATCCTTCGTGCAAGTTCCGAGGGAAAGCTCGGAATGATGTTTCCTTTTATTTCAGGCCTCTCTGAAATCAAGGCCTGCCGGAAGCTCGTCTCAGAGTGCATGGGTGAACTCGATGCGGAAGGCCATCCCTATGATGCTGATCTCGAAATCGGCGCGATGATTGAAATCCCCTCGGCTGTTCTGGTCGCTGACGAAATTGCCAAAGAAGTCGACTTTTTCTCCATCGGGACAAATGACTTAATTCAATACACTGTGGCAGTGGATCGGATCAATCACCGCGTTGCCAAACTATACCGATCTTCCCACCCGGCCGTCATCCGCTTGATCAAGATGACCACTGATGCCTCCAAACGGGCCGGTATCTGGACTGGAGTATGTGGAGAAATGGCCACAGATCTCCATATGACACCACTCCTAGTCGGACTCGGAATGGACGAACTCTCAGTGGGGCCTCATGACCTCGCCCCCGTTCGTAAGGCTCTCCTCTCGCTGGATTTTGGCAGGTGTCAGGAAATGGCAGCCAAGGCCCTTACTCTGGGCACCAGTCGGGAGATTTTTGACTGCACCAAGGCAATGGCAAAAGAAGCTTATCCCGACTTACTGGAAGGACTTGATGCGGTTTAGCGCATCTCCATACCGCTCTTGGCAAAGACCCAGCGATCAACCTCGCCTCCCTTAATGAGTGCTTTGGCATTCACGGGCTTTTCTCCAAAAATGGTCTGGGCTTTGTAAGTCACCAAACCGATCTGATAGTTCACTCCGTCAATACTTTCGTCTTCACCAGCCTTCCAGGTAACTACCTGCTCGGCCTTAAACTCCTTCAAGGTGCCCGCAGCGATAAACTTTTTCATCAAGGCCACAATCTCATCAGGTGAAAGCTTCTTATCAGCCGGTTCAGGGGTGGGTGGCAACTTGTCCGGTTCATCTTTCCCACCATCCCCGGTTGTAGCCATTGCCCCCCCGGTTTCAGGAGTTGGAGGAGTCACGACAGGAGGGGTTGGATCGCCCACTGGTGGAGGATTTACTGGAGGTGGAGGATTGACCGGAGGCTTGGGAGGAGCCGAAGTGGGTCCACCGGCCACCTTCCCCGCGTCCTTGTCAAATTTGGCCTGAGCCAGAACCCCATACAGATCGGTTGTCTCAATATCGACCCGACCTTTAGCTACGCCATCGGTGGTCTCGATGATTAATTCTAATCCATCACGATTCAGTAGCTTCACCTCGGTTCCACGAGTGAGCAATTTGACTCCCTCGCCACTATTAGTCTCTAATTTAATCTGTTTCGCGATTTTAACAATCTTGGGCAGGTCGTCTGTCCGATATTCAGCCAAATCAATTTCATAAATGGCACTCTGAATCTTTACATTCTTAACGAGGGAGGATGTAGCCTTTTTTTCCTTCACCAGCATTGGTGTAATGGTAGGTCCGAGAACATAACCAAGGAAGAAGAGGACAAATACGATAATGGCGAATTTTGCGTATCTCATAAGATCGGATGGGTGCAGGCCGAAATTTAGGGTGCTCTAAACGATTTGTCACGCCACCAAACTCAGGTTTGACCTTTTCTCTTTCAGACCGAAGGCTGGGGCATGGCAAATTCGCGTCTTTTTCTCCTCGATGGCATGGCCTTGGTCTATCGGGCCCACTTCGCCTTCATCAGGAACCCCATAACAAACTCAAATGGCGTAAACACCTCTGCGATATATGGTTTCGCCAATACTCTCCTCACCATTATCGAGAGGGAATCGCCCACTCATCTTGCAGTAGCCTTCGACACCTCGGCTCCTACTTCCCGTCATAAAACCTATCCCGAATACAAGGCCCAGCGGGAGGCAATGCCCGAAGAATTGGCCGCCGCGATCCCCGAAGTGAAGAAATTGTGCGCTGCTTTCCGTATTCCGGTCATTGAAATGGACGGATTCGAAGCTGACGACATCATCGGCACAATCGCTCATGAGGCTGAGGAGAATGGGAATTTCGACACCTTCATGGTGACGCCCGACAAGGATTTTGCGCAACTAGTAGCCCCGCGAACCGCGATGTGGAAACCCGGGCGTCAGGGATCGGATCACGAAATCCTTGACCTCCCTGCCATCCTCGAAAAATGGGAGGTCAAATCGCCCAAACAAGTGATCGATATCCTCGGACTTTGGGGTGATGCCTCCGACAACATTCCCGGCGTTCCCGGAATTGGAGAAAAGACGGCAAAAAAACTCGTCGGACTCTACGGTTCGGTGGAAGGATTAATCGACAACATCGACAAACTCAAGGGCAAGCAGAAGGAGAACGTTACCAACTTTGCCGAACAAGCCCGCCTATCGAAGGATCTCGCGACCATCATTCTCGATGTTCCGGTTGCTCAAACATTGGACGATCTTGTTCGTCAAGAACCAGACGAGGAAGTTCTGAAAGCCGCCTTCGAAGAGTGGGAATTCCGCACGCTGACCAAGCGCCTCTTTTCAAAGAATGACGATTCAGACGGCGACGACGCTCCGGTTTTCGAGAGTTTGAAAAAGATTTCTGACGTCCCACACAACTACCATCTCGTTCAGTCCGACGACGAGATCAAGGACCTCATCGAAAAACTCACCACCGCTGAGTCCTTCTGTTTTGATGTCGAAACAAATTCTCTCGATCGCTTTCAAGCAAAACTCCTCGGCATCGCATTCTCCACTACTCCACAAGAAGCATACTATCTCCCAGTTTCAGATTGGGAATCTCTCCGTAAAAAAATTGCTCCCGTTCTGACTTCTGACTCTCTCAAAATTGGACATAATCTCAAATTCGACCTCGCCATTCTTCTTTCTCACGGTATCGCCGTGAAAGGACCATTCTTTGACACCATGCTGGCGCATATTCTGGTGGCTCCGGATCAAAAACACACCATGGATAGCATGGCTGAAAACCTCCTTAATTATTCCCCCGTCAAGCTTGTCGATCTTTTCACTGAAAGCGCAGAACCCGACGACGACCTTTTCGCTGCTGCTGCCAAAAAGAAAGCGACCAAGGGAGACCTTGACCCGTCGGAAATCCCCACGGAAAAGCTAGCTGAATACGCAGCTGAAGACGCCGACGTGACCATCCAGCTTTTCCACTCTCTCAAACCTCTGCTTAAAGAAAGGGAACTCCTCCCGCTCTGGGAATCCATCGAAGCTCCGCTTCTTCCGGTTCTCGTCGCCATGGAAGCCGAAGGAATCACGGTCGACCAAAATGTCCTCGACGAAGTTGGTAAAACTCTCGCGGAACGGATCGCGAAACTCAGTTCCGAAATCGAAGCTTCTGCCGGAAGATCTTTCAATCTCAATTCACCCAAACAACTCGGAGAGATTCTCTTTGGCGAAATGGAGCTGGTGGAAAAACCAAAGAAAACAAAGACCGGTCAATTCAAGACCGATGAACAAACTCTCTCTTCTCTTGCCCCCAAACACCCCATCGTTGCCAACATTCTTTCATACCGGGAAGCAACCAAACTGAAGGGGACCTATGTCGAGGCGCTCCCTTCTCATCGTTCCCAACACTCCGGACGGGTCCACACCCATCTCCATCAACTCGTGACCACCACCGGACGACTCGCCTCCAGCGATCCCAATCTACAAAACATCCCGGTTCGATCGGAAACCGGTCGGGAGTTGCGCCGGGCTTTTGTTCCCCGTGACCGCGAATTCACCCTCCTCGCGGCAGATTACTCCCAAGTAGAACTCCGTGTTATGGCGGCTCTTTCAGGCGACCCCACCATGATCGAAGCTTTTCAAAACAATCTCGATATTCACACCGCAACCGCCGCCAAGGTATTCGGAGTCGAGATTGATGAGGTTATTCCGGACATGCGACGCACTGCCAAGATGGTAAACTTTGGCATCATCTATGGCATTTCAGCCTTTGGTTTATCACAACGCCTGGGTATTCCCCGCGGAGAAGCCAGTGAAATTATCAAAACCTACTTTGAAGAGTATCCTGCCATCAAAAAGTTCATGGAAGACACTATCCAAGATGCCCGTGAAAAAGGTTACGTGGAGACCCTCGCAAAGCGGCGGCGCTATTTCAAAGACATTACCTCATCCAACGCAACCATCCGTAGCAATGCTGAACGAGCGGCGATCAACAGTCCAATCCAGGGGACAGCAGCCGATATGATCAAAATCGCCATGATAAAGGTTCAGGCGCTCCTCGTTGGCAAAAAATCTAAAATGATTCTCCAAGTCCATGATGAGCTCCTTTTCGATCTCCATCTCGATGAAGAAGATGATCTAACACCGAAAATTGTCGAGGCGATGGAAACAGCCGTCATTTTACCTAAAAACGTCCCCGTCCGAATCGACACTGGCTCGGGCGACAACTGGTTGCAAGCTCACTAGAACCCTCTACACTTCGACCCACATGAAATTACTCCCTCTCCTTCTTTCATTTACTTTCCTTATTGGTTGCCAAACCGATCCCCTAAAAAAAGACCCACCAGAGGCCAAAATTCAAGCCCCCGTCGGAACTACCGTCGTGATTGACACTAGTCGGGGAAGCATCCTCGTTGAGCTAGACGACAAAAAAGCGCCGGTCACGGTGAAAAATTTCCTCAGCTACGTCGATCAGGGTTTCTATGACAACACGACATTTCACCGCGTAATCTCCCACTTCATGATTCAGGGAGGTGGTTTCACTCTGAAGGAAGGTATCCTCAACGAAAAAATAACCGGAGCTCCCATTACAAACGAAAGCGTCCAAACTTCTCCCAATACCCGCGGCACTCTCGCCATGGCCCGCAAGCCTGATCCAAATTCCGCCACGTCCCAATTCTTTATCAATGTTGTCGACAACGCCCAACTCAATCACCCAAACTCTAATGGCAGCGGCTACGCAGTTTTCGGTAAGATCATCAAAGGCATGGAAGCTGTCGATGCTATAAAAGCCGTTCAAGCCGGCACGACTGACGCCAATGTGCTCGATGCCACGGGTATCGCCATGCCAACATCGATGAAGAATGTCCCGGTTGAACCGGTCGTGATCAAATCGATCCGCCGCACCCTCAAACTTCAGTAAATTAAGATGTCTTGGCTTTTACCACTCCTCGGCTTCTTGTTGGGCTCCATTCCCTTCGGACTTTTGATGGGGAAAATTAAAGGGATCGATATTCGCGAACATGGTTCGGGTAATATCGGAGCTACCAATGTTTTTCGCACGCTGGGGAAACACTTGGGGATTACTTGCCTCCTTCTCGATTTCACCAAAGGTCTTGTCCCGGTTCTTATCGCCAGAGACATGGTTGAACCCATGATGGCTGAGCAACAATTTACAGCTCAATCCATCGAAGTTCTCACCGCCCTTGCTTCAATCATGGGACACAATTACTCTCCATGGATCGGATTCAAAGGCGGCAAGGGAATTGCCACCACCGCAGGAGCAATCACCGCACTGATGCCCTTCGGACTCATCTTGCTAATTCTGGTGTGGGGCATCTTCACCGTCACCACCAAGTATGTTTCAGTGGGTAGCATCGCCGCAGCCACCTTCCTTCCCATTCTCGTCATTACCGGTTCGGCCTATCACGGCAAGCTAGCCAATGGCACCTGGAACAAACCACTCTTCATCTTCTCTCTGATCGCCGCAATTCTGGCGATCTGGAAACACCGGGCCAACATAACCCGCCTCAAGGCGGGGACCGAAAACCGCATCGGAAAAACGAAAAAGGAGGATTCAGCATGAGTTCCACCTTTGAGAACCCTCTCGTTGTCGGTTGCGGATCGTGGGGAACCGCTCTGGCCCTTCTGCTGACGAACAAGTGCCCACAAGTCCACCTCCTTGGGAGAAACCAGAGCGCCGTCGACCAAATCAACTCATCGAGAGAGAACAAACACTACCTTCCCGGAATCACTCTCCCGCCCAATCTCATCACAACAACAGATCCTGGCATCGCCAATAATGCCGACCTGATACTTTTCGTCATTCCCACCTCCGCAACCCGCACTGCTGCCGAGAATCTAGCCAAACAGTCTATTTCAAAGACAACCGTTCTCCTTTCCTGCTCCAAAGGTATCGAAAGAGAAACCGGTAAACGCATGTCCGAAATCATTTCGGATAGTTTCTCCGAAAATCCCGTCGCGGTACTCTCCGGACCCAACCATGCCGAGGAAATTGCTCGCGGTCTTCCCGCTGCAGCTACTATTGGCTGCTCGGATATCGCCATGGGCGAAGCTCTGCAGCACACCTTTTCCAATGAACGGTTCCGCTGTTACACCAACGAAGACGTTGCAGGTATCGAATTTGGCGGAGCGCTTAAGAACATCTTCGCCATCGCCGCCGGAGTGGCCGCGGGACTCAAACTAGGCGACAATGCCATCTCCGCTCTCGTTACCCGGGCCCTCGCCGAAATGATTCGTCTCGGCACCCAACTCGGAGGAAATCCCGACACCTTCCCAGGCCTCTCTGGTCTCGGAGATTTAATGACAACTTGTTTCTCTCCTCATTCCCGAAACCAACGCATTGGCATGGCTCTCGGAAAAGGACAGAAGCTTCAGGACGCCCTCGAACAACTCGGAATGGTTGCTGAGGGAGTCCCTAATACACGCTCAATCTACGAAGCCGCCAGACGAGTCGATGCCCGCACTCCAATCATCGATGTCGTCTATGCGATGCTCTACGAAGATGTCCCGCCCGCCGAAGGTCTTGACCGCCTCTTCAGACAAAGCCCGCGTAACGAAGTCGAATAATCAGGAGTCCTTTTTCAAAGGATCGCGAATCTCTGAGAGAAGCACCTCCTGCGCAGGAGGCTCTGCTGGGGCGAAAACTTCCTCCTCCTTCTTCATTGATCCCATAACCTTCTTAATCACGATAAAGAGCGAGGCCGCGATTATAAGAAGGTTGATCACGGTGTTGATGAAGGCTCCGTAAGCGATTCACAGCGCCCATTTCTTGCGTCTTTTCAAGGCCCCCTTTCGGAGCGACCGCAGCAAGAGCATAGTATAACCGACTAAAGTCCGGCTGCTTGAAAAGCCCGGCGATTGCGGGAATAATGATGTTATCGACGAGCGATTTGACTACAAAGCCAAAGGCACCACCATTGATGATTCCAGAACCCATATCGATGAGATTTTCTTTGAAAGCGAATTCCTAAAACACTTCGAGCAAGATTGTTGAAGGTGTAGGTAATTTTTCACGAGCGTTTTACTGAATGTAAAAACCTCTTCCAACTATCTGCGGCTTAGAACGGCCGGAGCGCTAGTGTTACCATAGCGATCCACGGAGCTCACTGCGACCGCATCTGGTATCCCGCGCAACGTCGCACTTTTTCCACTCGTGGCATAGATGAAAACCCATTGCTTTCCATAGCGGGCCTGAACCGCGTATTTCGAACACCCCGCGACCGGTGACCAGACCACGGAAACACCGCCACTTCCTTTCCCAGCCTTGACCACCGGAGTCTTCGGTGGAGTGTTGCTAATCCAGGGCATGGGAGGAACCAAAGCCGCCTGCTGATAGAAATTCTTCGCCAAACCATCACTGACTCCGCCTCGATTCTGCATCAAGGATTTCATGCTCCAAAAAACATGCCCTACATAATTTCGGCCCACACTCCGAGAAAGCGACACCTGATTAATAATCTCGCTCGCCGGACGTCCCGGGTCTTCTGATGACAGCACCCGCGAAACAGCAATTCCCGGCCAAACTGGACGTTCCCCCTGGCTACGCCACCAACTTAAGAGCTTGGTATAGCTCTGTGGGCCCTCAATTCGCCAGTACAATTGAGGCGACATATAATCGCACCAACCATTAGCTAGCCATTTCCGTGAGTCCGCGGAGAGGTGCCGATAGGAATCAATCGAAGCTGTCGTCCCAGCCGGCACGCCTGGCCGCCAAATCCCAAACGGACTGATGCCAACCCTGACCCAAGGCTTCTTTTGCTTCACCGAACGATACATCTGCTGCACGAATCCATCGACGATCACCCGACGTGCTGCCGGAGTTTTCCCATCAGGAAAAATTTGTTTTGGTTCACCATTTTTTGCGACATCCGGATAAGGGTAAAAGTAGTCATCAATATGCACACCATCGACATCGTAACGACTCACTACATCCAGAATAGTAGCCAAGGCCCTTTGTTGGGTAAATCGGCTCGAGGGATCCATCCAGCGATAGGATTTAAAATTCTTAATCACGCTGGAGTGGGTTCGCGTCACATGATTCCGAGCCGTAGGAATCTCACTATTCGGTAAAGCGCGAAAAGGATTAAACCAGGCATGCACTTCGATTCCTCTGGCATGCGCCTGTTGAATACAATAAGCCAGCGGATCATAACCAGGAGAATTACCCTGGGTCCCACTCACCCAATGACTCCACGGCTCCAAATTTGAACGATAGACGGCATCAGCATTAGGACGCACCTGGAAGATGATCGCATTCATGCGCATGGAGGCCATTTTGTCCAAAATCCGCCTCATTTCCGCCTGCTGGGCTGACGCTCCCAATCCCTTCTTGCTCGGCCAATCAATATTAAACACACAAGCCACCCAGGCCGCCCGGAACTCCCGCGGAACTACGGGAACTCTCTCACGGCTGGGAGCGTAAGTCTGCCCAAGCAAAGGACACAGAAGGAGGAAAAAAGCGATCAACCGAAATACCATTTCACCGAGTCTTCTACTCAATTCACCGCGCAACCCGCGAGCAGAATCGCCCTAACTCAACCCTCCACGACGCCTCATAACCCATTCCGTGGTCAGGAAAAGTGCCAGCAATCCAAAGATCAACCATCGATCCCACAAGGATGTCTCCCTGAGTTCCTCTCGTGTTTCCTCCTCTGTGACAAAGAGATCAGCCAGATTTCCTTCCCCATCGAAAACCCGCCCGCCGGACATTTGAGCCACGCTTTCAAGAAGCGGAAGATTTAACGTCGTCTCGGAAAGCTCCACCGCACTCAGAGAACCCACCACGCGAAAATTAGTCAAAAGCTCATCCTCAACGGCGTCACCATTTAGAAAAATCTCGTAGTTTCCCGGCTTCCGGAATGGTCCCGCCAAAGCAGTGTACAATCCATTAGAATCCTCGCGGTAAGAAAGGTCAACAGTCGTTGTTTGCCCTGACTCATGGCGAACTTCGGCAGTTAACGAACTATCGACAATAGGACTTAGCGATTCATCCCGAAGGCGGGCCATAATGCGGACTTCATCGTCTCCGGTGTAAGTCAGCTGGTCAGTGCCTAAACGTGCCTTGTTGTTTCCCGAGCGGAGATTTGGCCCGGCGCCCCAACGCACCAGCTGGCCCCAAAAACGATGATGATAAACATCCCCAACACCTTCCCGCAATCTCCAGGTGCGATCGGTGAGAAGTATCGCAACTTTCCCTTTACCTGTTTGGCGAGTAACCAAAAGAGCATTTTGAGCTTCGCGCTCCCTTCGTTCAGCAACTTCGATGAGCGCCGCATCGAGAGACGCTGCGGAATTCACCGTCCGTTTGACCCTATCAACACTTTCGGCATGTAGGAGCACCTCGGCCCCTCCTTTTAGACCTTTGATAGGGTGACGCCAGCGAAGCTCTGGGAACTGCTCCCAGAGTTGTTCATTTCTCATCTGCCCTTCAACCTGGGCGGTTACCGGATGGGTTCGCCCGGTGTTTGTCAGAGCAAAATTAAAAGTGCCATCACTTCCAAAATAGGTCCGCTTGGACACCTCGTAGTTAACAGGCACCAAGCTCTGGGCGACCTCCGATCCGTAAGCATGTGGCATCGACTGCGGCCCAGCCACCATGATCAATAAAGCCGCGCGATCGCGGACACAGCTCGAAATAATCTCCCACTGCTCATTGGTGATGGCATCCTGACCCACATCGCCAAGAATGATCACGTCAAATTTTCGCCACTCCTCCTCTGTTTCAGGAAGAGCCGTTGCATTAGCTTCTCCGAAGGGACGACTCGCGGAAGCCACCACTCTTTTCGCTGATTGTCCTGAAATACGATCCGGTTCCATGAGAACGGACTGTAGGTGGATCGACTGATCACGCCCGTAGAAGAGATTGCGAAGATAACGGAATTCCCACCTTGGAGTTTGATCAATCAGCAACACGTTGGTTCGGGCATCACTCACCACGGTTTGAAATCCCCATTCATTATTATTATCGAAGGTTTCATTCTCCAGACCGTTCAACACAACCCGGTATTCCCCGATACCCCCCTCTTCGGGAAGGTGACGAAATTTCACTTCTTCACGGTGATTGTCTTGGGGAATGGAAATTTGCCGCGAGTCGATTTTCTCATCGCCGGAATATAAATCCACCGTCGCCTTCTTCCCGCGATAACCATTAAACTTTAACAAGGTAGCCACCCGAATACGATCCCCGAGATAAACTGCATCAGGTGATTTCACCGAAATAATTGACGCATCCTTCGGCGGTTTATCGCTTCCAATTGGAATCACCGCAATTGGTGCATCGAGAATTCCAAAACGCCGCGCCGCGTCGTCAACACTGCCTGGACGGTTGTGACGACCATCACTCAACATAACCACCCCTGCCAGCTGATCTGGCGGCACTTGCTCTAATACACTTTCCAATGCACCGGCAATATCCGTGGCCTGATCCCATCCTTCAACGGCATCGTCATCATCCATCAACGCCCGTCGTGCCGCGCGAACTGTTCGAACTCCGACTTTTCCATCCAACGCCTCAACAACACCACTTCCAGCCAAAATCTCTTCCGCTAATTCCTGACGTGTCTTGGTCTCTCCCTCATCAACCAAATGCATCGACGCGGAATCATCAATCAAGAGAACAATCTCACGGCGTATCTCACGATCAACATAGCGGCTCCAAACCGGTTCCAGTAAAATCCAACACAACAAGAGAAGTTGGGAGATTCTCAGGGCCACCAACCAGCGCCCTCGCTTCTCCCCGACAGCTTCCCGCTCGTAGCGATAAGACCACAAAATAAGCTCTACCCCCAGCGCGCCTATGAGAGGAATACTCCACTGAGGCCAATCGGGACTCAGATCAAGCCAACGATTCAAAACGATTACCAGGCCCCAAAACAGGCCGAATATCACCGCTCCCCGCAAAATCACCTTCACTGGACTCCTCCTTTCATTTGAGCTACTGATTTCGAAAACTCACTCGGAACCTCATCGCGCTTTTCAAAATCAACCCTAACCTCTTCACCCGCTCTTCGTGATTTTGAAACCCAGCGGGCAAGCAAGCCTTCCAAGAAAAATAGAACTAGAGCAGCAATCGCAATAACCTTCCAAATCTCCCGTCCAAAACCTTCGCCACGCAGAACCGAGAGCATATTGTCAATCGAGCCCAATTCCATCAAATCAATCTCCCGCTTGATCAAATTGCGATCATCATCGCCCCAACGGTCGAATCGACTTTCACCACCTTCACGTTTCACAACCAAGGGAAGAGTCTCTTTACCTTCGACATCGGAACGCATACCAGCTGGCACCTCAAGTTGATACTGACCAGGAAGGGCTGACCCATCCACCTGAAGCAGGCGACCTCTCCGCCCCTGCGTCACTGCGACATCTCTTTCCCGTCCTTTCGGATCGAGCGCCCTCGAGTTTGCTAGAACAACATCCACATCGTCTTCTACAACCGCCAGGAAGGCCGAAGCCGGAACAATTTCAGAAACCCGGTCCGGACGCTTCCAACTCAATGACACGAACGCCTCCCCCCAACCTTCTCGATATTCGGCCCGGAATGGTACGATTTCTCCCGCCACTAAATTAATTTTCTTGGAACGTCTCGCTCCCCCCTGCCCCTTGAGAACCTCATCACCATCAAGCCACATCTTAAATTCGTCATCAACGATCGCCTCAAAAACATATTCACCCGATTGAGGCGGCAAAAGAGAGCCCTGCCATTTCACCAAAAATTCATCTGCCTTGAGTCCCTTCTCTGGCGGACCGCCCCGCCAATTGAAATCGATCGCCGAGTCGACGCGATTAAGCATTTCGCCCTTCTCTCCATTCTTTCCCTCAAGATAGCTGGCTCGCAAACCTCCTCCGGTCGGAAGGGATAAGGTCGGACTCCAACTCGCCTTGATATTCAATTCGACTGCTTTGCCTCCCGCCAACCAGTTGGTCAATTCATGAACCAAAGGCACAAAACTCGGCCGGGCCGGCAGACTCCCCATCCGGGCATCAAGGCCAGTCGTGGTAACGACAACACGTCCATGTCCGTATGCCCGGGTCGCCATGAAAATCTCTCCGTCGGCGAAGCGGGCTGCCGCTTGGGCCCCACTCACAAGCCCCATAGATTCACGATATCCCAGCACAACACCCTCAGCCAAATCATCACCTGCCGCTTCTTTAAAAATCCTCAAAACAGGATGATCGAACGTTCCCTGGGCCACGCGAACTCCATTTTCCGGTAGGTTCATTTTCCCCAACTTTAAGGGAACAACCGGACCGTCACCCCCTTGCCAATTCTGATAAAAGTCCTCTTCAATATTCGGACCCGCCAAGATCCAAAGGCCGCCACCTTTTAGAACAAAATCAACCAGCTTTGCGGAGGTATCCGAGGGAAGTCTCGTCACATCGGCCAAAACCACGACAGTATCACTCTCAAGAGTTTCGTTCACGAAGGCATTTGCCTCAACCACCCGAGGATCAACAAACACCGAAGATTCCGTATCAGCAGGCGCCAAAGCCAATCCCAAATAGCCACCCGCCCGCTCAAAAAACGATGCCCCGCTATTTCCTTCCACGATTAAGACCGGGAGAGTTTCTTTCACCCAAAGAACCCGCTCGCTGATATCATCACCAACTAAATCATCCTTACCAGCCAAGGCCACCTTGATAACCTGAGGACCAGCTTTCGTAAACCGATGACGGTAATCAATAACTTCTTCTCCCCCGGGGATCAGTTGCCCAACACCTTTTGACTCCAATTCCTTCCCCCCCACAGTCACCTTCAACAATCCCGGCGTAATCACTTCTGTTCCGGTGTTCTCAACACGCACCCTGATCATCACCTCTCGATCTGTTCCCACGACCTCACGGGATAATTCAATTTCTGAAATAGAAACATTTCTCAAATTTTCGGGTGGTGGAAATGACCTTACCAACAATCTGGGCTTTGCCGGAAGTCCTTCCCAGGCATCCCCCAAATTACTCCACGCCGTGGTGCTCTCCAATTGCCATCCAACCCTCTGCTGATCAGTAAAGACGACAATATCTTTTGTCGCTGCCCGACCTTCGGCGAGCGTGAGTGTTGCCACGCCCAAGGCTTCGTGAGCCCTAAATGGACCACCCACCGGCTCCAATTGATCAAGAACTTCGAGAACGTCGGCCCGATGTGTTAATGGATTTCCAGTCCGCATCTCTGGCGCAGGCCCCCCAAGCACCACTGAAAACGCCGTTCCTTTTGGCGCATCTTTGACAAATCGACGGGCTTCTTCAATTGCGCGAGAAAAGGCCGTCTGTCCCTCGGTCTGAATCAACATTGAGGTCGACCCATCAATTACAAGCGCGACATCTCTTCGGGGACTCGTTTGAAAACGACTCAAATTTAGAGTCTTCTCCTGCCAGCTGATGAATCCCGCACCACTAATTAAGACCAACGCAATCACTCGCATGATCCACGTTGCCTTCAAGGAGGAGAGAACGAAGGAGCCTCCCAGAAATGCCATTCCAAGCAAACCAAGCGGCAGGACAAAGAGCCACGGAATTTGCGAATCTGGCGGAACGAATGGCCGCGAAACAGCCAGCGCAATCAGCGCAATCAGAAGGCATCGTGCCGCCATAAGAAGAAAGTCCTCCCACTCCATTCGCTTGCGTCGTGCCGCCACGGTATCGAAAAGAAAGCGCATCGCGCCCCAGTCGTATGGCTTGGCGGCCTGCTTACGAATCAGGTGGAGGATTATCGGAACCAAGACCCCGGCAAGACCAAACAAAAGTAATGGATTCAGAAAGAGCATCGCTTACTTCTTCCTCCTTCCCAAGTAGCGCACTAGAGCATCAGGCACCGACGTCTTCGTCGTCACCGGCACATAATCTGCTCGGAGATTTCCACAGACCGACTCAATCGAATCAATAAATTCACGAAGTTTTTCGAGATAAGCAGCCCGCACGGCCTGTGGATCGATGCGCATCATCTCTTCAACCCCCTCCAGATCTCGGAAGCGCTGGAAAGATTGGAAAGGAAAACTCAGTTCTTCTTCAGCCAAGACGTGGAACACAACAAGCTCGTGCTGACGGTAGTCAAAATGGTGCAGCGCCTCGACCACTTCGGAAGGGTCATCAAAAAGGTCACTAATCAATATCACCAGGCCACGCTTAGGAATTCGCTCAGCCACTTCGTGCAGAACTTTTCCCACTCCTGTCTCTTTCCCCGGTTCTGTCGTATGCAGCTCCTCACAAATTCGACGAACTTGACTCGGGCGGTTCTCCGCACGCATCAGGGTCTTGATTTCGTCATCGAAGGTCACTAATCCAGCAGCGTCTCCCTGCTTGATATAGAGATACGAAAGCGCGGCTGCCAAATAGCGCCCGTATTCAAATTTCGAAATCACTTCCCCGTTGATCTCGGTTCCCTCGTCACCTTTGAAATTCATCGAACCAGAGACATCCAGAACGACGGTCGCACGAAGGTTGGTTTCTTCAATGAACTGCTTAATGACATTGCGGTCACTCTTAGCCATGACCCGCCAATCAAGATTCCGCAAGTCGTCACCATAGGTATATTCACGATGTTCCGCAAATTCCACCGACACCCCCTTATCCGGGCTGGTGTGCCTACCGGTCAATGTGCCCTGCTTCCGCAGACGAGCCAGCCATTCGAGCCGTCTGATCCCGCCGAGCACTTCGGGCGCAAGGAGGCGCATGCACTCCGGCATTTTCAAATGCTCACTCTCCCCGGCCATCGTAATCCTATTCAGGTAGTCGCTTAAATTTCGATCTTGCTGTCACCGCCACCAAGCTCTTCAACGAGTCGACGAATAATATCGTCGCTCTTCACTCCGGCCGCTTCCGCATTGAAGGTCGTAAGGACCCGGTGTCGCAAGACAGGCAAGGCAACTGCCGCTACATCGCCGGTGGTAGCATGAAGCCGTCCGCGAAGGACAGCATGCGCTTTGGCCGCTGAAATGAGGGAAATACCAGCACGCGGACCAGCCCCCCAACCCACCATTTCCTTCACAAAGCTTGGAGCTTCATCCGAATCAGGTCGAGTGGCACGAGCCAGTTTGGCTGCAAAATCAATCACATGATCGCCAACGGGAACCCGCTTCACAATCTGCTGTAGTTCGATGATCTCCGCACCCGACATGAGTGGCGAGACTTTCGCAGAGTTGGGACTCGTAACACGACGAATAATCTCTCTCTCTTCCTCACCAGTGGGATAATCGACAATAATATTAAAAAGGAAACGATCGAGCTGGGCTTCTGGAAGCGGGTAGGTTCCTTCCTGCTCAATCGGGTTCTGAGTTGCCAAAACAAAAAATGGTTCAGGAAGCTGCAAGGTACGCTCGCCGACAGTGACGTGGTGTTCCTGCATCGCCTCGAGAAGAGCTGCCTGCGTTTTGGGCGGTGTCCGGTTAATTTCATCTGCTAGAACCATGCTCGCGAAAAGCGGGCCATTCACAAATCGAAAGCCACGATGACCGGTTTCCGGGTCCACCTCTAACACATCTGTTCCGGTGATATCAGCAGGCATGAGATCGGGCGTGAACTGAATCCGCTTATACTCCAACTCCAGAGCTTCGGAGACCGTCGAGACCAAAAGCGTCTTCGCCAAGCCCGGAACACCCACCAGAAGGGCATGCCCCCGGCAAAACATGGCCATCAAAACCTGCTCAACCACTTTTTCCTGACCCACAATCACCTGGGCCAGCTCTTCCTTCATTCGCTGATAGCTTCCGTGCAGCCGTTCTACTGCTTCCTTGTCGTCACTCATGTCAAACTCACCCTACGGGTAAGGCTTCCTGTCTCTTGCGTCTTTAGGGAAGAAAAAGCGGAAAAATCACTCGGCCCACAAAAATGCCAAATTCGACCGTCGAAGATCTAACGGAACTACCACCGCCGTCTCCCCGAATCTTCACTTTGGACAGAGATTTAGCCCACCCTTCAAAACCGAGCGGCTGTGATTGGATATCCAGTCACAATGAGCGATGCCAAACCTATCGCCAGTTTTTCAACTCCCGCCTCAACATGCCCAGTGCCCCGGAAAGAGACGGAAGCGAAATATTATTCACCTCCAAGCACTCGGCAAATTTTCGGGGCCAGCTCTGAAGATCGAGACCTTTCACAAAGACATGTTAGACTCATTTCGTCCAATGGAAATCAAAGCGCCCCCAATGGGGATCCCTCGGCCCCGCCCGCTATGAAAAGGATCGTATCATCACGCTCAATCGTGAGATGAAGGTGATCTCCCACCAAACCGACCACGCTTTTGGGATTCGTCACTGTCTCCAATTTCACTACCTCATGAATGACCCGAATTATCTCAACGAAACCGACCGCGCTCCACTCCACTTCTACCCAGCTTACATCCGTTTAATCCACCCCGGTCTCAATTTCGATTCCACCGTCCGTTACCAAAAACTTGCCACCTTCCTCAATCATCACAAAATGACTGGCAAAGCAGGAGGATCGAAAAGCGAATTAAGGAAATCAATCCCTCTTCCGAGGGCGAATAGAAATTAATGACCGAAAAACATCCTCCCGAATCCATCGGATCGTTTCCGCGTGCTTGGTCGGGTGAAAATTATCCATCACCCCCACCAAATTCACCCCATCGATCCTCGTCCATCCCACTCCAGCCATTTCATGTCCCCAAGAGAGATGGGGTTTATGAGGCACCCGCACCGTGCAGGAAAGTAACACTGGCCTCCCCGCTTTGATTTCCTCCTTCAGTAACTCAATTGAAAAACGCGCGATGCGACATTCGACCCCCACGCTCTTTTCCTGCGCATCAGCCTGAATCGCCTTGGCGAGATCGTGAGGAAACGCTCCCGCAAGCGCCATTCCGTTACCCGTAAATCCATCAGTGTCGGAAAAAGCGACCATCTTTAACCGCGCCCGTAATCGCCGCGTAATGTCCGCAGGCGTTTCTCCGTCCTCACCGCGCCATTGCGGAAACTTTTTATCCACCCAAAAGGAGACCACACTGGCTGCTGCAGTCGGCACACATCCGGAAGCGATCACCTTCCCATCCTCTTCCTCAATTGGGAACTGTTGCAAATTCGGAATCCCCGAAATTACGTTTTTGATTTCGAATTTTGCATCCAGAGTAAATTCCACAATTCGTCCTTCCCCGCCCTGATCCCACATCATTGTGCCCTTGCTTCCACCCGGCCCTTCGATCTCCGCGACCCACACAGGCGGCAAACCTGTCGGGTGGGCTAAATCTTTTTTCTGTGAAACTAGTTTCACGGCGTTCAATTTTGAATCTTTCCAATCCTTGGCCCAATTCTGAGAAACAATCCCCCTTAATATCGCTTCACCTCTCTCTTCTCCGCCACCAACGACGATCTGAGAATGCCCCGTGATGATAGATAGCACTCCGAAGACTAAAACAAAGCATCGCATAGAATTCATCACATTTTTATGAAAGCGCCTCGCGAAATTCGCATAAAACCTTTTCAATGTTTTTAGCGGAAATATCCAAATGCGTTACCAGACGAATCTTTTTGCCCGTGTATCCAGCCATCAAAACTCCACTCGCTTCCATTCTTTCCGCCAGATGGATCGTGTCTCCACAAACGTCCACAAAAACCATATTCGTCTGCACCGGATCTACCGTTACCCCCGGGATTTCGGCAAGCCCTTCGGCGAGAGTTCGCGCATTGGCATGATCCTCCGCCAATCGCTCCACATGATTTTCTAGAGCATAAATTCCCGCAGCGGCCAACAAGCCTGATTGACGCATCCCGCCACCTAACATTTTCCGAAAACGCTTTCCTTCTTTGATAAAATCCTCCGACGCAACCAAAACGGAACCAACCGGCGCTCCAAGCCCCTTCGAGAGGCACAGTGACACCGAATCGAAGGGTGCCGCGACTTTCGATGCCGGCACCCCAGAAACAACCGCCGCATTGAAGATCCGCGCTCCATCCAAGTGCAACGATAGCCCATACTTCTCCGCGAACGGCCTGACTGTTTCAAGATACTCCAGCGGGAGAACCTTTCCCCACGTCGTATTCTCCAGACAGAGGAGGCGGCTTCGAGCATAGTGAAAATCATCGGGCTTCACCAGCGCTGCCAGTTTTTCAAAATCCAAGGTTCCGTCCGCTTCCTGTTCAAGCGGCTGAGGTTGAACACTGCCCAAAACCGCTCCGCCGCCGCCTTCGAAAAGATAAGCATGCGCGGTCTGCCCGACCAAATATTCGTCGCCCCGACCACAATGAGTCAGTAAGGCACATAGATTACTCTGCGTCCCACTGGGCACAAACATCCCCGCTTCTTTTCCCAACATTCCAGCTGCGAGTTCTTCGAGCCGGGTCACAGTAGGATCGTCACCAAAGACATCATCTCCAAGCTCCGCACTCCCCATCGCGTCCCGCATCGAAGACGTTGGGCGGGTCACCGTGTCACTTCGCAAATCGATTACCATGACCAAGCTCTAAAGAAATGAAAACTGATCGACAAGCTAAAGCGACTCAGTGAGGATTAAGCTCTTCCCATGACACTCCGCTTTCTTTTCCTCCTAGCACTTTCAGCAACATGCCTCCTAGCCACTCCAGGTGCGCAGATTGAATGCTCACTGAAAATCGACGAAAAGACGAGCGTTCCCTACCTCAGGTATCTCCCCCAAGATTTTGACAAATCAAAAAAATGGCCGCTCCTTCTCTTCCTCCATGGCCGAGGAGAAAGCAATGGCCCCCTTGCCAGTCTAAAAAAATGGGGGCCGTGCCGCTTAGTCGAAGAGGGCAAAAAGCTTCCTTACGTCATGATCTCACCCCAATGCCCAAAAACTGCCTGGTGGTCCAATGACGACCAGCAAGTGATCCTCGAGTCCCTCCTCGCCCACGTTCAGAAAACCTTCCCTATCGACAAATCCCGCATCTACCTTACCGGCCTCAGCATGGGAGGCTTCGGCTCTTGGGAATTAGCAGCAAGAAACCCCACGACCTTCGCCGCCGTCCTCCCGATCTGTGGCGGCGGCAATCCCAAGAACGGACCGAAGCTCCTGAGAACACCAATTTGGGTGTGGCACGGAACAACCGATAAGATCGTGCCCATTCGAAAATCGAGCGATATGGTTCTAGCCGTCAAACGAGCAGGCGGAACAAACATCAAATTTACCAGGCTCATCGGTGTTGGACACGTATCTTGGCCAAAGGCCTACGATGACCCAAAGGTCTGGGAATGGTTCGATCGGCAAAAACGATCCGCTCCCGAATAATCAAAAAGCGCCACGGAGAGCCTTTCCCCATGGCGCTTTTAAAAGTAAGTTACTTTAGTCTTCGTAGGAACCCTCCACCCGGGCGGCCACGTCACGGTAACCGTAATCGACTTCATAAATTTGCTTAAAGCAATCGAGGGCCTCGTCCTTGCGCCCCGCCTCGTGATAAATACAGCCCAATTCGTAGAGAATTTCCTTTTTCACATTGTCCATCACAGTGAGTTCGGAGTTTGCATCACTCAGCTGCTTGATTGCCAAGTCAGTCATACCTTTGGCTGCAAATGTCCGGCCAAGAAGAAGAAGCACCTTGGTGCGTATGTGAGGATTGCGGGTGGCCTGCTGAAGGTGCGGAATCGCTTCGCTATGCTCCCCTGAGTCGTAGTAGGCCAAGCCAAGATCGTAACGGAGCTTTGGATCGGTGGGGTTTTGCTTCACTCGCTCTTCACATTCTTCGACACGCTCCTTGACGCGCGACGCGCTGATCTCAGCGAGCTGGGCCTGAAGCTCTTCATTGTCTGGGTCGGCCTCGGCCGCTGCAGTAACATCCTTGATGTATTGATCAGCTGCGTTATCCTTCATGCTCGCCGCCTTATTCTTGAGGGCAACATCGCCATCGGATAGCTGGTGAGCCCAATCGTAAAACTGGTAAGCGTTAGCCCATTCTTCGAGTTGCTCGTAGGTATTTGCGAGCTGCTTAACCACGGCGAGATTGTTGGCATCCTGCTGGTATTCCCCAACCAACTCTGCAGCACGATCCTGCAACTGGTCTTTGGTAAGTGCCGTTCGAGAGGCCTTTTCTAGTTCAGCAGCGCCGGCAGAATCGACTTTAATTCCGGAATTATCATCAGTCAGGTTTTGCTGCATCGAGGCCTTTGCTGAGGAATCCTTCTCGCCCTTCACCGCAGCGCCGTCAGCAGGGTCATTCTTAACAATATCACGATAAACGGAAGCAGCCTCCATGTGCATGTCACGGGCCACATAAAACTGAGCCAATTTATGAGCCACCTTGGTATTCTCAGGATTCCCTTTGCGGGCAGTCTCGAGAGCAAAAGCCGCCGTATCGAGCAAGTTCAACCGTAAGCCGATATCGTGGAGAGTCTCGTTGATCCCAAGGTTAAAGGGATCCTTCTCGAGTTCTTTTTCAATGGCAACCAAAGCACCGGGAGCATCTTTTTTCGCTTGGCGGGAAATTGCCCCTCCTCCTCCGGACCCAAACATACTTTTCTTGGCTGATCCTGGAGACGCTCCCGTCGCCATAATCGCAGCCTGACGAACTAATTTGCGGGCATTCAGGAAACCTGGCACCTCTTTCAAAATCGCCTGGAGGAATTTGATGGCATACCCCGGATTATTGCGCTCCACACTGGCTTTAGCGCTTTTCCAGTGATCTTTCAGGTTTGCGGGGAGTTCTACTTCGGTAATTTCTCGGATTTCTTGGTCAGACATACTCTGTGTGCGTGGGCTGGTGTGATGCCCAGAAATGAAGCGCGTATTTCAAGCCTTTGCAAGCCCCCAAGATGACCAAAATCCAATAAAATGAGAGAATTGTAAAAACAGAGCTAAAGCCCAGAGCAAATCAAGCTTTGATCCATTGCCTGGGCAGGGTTCTCGGTAGTGCTCTCCCCGACCACCACAGCAGGAACTCCTGCAACGGTCTTATGTGGAGCGACATCATTCAAAACGACGCTACCAGCGCCAATCTTGGCGCCTTTTCCAATTTCAACCCGACCCAGAATCTTGGCACCTGCACCAATGAGTACGCCGGAGCGCACAATGGGATGTCGATCGCCCGACTCTTTTCCGGTTCCCCCAAGAGTCACCTCGTGTAGAATAGAAACGTTATCTTCTACAATCGTTGTTTCTCCCATCACCACACTCGTAGCATGGTCGAGGAAGATTCCGCAGCCCAAATGCGCTGCCGGATGGATATCTACACCAAAAACCTCAGAGGAAAGACTCTGAAAATACAAAGCTAGATCGCATCGGTTATTTTTCCACAACTGATGACTCAGTCGGTAAGTGGAAATTGCCAAAAACCCCTTGTAGAACAACAAAGGTTGAATCATGGAAGTGCACGCCGGATCGCGATCTTTAATCGCCATCATATCCGACACCATACTCAACGCGAGCTCTGGATGGGCGACAAGGACCTCCTCTAATAAAGGAAATAGCTCACTGCGCGTCATGTCCTCGCGGGCGAGCTTTCGGGCCAAACGAGCAGATATCGCCTCGTGAAACGAAGCCCGTGAAAGAAAAACGTCTTCCATCAACGAAACCAGACGATGCTCAGAGGCAGCAATACGTTCCGCCTCCTGCAAAACGTTCCGCCATATCTTATCAATCTCGGGACGACCTTCAGCACAGAGAAGATCTCTCTCCGGACTAGCGCTCGGCGATTTTTTATGTTTTCCTTCCATGAGTGAGAATCTCCCAGAAACTAGATTACGCAAGCCGGGCAATGGTGCACCTTGCACGCAAGCACGACGGGCAGTCGGTTGTTCGGGCGGACGATATTGCAGAGAGCGAGGCAATACCATCCAGTTTTTTGGCACAAATTCTTCACGAACTCAAAAGAACCGGTTTGGTCACCAGCAGACGTGGAAAGACCGGTGGTTGGAGACTTACATCCGACCCCGCCGAAATCACTCTGCTCTCCGTGGTGGAAGCCCTAGAACCTGAGAGTCTTGGGCAACATCTTGACACTGCCGGCGACTCGGGAGCGGCCGTCTCCAAAACCTGGGAAGAAGTGCGACAAATCAGCCGGAAAATTCTCGAAAAACATACGCTTGACTCCATGGCTGCCAGCGCCGAACCAATGTTCTATATTTAGGATGAGAAAATTTTCTATTCAGGCAACTCAGCCACAGGAAGATTAGTGACCTCTTCACGATAGCTTTCAGCAAGCGGAGTGCTCAGATAGCGCTCAGTTGATGAACATCCGACGGTCACAATGCGCTTTCCTTTAAATTCAGGACGCTTCGCAACCTCAATGGCTGACCATACGTTGGCTCCAGTTGATATCCCTGCCGGAATTCCTTCAAGCTGGGCCAATTTTTGTGCCATTTCGAAGGCATCCTCATTGGTCACCGTAATCGTTCCATCGACAATCTCGGTATTGAGGTTTGGAGGGATGAAACCTGCCCCTATTCCTTGGATTTTATGAGGTCCGGGAGACCCTCCACCGATGACAGGACTGTTCTCGGGCTCAACTGCGATTGCTACGAAGCCAGGATTTCTCGATTTAATAACCTCCGCGACTCCGGTAATCGTTCCCCCGGTTCCCACTCCCGTGACGATGGCATCAATGTTGCCTTCTGAATCAGCCCAAATCTCCTCAGCCGTGGTCTGACGATGAATTTCCGGGTTGGCTGGATTATCAAACTGACTGGGACCGAAAGCGGAGAGATCTTCGGCAAGTAGTTGCTTGGCCTTGGCGATCGCTCCACCCATTCCTTTTGGCCCGGGAGTTAAAACGATATCAGCGCCCAGACTACGAAGAAGAACACGGCGTTCGACCGACATCGTCTCTGGCATCGTCAGAATGCACTTATATCCCTTGGCGCGAGCAACAAAAGCAAGCGCAATTCCGGTGTTGCCTGAGGTGGCCTCAATAATCGATCCACCGGGCTTTAATTGACCATCTGCCTCGGCAGCTTCAATCATCGATTTTCCGATTCGGTCTTTGACGCTAAAGAGTGGGTTGAAGAATTCACCCTTCACATACACCTCGGCCTCAAGACCCTCGGTGACGTGATTCAGCTTGATCAGCGGAGTGTTTCCGACGGTATCTACAATATTGCTGGCTATGCTCATCTTATTTTTTTGGTTAAATTTGAAAGTCATTCTCTCCAGATTGCTCGTGGAGTCCACACTCATATTTTTGCCCTCCGAAGCGCGTCGACTCGGCATCTTCGCCTGCCACCGGCTTCCGCGTTGAGTGCCAATCGCCCATGGTAAGATAGCCCTCTCTTTCGAGCGGATGGTTCGGAAGTTTGTTGTCGTAAAAGTAGGAGGACACCTGGGCGTCCGCCCAATCGAGAATTGGGTAAACCTTAAGGGTGGCACTCTGTTGCTCGGCCAAAGCGCGATTAGCACGAGTCGCCGACTGACTACGGCGCAATCCACTGAGCCAAATGTCTGCCCCAATTTCCTGTAAAGCCCTATTCATCGGCTCAACCTTATTGATCGTGGCATACTTTTGCTGATCCTTTTTATCCCCAGCCCAAAGTTCCCCCCAGAGAGCTTCCTGATGAGCTGCGGTGTAACGGGGAACATAACGCCGAAGATCCACATCAAGCATTTCACTCAACACATTGATGTAGCGATAGCTCTCCGGAAAAAGATAACCGGTATCGACAAAAATCACCGGGATCTTTGGTGCGTGAGTTGAAATCAAATGCAGCATCACAGCCGCTTGCAGGCCGAAACTTGAACTTGCCACCACCCGATCACCATAAGTCTCATAGAGCCAGGCAATCCGCTCACCAGCCTTCTGGCTCTCGAGCGTATTGGCAATCTCTTCTGCTTCAGTAATGGTAGCTGACATTTCTTTCTAAGCCGAAGTTACTTCGGGTTTCAAATTCTTATGGAAGTCCAGGCCATTGACCGTGGCGGCCACGTATCCGGCACGAATCACGAAGTCTCCGAAAGATTCACCATCTTCCCGCGACTTGGCGTAATCGAGAATGATTGGGCCAAGCACTGCTTTAATCTCTGTTCTGGGCAGAGCCTCGCGATACAACTTATTCAAGCGATCTCCAGCATGACCACCACCGAGATAAAGATTGTATTTTCCAGGGGCGCGACCAACGAAGGCGATCTCCGACAAGAAAGGTCGGCCACAACCATTGGGGCATCCGGTCATGCGAATGGTAATGGCATCATGGCGCAAGCCCGCTTCCTCGATCACCTCTTCAAGCTCGGCAATCACTCCCGGCAGACCACGTTCAGCTTCCGCAAGCGCAAGCCCGCAAGTTGGCAACGACACACAAGCGATGGAATTCAAGCGGAGCGCCGAACGCTCGTGGGAATTGAGCATTCCGTGCTCCTCCAACAAGGCCTCGATTCCGGGGCG
This sequence comes from bacterium, assembly GCA_018222765.1. Taxonomy (GTDB): domain Bacteria; phylum Verrucomicrobiota; class Verrucomicrobiia; order Verrucomicrobiales; family Akkermansiaceae; genus SW10. The sequence goes on along the minus strand of JAAEZT010000009.1, from coordinate 48,024 downwards.
ATCCTCGGGCGTTACATTAGCGATGATCAAATTCTGATTTCCAGTCAGGCGGAAATCTCCCTTATGAATCTCAGCAATCTTGCGGAGACCGGTCCTCACCGTCGAATCACCATCATCACGAACACGCCCGCCTTCGATGAATAAGTTTAGATGGAAATTCCCCTGATGATCTTCAACCCAACCGAAGCGGTCGCCGTTGTCATCGAACTTAAATTCCCGGGCAGGCTCCAAATCATAACCAAGATACTCATTTACCTTTTCAAGAAACCAATCAGCACTGTGGGAATCGATGGTGTATTTGAGACGTGCATGTTTTCGGTTGGTTCTATCCCCAAAATCGCGCTGCACCATCACCACCTTCTCAGAAACATCGACAACCTTATCCGGAGTGACAAACCCGATGATATCAGCCAAACGAGGATAAGTCTCGGGCATACCGTGTGTCATTCCCATTCCACCTCCGACGGCGACATTGTAACCGACAACTTTTCCATCTTCAACAATCGCCACGAAAGACAAATCATTTGCGTGAATATCGACATCATTGGATGGCGGCACGGCTACCGCGATTTTAAATTTACGCGGGAGATAGGTCTTCCCGTAAATCGGCTCTACCTCCTCCACTGTTGATTCAACCTTCTCTCCATCCAACCAAATTTCGTGATAGGCTCCGGTCGCCGGAGTAAGATGCTCGCTAATGTCCTGGGAAATTTTCAAGACATCCGCATGCGCCTGGCTCAAGAATGGATTAGGATTACACATGACATTTCGATTCACGTCACCGCAGGCTGCAATGGTATCCATCGCAGCTGCATTGATTTCCTGAATCGTTCTTTTGAGCTGGGTTTTTATCACACCATGAAGTTGGAAAGCCTGCCGGGTTGTCAGCTTGATCGTACCATTGGCAAAATCCGACGCCAAGTTGTCCATCTTGATCCATTGCTCAGGCGTCGCCACCCCGCCTGGAACGCGGACGCGAATCAGAAAACTGAACGCCTTTTCCAATTTATGCTTGCGGCGACCTGCTCGAATGTCGCGGTCGTCTTGAAGATAGCATCCGTGAAATTTCAACAACTGCTGCTCGTCCTCGGTCAACCCTCCAGTCGAGGTGTCAGCTAAACCTTCGGCCAGCGTTCCTCGAAGATAATTACTATCGATTTTGAGATACTCGTTGTGGGCGAGTTTTTTTTGGTCACTCATTATTCTAAAAAATTGGAATTCTAATAAACATCCCGCTGGTAACGCTTGCCTTTTTTAAGCTCGGCAACATAAGCCACCGCAGCTTCTTCGGAGAGCTTGCCATACTCGGAAACGATTTCGATAAGAGCTTCGTGGACATCCTTGGCCATGCGCTCGGCATCACCACAGACATAGAAGTGCGCACCCTTCTCCAGCCATTGAAAAAGCTCCGCGGCATTCTTTCGCATGATGTCCTGGACGTATACCTTCTCGGGTTGATCCCGTGAAAATGCCACATCAAGCTTAGTGAGAGCTTTATTCTTCAAATAATCCTGCCACTCAAGTTGATAGAGGAAATCGAAGTTGTATTTCTGATCGCCAAAGAAAAGCCACGATTTCCCGCTTGCTTTGCGCTCGGCTCGCTCTTCAACAAAGGCACGGAATGGGGCGATCCCAGTGCCCGGGCCCACCATGATGATGGGCGTTGCGTCATCTTCGGGGAGCCGAAAGTTTTTGTTGGCATGGACATAAACCTGCACTTTTTCGCCAACCTGCGCTTCATCGGCGAGGAAGGTGGAGGCTACTCCCTTGCGCTTTTTTCCGTGACCCTGATAACGAACGGCAGCCACGGTAAGATGAACTTCCCCCGGGTGCGCCTTGGGACTGGATGCTATGGAATACAAACGAGGCGGAAGCTTTCTCAGAATACTCACGAACTGCTGCGCTGTCAGACCTTTGATCGGAAAAACCTTGAGGAGATCGACGATTTGACGCCCCCAAATCCAGGCGGAAAACTCGGCTTTCGACTCATCGGAAAGTAGTGTTTCCAGTTCCGTATTTGGAGAAAGAGCAAGAAACTTTTTTGCGACAGCCCGCGAAATGCCGGTGATATCAAGCTTGCTGCGAAGGGCGTCGCCCAATGAGGTTTTTCCAAATGCCTTATGCTCAACCTCATCGGATTCTGAAAACCCGGTGATCTTCAAAATATCACTGATGACATCCTCGGCATTCAGGGGAATGACGGCTAAGGCATCGCCCGCTTGATAATCCAAGCCTGATCCATTCAGCGACAGTTCCACGTGAATCGTCTCTTTGGCAGACCCTTCGCCATTCAAGAGGACATTATCGAGAACCTCCGAGGGAAAAGGATTTTTCTTCCCATACTCCACTGCGGGAGTAGCCGATGCTTGCGCAAGCGCCGCCGGACCACCACCGCCCAGTTCGGATAAAAAGCGATCTAACCACGCGGCATAGGCCTCTTCAAAATCAACGTCGCAATCCTCGCGAGCGGTGATCCTCTCTCCTCCCAACTTCTCTAGCCGTTCGTCGAAAACCTTCCCTATCTCGCAAAATTTTTCGTAACTAGTATCTCCTAATGCGCAGATTGAGAAACGCATCCCCTTCATATCCGGAGACTCCTCGACAAAGGCATTGTAAAAACCTTCTACCGCTTCGGGCGGCTCACCATCTCCCCAGGTGCTGATGATCAGGGCAAGATTTTCAGCCTTGGCAAGATCCGCCGGATTCAGATCGGCGAGGTTTTTCAAGACTGCTTTCACCCCCTTCCCCTTGGCCGCTTTTACCGTGCGGGCGGCCAACTCTTCGCTATTTCCCGACTCGGTGCCGTAGGCAACGGTGAGATTGACCGGCCCGCTGGATACAGAGGAGCCAACACCAGCGAGATACCCGCTCAACCACAACGATTGCTCAGGGGAAAGGCCTGAAATTAAGGCCGAAAGTGAAGCGCTCTGCTCTGGAGAAAATGGTGCGTGCGAAGGAATCATCGTTTAAACCTTATAAAGTTAATCATCTTTGTCAGATTTGATTGCGAGAAGATGCACTGAGCAAATGAAAGGTGCAACCTTTTTCGAGTGCCATCTCGTCGGAAAAGACATACCACTCTTTTTGTGCATCGCTGGTTTCGAATCCTCTTTTTTCTCCCCGCTCTTCTTCTCCAGTCATGCCTGATCGAGGGAGAGGAGGAAATCTGGCTTGAGGCCGACGGAGGCGGCAAGATTCGGATTCAATACACTTTGCCCAACCAAATGATCAAAACGATGGGCAATCCCGACGACTACATTCGTGCCATTCGGGAGATCGATGAGAGGGAAGACGGCGCACGGGTCACGGCGCTGAGTTTCGACAAAGTCGGCGAGCAATCACTTTTTGGGGGAAGTTCGCGATTCATTTTGGAGGCCGAATTCGATGATATCCGAAAGTTTTTCGAACTCGCCGAGAGAAATGAGGATGGCTTTGTTTCCGAAACCGGAACCGATGCCGACACCCTCGAAACTATTGTAGGCGACATTGATATGGAGATGGATTTCCTAAGCCCCCGGGTGGAAAGAACGATTTCCTTTGAAAAGCTCCTGCCAAAAACAGTTCACAAATTCCCCAATGCCCTCGGGCAATCCAGTTTCAGCTACACTTATCACCTCCCCCTCGCCATCAAGGAAACAAACGCACAATATGTCAGCGAAGATCGGAAGACGGTGAAGTGGAAATTTCTTCTCAAAGACCATGTCACCAAGCCGCTGGTGATGAAGCTAGAAACAACCATTCCTCCCCCCTGGTGGCTCATCGCGATAATCACTATCCTAGCCTTGATTGTCATTTGGATTCTCTACCGGGTGATTCGCGGAAAATAAAAAAGCAGCATCTCAAGAAGAGATACTGCTTTGAAAAAATACCGTCGCTTAACGCTTAATTAACCGAAGATTGAGGTAATTGGCTTACCGAGTTCCGCTTCGGCACCAGCCATCCGGAATGGTCGCCCACTTGGAGAACTAACGACCTGGGAATAATCAATACCAAGGGCGTATCCAATCGTAGCATTGAAGTCCTGGATAGTGACCGCGTTTTCAGCAACACGATTACCGTTCTTGTCGGACTCGCCGTATTTCTGACCTCCGGCGATTCCACCACCGGCAACGACCGTCGAGAAACATGCGGGGTGGTGGTCACGACCACTATTGTGCTCTTCCACGATACGCGGGGTCCGGCCAAATTCAGTTCCGATCACCACGAGAGTGCTTTCAAGGAGACCACGCTCATCAAGATCCTTCACCAATGTGGAGAAGCCCTTGTCGAGAACTGAAGCGCGTGATTCCACCGCATTGAAGTTGTCATAGTGAGTATCCCATCCACCGAGCGAAACTTCCACAAAGCGAACTCCCGACTCTACAAGACGACGAGCAAGTAAACAGCCCTGACCGAATCGATCCGAACCATACTTATTACGCCCCTTTGAAGGCTCACGACTAATGTCAAAGGCCTTGAGATCGTCACTTTTCATCAACTTAACAGCTTCATCATACAAGCTATCATAAGCTTTCACGTCAGGTGTTTTATACTTGTCCCCAAAGCTCTTATTCAGGGCATCAGCAATTGCGAGACGACGATTAAAATCTTCTTCGCTAACCGATCCGGCACGCGATGAATTCTTCAGTCCTTCATCGGGGCGACCGAGGGGCACTCCCCCGAACTCAGCACCGAAGAATCCAGGCGAAGACGCAGAGGGACTAGTCCCAACGGTCACAAATCCAGGAAGCGTGGTATTCTTACGACCTTTCATTCGAACAACCCAAGCGCCAATCGCAGGGTGAACGATGGTCCCGCGAGGTGAATAACTGCGATGAAGGAGATACTGCCCCTGACTGTGGGCACCTTGCTTTGAGGTCATTGAATTAATGACACAAATCTTGTCAGCAATCTTTGCAGACCCGGGAAGATACTGCGAAAGCTGCATATCCCCCGATGTTGCGATTGACTCAACAGGTCCCTGAACCTCCTTATTCCCGGGCTTGGTATCCCAGGTATCAAGGTGACTCATACCACCTCCCATATTTAGGAAGATGACGTGTTCGGCAGTTCCACTGCCTTTGCCTTTCCTGCGCTCTTGTGCTCCGAGAGATCCGGTAGCGAGACTTGCACCAAGCATTGGTGCGACGCTCACTCCAAGATAACTGCGAGCGGCATTGATCATGAACTGGCGGCGGCCAAGTTCGTCGGCTTTGAGAAATGATGCTTTATCCATTGTTAGAGTTGGTTGGGTTTTCGTTTTTTGTGGTGAGGTTTGCTACTGCACGAAGATGAATTCGTGAGTGGCGACAAGGGCGGAGACAAGATTCTGATAGCTCTCACGTGAACCATCAATGACGTCACGCATGAGCATGTTCATTTCGTCATCTGTTGGTGGTCGGCTGAGAATCGCATAATAAATGTAGCGGACCTTGTCGGCATCGGTAGTTCCGGCCTCAAGCGCATTGTAAACGGCAGCGCCACGGTTACTGACCACCATCTTTTCGACGTGACCATTCATCACTTCAAGAACCTGGGCCATGTTGGCTTCTCTGGTTTCGTTGCCGACCAGCTGACGATCGGACTGGCCATACTCGCGCAGCAAGTGATTTGATGGCGCCGGAGAAGACAGTTCTGATGCACGGGCAATCCCACGGGCAGGTCCCGGACGGGACTTCTGGGCCATCATCATCATTTCAGAGCCTTTCCCAGAACTCTTGCTGCCGGAACTAAATTTATCGAGGAGATTTTCCGCATATGCGCGATACTCCTGAGGAGTCTTGATGGCCATTACTTCGCGGGAAAGCTCCGCCATTGTTTTTTCGCCAACCATGACGGGTCGTCCTTTATAGTAGACGTAGTCGCTATACTTACGCTTGGCAAGTTTGTCGGGAGCTTCAGCAACCAAAGTCACCAAACTATCCCAAACCTGTTCCGCACTCATCCGCTCAACCTGACGACCATTGAACGCCTGTGGCACACCAGCCTCGAAGGCTTGCGGGTTAGCTGAAAACTGGAAGGTTCTGGTCAGAAGCAAGACATTCTGGAACGCCTTAAGGTCATAATCAAGATCGACCATGAGGCGCATCAAATAACGAACCAACCCGGGAGAAAGCGACTTCTCGGGAACTCTATACTCATCAACTGGCGCTGTAATCGGACTGCCCATGATGCGCTGCCACATCCGGTTTACGATTACGTAATCGAAATTCGGATTCTCTTTGGTCAACCAATCAGCGAAGGCATCGCGTGACTCTCCAGAATTCTTACGATCCGAGGAGCGGATCTTCTTTGCGAAGTGAGTTCTTCCTCCCACCCACTCACCAGGATCACCGTCTTTGTACTGGTAATCGCTGGGAAGCTTAATTCGGCCATCACCTCCACCACCAAGAGTGTTGTAGTGAATGTTATCACGCATCCAATACATTACGTTTCCAAGTGGAGAACGGCGAAAGTCTTCTTCGTTAATGTAGTTAACAGTCTCGCGCCAGATTCTGGAATTCATTTCACTCTGACCGTTTGTGAAGGCAGCGAGTTCGTAAAAATCCATCCGCTCCCACTTGTTAGTCGGGCTGTCGTGGCACTGGGCACATTCAAGACGTTCACCGGTAAAGATATGCATCGTCAGGGACATGTTGTCGAGTGGCATTCCCTTATCGCGAATGTAGTAACCAACCGCTCCATTGCCCTTTTCCCAGGCAATCCCTTTCGCTGAAACCAATTTATGGGCAAACTCATCCCAAGGCATGTTGTCCTGAATGGATTCCGTAATAAATCTCATATACGGGCTGGCATCGGACCCTTGACCATTATCAAAGCGTTCCTTGGCTCGGAGCAGATCCATAATGTAGTTCTGCATATGGCTGCGATATCCGTCGCTCTGCAGAAGATAAGTCGTCAACATCTCCCGCTTATTTGGATCATCGATCTCTAGGAAGTTGGATGCTTCCTTCAAAGTTGGAATCCGTCCGGCTCCAATCAAAAAACTTCGGCGCAGGAAAGTAGGGTCATCCACAACTTTGGGGACGGGCAGCTTCTTCCTCTTGAAGATTTCAGCGACAAATTTATCGACGTTGTAAGCAGCCTTTTTCAAGGCTGCCGGGCTTTTCTTGTCGCTCTGGGCGGCAAGCGGAGAGATCAGGACGCCCAAGAAAAGGGTGCAGAGGAGATTACGCTTCATCATAAGGGATACGGTTGGGTGCTCAATTCCATTAGAGGAATCTTCCGGAAAATATAGATATTTCACCCTCCCTGTCAAACCCAGAAGACAGTCAAGACCCCAAAATCAGGAGAGTTTGGAAGTACCAAACCCACAATTCCCAACCACCAAACACCCAAGTGAGAGCCGCCAGTGCAAGAAAAGGACCGTATGGCAATGGCTTACCAAAACCCACTCGAGAAACCACGGCAGCAAGGATAGCGTAGAGAGAACTGACAAAAATTGTGAAAAATACGGCCGGCCAGCCCAAAAATGCGCCGATCATGCCCAAAAGATGGGGATCTCCCATCCCCATGGCTTCCCTTGGAATGACCACTGAGGTCGCATTTCCCTCTAATGACTCCAATTTTTCAATGCTCCACCGCTTCTCAGCAATCATGAAACCATCTCCCTTCAAGATCCCTTTTTTCCCCTGAACTCGCTCTCCATCAACCTTAAACCCATGACCATGAATGATGAGCTCGTCCGAATCCCGAAAAAAAAGATCATCCCAAGAATGAGCCTCCTCTCCCATCACCCAGTGAAGTTGAGGACTATCGCCCCACCCTTCCTGCAATTCCCATCGCTGGGCTTCATCCAAAGAGATCTTTTTCCGGCCCCAAACAAGTTTCCCCAATAGAACAACCACAAAGAGCGTCCCAAAGCCAGTGCACCATCCTACCGCGGCCCACTTCAATCCCTGCAATCCGGAATCAATCCGACTCTCATTGGCCAAATCGAGAAGTTGAGGCTGAAACAAGGCTCCAATTAACGCAATGCCGCTCGCCCCGCCGGTCCAAGTGATGGGAATTACCTGATGCTCGGCATCGATGTACGAAATGGTAACCAGGACCGTCAGCATAACAATCACAAGGATCGCACTCATCATGGGAAGATTTCGCCAGGCCACATAATACAGAATTCCGGTGAGAATTTCGACGATGATGTATCGAGCTGCTATCGGAGAGGAACAGGTCTTACATTTCCCCCCTTGAAGCAACCAAGTGAAAATCGGAATATTCTGCCAAGCCGGAAGCGTCGTCTTGCAATGCGGACAGAACGACCGCTTCGGTTCGTTCACCGAAAATCCGCGTGGGATCCGGTAGATGGCCACATTCAAAAAGGAGCCCACACAAAATCCAATCAAGAGGATCCCCACACCCATGACCGGGTTGTTCCAAGTTGCAAGCACGGCGAAAGTCTACTCGTTCTCTCTCAAAAATCGAATCAATTCCCAGTTGCGTTAATGGTGGTTCAGAGCAAGCCTCCGCGCGGACCCATGAGCATCCAGAAAGAACTCGCCCTAGACACCGCCCGCATTCTTCGCGATGCCGGGCATCTCGTCTATTTGGCAGGTGGCGCGGTTCGGGACCAATTGCGCGGGATTGAGCCCAAAGACTACGATCTCGCAACTTCCGCCACACCCACTGAAGTGCTCGCTCTCTTTCCCAAAGCCAATGCCATCGGTGAACACTTTGGAGTCATCATCGTCAAGGGGCATCGTGAGATGATTGAGATCGCTACTTTTCGAACAGACGGTTCATACAGAGACGGGAGACGCCCGGAGTCTGTCAAGTTCTCCTCTCCGGAGGAAGACGCCCAGCGACGGGACTTTACGATCAACGGTCTTTTTCAGGACCCTTTCTCCGGTAATATCATCGATCACGTCGGAGGACAGACCGATCTGGAAACCGGCATTCTTCGGGCCATTGGCGACCCAAAAAAACGATTTCAAGAGGACGCACTCAGGCTGATGAGGGCGATCCGTTTTGCCGTCGTCACCGGATTTGAAATCGAGCAGACTACCCTAAATGCCCTGAGAAAATGTGCACCTCTTCTGAAACAGATTTCTCCGGAAAGAATCCGCGACGAGTTCTCAAAAATCATCGTCTCCGAAAACAGGGCCCGTGGTTTGGACCTCCTCGTTGAAACGGGACTCGCCAAAATCTTCCTTCCCGAACTCCTCACCTTGCAAGGTTGCGAACAGCCCCCGCAATGGCATCCTGAAGGCGATGTCTACCGACACACGAGAATTGCGCTCTCTCTTCTCGACTCCCCCCCGCTGCACCTCGCCCTGGCCGTCCTCCTTCACGACATCGCCAAACCTCCCACGCAAACCTGGGACGATGAAGCGAAGCGATTTCGATTCAATGGTCACGATCGTGTCGGTGCAAAAATGGCCGAGGAAATCCTTCGCCGACTGCGCTATCCCAATCAAACCATCGAGGAGGTTTCCTTCATGGTCTCCCGCCACATGAAGTTCATGCACGTGCAAGAAATGCGCACCGCAAAACTTAAACGCTTCATGGCGGCTGACAGCTTCCCCATGGAAATCGAATTGCATCGCGTTGATTGCGACAGCAGCAATGGCTTTCGGGACAACTACGACTTCCTCCATCTGAAGCAGGAGGAGTTTGCCAACGAACCACTCATTCCCACTCCACTGCTCACCGGAAAAGACCTCATCGATAAGTTCAGCCTTTCCCCAGGCCCAAAAATCGGCGAAATCCTCCGCGCGGTGCAAACCGAACAACTGGAGGGTCGACTTTCTGACAAAGAAAGAGCCCTTGCCTTCGTAGAAGAAACACTCTCAACATGACTACCATTCCAACCGAACATGACGACCCGATTAACGCGCAAATTCTCGGAGTCTCCGAGGACCTTGTCGCAGGCTTTCAACGCGACCCCTTTTCAGTCATCGCCGAGGAATCAGGCATTCCTCTCAATACCGTTCTGGAGAGAATCCAAGCTATGTTGGAGGCCGGCGTGATCCGCCGAGTGCGCCAGACTCTTCTCTCCACCAAGCTCGCCCACGGAGCTCTTGTTGCTTGGCGTCTCCCCGAGGAAAAACTCAATGACGCTTTCGATTTCATGTCCAAGAAGGATCCCTTCTCGGGCCACGTTGTGATTCGCTCAACCGACGGCAAGATTTCAGGTTCCGGTTATCGCCTTTGGACCACCTTAAAAGTTCCGCAAGGCGAGTCATTGGAAGAACATGGAAACGTCTTGAAGAAGCTGGTGGGCGCAGACGAATTCATCCTCATGCCTGCCAATGGTGTTTTCGCACTCGGCGTTGGCCACGTCCGACGAAAAGGCCTGGATCCGGGCGCTAAAATCGAAGCCCCAGCCGAAATGATGACAACTACCGTGGTCGAACTCACCGATGAGGAGTGGACGGTTCTACTAGCTCTCAAGGAAGAACTCGAACCGGAAGAAGTCATTCGCAACTGCTGGGACAAGCGGGCTGAAATTGCCGGAGTATCCCTTGACCGCTTCTGCAAAGTGGCTGAGGTCCTCGACCAAAAGAAAGTCATCGGACGATTCTCCACTTTTCTCGAGCATGTTAAACCATCAGACACCGGAAAGCGAGTCACTCGCTTCAATGGACTCTTCCACTGGGCTGTCCCCAAAGGCCGCGAACAGGAAGCTGGCGGAGAAGTTGGACGCCATCACTGCATGACCCACGCATATTGGCGCGAAGGCGGACCCCAGTTTGGAGACGTCAATATCATGGGCGTCGTCCACGGCACCGAAAAAGACAAAGTCCTTGAACACAAGGCAGCCATCGACCAGCACCTCGAATCAAAGGGTATCCCTGTCAGCTACACTAATGTCTTCTGGGGCGGACGTTCCGAGATCAAACCCTCGGAAATCTCCCCTCTCATCTACAAACAATGGCATGAGGAATATGGCGACTAGGTTGTCAGATCGGCCAAAGCTTGGTCGATGTGGTTATACTTAAATTGATAGCGGTCTTTTTTAAGGACCGCTGGATCGACTCTCTGGCTCGCCAAGAGCCCCTCCTCCGCAAATTCCCCAAAGACCAACTTCAAGGCGAACCTCGGAACAGGCAAAATTGCCGGCCTCGCCATCGCACGCGACATCATCAGAGTGAGCTCTTCATTTCTTACCGGATAAGGCGAGACAAGATTAATGGGACCGGAAAGCTCGTGATCCAGACAGTGAATGATCCCTCCGATTTCGTCATCGAGATGAATCCAGGGCATCCACTGTCGGCCATCACCAAGTTTTCCTCCCAATCCAAAACGGAAAACCTTGCGAATCTTTTCCCAAGCGCCTCCCCCTCTACCCAGCACCACTCCTGTCCGAAGGCAGCATACCCGAATCCCCGCATCTTCAGCTATCATTGCGGCCTTTTCCCACGCGACACAGAGCTCCGCAAGATACCCCTTTCCGGGCTTCGACCCTTCGCTAAGCAAAACCTCCTCCCGATCCCCATAGATTCCCACCGCCGAGGAATTCAGGAGAACCTTCACCTCCGATGCTGAAATAGAGTTCACAAGGTTTTCAGTAAGTGAAATACGACTTCGGTAAAATTCCTTTTTCCGCTTCTGGTTCCACCGTTGATCGATCGACTCTCCCGCCAGATTCACGACAGCGCCTACCCCGCTCAGATCAATCACCCCTTCGCCATCCCACTGTCTCCATTCCAAATCTTGATTCTCTCGCGCTCTTCGAGAAAAACCCACGACAGGGCGCCCCCGCTCGAGTAACGCGGTGGTCAGGTGCTCTCCCAACCATCCCGAGGCTCCGATGATGCCGACTGATTTAGCCATTATAAGCGCAGGTTACGAGTGCTTCTCCACAAATCCAGCGATTGACATCAAATAAGCCACCTTTTTTCTCTCCGATGGAAATGCTATCGACAGGGAATTCTCCAGCTCATAGTTTCACCCCTAGGTTTATGCGCTGTCTCTCTCTTACTCTTGCACTGATCATTCTGCCCCTTCAGGCGCAAGAGACAGCCCCCGACACGCCGAAAAAAGCCGCAGGCCTCAACGGAATCATCGATGGAGAATCGAGGATTCCCAAATCACAGACCTACGAGTTGATTACCGGAATAAACACCTCAACAAATTTACAAACCGACGACGCCGGTAATCTCACCATCATCATGGATGGTAGGATCGAACTCCGGGGTGACAACGGCCTCCAGATCTTTGCCAATAGAGCAGCTGCCAACGAAGCCAGCGGCAAGGTTTTCTTATCAGGAGATGTCACCATTTATCAAAACGGCTTGGTCTACCGCGGCGATTCCACAACTTATAATATTAAGAAAAAAAGGGCGGACACCAGTAAACTCAGGGTCGGCGTTGACCCCATTCTAATGGAGGCCGGGAATCTGGAATCCGTGCCCTATCAAGGCGGCGATATCTTCGTAGGAGAAAATATGGGAATCACTACCCACGACGCCCAAGATCCCGACTTCTGGCTTCGTGCCCGCAAAACCACCATTATCCCCGGCGAACGGGTCATCTTCCGGGATCTGAAGGTTATCGCCGGTGACAGGACCGTTTTCTGGCTCCCCTATCTCTCCCAGCCATTCGACGAAAACTTAGGATACCATTTCGTTCCGGGCGGCAGATCCAACCTCGGTTTTTTTCTCAAGAATCGCTACGGCGTCATGTTGGGCGGCACTGAAGACCCAGTCACCGGAATCCAAAAAGACAGCTGGCTTCTTTCACAATTTCAAGCCGACCTTTACACCCTCCGCGGGCTCGGACTTGGGGCCGACTTATTTGACACTAGAGTCGACAATAAAGACAATTTTGGCTGGCTGAAGTTATATTACATCCACGATTTCAACAGTGAACTCGAACGAGCAGGAATCGATCGGGGAACCGTAACCTCCAATCGATTTCGAATCGACCTAGACCACCGGATCGAACTCTTAAAAGATCAATCTTCGACATATTCCTTCGAAGCAAATCTCACTAAACTCAGCGACCCTTTTTTCCTAGAAGACTTCGACCCAAAAATGGCGCGCATCGACGCAGCGCCCGACAACTTCCTCGCCCTCACCCGAAGGAACGCAAACAGTATCACTTCGCTGGGAGCCCGCCTCCAGGTCAATTCATTTTATCAATCCGACACCCGGCTTCCCGAAATCACCCACGACTGGGTTCGCCAACCCCTCTTTGAATCTTCCGTCCTCTACGAAAGTCAAAGTTCCCTGGGGTTCTACGACGAACACCTTTCCGACTTCAACGAGGACAGCTTGAAAAATGAAGCAGCGATGCGTCTGCCTGGTGACCCCCGACTCGCCGAAATCAATCGCCTTCTCGATGAACGTGGCTACACGCGGTTTCACACCTACCATGAATTCTCACAGCCCTTTAAAACGGGCCACCTCAACATCACACCCAGAATAGGCGCAGGATACACTTCATACAGCTCAGTGCAGGGACCTGCCGACTCGACAACCCGCACCCACCTCTCGGCCGGAATTGACGCCTCCCTCAAAATGACCCGCTCATATCCGGAATGGGTGGATCAAAAATGGGGCCTCGACGGAGCCCTCCACATCATCGAACCCTACGCTTCGCTCAGCTGGCTCTTTACTGATGAACTCGATGACTCATTCCAACGTATCGAACGCCTTTCACCGACTACTCGACCCCGCACGAGAATGATCGGACGCTTCTCCGCAATTGACGAACTGGAAGACTGGCAAACCATTCGTCTCGGCGCCCGAAATCGGATTGTGAGTAATCGAAACGGAGTAACCCACGATTGGCTCAGCGTTGATACATACTTCGATACCTTCCTCGAGGATCCCGAGTTCGACCGGGACTTTTCCAACCTATACAACGACATCACCTGGCGTCCTCTTCCTTGGCTTGAACTCGATCTGGAAACTCAATTCCCTCTCTTCAATGACTCCAATTTCACAGAAATCGCCTCCAGCCTCACTTTAATGCCCCAAGAGGATCTGGAAGTCAGACTTCGTTATCGCAGATTATCGGCTCACCCGATTCTCAGGGACTCTAACCGGATCCAACTCGAGACCTTTGCCCGCCTAAACGATTACTGGGGCATTGGCACCGAACACAATTTTGAAATCGAAGATCAGACCCTGGAACTGCAGCGCTACAACCTGCACTACGACTTCGATTCCTGGGTTGGTTCGGTCGGACTCTTCCGCCGCGACAACCCGAACCGCGACGAATTCGGAATCCTATTCAGCTTTGGCCTCAAGGAAATCCCCGGGCTGTCCTTGCCAATTTCGTTCAATTCGGAATAGTCCCCCCATGAAACACCTTTCTCCGGAAGATCTCCTCACCCAACTCCAGTGGCGCTATGCAACCAAGCAATTTGATCCGGACCAAATAATCCAGGCTGACACCTGGTCAGCCATCGAAGAGTCACTTATCCTCACCCCTTCCTCATTTGGCCTCCAGCCCTGGCATTTTGTTGTCGTCGAGAGCCAGAATCTTAAAGAGGAACTTCTTCCTCATTCATGGAACCAAACGCAGGTCACCGAATGTTCTCATTTCATTGTTCTCGCCGCCAAGTTCCGCACTGCTGATGAGGAAATCGATGCCTGGATCGACCGCATGGTCGAGGTGCGTGGTGGCGAGCGGGACAGTCTGACCGGTTATCGCGACATGATGGCAGGATTTCTCCAACGAATGGATCCCGCCGAACAGCTGCAATGGTCCAAACTCCAAACCTACATTGCGCTCGGGCAACTCATGACAACAGCCTCAGTCCTCGGAATCGACGCCTGTCCAATGGAGGGGTTTCTTCCCGCCGAGTATGACCGCATCCTAGGACTTTCTGAAAAGGGACTTACCGCTTCCGTTGCGTGCGCCCTTGGCTATCGAGCAGAGGCAGACAAATACGCCAGTGCTCCCAAAGTGAGGTATCCAAAAGAAGAGCTACTCACGCTTCTGTGAAGAGAAATCCTCAAATTCCCCATCATTTGCCGCCAATACCGTGCCGCAGACTTGGTAGATCTTCGGGGCAATGAGCTTCAGCACCTCGATTTCCTTGCGAATTCCCGTGAGACCGATCTCGATGGTGTTCTTTCTGGGACGATATTTGATCTTCATCCGCTTGGTTAAATCGTCAACAGCAGCCTGCTCACCTTCCAATCCCATCAAATTCTGATAGTCACTCTCTTGGACGATCCTCTTAACAACAACCTCTTCACCGGCAATTTTCTCAAAAGCCTCTACCCACCGGTCCCGCTGCTCGCTCTCAACTCCCTTCATTGGCAAACTGATTCCCTGGAAAGCGACTGCATTCATCTTCATCGTGTATATCCCAAAGGCGGCACCTCCCAGAACGAGGACTACTACCAACCCGATGATCGCAAATTTATTTCCACCCATGAATAAGACCTATCATCTCAACTGACCAAGGTCATGATTTTTTTCCCGAGAAGCAAACTTCTTGCCTGCCACCCCGCCTCACGCCACCGTTCGGGCAGATGAATTTCCCTGCCACAACGGCTCGCCTGCACACTCTCCAGCCTGAATTCGACACCATTCTGGATCCCATCGATGACTCACCGGTCATTAGCGCTCAAATTTGGGTCGAAACTGGCTCCCAACACGAAAGTGCCCTCGCTGGCTCGGGGATTTCCCACCTTCTGGAGCACATGGTCTTCAAAGGCACCGACCGCTTCACCGGAGAGGCACTCTCACAGGAAGTTCAAGCCGCCGGTGGGCAATGGAATGCCTACACCAGCTTCGATCGCACCGTCTACTACATCGACGGCCCGGCCAAGTCGCTCGAACTATTTCTCTCCGCGCTCATTGAAATGGTCTTCCGTCCGACCTTCCCCGAAGACGAATACGAGCGCGAAAAGGACGTTATTCGCCGTGAGATTGCCATGGGGCTGGATGATCCTGATTCTGTTTCCAGCCAGCTCCTTTTCCGTACTGCCTACCAAAAGGACCACCGTCGGCACCCCGTGATTGGATACCTCGATCTTTTCAATGCCATTTCCTATGAGCAAATGAAAAACTACCACGCGGCCTGCTATCGTCCTGAGAATTCCTTCATGGTTCTTTCCGGAGGC
This sequence comes from bacterium, assembly GCA_018222765.1. GTDB lineage: Bacteria > Verrucomicrobiota > Verrucomicrobiia > Verrucomicrobiales > Akkermansiaceae > SW10. Next base: position 32,017 of record JAAEZT010000009.1, on the reverse strand, counting down.
TTTAATCCTAAGGAAGCGAAGCAAATCATCGAAAGCGAACTCGCCAAAGGTCTTCGTCCACCCGCTGAGTTTACGATTTCGCTTCCTGCCGAACCACGCCAAATCGGCACCCGCCGCACCAGCAGAAGCTTTGCGATTCCCACGACCCATCTCAGCCTCGCCTGGCAGGCCCCCGACCTCACCCACGAGGATGCTCCTGCCCTCGACCTTCTCGCTGTCGTCCTCGGCGGCGGACGAGCTTCTCCTCTTTATCGTGTCATCCGGGAAGAAAAAGGCATCGCTCATTCAGTCGGTTCCTATACCTGGATGCCTCCAGAGGGACCGGGACTTTTTAGCGCCTATGCCGAAGCGGACCCCGAAAACATTCCTGAGGTCGAAAAAGAAATCCTCCATCAAATCGAGGCTCTTGGCGGGAGCGACCTCACCAAGCCGATAGCCCGGGCCCTCCGTCAAATTGCCTCGTCACAATTCAAAACCCTCACCACCGCCTCCGGCCGGGCCTCTGACCTCGCTTCCAATTGGCATAACACCCGCGATTTGGATTTCACAAAACATGCTCTCGAGAGACTCAATCAGGTTACTGAAGGAGACCTTCGACGCGCCCTAAAAAAATGGCTCATCCCTGAGACGCTCACCGTCACCTCCCTCGAACCTGAAAGTATACCCACGCCGAAACGGGGTAGACATTCAAGGAAGGAATCGGGAGAAATTCTTGAGCACACCCTTTCCAACGGATTACGCATCATCCTTCAACGCGACCCCAAAGTCCCCGTCGTCTACAGCCAAACCGCACTCCTGGCCGGACGCCTTTCAGAATCCCCCAAAAGCGCCGGTCTCAATCACCTCCTCGCCAGCCTCCTTTTGAAGGGCACGACCCAACGCGGCGCGCTCGCCATCGCGGAAACCCTCGAAGATCTTGGAGCCTCCATCCGCCCTTCGTCCGGAAACAATTCCTTCATGCTCTCTTCGTATTGCCTGCGGGACGATCTCTCGCAAGTCATCGATCTCCTGGGCGAAATTATCAGCGAACCGTCATTTCCCGGCGACTCCATCGAACGCGAACGCGCCGCCATGATTGCCGGTCTTGAGGAATCGCTCGAGGACCCCGCCAATCGGGCCTTCCGTGAAATGCGCTCGCACCTATGGAGCAACCAGGGATACGGCATCCCCTCGAACGGAACCCACGAATCCCTCGCTTCGCTCAACCGCCTGTCTCTTTCCGCACAACATTCCCGCTATTTCGTGGCCAGCAACATGGCAACCGCCTTCTTCGGAGACCTCGACCCCGATCGTACCATCATTCAACTTGAAAATACCCTCGGAAAACTTCCCACCGGAAGCCCAGGCGAGCTCTCGAGCCCTAACTGCGCTGCTCACGGCGAACACAGCTTCCAACTCAACAAGGAGCAAGCTGTTCTCGCAATCGGATACCCTGGAGTCGCCACCAATGATCCCCGGCGATACGCCCTCGAACTTATCGACTCCTATTGCTCCGATATGGCAGGCCCACTTTTTACACGCATCCGCGAGGATCTCGGCCTAGCCTACTACGTCAGCTCCTCAATGTTCCTCGGGCTAGATACGGGATTAATGAGTTTTTACCTCGGAACCTCGCCCGATCAACTCGAACTGGCCCGAAACGAACTCACCAAGGAAATTGAAAAGCTCGTCACGATCGGAATTCCCGCCGATGCCCTTGAACGAGTCAAAGCCAACACCGAGGCGCGCGAGGCCCTCCGTAATCAAAACCCCTCAAACCGGGCCCGCATGGCCGCTCTCGATGTTTTGCTGGGACAGGAGGCTGATAACCACCTCCACCTGAGCGAACAGCTCAATGCCGTCACCGGAGACGAGATACACTCTCTCGCCAAAGAGCTCTTTCAGGACGACAGGTCGATGATTGTTACCGTTTCACCTTAACAAATTCCTCTTCAGACCTTACATCTCAGCCATGAGCGATTCTACCATCGAAGAAGAAGCCCCAGATCCACGCTTCGCTTCTTTCGTATATTTTCAGGCCCAAAACGGCGGGCTTTTCCTCGGCCGCATCCCAAATCCCACCACCGGAGAAACCAGCGTCAACATCAAAGCAGCCCGCAGCGTAGTCGACTCCCTCGAAATGCTCTCGGAGAAATCCAAGGGTAATCTCAACAAAGCCGAAGACAAACTTCTCAGTTTCGCCCTCGAAAACCTCCGCAAATTATTCGACGAAGTGGTTACTAGCGTCGAAGATCCCTCAGAAGCATGATTCAATTTCCTCTTGGCAACTTCACCGTCGGCTCCGGCAAGCTCTTTTTCATTCTCGGACCCTGCGGACTGGAGGAAGAAGACTTCGCCTGGCGCATGGCCCGGGCTCTGAAAAAAATCACCGACCGTCTCGGTGTGAATTTTGTTTTCAAGGCTTCCTACGACAAAGCCAACCGAACCTCGGTTGACTCCTACCGCGGCCCCGGCGTCGCCGAGGGTTGCCGCATTCTCGGTGAAATCGGAAAAGAACTCGGCGTCCCCGTTACCACCGACGTTCACACCCCCGAGGATATCGAAGTCGCCGCCGAATCCATCGACCTCCTTCAAATTCCGGCCTTCCTTTGTCGTCAGACCGACCTTCTCGCCGCCGCTGCCAAAACCAGACGTCCGGTAAATGTCAAAAAGGGCCAATTCCTCGCGCCCTGGGATATCGGGCCCATCATTGGAAAGCTAAAGCACTTCGACTGCCAGCAATTCGCCATTACTGAACGCGGAACCACTTTCGGATACAACAACCTCGTTGCTGACATGCGTTCTCTTCCTTGGATGCGCGAACAAGGCGTCCCCGTCATTTTTGATGCTACCCACTCAGTGCAACGCCCCGGTGGACTTGGCGGCACAACTGGAGGCGATGGAGCGCTCGCACCCGTCCTTGCTCGCAGTGCAGTTGCCGCCGGCGTCGATGGCGTCTTCATGGAGGTCCACGAAGATCCCTCAAAAGCTCTCTCCGACGGGCCCAACCAAATCCCCCTTTCGGAAATCGAAACAGTCCTCAAACAACTCGTCGCTATTCACGAAGCAGCTCACCCGGATTCATGATTTCAAAACTCCTCATCCCTCTGCTGATTGCAGCGCAGCTTCCCGCATTTGCGGAGGAGGAAGAAGAGGAGAAAAAAAGCAACAGCATTCTTACCCGGGTGCCTGTCGGCGCAACCTCGACCAACGTCACTATCCCGTCCTTCGACAAACATCAAAAGCGAGCCTCCCTCCTCACCGCAAAGGTTGTCGTCGTCGACAGCGCGGCCAAGCTCTCTGCTGAGGGGCTACTTCTCTACCTTTTTGATAAAGAGGAGAAAATCAGCGCAACCGCGAAAATAAACACTGCTAACTTTCTTCTCGAAGAAGAGCGCCTTCTAGCCAATGGCAACATTCACCTTCAATCCACCGACAAGGCATTCGAAATAAAAAGCGAGGGTGGCATCTTCCAACTCCCCACCCGCCAAGGTCTCTTCCTTGGCCACGGATACACCCTGATCACCGACCCACCTAAAAAGAACACCGCCGTGAACCTCCACCCACTTCTTCCTCTGACCGCAAGTCTGCAGCTTCTTATTGCAGTCCCTCCGCCGGAAATCACCGCTGAAGAATTAAGTAGTTTCGAACGCATGGTGGCTCCGCGTCTTATCCCCCCCTCGGACGTCGATGAAGTCCAAGCCGCGGCGGACGCCGAGAATCTCAAAGTCGCCAAACGCCTGACGAACTATCTCGCCACTATTGGCAAGACTGAGCTTCTCACTCAAATCAAAGCTCCGGTCGTGATTGACCCGCTCAAAGATAAAGAGCTCAAGGATAACCAAACTTCGATTGAATTTGATGGCGGGGCTTATTTCGACGGAGACAATCTTGAGATCGTCTACCTTGGGAACATTATTTTGAAGCGAAACACCTTTACCATGACCTGCGACAAAGATCTCAAGGTCATTCTGGAGGAAGCGGTCGAAAACAAAGAGAAAAAAGAAGATGCGCAAGACAAGGAAAACGCTTTCGGCGGACTGGGTGGACTCAAACAACTTACCGCCAGTGGGAATTTGGAGGTAGAGGCAGTCAATGAGAAAGGAGAGAAGATCGTCATGAAAGGCGACCGTGCCCTCTACGATAAAACCAAAGAAAGTCTGCTCGTCCGGGGAGACAATCTCTTTTTCCAGCAAGGCAATACCTTCGCCAGAGCAACCCATAAAGACGCTTACATCTCAGCCAAGTTTGACGGGAAACGCATCAAAAACGCTCAACTAAGCAAGAATGGATGGAAGATTCAATTCACCGACCCTGAGAAAAATAAAAATCAATGATCGAGCCTTCCCCAGCCACTTCCCCGGAACCACTTCTGGAGGTCGAAGGACTTCAAAAGTCCTATACCGGTCGCGTCGTTGTCGATGAAGTCCGGCTCAAAGTCCAGCCAGGCGAGATCGTCGGACTTCTCGGGCCCAATGGCGCCGGTAAAACGACCACCTTCTACATGGTAGCCGGCCTCGTCCCTCCCGATCGCGGACGAGTCAACTTCCTCGCCAAAAACATCACCCGCCTCCCCATGCACAAGCGGGCCCGACGTGGCATGGGGTATCTCCCCCAGGAAGAATCAATCTTCCGCAAACTCAGTGTGCAGGACAACCTCCTTGCCGTCCTCGAAACCCGCAAAGGCCTCTCCCGCAAAGATCGCATCGCCCGCGCCGAACACCTCATGGAGCGCTTTGGTGTCACCCACGTTCGCAAATCGCTCGCAATGACCCTTTCTGGAGGAGAAAAACGCCGCCTCTCACTGGCCCGTTGCCTCTGCACCGATCCCAAACTCCTTCTCCTCGACGAACCCTTCGTGGGGATTGATCCCATCGCAGTGCAGGAAATTCACAAAATTATCCGCGAGCTCCGCGACCGCGACGGCCTCGCCATTCTCATCACCGACCACCAGGTCCGTGAAACCCTTGAAATCGTGGACCGAGCCTCCCTGCTCGTTGAAGGAAAAGTCATGATCGAGGGTTCCTCCGACGAACTCGTAAACGACGAAAACGCGCGCCGCCTCTACTTCGGCAGCGACTTTCGCTGGTAGAGAAGACTTTTCTCATCACCTCTCTAAAAATTGTGGCAATTTGGCGAGGCGGCGGTTAAGAGTGTAGGTAAGGTATTTAGATGTACCTCTTATTATGCAGACTAGAAATGCGAACCCACATGTTACCGTGACTGTTCGTCACGAAGAAATTACCGATTCACTGCGCGAATACGCCACTGAAAAAATTGAAGGGATCCACCTCGACTATCCAAAAATTATTGAAGCGCGAGCGATTCTCGATGTCGAAGGCGACCGAAGGCACAAGGCCGAAATCATCCTCTTTTGCGCCAACCATATTGTCATCGATGCCTCCAGTGAGACCGAGGACATGTACAAAAGCATCGACTTCACCGTTGCCAAAATCGCGCGCCGGATGCGCAAACACAAGACCCGCCTCCTCAAAAGTCATCGACCAAAGCGTGAGGAAACAATCAAGTATCTCGACGAAAAAAACTACAAGCACGACTTCCTCGACAAACTCCCCGAAGATGTTCAGGAGGAACCGGAACCCTTCTTTGTCCACAAGGAGTCATTTCGCCTGCGCAAACTTCTAAAAGAAGATGCGATCATGGAGCTCGACCTCACTGAACGTCCCTTCGTAGTCTTTGATAATGCCCGGCGAGACATCACTTCAATCGTGTGGCGGAAGCCCGATGGTGATTACGGCATGGTCGATATTGCCTAGCAAAGCAAACCATCCCCAACGCAAAAAGGCGCCCCGTATCCGGAGCGCCTTCTTATAATTTACAGAAAAATAAGACTTACTTCTTCTTGGCTTCTTCACGTTCCTTGGCGTCAGCAATCACCTTGTCGGCGATATTCTTGGGACATGCATTGTAGTGTTCGAATTCCATTGAGAACTGGCCGCGACCGGAAGTCATGGTGCGGAGATCACCGATATAACCAAACATCTCGGAAAGTGGTGCCTGCGCTTTGATACGGATACCACCGGAAGCAGTGTCCTGACTCTGAATCATTCCACGACGACGATTGAGGTCACCGATGACATCACCGACATGATCTTCCGGAGTGAAGACGTCGAGCTTCATAATTGGTTCTAGAATCTGAGCACCGGCCTTGGGCACAGACTGGCGATAGGCCGCTTTCGCAGCAATTTCGAAAGCGACGGCCGAGGAGTCAACCGCGTGGAATCCACCATCATTGAGAGAGACTTTGAAGTCCAAGCAAGGATAGCCGGCAAGAACACCCTTTTCGAGGGAGGTCTTAAAACCCTTCTCTACTGCAGACCAGTATTCCTTTGGAACGTTACCACCGACCACGGTAGACTCGAACTGGAAACCCTCACCCGGCTCAAGCGGAGTAAGGGTGTAGTCGATTTTAGCGAACTGACCGGAACCACCAGACTGTTTCTTGTGGGTGTAGCTATCGGAAATCTCTTTGGTGATGGTCTCACGATAGGCAACCTGTGGGGCGCCGACATTCACCTCAACTTTATGGGTCCGCTTCAGGATATCGACTTTAATGTCGAGGTGAAGCTCACCCATTCCTTTAAGAATGGTCTCACCGGAATCAAGATCGGTTTCAACACGGAAAGAGGGGTCCTCCTGAATCATCTTGCCCAAAGCATTTCCAAGCTTCTCGGCGTTCGCCTTATCAATCGGCGCAACGGCAAGCGAGATCACGGGATCCGGAAACACCATTGGTTCGAGAGTGGCAGGCTTGTCCTTGGAGCAGAGAGTGTGACCAGTCTGAACGTTCTTAAGCCCCACGAGGGCGATGATGTCACCCGCCTGGGCGCTGTCGAGTTCAGTCCGATCGTCAGCGTGCATCTCAACGATACGGCCAACACGCTCGGTTTTCCCAGTAAAGGTATTTAGAATGGTATCCCCCTTATTGAGTGTTCCGGAATAAATACGAGTGAAGGTCAAGGCCCCGAACTGGTCATCCATGATCTTGAAAGCAAGCGAACGAAGAGGACCATTGGGATCGACTGTTGCGAACTCACCGGTCAATTCACCTTCGTCGTTAAACTCAGGCTCGGGATCAACCTCAAGTGGTGACGGGAGGTAATCCACAACCGCGTTGAGGACGTTTTGGACTCCTTTGTTCTTAAAGGCCGAACCGCAGAAAGCCGGGAAGAAATCGAGCGCGATCGTGCCCTTGCGGATACACTTCTTAATCGTGGCAATATCAGGGACATTTCCTTCGAGGTAAGCTTCCATGACGTCGTCGTCCTGCTCAACAGCAGTCTCAATGAGTTCCTCATGATACTTCTGAGCCTTCTCCTTCAAATCATCGGGGATTTCAGTGATTTCGTAGTTCTCAGGCAGACCGGAATCATCCCAGACATACGCCTTCATTTCGAGAACGTCGACAACACCCACGAAAGAATCCTCAAATCCAATCGGAATAGTCATAACAAGTGGTACGGCACCAAGGACGTCCTTGGTCTGCTGAACCACGCGATAGAAATCAGCCCCGATACGGTCGAGCTTGTTGACAAAAATAATACGAGCAACCTCGGAGTCGTTGGCGTAGCGCCAGTTGGTCTCGGACTGGGGCTCAACGCCACCGGATCCGCAGAAAACACCGACACCACCGTCGAGAACCTTCAAAGAACGATAGACCTCAATCGTAAAGTCAACGTGTCCCGGGGTATCGATGATGTTCATGCGATGATCATCCCAGAAACAAGTGGTGGCAGCGGACTGAATGGTAATTCCACGTTCTGCCTCTTGCTCCATAAAGTCGGTTGTGGACTCACCATCGTGAACCTCACCTGTTTTGTGGATCTTTCCGGTGAGCTTAAGGATACGCTCTGTCGTCGTGGTTTTTCCTGCATCCACGTGCGCGAAGATGCCGATATTACGGTATTTGCTGAGGTCTGTCATGGTAACTGTCTCGGGAAAGGCGGGTGATAAGCGCCAAAGCACCCTTTTGTCGAGTGCGGAGCGATACTTTTTCGAGTTCTTTTTAGCCTAGGCTTCGCCAAAGCGTCCCGGGTTGACCTCTTTCCAGAGCGCCCAGCAGGCTCGAAACCCCGGAGCAAAGTCCTCGGGCACCGCTTTCACCCATTGCTCAATCTGCTCCATACTGAACCACTGGCCGTATTCAATCTCCACACAGGGAAAACGAATCCTGCCATTTGCAAGCGTCGCGTAGAGCCGAACATGCTCCCATCCCGTGTTGGCGTGAGCACCCAATTTGCCGACCTCCCGGATATCTTGATCAGCAAGCCCCAGTTCCTCTTCCAACTCCCGGGCAGCACATGCTTCATACTCCTCGCCAGCATCGACATGCCCCGCGGCACTAGAATCCCATAATCCGGGACACTTGTCCTTCAGACGGGACCGTTTTTGAAGAAAGATCTCTCCATGTTTGTTGAGGGCGAAAATATGCACTGCACGATGCAATAAGTCATCGCGATGAATGACATCACGACGCTCGCTACCGACCACCTGATCATTCTCATCAACAACCGCGAGCATTTCACCAGCGCCCTGCCCTTCTTCTTTCTCAAAATAGGGGTCCGCCAATCGAGTCAAGGCTACCCACTCGTCCAAACTAAGCTCCTCCGCTCTTGCCGTTGGGCTCAAATCCAGCTTCCCACAAGCCTCTTCCCAATTAGTTTCATCCGGCAGATTTTTCCTGAGCTGCTTCCGACGCTGTGCAAACCCCCTCCTCACCAACTCATCAAACAAACGGCGATCATGCACCGGCAATTCAGCCTGACGGGGCTCGAGCGTCATCACCGTGGAATCGATCAAGGGCTGAGGATAAAAACAACTCGGCGGCACCACCTTTACCCGCTCGCCCTGCCATTCGCACTGCATCCGCAATGTCAGAACTCCATAGTCCTTGCACTTCGGTCCCGCTAAAATTCGGTCGATCATTTCCTTCTGCAACATCAGCACCGCCTTCACGAATGGGGATGGACCCTTCAGGAAATTCCGTAGAATCGCACCACCCGCCGAATAGGGCAGATTGCCCAATAGCTTCACCCGCTTATGCGCAAAGAATCGTCGCGTATCAATTCGCACCGCGTCATGGCAGATCACTTCTACCTCCGAATGATCAGCAAAACGCTTCATTAAATATTCCGCCAGCCGTTTATCGAACTCCACTAAGACAATTCGGCCAACCTTCCCGATCAAGTGCTCAGTCAACGCACCGGTTCCCGGCCCCACTTCCACCACAGTGTCCTCCGGCTCTGGATCGAGTTGATTGACGATCCATTCGGCGGTATTTTGGTCAACGAGAAAGTTCTGCCCCAACTTGCGCGAGGGAATCACCCCCACGCTTGCCAAGACCTCTTTAAGTTCGGTAGCCGTCACACCTGTTCTTTCAATTGCCCGAGGCATCATTGTCCACTAAATTCCCTCCACCAAATGACTCTTGCCACCGCGGTCACCCTCTTTCGGCTCATTCTTGTGCCGGTATTTGCTTGGCTTGCCATCGAATACGGCAAAACCGTCGAGCAAGGCAACCCCGTCGAGGAACTTCGCTTGCTTGCCGTTATTACCTACATTACAGCCGCTGCTTCCGATGGCATCGATGGCTGGGTAGCTCGACGCTATGATCAAAAATCGCTCACAGGCGCGATTCTCGACCCGCTCACCGACAAAGCACTTCTGCTGACAGGAATCATCACCCTAAGCCTCGTCGAATGGGGACAGGATTGGCATCTTCCCCTCTGGTTCGTGATCCTAGTCATCGCTCGGGACATTGAAATACTCGGCGGGATAATCATCCTCTATTTCATCAACGGGAAGGTTCCCATCAAGCCACACTGGACCGGCAAAGTCTGCACCATCGCTCAAATGGTCGCCCTTGGCTGGGTGATGCTCAAGCTCTTTGACATTTCTCCGGTCTACCCCACCGTTCTTGCGGCCATCTTCACGGGATGGTCCGGATACGTCTACTACTTGATGGGCTACCGCCAGTTACCAAAGAATACCGCAAGGGCTTGAAATCCTGAATTGTTGCGTCAATCTTCCGTTGTGTCATTCCTTGAACTCCAAGACTTAAAGACCCACTTCCCCGATTTGGGCGGAGGCTTCCTCTCAAAAAGCACCGAGACAATCAAGGCCGTCGACGGAGTCGATCTTTCGATCGAGCGAGGCGAAATTCTCGGCCTGGTCGGTGAATCCGGCTGCGGAAAATCCACCCTCTCCCGCACCGTGATGCAATTGCAACCCGCCACCGGCGGAAAGGTCACTTTGGCTGGCGAAGAGTTAACCACTCTCGACAAAAGCGAGGTTAGAAAGCGTCGCCTCGATTTTCAAATGATCTTCCAGGATCCCTACGCCTCGCTCAATCCCCGCATGACGGTTTTCTCAACATTGGCCGAAGCAATTTGCCAACGTCACCCAGAACGCAAAAGGCAGCGCGATGCTCTGGCTGAAAAAGTCGTCGAAATCATGGCCACTGTTGGTCTCGACTCGCGACACATGCGCAAGTATCCGCACGAGTTTTCCGGCGGGCAACGTCAGCGCATCGCGATCGCCCGCGCTCTTGCTCCGGAGCCCAAGCTCATCATCGCCGATGAACCGGTCTCAGCTCTTGATGTTTCCATTCAGTCGCAGATTCTCAATCTCCTTTTAGATCTTCGGGACCGGCTCAACCTCACCATGATCTTCATCTCACACGACCTCTCGGTCGTACGCTACATCGCCGACAACATCGCGGTAATGTATCAGGGGAAAATTGTCGAATATGGCGAAGCAAATGAGGTCTTTCATAATCCTCAAGATCCCTACACACAAAAACTCCTCTCCGCGATCCCCCGCATTAAATCCTCATCCTAAATACATGGAGCCCGCTATCTACAAAATAATTCACTACATCGGGATCATGGCTCTCTTCGCCTCCTTTGGCGGACTCATGGCAGCCGATCACCGCAAATCCGCCACCATGACCGTTTATGTTCTTCTTCATGGTCTTTCCCTCATCGTCATCCTCGTCGCCGGTATCGGAATGATCCACAAGAACCCAGACCTCAGCTATGGCGCCACTGCCATTGCCAAGACGGTCATTTGGCTCATTTTTGGCGCAGCTCTGGTTGTGTTCAAACGACGTATTATCCCTAAATTCATGGCCCTGCTTTTCATGCTCGCCTTGGGGGGAATAGCAGCATTCCTGGCTCTCTATAAACCATTTTAGACCCACCAAATCCCCTAAAGAAAAACGGCCCGTCGAATCACTCCGACAGGCCGTTTTTATTGACTATCCGTGGGGGAATTAAACCACCTTGTGCTTTCCGGGAATAGGAGCCGGATAGAGCCCATCGCTTCCCGCCTTCGGTCCGGGGTCGGCATCCCAATCATACACTTTGGGCATGATTGAAATCTCCGAGGCCAAGGCTTGGTCATACTTTAGCTCTTTGCCTGAGTAGGTTGCCATTCTGCCAAGAATCGCGGTCATGGTGCTCGCTGCGGTATAGTAGGCATTGTTGATCGGCTTGTCGTCACGGATGTGCTGGTAAAGAACATCGTGCTCGGTCTGATAGGGATTGTTATCCTTCCCCTTGAATCGCCAAACTGTCTTACCTGCAGCATCGACAATGCGTCCAGGATAAGCTTTTCCTTTCTGACAACCGATAATTTCGGTTACGCGGTTCATGGCCCCGGGCTGATGACGACACTGTGAGTTCATCACTGATCCATCGGCAAAGGTGAATTCAACATAGTGGTGATCAAAAATCTCACCAAAGTCCTCACCAACCCGCACCTCGCGACCACCCATTCCCTGAGCTTTTACTGGAGGCCCTCCCTTGAACCAATTCATCACGTCGATGTTGTGCACGTGCTGCTCCACGATGTGGTCCCCGCAGAGCCAATTAAAGTAATACCAATTGCGCATCTGATACTCCATTTCACTCTGCCCTTCGGTACGCTTGCGAACCCAAACCCCTGCCCCATTCCAATAAACTTGACCGTAATTGATATCCCCGATCACCCCTTTGTCGATCTGCTCCTTGGTCTGAATATACTTCTCATGATAACGCCGCTGAAGACCACAGACCACTTTGAGATTCTTTTTGTCGGCCTCTTTGGCTGCCGCAAGAACGGTACGAATTCCCGGAGCATCTGTCGCCACTGGCTTTTCCATAAAGACATGCTTTCCTTGCTGCACTGCATATTCGAAATGCTGGGGCCGGAATCCCGGACTCGTTGTGAGAATTACGACGTCAGCGGAATCAATCGCTCCACGATAGCCATCAAATCCGTCAAAAACCCGCTCAGCCGGAACATCGACGCGCTCCTTAAAGCGCTCCTTCAATCCCTTGAGAGCCTCCTCGGCCTTATCACGGAAAGCATCGGCCACTGCCACCAGCTTGGTTCCGGGAACATTCAAAGTCTGCGCAGCCGCGCCTCGACCGCGTCCTCCGCAACCGATTAGGGCCACTTTAATCTCATCACTTCCACCAGCCTGGGCAAAACCCGCGATTGGAAGAGAAGCAGCAACCACTCCACCTGTTTTCAGGAGAGCACGACGATTCGGGTGATTTAATTCACTCATAGGTGAATACATTACTCATCTTGTCGCACAATTCTAGCGCAGAAGTTCGTCTTCGTAAACTACCGTCAAACCAGCCTGATTGAGCACCGAGGCTCCAAACTCACAATCCTCTAGATACATCGCCAATAACGAGTGCCCCTGATGCTGCACCACAAGGGAAAATGCGTAGTCCAAATTGGTCTCTGCTTCGTGTAATACGCTCAAACATCGCTTCAAATCAGCCCCGGATTCCCTCATCTTGACCACAACTAACTCTGATAGGGTAAAGGCCACTCCTTGCTCCATAAACAACTCCTCCGCGGAATCCGGATCGCTCAACACTAATCTCGCCACCGTGGCATCCCGGGAATCCTGTACACTCAAGCCTATCACGTCGATTTCACGGCGACTGAGGAGATTGGAGAGAGCCGACAACGCCCCAACTCGATTCGGCAGCATCACCGAAAATTGGCGCACATAGCTTTTCTTCCGATTAATTTGGTCTGCTGCACTCATAAAGGAGACCGGCTTCTTACTGCATTCTTCTCTTTTGTTCAATCCACTTGTCTGCCAAGAGATCGCCGTGACTGACGACTACCTCAATCGTTTCGCCGGCATCGCTCGCCTCTACGGCCAACCCGCACTCGAAAAATTCTCCAGCAGCCACGCCATGATTATTGGTCTGGGCGGGGTGGGTTCGTGGGTCGCCGAAGCCCTGGCACGCTCAGGAATCGGAAAATTCTCCCTCGTCGACCTCGATGACCTCTGCGTTACCAATATCAACCGCCAAATCCACGCCACGACAGACACCATCGGCAAATCCAAAGCCACCGTCCTCTCCGACCGACTCCGCGCGATCAATCCAGAGGTAGGGATCATCATGCGGCAGACCTTCTATAATGAGCGCACTTCAGACGAAATTCTCCTTAGAGAGAAACCTGACATCGTATTAGATGCCATCGACTCCTCGCGCTCCAAAGTCCACCTCCTCACGACCTGCCGCGATCAAAAGATTCCTGTCATTACAAGTGGAGGAGCAGGTGGCAGACGAGACGCCTCCCTGGTTAAGGTCGATGATCTCTCACGAGCCCACGGCGACACCCTTCTCAGCGGAGTTCGGAGACAACTAAGAACACGCTACCGTTTTCCAGCGGCTAAAAAGAAAGGCGGAAGATTCGATATCCCAGCCGTTTTCTCCCCCGAACCTCGCCTCTATCCCCAATGTGACGGCTCCATCTCCAATGAGAAGCCCGAGGAGCATAAAGGAGACTTGAGATGCGACGCCGGCTATGGCGCAGCCACTCACGTCACCGCGACTTTTGGCAATCTCATGGCTGGACTCGCTTTAGCTTCGCTTGCCGAATAACTCCAAAAATTGAGGACCGACGCTGAATTGAGGACGTCAGACCCCGCTCCAAGCCACCGCCCGTTGCTACAACTATCACGCTACGTAAATTTCCCGAGATATTCTAATTATCCTAGAGTCCCTCCAAGTTAATCGTGTGCGCCGATTCCAGGGTCCGCGACGCGACCAATTTGGCTGCTTCGTCTTCCACCACATCGGTAATCCCCTCAATCACTGCCAACTCCATACCCTGGTCACTGGGAAGGCGCTGCACCTCACATCGAACACCTAGGGTAGAAACCGATGTATTTACATTGTTTTCGATCATCGATTCCTTTTTTCATCGGGTCGCAAAAAAAAACGACTCCCTCTCAGGAGCCGCTTCAGAAAAAAGTTTATACGACGTCGCTTTTAGTTCACGCCTTTCTTGGACATTTTGGTGCCCTTGGTCGCTCCCTGACGGGCTTTAAAGCGTGGGTTCGTCTTGTTAATAACGTAGAGAGTTCCCTTACGCTTAACAACTTGGCAGTCTGCGTGGCGACGTTTGGCGGATCCGAGTGAAGACAAAACTTTCATAAAACCAGAAATTCGTGGAGGGCGGAAACCTAGTCAGTCTTAATCCCGTGTAAAGCCCATTCCTAAGAAAAATTAATATCCAAGCTACCCCCTTCCTGTTTTACTCTCCGAGCAGCGATCTCCATGTCCGACTCTTATTTCCAAGAAAACGTCAATTCCACCGAGACCCCGGAAGATTTAACTCTCCGCCCTCCGGGGTTCGATGACTTTCACGGCCAGGAAAAGGTCACCGCCCGCCTCATGCTCATGGTCGAGGCCGCAAAGCAACGCGACGATGTCCTCGAGCACGTCCTCCTTTCCGGACCGCCGGGATTGGGCAAAACCACCCTCGCCAATATCGTCGCCACCGCCGTTGGTTCCACGCTCCACACCACATCAGGGCCTCAGATCGAAAAAGCCGGCGATCTCGCCGGCATTCTCACCAATCTCCAGCGCGGCGACATTCTCTTTATCGACGAAATTCATCGCCTCCATCCCGCCATCGAAGAATACCTCTACCCGGCCATGGAAGACTACCGCCTCGATATCATCATCGATTCCGGCCCCTCTGCCCGCTCAATCCAACTACAGCTCCCTAAATTTACTCTCGTCGGCGCGACAACCCGCTCGGGCATGCTCACCTCTCCGCTGCGCTCCCGCTTTGGCCTAATTAACCGACTCGATTACTACACGGAGGAACAACTCGCTTTCATCATCACTCGATCAGCGTCCATTCTTGATCTCGACCTTAACCAAGAAGGCGCCCTGGTCATTGCCTCCCGCTCCCGAGGAACTCCCCGAATCGCCAATAATCTCCTTCGATGGGTCCGTGATTACGCCCAGGTTCACCACAACGGAAAGATCACCGCCGACGTTGCCGAAGCCGCCCTTGTCATGATTGAGATCGACAAAGACGGCCTCGACGAAATGGACACCCGCATTTTGGAGGCGATGATCTACAAATTCAACGGAGGCCCAGTTGGCCTCTCCTCACTCGCCGTCGCCATCGGTGAAGACGCGTCTACCTTGGAGGAAGTGCACGAACCCTTCCTCATTATGCAGGGCTTCGTCAAACGCACTCCACGCGGCCGTGTCGCCATGCCCGCCGCCTACACCAAGATCGGCGCCGACCCTCCATCTGATCCTACTGAACAACAAAGCCTTCTCTAACATGTCGCAAATAAATTCACTTCTCCAACAAGCCCGCGATTCCGGATTGCGACGCACCAAGGCGCTCGAAGCACTCTTCACCTGCCTCGCCGAGCACAACCGTCCCATGACGCTCGCCGAACTCACTAGTTGCGGCCACCTCTCATCAAAGTGCGACAAAGCCACCGTCTTTCGCCTCCTTCAACGCCTCTGCGAAAAAGGCATGACCCGTCGCCTCGGCCTCCACGAACGCGCCGCCTACTTCACTCTTCTCCTTCCCGGCATCCACCGGGATTACCTCATCTGCACCGACTGCGGCAGCATCGAGCCTATCGACGCCCCTTGCCCCGTCCATCAACTAGAAGAAGAGATCCGTGAAGAAACCGGCTTCACCGAACTCTACCATGAACTCGAATTCTTCGGCCGTTGCCCGAAGTGCAGCACCTCCCCCTAAAATAACTGGCCCTGCCCACCGGCACGAATCTCCGGCTGGATCGGCCCACTCGCTTTCTCCTCACTCCGCATTCCAAGTGTCGCGATTTCATAAACGACACGCTTGCGCCCCTTTCCCACGCTCGCCTCATTGCGAATCACCTTGGTCCCAAGCACCTGCTCCATCATCTGCACCTCCATGCGAACCGCATTAGGATACTTCGCATAAATTTCCGCGAGCGGATTATGAAACTCCTCAATCCGAAACCCAGTCTCCGGATCATAGTGACACCGGCTAAACCAACCCTGCTTGTCCCGCAAATCTGTCAAGCGCGTCGCTTTCTCTACTAGCGATTTCCCCGTCCGCACCTTCGCCTGCCATTGATCCCGCAATTCTTGGAAATGATGAAACAACAACTTTTCCGGCGCTGACTCACCATACAACTGCCGCGCACCCTCAAAAACAGCTAGGGTCAATCCAATCTCCGCCTGCGGAAAAAGCGGATCAGCTTTCTTTGTCAGACGATACAATTTCTCCGGTCGCCCCACCGCCCGTTTCTCGCGCGGCACCCGCCATTCCACCAAATATCCCCGCTCCGTCAAATTCAAGCAATGCTGCTTCACTCCCATATAACTCATTCCCAACTCCCGAGAGAGTTCCGAAATTGGCATCCCATCCGAACACTTAATCGACTCAAGAATCTCCGCATAAGACGACCGCATTGTATCTCGTTGAACCTTCAAAAACATCGCAAACCAATTAAGGCATTTAAGTAATTAAATCAAGTAAAATATTTTAGATGAACGTAATAAATAGATAATTATATTAAAATCGACCTCGAATAAGCGAGCCTTGAGCCTGACCTCCCCCACCCCTTCTCTCTTGTCCGCCGGAGCCTTTGCGAGGAAGTGACCGAGCCTGCATCCTACACTCTCACAAAACTTACTCCGCAACCCAGAACAACAGAGACCAACCACCCACAAAGTAATAACACACACTTTTGACAATCTCTCAATTCATCATATAATGGCCCCGATTTGAGCAAAATCTCCTTCACATCCTCGGCGCCCGGGTTCTGGGCGAACGAAAATATCTCAGCCGAAGACTGGAACTCTGCCAAATGGCAACTCAAGAACCGCGTCTCCTCACTCGCCGACATCGAGAAACACCTAGCACTCTCTGAAGAAGAACGAGCCGGCATCCTCCTCACCGGGACCAAACTGGCCACTTCCATCACGCCGCACTTCTTCAACCTCATCCACCCCACCGATCCCGATTGCCCGATCCGCCGGCAGGTCATCCCGCGCATTGAAGAAACCTACACTGACCCTTCGGAAATGTCCGACCCTTGTGGCGAGGATTCCCACATGCCTGTTCCTGGACTCGTCCACCGTTACCCCGATCGCGTTCTTTTTCTCGTCACCGACCGCTGCGCATCCTACTGTCGCTACTGCACTCGTTCCCGTGTTGTTTCCGGTGTTTCGGACCAGAAACTCGAAACCCAATGGGACCAAGCCATCGAGTATCTCAAACGAAGCCCGCAGGTGCGTGATGTCCTTCTTTCCGGCGGAGACCCACTCCTCTTCTCCGACTCTAAACTCGAAGGCCTCCTCCGACGTCTCCACGAGATTCCCCACATTCAATTCCTTCGTCTTGGCTCCCGCATCCCGCTTTTCCTTCCCCAAAGAATCACCCCGGAACTCTGCAATATGCTCAAGCAGTTCCATCCCTTCTTCCTTTCCATCCACAGCAACCACCCCGACGAACTCACCTCCGAAGTCCGCGACGCGCTCGGTCGCCTGGCAGACGCCGGCATTGTCATGGGGAACCAATCCGTCCTTCTCAAAGGAGTCAACGACACGGTCGAGATCCAAAAGGAACTCGTCCAAAAGCTCCTCATGTGCCGTGTTCGTCCCTACTATCTCTATCAGGGCGATCTCATCCAAGGCACCGCCCACCTCCGCACTGGCATGGCCAAAGGCATCAAGATCATCGAAGGCCTCCGCGGTCACACTTCCGGGTATGCCATCCCACAGTTCGTCGTCGACGGCCCCGGAGGCGGCGGAAAGATCCCCCTCAACCCGCAATATATCGTCGAACAAAACGACGAACGTACTATCCTTAGGAATTACGAAGGGAAGGAGTTCATCTATCCCGAGGCCTCAAAAACATCCAATAGCCTCGCCCATTAAGCAGGGATCATCTTTTCTTCGCCTTATGGATCTTCGGATTCCCTTTCTTGGAAAATGGTTGCGGGTCGACATCAAACCATGACGACTTTTCAATCCGTTCCTTATTGTAAGGCGGCGCAAAAATGTCAACTAATTGGGTCGTCTCATGGGCCTGCAACCAGTGAATATTTCGCTTTTTCGACGTCAGCGATGAGACGACACCCTTCTCTAAAAAGTCATGATTCGTCTCTTGGAGAAGAACGTGATCCTTCTCCAATTCATCCGGAAGAAGATCGTAATTCTTCGTTTCAATCTTCCCGGAAGCACAAAGAATTACTCCAGTCATCTCGGGATGATTATGATGAGGAATCGCTTCCTCTTTTTCAAACTGCAAGAGCGTGACATGAAAATCGCGTTGCTTCTCTAGCGGTTCGAAATCCACCCGCTTATTTCCGAGACCACGATGAGCTTTTTTAAAGGCTTTGAGCAAATGCTCGTCCTTAAGATTCAACCGTGAACAAAGCAACGATGCTCTCGCGACATAGGCTGCCTCATTCCAATCATCGAGATGCTGGCGCGAGGCCTCTCGCTCCACTGCTTCCAGAAAGGCATCCCAGTTAATTGGTTGCTTTTCAGCCAAACGGCCATTGCAGGCATTGGCCCGCGTTGCGATCGCATTTAACCCCGGCAAAGCCATGGTCAGTCCAAGAAAGCCCGGCAAGGAAGTCCGAATAAAGTGACGGCGGTCATATTCATCCATGACTAAATCTTCCCAGAGCCCAAGCTTAAAACAAGCTCCGACTCCAACAGCAATTGATATTCGAAACTTTTTAAGTTCCGTTCTTACACTTTATTGTGGGCCGGAAATCTGAACGATTCGTCTCATTAATCGTATTATTTCCCTTCCCCTTATATCTCTCTGTGACCTTTCCATTCCCCTCACTTCGGTCGCTCTCGACCCTGTAATCCTCACAAATGGCGTTCCAGCCTACATTCACATTAGTTGAACTCTGTGCGACAACAAGCAAAGGGCACCTTCAGACGACCGGTGCAAGCAATCGACTTTACCCACACTTGCGCCCCGCTTCTCCCATGGTATAGCCCATCCCGATGAACGCCGGTTCTCCTCGGGAACTGTGGCGGGGATCCGCCCTGTCCACATGGGACAGCATGCCCAAATCCTCCGGTTCGAAACCGCTTCCGCTCGGGACTTGCGACCAAGCCGCGCAAGGATTTCTCATCGCCGCTCTTCTCTCCGAGGAACACCCCGGTCGGGTCTGGGTCTTTTGTCCACATGCGCGACGACGAGACCAACTCGCCGAGGAGTTTGCCTTTTGGAAATCACCCGTTCTCAACCTCGCTGATCCCACTGTGATCGTGGAAGATGAATTGGTCGATCCCGATCGCGAGGCCGAGCGCATTTCCACCATCAATCGCATTTCCCGCTCACCGGGAAAACCCGTCCTCCTCTCACGAGCCTCTTGGCAGGCTTTGGCTCCAGCTCGTGATATTCTCGACAAAAAAGAACTCACCTTGACCGTGGGACAAGAGATCTCTCCCGAAGACCTCATCGCATGGCTCAAAGAGCGAGACTACGAAGAATATCCTCAGATTTTCCAACGCAGCCAGTTCGCCCGACGCGGCGGCATCCTTGATTTCTATCCACCCCAAAGCATCAGCCCGATCAGGGTGGAGTTCTTCGGCGACGAAATTGAATCCCTCCGCGAATTCAGCGTGGAAAGTCAAACCACGACCCGGAAACTCGACACTTTCGAACTCGGAAGCCGTGATCTCTCACTCGTTGAACCGCTCTCCAATTGGTTCGAAGAAGGCGACATCCTCATCGCCATCGACGAGGACGACATTGAGATTGCCGACATCCTCATCAGCGATGGCCCCAACGAACACTGGAACGCCAATCTCTATCCCTCACCTGCCGCGGGGTTCGAAGCCGGAGACTTCGTCATCGCAGATTCCAGCCGAAACCTCTTCCTCGAGCAACTCTCCGACTGGCTCAAGCAAGGTTGGGAAATCGGGCTGGTCTCACCATCCAAAGCCGAACGCCATCGCTTCCTCGAAATCCTGGAGCGAGACGAATCCGATTTCACCTTCACCGAAGGACGCCTTGCCAAAGGCTTTGTCGCGCCCGAACAGAAACTCGTTGTTCTTTCCACTCTCGAAATTTTCGGACGTCAACATCTTCCCAGCACCAAAGGTCGCGAATCCCTCGCCCATCAACGCACCGCAGCCGCCATTACCGGTGTGCATGAGCTCAATCAAGGAGAGTTCGTGGTCCATGCCGACTACGGCATTGGCGAATTCATCGGCCTCATTGAAAACGACGAGGGCGACGAAGAACTCGGTATCAAGTACGACGGAGGCTCAACCTTACACGTCCCAATCGATCAAAGCCATCTCGTCGCCCGCTACGTGGGCATCGGCGGAGGCAAACCGCGCCTCAACAAACTCGGTGACAAACGCTGGAAAAAAGCCCGCAAAATCGCCGAAGCGGCCGTCCTGGATTACGCCGCGCAACTTCTTCGCCTCCAGGCCGAACGCGAATCCAAAGGCGGCTACGGTCACGCGCCCGACGGGCAATGGATGCAGGAATTTGAAGCCTCTTTCCCCTTCACCGAAACGCCCGATCAGCGCAGTGCCATCGAAGCAACCAAGATTGACATGGAGTCCCCTCGCCCAATGGATCGCCTCATCTGCGGCGACGTGGGTTTTGGAAAAACCGAGATCGCGATTCGCGCGGCTTTCAAAGCCGTTACCGGCGGAAAGCAAGTCGCCATCCTCGCGCCCACCACCGTGCTCGCGGAACAACACGTTCGGACTTTCCGCTCACGAATGAGCGATTACCCGGTTCGAATTGAACTCCTGAGCCGGCTTCAAACCCCCGCCGAAGCACGCGAGATTCTCGAGGGCGTTCGCGGTGGCAACGTCGACATCCTCATTGGCACACACCGCCTCCTTTCGGCCGGGGTGGAATACAAAAAAATCGGACTTCTTGTCGTCGATGAGGAACAACGCTTCGGCGTTCGTCACAAAGAAATTCTCAAGGAACGCTTCCGCCTCATCGACGTTCTCACGCTTTCTGCCACGCCAATTCCGCGCACTTTATATCTCTCGCTGATGGGCGCGCGCGACATGTCCACGATCGACACACCCCCGCCCAATCGCCTTCCGGTGCAAACCTCGATCTGCGCCTACGACGAACGACTCATCCGCAATGCCATTCGACGTGAACTAACCCGCGGCGGGCAGGTGTTCTTTCTTCACAACCGCGTGGCGACCATCGCTGGCATGAAGACTAGGATTGAGAAACTTGTCCCTGAGGCACGTGTGGTCGTCGGCCACGGCCAGATGGACAAAGACGACCTCGAAAAAGTGATGCATCAATTCGTGGACGGAAAAGCCGACGTCCTTCTCGCCACGACTATCATCGAGAGCGGCATCGACATCCCCAACGCCAACACCATCCTCATCGACCGAGCCGACCGCTTTGGCCTCGCAGACCTTTACCAGCTCCGAGGTCGAGTGGGCCGGGCCGACCGCCGCGCTTACGCCCTTCTTTTGCTCCCTGAAAAACTTATCGCAGGAGGCGACGCCCGAAAGCGCCTCAGCGCGATCAAACAATATACCGAACTGGGCTCTGGCTTCAAAATCGCCATGCGTGATCTTGAAATTCGCGGCGCCGGAAGCCTCCTCGGAACCAAGCAATCCGGCCATATCACCGCAGTCGGCTTTGAACTCTACTGCCAACTCCTCCAGCAATCGATCGAGTCCCTCAATGGCAAGAATCCCATGCAACGTGCTGATGCCCAGTTACGAATCGATTTCGTGATCTTCGCCGAGAGCAGCTGGAGCAACGAAAAAGGCAAACTCCCTGCCTTTTTCCCCCGCTCTTATGGTCCGGACTCCGAATTACGCGTTGCGGCCTACCGCCAAATGGCCTCGGCCCGCACCGAAAAGGAGCTCAATGCAATCTCCAAGGACTGGCGGGACCGCTTTGGGCGCTTCCCCAGCCCCATCGTCCACCTCATCGAAACCAACCGTCTCCGCATCATCGCTTCGGCCAAAGGAGTGCAAATCGTCGAAATTCACAATGACCGATTGAAGCTCCAGCGAAACGGAGACTATATTCTGCCACCGGGAGGCAAGTTTCCCCGCTTGAGTTCCAAAAAACCGGCTGATAAACTTCACGAAGCGGTGCAACTGCTGAAATCTCTCTAGTCTCTCACTCCATGAAATCCGTTCTTCTTTTTCTCGTCGCGATTGCGCTGATTCTCCCCGCGTCTCAGGCCACCCAACCCGTCAATGGAATCGCCGCCAAGGTGAATGGTGAAATCATCACTCTCAATGAACTGATGATCAAAGTTGCTCCGATGCAGTCTGTCCTCATGTCGCAAAATCCGCGGCGAGGCCCCAACTACGACCGAAAACTTAAACAGCTGATGGAGCAGATGCTCGATGAACTCATCGACCGCACCATCATCTACAGCATGCATAAACAGAACATGCAAAACCTCCCCGACCATGCTGTTGAGGAGGAGATCGAAAAAATCATTCGCAACGTTTACGCGGGCGATCGCAGTCGCTTCAAAGCCTACCTCAAAGCCACCAACCTCACCCGAGCTCAGTTTAAAGAGCAACAACGGAAGGAACTTCTCGTTTCCATTATTCGAGCCCAAAACTTTGGCGAAGTCCTCCCACCCTCCGGAGAGGAAATGCGCATCGAATACAATTCCTGGGCCAAAGCCAACCGCGACCGACAGAAAGATGTCGGCACCTACAAGAGGATTTACATTCTCAAAACCGAAGGCGACGTGAACAAGGAACGCCTCAAACTTACCGAAGATCTTATGGAGCAACTCAAGGCCGGAGCAAATTTTGCAGAACTTGCCAAAGAGCACTCGGGTGACTCCCGTGCCAGCAAGGGCGGACTTTGGGAGGATATTCCCCGAACGGATCTGCAGCACGAATTCGGCTACGCTATTTTCGAAACCGAAACCAAAGAGATCCTTGGGCCTCTCGAAGATCAATACGGTTACAACATCATTCAAATCATCGACCGCAGGCTCGGTCCCACCAAACCCCTCTCTGAAGTCCGAGATCTCATCAAACAACGCGTTGAAGGGCAGAAAAAGCGCCTCAACTTCGAGAAATGGATGAAAAAGCTTCGCGCTCGCGTTCCCGTCGAAAAAATGATCTAACAGGTCATGCAAACAGCGGTATACGCCGGCAGCTTTGATCCACCTACCAACGGTCATCTCTGGATGATCAAGCAAGGCCTCGAGCTTTTCGACCGCTTGGTCGTCTCAATCGGGCAGAACCCGAGCAAAAGCTACACCTTCACCACCGAGGAACGTCTCGAGCTTTTGAGGGCATCAATCCCCTCCTGCGACCGCCTGACGTTCACCCACTTCGACAACCGTTATCTTGTCGATTACGCTCGGGAAGTGGACGCGCAATTCATCCTTCGCGGAATACGTTCGCCCCACGACTACGAATACGAACGCGTCATGCGCCACATTAATGGCGACATGGCTCCTGAGATCAACACGGTCTTCCTGATGCCGCCACGCGACAAGGCGGAGCTTTCCTCCAGCATGGTGATGGGGTTAATCGGTCCTGAAGGGTGGGAAGAATCTGTGCATCGTTATGTCCCCGGCCCCGTCTTCGAGGCACTCAAAGAAAAACGTCAATCAACTCACTCATGACTACTCTCGCCATTGCTTTCGGAGCCTTCGTTCTCTATCTGGTCGCCTACCACACCTATGGCAAATGGCTCGCAGCTAAACTCTTCAAACTCGATCCAAAAGCCAAGGTTCCCTCCATCGAACAAGAGGACGGCAATGACTTTGTTCCTACCGAAAAGAAAATCATCTTCGGTCACCATTTCACCTCAATCGCTGGCACCGGTCCCATCGTCGGTCCTGCTCTCGCGGTCATTTGGGGGTGGGTCCCCGCGCTTATCTGGGTCCTCTTTGGTTCCATCCTGATTGGTGCCGTCCATGACTTCGGCGCTCTCGTCGTCTCACTCAGAAACCGCGGACAAACCGTCGGCGATATCGCAGGCCGCGTCATCACCAAGCGCACCCGCATTCTCTTTCTGACGATTCTCTTCCTCGCCCTTACCATCGTGCTAGCCATCTTCGGACTCGTGATCGCGGCCGTCTTCAAGATGTATCCGCAGGCCATCTTCCCCTGCCTCGTACAAATCCCGCTCGCCATCGTTATTGGCATGACCCTTCACCGCAAAGGCGTTAATCTCCTCATCCCCTCCCTTCTCACTCTCGCCTTGATGTATCTCTCGGTCGTCTTCGGCGACTCCGGATTCCTCCACGACTTCAATCAATCCATGGCCAAGCTCTCCATTCTCGAATGGGTCATGATCCTCCTCGCCTACTCCTACGTGGCCTCCGTTCTCCCAGTCTGGACTCTCCTCCAACCACGCGACTACATCAACAGCCTCCAACTCCTTACCAGCCTTGGCCTCGTTATGATTGGTCTCGTCGTCGCCGGCCTTATCGGCGGAGCAGCGGTCGAAGGAGCACGTCCACCCCTGGAAATTGTTGCCCCGGCGGTCAACTGGAATCCCGAAGGTGCCCCCGCCATTTTCCCATTCCTATTTATTACCATTGCCTGCGGAGCGATCTCGGGCTTTCACTGCCTCGTCTCATCTGGAACGACCTCCAAGCAAATCAAATGCGAATCCGACGCCCAGTTCGTCGGCTACGGTTCCATGCTCACCGAAGGCTTCCTGGCCGTCCTCGTCATCCTTGCTTGCGTGGCGGGACTCGGACTGGGAACGGGAGCGGGCGATTCCTTCCTCGCCGGTGTAGCAGCCTACGAGGCCAAGTATTCCTCCTGGAGTGCCGCAGCCGGACTCGGCGCCAAAGTTGGAGCCTTCGTCGAGGGAGCCGCCAACTTCCTAAAAGCCCTCGGCATTCCTGCCACCTTCGCCATTGCTCTCATGGGAGTGTTTGTGGCCTCCTTCGCCGCCACTACTCTCGACACCGCCTGCCGACTCCAACGATACGTGATCCAGGAACTTGCCCGCACCCTTGCCCCACGCCACCGCGTCGATGGCAAACGCGTCGGCGAATATGTCGATGGCAATCCCCTCTATTGGCTCACCAACCGTCACGCCGCCACAATCTTCGCCGTCCTGATCGCATACCTCATTGCGCGAATGCCTGAAATCCCCGGAGGGACCCCAGGTAAAGGCGGCCTCCTTCTCTGGCCTCTTTTTGGTGCCATCAACCAACTGCTCGCCGGGCTCGCTTTCCTCGTCATCACCTTTTGGCTGCGACGCCGTGGACTTCCCCTTTGGATGACCGGGATTCCTGCGATTGTGATGCTCATCCTCCCCGCCCTCGCCATGACCTCCAATCTTCGCGATTTTGCGACCAAGGAAAATTGGCTCCTCTTTGGAATTGGATTCGCCACCATCCTCCTCGAAATCTGGATGATCGCCGAAGCAATTTCGATCTGGAAGAAAAGTAAAGGGATTCTCGAAGATCCCACACAAATCAGAGGATCATCAAACGAAGGTGGGCGCTCTTGTTAAGTTCCCACAAGGGCCAACTCACTCCCGCTTGGACCAACGTCAAAGATTTTCGAACCAATCAGGTGCTGAAAAGCGCCGTAGTTCAAAGCCCCAGACTGCGAACTAGTAGTGGCGGGCTATGCTGGAAAGTTTGCGATCAGGAATTCGTCCCCGGGGTGCGCACGCGATCAATCAACTCACGAATCTCCTTCGGAGGCTGAGGGGTCAACATTGCCACTATTGCCGCCACGATGAAGTTCACGAACATTCCCAGGAATCCAATTCCTTCCGGCGATATACCGAAGAGATGCTGTTCAGGATGTCCCTTTCCTCCTCCGAACTGGAAGTAAATAATATAACCTAATGTGAAGGTAATTCCGGCAACCATCCCGGCAATCGCTCCTTCTTTGTTCATCCGACGGGAGAAGATTCCCATCACCAAAGTCGGGAAGAAGGACGAAGCCGCCAGACCGAAAGCAAAGGCCACCGTCTTGGCCACAAAGGCCGATGGTGGATTAATGCCAAAGTATGCAGCCACGAGCAACGCCCCCAGCGAGGCTCCCCTGGCCCATCTGATTTCCTCTTTATCGCTCAAGTCGGGTTTTATTACCTTCTTCATCAAGTCGTGGGAAATCGACGTCGATAGAACGAGCAACAAGCCCGCCGCCGTCGAAAGCGCCGCTGCGATACACCCCGCCATCAAGAGCGCGATCACCCATTGGGGAAGCCCGGCCATATGAGGATTGGCCATCACCATAATATCCTTACCGAAGGTCAATTCGTTCTCTTCCCCTGCTTTGATCTTGTCAGGGCCCCGATACTGAACCATCCCATCGCCATTCTTATCTTCCCAAGTCATCTGCTTGGTCTCTTCGAATTGAGCAAACCAAGAGGGAAGTTCCTCCTTATTCTTGCCATCCAAACTCTCGATGAGGTTGACCCGGGCAAACGCACCAATCGTTGGAGCGGTGAGATAAATGACCGCGATAAAAGACAGCGTCCAACAAGCAGAAGTCCGAACCGCCTTGACATTTTTGACGGTGAAAAATCGCACGATGACGTGTGGAAGCCCAGCGGTTCCGCACATCAGAGCTGCGGTAATACAAAACATGTCGATCGTCGAAAGCGATCCGCTAGTATAGTGACTGAATCCCAAATCGGCATTAATTTGATTCAATTTCACCAGGAAGGGTACCGCTGGGTCACTATTGGTATATTCACCAATGAAGCCCAACTGCGGAATGACATTATTGGTCATCGCAATCGCAATAAAAATAGCCGGAATAGTGTAGGAAAATGCCATCACGCAATACTGCGCCACCTGGGTGTAGGTGATCCCTTTCATCCCTCCGAGTCCTGCATAGAAGAACACGATGGAAGCTCCGATCAGCACTCCGAGCGGAATCCCGATATTAAACAATTGAGAGAAAACAACTCCCACTCCACGCATCTGCCCCATAATGTAGGTCAGACAAATGAAGATCGCACAAACGACCGCTACCAACCGGGCCGCCTTGGAATAAAAGCGATCACCGATAAAATCAGGCACGGTTGCTTTACCGAACTTCCGCAAAAACGGCACCATCAAGACAGTCAGCAATACAAAGCCGCCGGTCCACCCCATCAAATAGCGCGATCCGTCATAGCCCTCGACCGCCAGGACTCCGGCCATCGAAATAAAGGTCGCGGCACTCATCCAGTCGGCAGCCGTGGCCATCCCATTAGCAAATGGTGAGACCCCACCGCCCGCGATATAGTATTCCTTCGTAGATCCGGCGCGGGATTTGACCGCAATTCCGATGTAAAGCGCGAACGAAAGTCCGATGAAGAGGAAATTCCAGTGATCTTGGCTCATCGTCCCTCCTCCTCGTCTACCTCAAATTGTGCATCGAGCTTTTTCATCCAAAAAGCGTAGCTGACTAGCAGGAGAACAAAGCAAATGATCGCTCCCTGCTGGGCCATCCAGAACCCAAAGGGCGCCGTGCCGACATTCGGGAAATTTGCATCCAACCAATCCCGCAGTAAAATTCCGCAGCCGTATGAGACGAAAAACCAAATGCTGAGCAGGACGCCCACACATTTAAGGTTCGCCTGCCAATACCTTCCTCGAGCCGTGTTTGTCTCTTCCATCATGTTTTGCTTCCACATGACCTAACAACTCGTCCATGTCCCTGAAAGGCATAAAATACTCTGGCGCGATTTTTCATTCCGGCCCCAGCTGATTCATGCTTTGCTCTCCCCACCAGATTCTCTAGCCATTTTCTATCCATTCATGAGTGCTCCCACCCAAGTCCGATCCCTCGACCGCCTCCCCAAAACCGGCAGTCTGATCATCCCAGGACGACTCGATGCCCAACTCGCTGCCGATCTTGTAAGCACCTTGAAGGGCCGGACCATCACCTGGCTGGCCGAAGAATCGACCGCTCTCTCCAATAATCTTCAGAACTACCTACAAAACAGTGGACTAGACGGAGCCTCATTCTCAAAAATTGACCCCGCGCTCACCGATGTCGGGGCCTATCTCGAAGGAAAACTTGAAGGAAATGGTGTCCTAATCTTTGTTCCCAGCGAAACAAATTGCCGCCCGGGCGCCCCCTACCGTATTCCATCCGACACCCTACAGGCCTTGTGCCTGCTGGGATTGCCGATCACTCCTCTCGACATCAGCCTTCCCGCCGAAACTTGCCTCGCCACGGAAAACGCTTCCAAACTGCCTTCTGCCATCCTGACTTTCGGCCCCAGCATTGCGAGAGGGCAGGCCACCATCGCCCGCTGCCGGGAATCCCTCCTCATCGCAGCCGAGGAATCATTTTCCTCCCGCGATTTCCTCAATGGCTCCCTCGCAACAGCTCTCCTCGTCGGCTTAAAGAAGCACAGTGCTTCAAATCACCTCTGCGACGGTACGGATGATTCTGAGATCGCCTACGGGAAAATCCTCGGAGCCGCCATCGCTCTCTCCAAAGAAATTAAAACCGCGACCAAGAAGAATCGCGTCGGTATTATTCTCCCCCCGGGGAAAGCCGGACTCATCGCCAATATCGCCGTCCTCTTTGCCAACAAGGTTCCTGTTAATCTCAACTTCACCGCCTCCCGCGAAGCCGTACACTCGGCCATCCGCCAATCTGATATCGATAAGTTCATCACCGCCGACCCCTTCGTCCGCAAGGTCAACGATTTCCCTTGGCCACCCAATCGCGACCTCCTCTTCATCGAACGAATTCTCCCCCGAATTAAGAAAGCCATCGTCAAGTGGGCCCTTCTTGGAAAAGCCCTCCCCGCCAATGTCCTGGCCCAAATGCTCGGAATTGGAAAACTGAAGGGGGACGATGAAGCCGTTCTCCTCTTCACCTCGGGTTCATCAGGCGAACCCAAAGGCGTCCCGCTTTCCCACCGCAACATCCTTGCCAATGTCTGCCAATTTGGACGCCAACTCGGGCTCCCGCCCAAATCCAAGCTTCTCGGTTGCCTCCCGCTGTTCCACTCCTTCGGGAGCACCGTAACCCTCTGGTTCCCCGTCATCGAAGGCCTTGACCTTGTCACTTATCCAAGCCCCCTCGAGACGAAGCGCCTCGCCGAACTCATCAGCCAGCATCAGATCAATCTCCTCCTCGCCACCCCGACCTTCCTCCGTGGATACATGCGACGGATCGATCCCGAGCAACTCAAGTCGCTCCAACTTGTCGTCACCGGAGCGGAAAAACTTCCCGATAATCTCGCATCTTCGTTCGAGGAGAAATTTGGCATCCTTCCCATGGAGGGCTATGGCTTGACCGAAACCTCCCCCGCCACCAACGTCAACCTTCCTCTTGCTGATCAGTCAACCGAATTACCGCTTATCCCTTCCCAACGTTTCGGTTCAGTAGGCCCGCCTCTTCCAGGCATCGCCGTGCGGATCACTAATCCCGCCACTGACGAAAACACCACCATCGATCAGTCCGGAATAATCTGGCTAAAGGGTGCCAACGTTTTCCAGGGATATCTCAACAAACCCGAACTCAGCCAAGCCGCCCTCGACTCCAACGGATGGTTCAGAACCGGCGACGTCGGCCGCATGGATGATGATGGGTTTCTTTTTATTGAGGGTCGCATCTCCCGCTTCTCAAAAATCGCCGGCGAAATGGTGCCGCACGAAACTGTCGAAGCTGCCATCAATTTAGTTCTCGGATTAGATCAGGAAGCCGAGCGTCAGATCGCCATCATTGGGGTTCCCGATGAAAAGAAAGGCGAAGCTATTGTCCTCCTCTCAACCATCTCAGGTCGGGCCCTCGAACAAGAAAGCCTCGATATCCGCTACAAGCTCATGGATCAGGGCATCCCATCCCTTTGGTGTCCTAAGATCATCATGCCTGTTGAATCCATCCCGGTGCTGGCATCCGGAAAGCTCGATATCAAAGGTTGTGAAGAGCTAGTAGGAAAGTAGCGCCATGCCCGACTCTCAGCTGATTCGTTTCGACCGATTCATGGAGCAGGCCCTTTATGGTCCCCGCGGATACTACACCAGCAAGCGGCCGATTCTCGGTGCGAGAGGTGATTTCACCACCACGCCAAAACTCACCACTGATCTCGCCGCGAGGTTGGCCCTGTGGATTATTGAAGCCTGGAAGCGGCAGGGGCAGAAACTTTCCGTTATCGAACTCGGCCCCGGCGATGGCACTCTCGCTCGCGACGTCCGCAAGCATCTCGGCTTTCTCAACCGACGAAAACTCGACTACCACCTCGTCGAAATCTCCCCACACCTCTGCGAGCGCCAAAAAAATGCTCTCCAGGGAAAAGGACACTGGCACCTGACCCTCGAAGAAGCCCTTCGAACAGTCGACTACCAAGCCCTAATTATTTCCAACGAATTTTTCGACGCCTTCCCCGTCCGCATTTTCCGCGAAGCGGGCGAAGAACTCTTTCTCGATAAAGAATGCCGTGAGAATTGGCAACCATCCAACGCACTCCCTGACTCCAACCTTTTCGAATCTCCCCCCCAACGATTTGAAGTCTCAGAATCAATTCAGGAATTCTATCGCGATCAACTTTCCCAATGGACCCGCGGCGAAATGCTCGCCATCGACTATGGCGGCGACGCACAAGAAATATACCACCGCCGGCCCCTCGGGACCCTGCGAGCCTACTTCCAACATCAACGTCTTCTCCCACCCGAAGCCTACCAAAATGCCGGTCATCAGGATCTCACCTTCGACATCTACTTCCCGGACCTCATCCGTTGGGGAAATCAAATCGGTCTTGAAACCAAATCCCTCATCACCCAAGCAGAGTTCCTCGGAACCGATGACACCGAAGGTGCCGGAACGGCCTTCAAAGTGCTCCATCAAATCCGGAGGCCATAAGCTCCTCAATCAAAGTTCAATTTGAGATGTTAATTGTTCAGCGTTCAAAGACCTTCTCACTTTCCAAGCTAACAATATAGCTTAGCGTTCCCACCGTGAGATCTCTTCTTTTCTTCGCTCTTCTCTCCACGACACCTCTCCTCGCCATTCCTCCCGGCACCAAGCAAGCCGTCGTTGCCATTCCCGAAACTTGGAAGAGTTCCCACGCCAGTCTTTTCCTGTACGAAAAACAAGGCTCTCAATGGATCAAAATTTCCGGCCCCCTTAAATCCCGCCTTGGCCGCACCGGCTCGGCTTGGGGAAAGGGCATCTATCATCCACCGACCGGAGCCACCCGCAAACGTGAGGGA
The DNA here is from genome assembly GCA_018222765.1 of bacterium. Taxonomy (GTDB): domain Bacteria; phylum Verrucomicrobiota; class Verrucomicrobiia; order Verrucomicrobiales; family Akkermansiaceae; genus SW10. The sequence goes on along the minus strand of JAAEZT010000009.1, from coordinate 591 downwards.
GACATGAAATCCCCCGCCGGCCTCTTCTATATCGGTGGAGCCTGGGGATACGCCCAATCGATCAAAAAGCACCCCCGGCTCCCTTACCGAAAAGTCACCAGCCGCGATCTTTGGGTCGAAGATTCCAGTTCGGCCAACTACAACCGACATCTCATTCTCAAGCATGAGCCCAAAACCCAATGGGAGCGGGCCCAACAGATGAAACAGGGAGATTACGCACATTCCCTTAAACTCTTCATCGCTCACAACCCACCACCCAAGCCCACCCCGGGAGCCGGATCGGCTGTCTTCTTCCACATCTGGCGGGGCGGTGGCTCAAAGCCTACTGCCGGTTGCACCACCATGCCCGAGTCCACACTCAAGCAACTTGTCGCCTGGATTGATCCAGACAAACAACCGGTCTACATCCTCCTCCCGAAAGCCGAATATCAAACCTACCGAAAAGTCTGGAAACTTCCCTGATAACAATCCAAAGAAAAAATTAAAAAACGGACAATTTTTTCTTGTCCAAAGCGGCCCTTCCAGACAGATTCCCGCCGCACCGAAAGGAGCATCCGGCGTAGCTCAGCGGTAGAGCGGGTGGCTGTTAAC
>JAAEZT010000077.1 GCA_018222765.1 bacterium | reverse complement strand
AGAGCAAAACAATACCCGCCGGAGGAATCCCCCCGGAGTTCGCGACAGCTTCCAGAGACGAAGCGATCGAGGTTCCCGGATCCGCAGCCTTCAGGACCGTCAGATCTTCGGCAGCAACCACCGTATCGTCGCTAATCAGACGAGGGGATTGGCCAAAGGAATGATAACTGAGGTCAAGATTCTCACCCAAGGATTCAAAAATCGGCCGGGCTGAATCAACCAGGACCGCCTTCGCGAGATCAAGCCGTGAGGACGCAGTAATCTTTTGGCGCTGTCCCGCATCGAGTTCCATGACAGCCTGATCAGCATTGATCTCCTCATCAAGCGGGGCCATGCCCAGAGCCGCCGCCGCTTCAACAATTTCCTCGGGGAGCTTGCGCTGGTCTTTCATCGACATGCTTTCGGAGACATCGAGTAAAACCGGAAGACTACGCTCCCGGGTGTGCTCCTCGGTCCTCACCGCAGTGGGCTCCATCAAAGTGGCCACGAGCAGGGCGAGAACCAACACCCGGGAAACAACAAGGATCCCCCGCAACCACAGTGGCAATCCCCAGGGTCGACGATAAAGGTAGAGGCTCAACACCACGATCGCAGCAAAGATCGCAGCGAGAGTGCCGACGGACAACGGGCGAGCCCAGAAGACCTGCTCGATTTGGGCAATAAAAGGGATCGCTTCAGGCATCTTGAACTCCAGTGAGATTATCCGGGATGGGGTCGGCTTGCTTGCTTCGTAAACTCTTTCGTTTGCGAAGAAATTCAGCGAAAAGGCTCTCTAACAGCAACAGGATGAAGCCCGTAATCAGAAGATAACGCCAGGATGAGCGGCCCGTGCGACTGGCATCGATCGCGGCGACAAGCTCCGACTCAGAGGTAACCACCGTGATGTCGGCACCCTCAAGGTTTTCATTTAAGTCCGAGGCACTCAGCGAGGTCACGTCAGACTCCCGAGGGTCGACGTTCACCGCAATTGGCATCCCCGGAGCCTGCACGCTGACCCGAGCCACATAAAAACCAGCCTCCCCGGAGTTCTCGAGCAAAGCCACAAACTGGTCGCGGTGCTCACGAACCGGGACCGCGATACTTTCCTTCGATGGCGTGTCAAAGACGGCATCGCTCGCATCCGGTTGCTCGACGTAGGACAAGGAAAGAGAATCTCCCACGAGACGAGGTTGCTCGAATTCCCGACCCGCAAGGTAATTCACGATCTGCTGCATGAGCATCGGGAACACCGGAGTGAGGGCCATGTTGTTCCAGCTGGTTTCCGCCGAAGTAGCGAATTGAAAAACGTGACCCCGACCCAGCGAATGCTCCAACAGAATCGGGGCATTACTTCCGGCCAGACTCAGAATCGGAAAACTCGATGAAGAAGGCTCAACGTTCAAGCGCGTCAGGAAACGGGTTTCACTAAAAAGGTCCTCGGGCAGGGATTGCAGAGGGAGGCAAACGCTGTGATCCGGCATGGCTGGATCCAGGGGCCGGCCTGCTCCTTCAGATGTTCGCGAATCGACCGGAGCACCCAGTTTGGCTGGAAGCAAAGGACTGCTGCCGCTGGCAGTGCGCTCGTTCCATACTGCCGTTTTTACATTCGGACCCGCAAACCAAACCAGCCCATTACCGTTCCGGACATGCCGCGAGAGCTGAACAACCTGCTCCGGGGTCACCTCCGGGACATCAGCAAAAATCAGCACATCGACCTCCTCAAGAGGCTCGGCCGGCAAGGTCAGCCACGACACCGAGCGAACCACGTAATCTTCATCCTTGGCACCATCGCCACGGGCCAGGAGCGAGGCCATGATGAGGCGACCCGCCGCACCGCCCGAGCCATCGACGCAGAGCACCGAGACACGATCCCGAACGACTGCAACCACTCGCCGCACGTTGTCGGAAGGGAGAAGATCACCGGTAATTTCGGCCGTAATTCGAGTGGAGCCCGCATTGTGAAAGGGAACGAACAGCGAGACAGTTTCGGAAGCTCCTGCCGCGATGACCGGGATCCTCTTGCTGTCGATCTGAACCCCCTCCACCCGGCACTGCACCGCGACGTCGAGAACGGGAACCTCACCATAATTGTGCACGGTCGCCTGATAACGGGCGATGGTTCCTTTTCGAAGAACTCCAGAAACGAGGTTAAGTTCGGTGACCGCGAGGTTGGCGGGAGCTCCAGGCACGGGAACCAAGAAGACCTCCGCATCGTTTCGTAATTCGGCAAGCGTCTCGTGGAAGCGCACCGAGGACCGCCTCCAATCCCGCGCTTGCACATCAGTGATGAAGTAGACTTCTTTTTTGGGAGCCTCCATGTCGTCGAGGAGCTCTTTGAGGCGCTTGGGAACGCGATCAAGATCGAGGCCGACCGGAGCCACTTTTGCGGACTGCAGGAGGTCGCGGAACCGGTCCCGATCAAAGGCCATGTTGCGGATGAGAACTTTGTCTTCACCACCCAGCAAAATGAGAGTGACCGGATCGCCGGACTGAATTTTTTCGCTAATGACGTTCACCTGCTCAAGAGCACGGTCGAACCGCGTCGAGTCCCCTCCTCCATGTTCCATGCTGAAAGAGGCATCAAGAGCGATGACCACTCCGGCCCGAGGTTCGCCGGGGAGCCAACTTGAGTCTTCATTTTTCCAAACAGGTCGGGCGAGGGCAAAGACGAGAAGGAGAAGCGCGAGACAACGCAAGCAGAGTAAGAAGATGTCACGGAGCCGAATCTGCCGGGAG
>JAAEZT010000046.1 GCA_018222765.1 bacterium | reverse complement strand
TCAGGAACTCCTGGATTTGGGATGTGGGGAATTTGTCGTCTGTGGTGGAGCTCGTAATGCAGGGTTGGTGGCTTTGTTAGAAGCTGCCGGAGGAATTCGGATTTGGCGGCATTTTGAAGAAAGGGGCGCTGCGTTTTTTGCACTGGGGCGCACCAAAGACAGCGGCCGGCCTTGTGCGGTGGTGACAACGAGCGGGACGGCGGTGGCGGAGTGTCTTCCGGCGGTGATTGAAGCTTTTTATAGTGCAAAGCCTCTTGTGATATTGTCAGCGGATCGACCGGAAAATTTTTGCGGATCGGGAGCTCCTCAGACTATCGAGCAGAAGAATCTCTTTGGGGAATATGCCGGAAAAGATCCCACGAATTGGAATGGGAGAAGCCCGCTTCATGTGAATGTTTCTCTGGAAGAGGGCGAGGTGAAGGCGGATGAATGGGTGGCTGAGGTCGCTGATTTTTCTCCGGTGCGCTTGTCTTTCGAAGTGCGCAAGTTACGTGATTTCCTGGATGGCGGAGTTTTCCGCGGGCTCGTTGCGATGGTCGGGGGCTTGGAAGAAGAGGAACGCGAGGAAACGTATTATTTTTTGAAGGAATTAGGCATTCCAGTGATCGCTGATGTTACGAGTGGATTGCGGGAGGCTTTGGCTGGCCAGGTGATCTCGGAAAAGGTTTTGCGGGGGAATTTTCCCGGACGGATTTTGCGTTTGGGAGAAGTGCCGGTAGGCCGATTGTGGCGTGATCTGGAATATAGTCCGGGAACCGAGGTGCTCTCGATTTGTCAAAATGGCTTGCCCGGGCTGGCGCGGGAATCGTTCGTGATTCGTGGCGAATTGAACCGGGTGCTCAAAGGGCTAGGGGAAGCGGAAGAGGTTGGTGACGTGCGCGATGATTTTTTGAAGGCGCGTCCAATTGCCGGAAAAGTTGATGAGCTGCTTGAAGCTTATCCTGATAGCGAACCGGGTTTGGTTCGCCTGCTGTCGGTCTATGCCACGACGGGAGAGAGTCTCTTTTTAGGGAATAGCCTGCCGATCAGGGAGTGGAATGATTTTGCACAGCGGGACACTCCTTATGCTTTGGTTCGTGCAAATCGCGGGGCGAACGGGATCGATGGTCAGCTTTCGACCTGGTTGGGCGCGAGTGCGAATACTCCGGATTCCTGGGGCGTATTTGGAGATTTGACGGCACTTTATGATTTGGCAGCTCCGTCATTGCTCGGGCAAGTCGCCCAGGAAGGGCGGGTTCTGGTGGTGATCAATAATGGCGGAGGGCGGATCTTTGATCGTTTGCCGAGGCTTGAGAGCTTGTCCGGTGAACAGCGCCAGGCAGTGGTGCAGCCACAGGAGGTTGATTTGAAATCTTGGGCTGGAATGTGGGGCATGGCATACGCCAAAGTGAACCGGCGGGAGGACTTTGATCAACTTGATGAGATTGAGTTGGAGAATCAGACCTTGGTTTTGGAGATCGCGCCTTCGGGGAGTCAGACGGAGGCATTTTGGTCGGCCTATCACGAATGAATCAATCGACTGGCTCCATGAGCCAGTGGTCGATGCGCTTGGCATCGAAGACCAATTGCACCGCGATGAGGTGATGTCCGAGCGGATAGGTCCACCGTTCGGGATTACCTAGGATTTGGTGGAGTTCGCGGGTTTGTTTTTTTGGAATGATTTTATCGAGTCGTCCGTGGATGGTGAGGAGTCGGTAATTGCGTAAAATGCCGCCGGTTTTACCGGGGTGTAGCTTTGTGACCTCAGCGGCCCTACGATAGACGGTGTGAAATTCTTCGTCGGTGAGGATGTGCGTGACTTTTTCAGGTGGATCTTTTCGGGCGTCTTTCAGCCATTCGAGGGTATTGGGGAAAACTCCGGCGGCTCCGGATGCGTAGGTTGAGAGGAGATTGGTTCCGGCGCTCACAAGGACAATGGAATCCCAGTCCGGATTGAGTTTCACCTCGGTGGGGACTCCGAAGCTTCCGGCACTGGTGCCAATGAGGGCCTTTTTCCCTGCAAGCCAGGAAGGGCGGGTCTTGCGAAGGTAGGCCAGGGCGGCGCGGGTGGAGCGGGCTTGTTCGGCGTGGTGGAGATCCATGTCGTCGGCGAGAAGACGGGCTCCGTTTTCGATCGTGCCTAATTTCGAGGTCATGGTTGGGATACGTCCGCGATAGAGGCTGTCGGGGGGAAGCCCCACCATGACGTTCCACCCGAGTTTTTGCATTTTATGGACGAACTGCTGCTCCACCTTCGAGAGGAGCATAATGGAGGTGTGGTAAACGAGCAGGCCCTTGGCGCTTTTTCTGTCACTTGGGAAAAGCTGAAAAATGGTGGTGCGAAGGTCGAAGGCGCAGAACTCCCAATAGTTGCCATCTTCGTGTGTCAGTTTATTCGTATCTTTTAAATAGGGGCTGTCCCCGGCGAGAGGCGAGGTGGGGAGGAAGCAAAGTCTGAGCGGGTGAATGCCGGGATATTCGGAATCATTTCGTTCGCTGATAACAGAAAAGATTTCGGTGCCGTCTTTACGAATTCCGTAGGTGGCGATTTCACCATCTTTGAGGCTCAGGTAGCGGGGTGCAAATTGCTCGGCAAACGGAGGGGCGGTGTCGGCAAATGATTTTGATTTCCAGTCGGGGAGGGTGATTTGGGGAGGTGGTGATTTCTCGGAGGGAGTAGCTGCAGGTTCGATTTTCACTGCGCAGGAATTAAGCAGGAAAAGGATTAAGAGGGCTGGAATTACTCGCACGGACACACTCTAGCAGGTTCTCGTTTCCTATCAGCAGGCATCGCGATATTTTTTTTGGTATCATCACTGATGAAATATGCCGAGTTGTTTATCGATTTTAAGCAGGACAAAAAAACGGGCGAAGCCGCGAAGGCGCGCCCGTTTCAGTGATTGGTTTTTCGCTTAACGAATCCTTTCGAGGAGCCAGGAAAGGAGATCGCTAATGGCGACACGTTCCTGCTCCATTGAATCGCGATGACGGATGGTCACGGTGTCTTTTAGTGAGGCATCTTCTTCGCCGAGGGTTTCGAAGTCGATGGCGACACAGAATGGCGTTCCCACTTCGTCTTGACGGCGGTAGCGGCGGCCGATGGCGGCGGCTTCGTCGTAGAAGACATTCATGAAGGGTTGGAGCAGGTGTTGTACTTCCTTGGCCTTGGCGACGAGTTCGGGCTTGTTCTTAAGGAGGGGCAGGACGGCGACCTTAATTGGAGCGACGCAAGGTCTAAAACGCATCACGGTGCGGACGTCGTTCTTGCCGCCTTCTTTGGTGAGGTCTTCTTCGTCGAAGGCTTCGCAGATCAGGGCGAGGACAGTGCGGTCGCAACCGGCGGACGGTTCCACCACGTGTGGGATGAACTTCTCTTTGGTCTCCTCGTCGAAGTATTCCAGCGGCTTGCCAGAGTGCTTCTGGTGCTTACCAAGATCGTAGTCACCACGGTAAGCGACACCCTCGAGCTCTTGCTGGCCGAAGGGGAAGTCGTATTCAATGTCGTAAGTCTTTTGCGAGTAGTGCGCACGCTCGCCATCAGGGATATCAAGGACATGGAGCTTTTCCTTATCAAGGCCGATCTCTTCGTAGAAAGCGAGGCGGTTGGCGAGCCATGTGTCGGTTAGCTTGAGGCCGTCTTCGGGTTTACAAAAGTATTCGATTTCCATCTGTTCGAATTCGCGAGAACGGAAGGTGAAATTGCGTGGGTTGATTTCATTGCGGAAGGCCTTGCCGATTTGGGCGACCCCGAAGGGAAGCTTCACACGGTTGGAATCAACAACATTCTTGTACTGTACGAAGATCGATTGGGCGGTCTCGGGACGAAGATAAGCGGTGGCGTTGGGATCGTTTTCGTCGGCTGAGGCACCCATCTGTGTTTTGAACATGAGTTCAAAGTCGCGGGGTTCGGTGAGGAGTGATCCGTTGTCAGGGTTGTAGTTGGTGACGTCCGTCTCTTCCGATGTTGTTTCGCCAACAAGGGTCAGTTTCTTGGGCGAGATCTGGTTGTCATTGAGGAACTGGGCGTAGAAGGCCTTGGCGGTTTTACGCGCTTTGTTTTCGTCCTGGTTTGGTTGGTTTAGGAGAACAGAGTAGGGGCGATCAACAGACCAGCCGGATTGTTCATGGGAGGCTCCGGTGAAGTGGTAGGCGGTGCCGGATTGCGGGTCGATCTGGTCCGCGCGGAGTCGGGCCTTGGTGAGAAGGCAGTCGCACATGGGATCGGAAAATCCGCCGATGTGTCCGGAGGCGGTTAGGACAGCCTGGTGGGTGAGGATGGATCCATCGAGTCCGAGAATGTCGTCGCGTTCCTGGACGTTCTTGCGCCACCAGTAGTCCTTGAGGTTACGTTTGAGCTCCGTTCCGAGTGGGCCGTAGTCCCAGCAACCATTCAACCCGCCGTAGAGTTCGGCAGATTGGAAGATGAATCCACGTCTCTTGCACAGGGAGACAATTTTCTCCATGCGTACGGTATCGGTCTGGTCTTTGTTAGCCATGGTTCTGGGCGGAGGTTTTTTCCGCGGGGCGCGAGGAAACAGGAAGATTCCTTGGGGGGAAAGGTTTTTTAGGTCTGGAGAGCGGGAAGTGAGGGTCAAAAAGTTGCGTTTTCGGGGAAATTGGGGAATAAATCAGGTAGACGGGAACTCTTCCCGAAAACATTAGTCGAAAATGAAAGGTATTATCATTGGAATTTGTGTCGTGGCGGCATATGTGGCCTTGCAGATCTGGATTCTCCCTGCGATGGGAGTTTCCACATGAATGAACAAGGGATCCTCAGGTGGAGGATGATCAAGGACCAAAACTTCACTCCCGGTCGGGGGTGATCAAACGCCAGAGGAAAAACCTCCAATTAAGCCATAGCAGCTTGTTTTAAAGTGCACCTTGTCGAGGTGGCGCGATGGGTCCGGGGCGTGGACTCGTGTAGTTGTCGGCCCGGAGAGAGCGCAATCTGGCTCTAGTGCCTTTTCAGGAATAAGATTTCGCGATTGCACTCTCATGAAATACGTGGAGTGTTGGGGCGTCGGGGCCACCCAACAATGGCCACGGGACACAAATAAACTCATGAAATTGTTTAACTCGGGTAATCGGTCGATTGCCCAGACCATGATGGGCTGCCTCAGCAGCATCGCGATTGCCGCCACGGCAGTCACTCTCTCCAGCTGTGGAGATAAGGAAGAAAAAGCCGCCGACGGAGGCGGAGGAGATTCTGCAGGGAAGTCTCTTGTGATCACCGCAATTCCTGACGAGAAGGTTTCCGATCAGGAGGCGAAATTCAAAGCTCTGCAGGACTTCTTGGCAGAGGAGCTGGAGATTGACGTCAGCTTCTCGATCTCGGCCGACTACACCGCTGCTGTTGAACGCTTCAAGAACGGCGAAGTTCACCTTGTATGGTTCGGTGGTCTGACCGGCGTGCAGGCTCGGAAGGCAGTTCCTGGTGCCCGGGCAATTGCCCAGGGGGATGTTGATCCGCAGTACAAGAGCTACTTCATCGCTCACAAGTCCACGGGCTTGGCGAAGGCCGATGCCTTCCCGGAAGCGATCAAAGACATGACCTTTACCTTTGGATCGAAGAGCTCGACTTCGGGGCGTCTCATGCCGACCTATTTCATCATGAAAGAAACCGGAAAATCTCCAGAAGACTACTTTTCGAAGCCGGTTCAGTTCCAGGCTACCGGTGGTCACGATGCCACCGCTCGTGCAGTTGCAAGCGGATCGGTGCAAGTCGGTGCGCTCAGCTACAAGAAGTATGACTCCATGATCGCTGATGGCGAAATTAAGGCCGAGGACGCGCCTATCATTTGGCAAACTCCTTACTACGCTGATTACAACCTCACCGCTCACCCGGCACTGGAGGAACTGTTCGGTGAAGGATTTATCGATAAGTTGCAAAAGGCGCTCGTTGATTGTGAAGACGAGGCGGTGCTCAAGGCATTCAATCGTGACGATCTTATTCCTGCCAAAAACGAAGAGTTCGAAGGCATCTACGAGGTGGCCAAGGAAGTTGGCATCATGCGTTAATCGCACGGGCCAAATCATCTTTGATGGCGGGGTCTTCGAGGAAGACTCCGCCGTTTTATTATGTTGGAATTCCAGTCAGCGAGTCTGAGCTATGGGGCAACCGTGGCATTGGATTCGATTGATTTGACAATTCGGTCTGGAGAGCAGGTTTGTTTGATCGGGCCGAGTGGGGCGGGGAAATCCAGTTTGTTGGGATTGTGTAATGGACGTGTTCCGGCAACGAGTGGAAAGGTGGTTTTGAATGATCAGAACCTGGGCGAATTGAAGGGAAAGGCGCTGAAGGAAGTGCGGTCCGGGATCGCTTGGGTGCCGCAAGACCTCGGACTCATTCCGAATCTAAGGGTCAGTCAGAATGTGGCCTGTGGACTGGCCGCGCGGAAAGGGTTTTGGGGTTTGATGAGAAGTCTCCTTTTGATGGGGAAGGCGGAAAAAGAGCGGGTGAGTGGCCTACTAAAGCGGGTCGGAATTGAGGAAAAGATTTTTTCAAGGGTGGATCATTTATCAGGCGGTCAGCGGCAGCGGGTGGCCATTGCACGGGCTCTCTATCAGGAGCCGCAAATGATCTTGGCGGACGAACCGGTGAGCGCGGTTGATCCCGAGAGGGCCAAAAGTTTGGTTGAGTTGCTCACGACAATTGCGCGGGAGGAAAAGATGACGCTCGTGATGAGTCTGCACGATGTAGACTTGGCGCAGCGCTATTTCGACCGCGTGATTGGGATGCGAGCCGGTAGGGTGGTGCTTGATGGTTCGCCGGACGATGCCGGAGTGAAAGAACTTTACCGGCTGGACCAATGAGACGTCGGTGGTTTTTTCTCGGAGCGATTGCGCTCTTTTTTTGGGGCCTTTGGGTTCTCGAGGTCCGACCCGGTCAGTTGATCCCGAGTGAAGGTGGCCGGGAAGCGGCGGGGGATTTTTTGAGTGCCGCTTTTCAGCCTGCTCTCGATTACGAGGAGTTGGATATGCGAGGAGGGGAGGTTTCCTTTCTGGGGAAAATTGGCAAGGCGCTCTGGTTAACGGTGCGCTATGCAGTGGTGGCGATGAGTCTCGCATTTGTAATCGGGGTCATCGGTGGCGTGTTGGGATCAAGAGCGTGGTGGTCTAAGCCGAATTTGTTTTTGCAAGTCCTCCGGATTGGGACGCGATTGCTGGCGACTGCGATTCGATCAGTTCACGAGTTGATGTGGGCCTTGTTGTTTCTATCTGCGGTAGGGACCTCGCCGTTGGTTGCGATTCTTGCGATGGCTTTGCCTTACGGCGGCACGTTGGCAAAGGTATTTTCTGAGCTTCTTGATGAAAGTGAAAGTTCGGCCGGAGCAGTGATTAGGGCTTCGGGTGGGAGTGGAACTACGGCCTTCTTCGCGGGAGTCGTAACCAAGGCCCTTCCGGATCTCGCGACCTACGCACTGTATCGCTTGGAATGTGCGGTTCGTTCTTCGGCGGTTCTTGGGTTTGTGGGAATTCCGACGATTGGATATGAAATCAAAACGGCCTACGAGGATGGACATTATCATGAGATCTGGTCTTACGTGTATGCTTTGCTGATCGTAGTGGTTTTGTTCGAAGCATGGGGAGCTAAGGTGAGAGGATTGCTGACGAAGGGGACGCCATCACGTGTTGGTGAAGAGAAGGGGCAATCGTTGAGTGAACTTTGGCAAGGACGGGGGCGTTCGTGGTTTTTAAGATTCTCTGTGGCCACTCTGACTGTGGGAATCGCTGCCGGATGGATGGCGGAAGATCGATGGGGAGCGGGGGTAGGCTGGGAACAGCGGGAGAAGAATTTGGATCGCTTTACAGATGAAATGGTGCCCTATCCGGTGCGGGAGGCGGATGGTGATTGGAGTGTCTTTGGTTCGTGGTTTTCCGAAAAAATGTCGGACGGGGGAGCAGTCGCTCTTTGGCGGACGTTTCACGTGGGAACGACGGCGATTTTGTTAGCAGGGGGCTTATCTTTGATCGGGATTCTATTTGCAGCGCGGACCTTGGCGGCATCTAATCCGAGAGGGGTCCGAGATGGTGGCAGCAAGATTCGCGGGCTTTTGGGAATGTTCCTCCGGGGGGCTTCGATGTTGGCCCGGGCCATGCCGGAATACATCTTGGCGTTTCTCTTGCTCCGGGTGTTTGGGCCAACTTACTGGGTTTTGATTTTTGCCCTCGCGATTCATAACGGAGGAATTTTGCTGAGATTGGGCGCGGAGGTCATCGACAACACAAAGAGTCAGGCGAGCGAGGTGATCTTGGCGCAGGGTGGCAATCGCTCGTCGGCGTATTTGGCGGCGATGATGCCGGCTGGATTTAACCGTTTGGTGCTCTTTTTATTTTATCGATGGGAATCGTGTATCCGGGAGGCGACAGTACTAGGAATGCTCGGTGTGGCTTCCCTGGGCTTTTTGATTTCCGATGCGAAGGTGGCGTTCTTTTACGATGAAATGATTCTATGGGTCGGTTTGGGAGCGGCTTTGGTTTTTGTAGGGGATCTTACGAGTGATTTCGTCCGGGGTAAGCTCAGGACTGTCGAGTAGGGAGATTCTTGGGAAAATGATCGCGGTGGGATGAAGAATTGGGCAGCTTTTCGGGGTGCGCTTATTCACATTCTTATCGATTCTTCTTTTGCAACCTTTGATGGGGGCGAAGCCAAATATTGTTTTCATTCTCGCTGATGACTTGGGCTTTTCGGATTTGGGGTGTTACGGCGGGGAGATTGCGACGCCGAACCTCGATACCTTGGCCAAGAACGGGCTGCGGTTTAGCCAGTTTTACAATACTGGTCGTTGTTGGCCCAGCCGGGCGGCTTTGATGACGGGATATTACCCCCACCAAGTGCATCGCGATGTATTGCCTGGCGTCGGTGGAGGAGGGCGCGGGGTGCGCCAGGAATGGGCGCGAATGTTGCCGGATTTCCTCAAGCCATTGGGCTATCGAAATTACCACAGTGGCAAATGGCATTTGGATGGCAAGGCACTGGCGGCGGGATTTGACCATTCCTACGACACTCGGAATCAGGGAAACTTTTTTTCGAGCAAGGGGAATACTCTCGATGGTGTTCCGGTGAAGCCTCCGAGCAATGAAAAAGGCTACTACACGACGACCGCAACAGCGGATCACGCGATTTCGTGTCTGGAGGATCATGGGAAGAATCATGCCGGGAAGCCCTTCTTTCATTATCTGGCATTTATCGCGCCCCACTTTCCGTTGCATGCGTTGCCCGAGGATATCGCGAAATATCGCGATGCCTATTTGACGGGTTGGGATGAGATGCGGAGGAAGAGGTTTGCCCGTCAGAAGGAGATGGGTCTCATCAATACCGAGCTGTCAGATCTCGAGGAAAAGGTCGGACCACCGTATCATTTTCCGGAGGCATTGAAAAAGTTGGGTCCAGGCGAGGTGAATCGACCTCTTCCGTGGAAAGACCTCAATGATGAACAACGGCGCTTTCAAGCAACCAAGATGGCGATTCATGCTGCGATGGTGGATCGTATGGATCAGGAAATCGGGCGTGTGATCGCGCAGCTCAAGAAAATGGGACAATTTGAAAATACCCTGATCTTCTTTGCATCGGACAACGGAGCGAGCGCGGAGATCATGGTGCGCAATGGGGGGCATGATCCTAAGGCGCCTCCGGGGAGCGCGGCGAGCTATCTTTGCCTGGGACCGGGATTTTCGAGTGCCTGTAACACGCCGTTTCGCCGTCATAAGGTGTGGGTTCACGAAGGCGGCATTGCCACCCAACTTGTGGTGCATTGGCCGAAGGGGATCAAAGGCAAGAATGAGATTCGCCATACGCCGGGGCATCTTATCGATATTGCTCCGACGATTTTTGATTTGCTCGGAGTTGAAGCTCCAGTAGATTGGAAAGGCGAGAAGCGTCCTCCTCTGCCGGGCAAGAGTCTAGCTCCGGTTTTTGAGAAAGATCAGGACATCAAGAGAGATGTCCTTTGGTGGAACCATGAAGGACACCGGGGAATCCGCATTGGAGATTGGAAACTCGTCGCCGCAAAAAACGATCCGTGGGCTTTGTATGATCTCCGGACGGATCGAGCGGAGGAAAATGACCTTTCTAAAAAGGACTCGAAGAAAGCGAAGGACCTCGAGAATCGTTGGTTCAGTGAGCAGAACGCCATGATTGAATTGGCCAAAAAAACGGCATCTAATGGCAAGGGGAAACGTAAGAAGAAGTAAGTTTAAAGAGTGGAAGAACCTCTCCGGCTTCGTGAGTAGTCATGAGACTCGAGCTGACCATGACGATATAAGTGACGCCTGCATTTACTCTGTCTTCGCTTTTTGAGATGGTCCAGATGGTGCACATGATTGTCTTCGATCAGCACGTGGTGAAGAACGAAAAATCCTTCGAGTGGGATGATGTCGTTCATGTGGTAAAGAATGGCAAAATATCCTCTGAGTAAAAAGGCGTGATGGGTGCTTCCTAAGCCGTGAATCATGTGCTTCACTTCGCTCTCCTTTATGAGTGAAGAAACTCCACAGACTCCCGACAGCGACGGGGCTCTTGATCTGTCCGGATTGAATTTCGGCCCTGCGTGGGCGCGTGATGACACGGAATCGAAGTCCCTTAAAAAATTTAAAGACCGCGGCGACCGGGGTGATTCCCGTGACCGTAGTGGTCGACGAGATAACCGCGGTGGCGGTGGTGGTCGTCGTGAACATCGTGGAGGTGGTGGCCGTGATCAACGAGGTGGCGGCGGAGGCTTCAAAGGTAAGGGTCGTGGTGGTCGACGTGATGAGCGGGACAATCGTCGTCCCCAGCGTCAGGAAGTAGAACCACCCGAAGGAGTGAGCCTCAAGATTATGCCATCCGAGGAGAGCCTTGATCTCTTGGCCAAGCAGGTCGCCGATACCGGACGCACCTTTTCCGTGTTCGATTTGGCAAAAGTTCTTTTGCAGAAGCGCGATCGCTTCCGTGTGATTTTTGAATCGCCCGAGAAAAAGTATTTCCGTTGTCGTGAAGACAACTCGCTTTGGTTGTCTAAAGACGAAGCAATTCGACATCTTTGGCGTGGCGAGTGGCGAAAGAAGTATTACTCCGAGGTGCAAACCGAGGGCGAGGCTCCCAAAGGAAGTTTTTCCTCGGTGGCCCGTTGTGGGATCAGCGGAGAATATCTCGGACCACCAAACTATCACGGCTATCAGCAAAATATCGCGACCCTTCATCGTGAGCGCTTCGGCCACATGTCACTCGACAACTACAAAGCCAAGGTCCGCATGGAGCATGGCGAGGAAGCGGTCGAAGCCTGGTTGGAGAGCATGAAAATTGTCACCAAGTGGAAGGTTGGCACTGGCGAAGAAGAAGTAGTCGCTGAAGAAGTGCCCGCCGAAGCTGCTGCTTTAGAAGAGACAACGACAGAGGAAGCTCCCCCTGTCGAGGACGCGACTGCGGCGGAGAGCCCGGCTGAAGAAGCTACTACGGAAAAGCCCAAAGCCGAAGCAGAGGAAGCTCCGATTGAGGAAGAGGCCCCGGTTGAGGAGGAGGCTCCGGCCGAGGAAGAAGCTCCCGGCGAAGAGGAGGCTCCTGCCGAAGCTGAACTCGAAGCGTCTGCGGAGGAAGAAGAGCTCTTGGCTGACTCCCGTGAGGTCGAACGTCATTTCTCGGAGAGTTTTTTTGAAAAGGCCTTCGAGGAAACCAATCGCGCCTGGGTGATGGGAGACATTGCCGGAAATCTTCTTTCTCCGGGAATGCTGACCTTGTTGAAGCGCACAGTTGCTGAGGAAAAACGTTACCCTGCCAATCTTATGCCTCTGGTGTGTCGCCAGCTTTCCGGTCGTCACGTCGCTGTCTTTAAGTGGAAAAAGAAGCTCAAGGTTGGTCCTTCCCGGCCTCATGCCGTCTCTGCCGAGACTCCGCTCGCGGAACGCCCACAAGCCATTATCAATTTCCTGGAGAGTAATTCCGGAAAGCAATTGAAGGATCTTTGGGACGCTCTGCTGCCTGAAAATGCCACTGATGAAGTGAAGCACGAATGGTTCCACGATCTTCACTGGCTTCTTAATCAAGGCCACGCCATTTTGCTTTCCGATACCACACTACATCTCTCCAAGCCAGGGGGCGACCCCGCTCCGGCAAAGAAAAAGAGTGCTCCAAAAAAGGAATCGAAAGCCGAAGCGCCCGCCGTGGAGGATTCAGAGGCGAAACAAGCGCCCGCCGAAGAAACTGCCGGACCTACAGAGGAGCCAAAGGCTGAAGAAAAAGTGGAAGAGGCTCTGGCTGAAGAAGCACCCAAGACGGATGAATCATCAGAGTCAGCTCCTGCAGAGGAGAGGGAATCAACCGACCAACCAGCTGAATAGGAAACAAAGAGGGACTCATTTTGATTGTCAAAATTTGGATCTCCGCCGATCTATCCGTTCTTTTAGAATGAAAATCAGGGGAATCTTGTTTTTGGTGATGAGTGCCGCGACGGCCTTTGGGCACGATACGGAGGCGGAGCTTCCTTTCGGGCGAGGGCATTCCCACGAGAGTTTCATTGGGCATGTGCACGTGGGATGGGAAAGTCATTACGCATCCGAGGGAAGGGATTCCCTAGATGGTGATTCACTCTGGACGGCGAGCGCCGAGTTTTGCTGGGAACACCTCGCAGGTGGGATTTGGTGTGGCTCTTCGCCTGACCAATCATATGACGAGTTACAGCTGACTCTGGGTCTCTCCCAAGAGATTGGGGATGTGGAGTTCTACGGTGGATATACCTACCTTCGCTTTCCCTTTGACGGAACGGATGATCATGAGCTGGGTGCTGGTCTCGTGTGGTCGGAATTGCCACTGGGGTTGGCTTTGGCAGTTGATGTCTCTTATTCCTCTGAGGCCGAGGGATATTTCGCAGAATTCTCTATGTCCCGGGAGTTCCAGTTGTCCGATCAATGGACACTTGAATCCGCGGGAGTTTTTGGAGTGAACGAGGGATACGTTTCCGACGGGCATGATGGGGCCAATCACTTCGCCTTTGGACTATCAACCGAATACGCGCTCACGGAATCATGTTCAATTTTGTCTTATGTGTCTTACAGCTGGGCTGTGGGTCGGGAGTCGGGCGCCCCCGGAGACGAATTGCTCGTCGATTTTTTTCATGGAGGCTTCGGTCTTCAATGGAGTTTTTAAGAATCTTACATCGCTTGGTCTGCGCTGCGCATCATGATGTCGTTGATCTCGACGTCAGGTGGGGAAGTGAGGACGTGGAGAGCACTGGCAGCGATGGATTCGGGGGTTAGCATCTTGATGTTCTCGCGGGTTTGCTTGAGCTGGTCTTCGCGGCCGGCGAAGTATTTGTCGAGCAGCGGGGTGTCGACGAAGCCGGGGGAGAGAGTGGAGATGCGGACGGGTGAGCCTGCGGTTTTTAATTCGGCACGGAGGGCCTCGCTGACAGCACGAACGGCGAATTTGGTGGCAGCGTAGAATCCTCCGGTAGGAGGAACGCGGTGCCCGGACATGGAAGAGAGATTCAGAATCTGCCCGCCGTTCTTGGGGAAAAGGGGAAGGGCTAACTGGCAGCAAAGGCTGAGGGCGTGCACGTTGACCTGCCACATTTCCTCCCAAAGCGCGGGTTCGCCATCAGTGAGTCGGGAGAGGTAAGCAAGTCCTGCAGAGTTAACAAGAATATCGAGGTGATCGAGCGAGAGGAAGGCTTCTTGAATTTGGGTGGCATCGCGAAGATCACAAGCGAGCGGTGTAACTCCTTCAGGAAGATTTTCGACAGACCGGCAGAGCCCGATAACTTTCATCCCTGATTCCTCAAGGGCAATTGCGATGGCTTTTCCAATGCCGGAAGACGCTCCGGTGACGAGGGCGGTTTTCATGAGTCTTCGAGGGCGGCGCGGAAATCGCCGGCGGCGGAGCTGGCTTTTTCTTCAACTTCTTCAGTGGTTGGTTCTTCGAGGTCGAGAGTGATGTCGTCGGCGGGGGCTTCGAGGGACTGAGTCTGTTTGGGGGTGATTTCGAGACTGTTGGGGCTCTCGAAGGTGAGACTTTGTTCGGAGGCTTCGAGGTTTTCGAATTTGCGTGCCGAGGGTAGGATGCGGGACTCTAGGGAGGAGACGGCGGAGTTGTAGGATTTGACCGAGGTGTCGAGGGCGCGTCCGACCTTGCCGAGGTGTCCGGAGAAGACGGTAAGACGCTTGTGGAGTTCGCGTCCGGTGTCGGAAATGCGGCGGGCATTTTCGGCGAGGGCTTCCTGACGCCAGCCGTAGGCGACAGAGCGTAGGAGAGCGATGAGGGTGGTGGGAGTGGCAAGGATGACATTTTGATCGACGCCCTGCTCGAGGAGGGAGGAGTCCTGGGTGAGAGCGGCGGAGAAAAAGGACTCGGACGGAAGGAAGAGAACGACGAACTCGGGAGCGGGTTGGAATTGGGCCTGGTAGTTTTTGGAAGCGAGTTGGCGAATGTGTGTAGAGACCTGATTGGCGTGGCGGGCGAGGTGGCGGTCGCGATCTTCGTCGGAGTCAGCTTCGAGCGCGTCGAGGTAGGCGTCCATGGGCGTTTTGGAATCAACGATGATTTGCTTGCCGCCGGGGAGCTTCACGATGAGGTCGGGGCGGAGGCGCTTGCCTTCGTCGGTTGTGGTGGAGGTCTGCGTGGTGAAGTCACAGTGCTCCTGCATTCCGGCCATCTCGACGACGCGCTGAAGTTGCATCTCGCCCCACTGACCGCGGCCGGTGGGTTGGCGCAGGGCCTTGACGAGTTGACGGGTTTCCTTGTGGAGGCCTTTTTGCGAATCGACGAGCGAGTGGACCTGTTCCTTGATCTCGGAGTAGGCGCCTTCGCGGGCTTTTTCAATTTCGCTAATGCGGGTCTGCATTTTATCGAGGGACTCGGCGACGGGCTTGACGAGGTGGGCGACGGCTTGCTCACGCTTTTCAAGTTCGCCCTTGGCTTGTTTTTGCTCGGTTTTGAAAGTGGTTTTGGCCAGGTCGAGGAATTGCTGTTGGGTGGACTTGAGGGCGTCGTTGGAGAGGGCTTTGAAGGTGTCGGAGAACCGCTTCTCGAGTTGGTTGGTTTCGTTTTGCTGCTGTTTAAAGGATTCGATCTGGGCCTCGAGCTTGCTTTGATGTTGCAGGAGCGTGGATTGCGAGGATCGGAGCGTTTCGAGCTCGGATTTGAGGGAGGTTTTCTCGGTTTCGAGGTCGGAAATTGTTTTAGCGGTGTTTTTAGTACGTTCATCGGCAGCGGCTTTGACCGAGCTGAGCTGGGCTTTGAAATAGAGCGCGGCGATGACTAATCCGACGATAAAAGCGATCAGAGCGGATAGAGTGGCGGGTTGTTGGATAAATTCTGGCATTTCGAGGATGTTTGTCTCTTGCGGTTGTCGCGGAAGGTGCTTTCCTTGCCAGCGACGGCGCGTCTCACTCTGTGAGCACAGATCGTCAAAATCAAACAATTCATTAAAACCATGGCACATTCACTTCCCGAGCTGGGATACGCTCACGACGCCCTCGAGCCGCACATCGACGCACAGACGATGGAAATTCACCACGGAAAGCACCACAATGCTTACGTGACCAACCTCAACACCGCTCTCGAAGGCAATGCCGAGCTGGCGGATCTTTCGCTGGTCGACCTTCAGGCCAAGATCGCGGATATTCCTGCTCTTCGCAATAACGGCGGCGGACATTTCAACCACAGCCTTTTCTGGCAGGTCATCGCGCCTGGTGGGGCGAGCGCTCCTTCGGGCGATCTTGCGGCTGCGATTGACGCTGCTTTCGGATCACTCGACGAATTCAAGGCTGAGTTCGCCAAGGCTGGCGCGACTCGCTTCGGTTCTGGCTGGGCCTGGCTCGGCGTCAAGGCTGACGGAACTCTCGGAGTTTGTTCCACTCCCAATCAGGACAACCCGCTCATGGGCGAGGCTGCCGGAGTTTGTAGCTGCACTCCGATTCTTGGACTCGACGTTTGGGAGCATGCTTACTACTTGAACTACCAAAATCGTCGCCCTGACTATATTTCCGCATTCTGGAATGTCGTCAACTGGGACGTTGTTGCGGCAAATTTCGCGGCTGCCAAGTAGGCGGTCGTTCGATTTATCCTATTACAAGCGCCTTGAGTTCCTCTGGAACCGGGCGCTTTTTCTTTTCCAGCGTCTCGACCATTCGC
The DNA here is from genome assembly GCA_018222765.1 of bacterium. Taxonomy (GTDB): domain Bacteria; phylum Verrucomicrobiota; class Verrucomicrobiia; order Verrucomicrobiales; family Akkermansiaceae; genus SW10. The sequence continues at coordinate 2,624 of JAAEZT010000046.1, read as the reverse complement.
TTCGAGGAGAAAGAAAGCGAGAAGAGGACGTTTCATCGAGGAATAAGAGCGTTCGGGGAGGGTAGGTATTCTTGGTAGGGCGATTTTCGCTGGCAGGCTGAAAATCTCTCGCTAGAGTTTCCGGCATGAACCGCACGCTGACCCTCTTCGCTGTCCTGACCTCCACCGCATTTGCGGAGCTTCCTGTTCATGCCGACCGCACGGAATGGCTCGGATATTTCATTGGCTGGGATGGCCGCAAGTATGACTATGGTGTTGGTTCCGAGGATCTCGAAGGGCTCCTGCACCCCAAAAAAGGAAAGACCCGGACCTCTCACAAGGAAGTGAAGCTCAACTTCGTTGTGCAGGAGGAGATCAAAGGGAAATGGGTGACCCGTAGGCCAATCTCAGAGGATCCATTCACCACTACGGCCAAAGAGGCGATTCTAAATTCAAAAAAGCCGGTTGATTTCACGGTGACGGTGACGGGCGATACCAAGGTGGAATTTGTGCATGCCGTTTCGAGCAAGGGCGTCATGGTGAAGCCGAAAGTGATCGAGAAAAAGACCGAGAATCCCATCCGGGTGGGCATGAAGTTTTCCTTGCGAGCTTTTCACAGCATCAAGAGTGATACTGAAGAAGAAAAGATCGAGAAGGCCATCAGGAGTGATGTCTTCATCGGGAAACGCCTCAAGGATGGTAAGAAGGTGAAGGTGAAATTCTCGGATACCGAGGTAGATCTCAACGATGAGAAGCACTTTGCCGCGGGAATGAGTGAACTCGAAATTAAGTCCAAGCAATATGGCTCCGATTCATTTGTGATCGAGCAAGGAAGCGAAAAAATCGGGGTTCTTGAAGTGGAGGCGAAGAGCGAGATTTATCGGGGGTTCACGATTTACTGGTGGGCCAACAACGACAAATTGGGCGAGCGTGATTGCTTCGTCAACTTCGGCGTGGAGTAAGGTCGAGGACTTGTTGCAGATGGGTGGCGGTGAGCGCTCCCATCGATTCACACGCTTCGAAAGCGTGCGAGCCATAGCGCTCGACCATCGCTTCGCGGAGTTCCACCAAGTGTTCGTGAGGCGCGAGGTTGGTGCGATTCATTACGGTAAGGACGGCTTTGAGACGATTGCGTTCGACTTTGGCCCGACGGCTCATTTGGAGGTGCTCTTCGGCGCGGTATTGCAGAATCGTTTGATTGTTGAGGTGGGAGCGCACCAACTCCTCCACCTGACGGTTGTCAGGAAACATGTGGGCGCGGTAGACCGAGAGCTTGCCTTCGTATGACTGTTGATCGAAGTCAATGGGACGAACGCGGTACTGCACCTCCTCGAAGTCAGGCGTTATATCGACGACGTAATTCACCGTGCGCATATCGCCGAGCATCCGAAGAAAGCAACGTTCGCCGAATTTGACAAATTCCTTGGCAACCCGGACGTGATTGAGGGCCGGGTCGGAGAGGTAATCGCGAATGAAGACATCGCCCGGAACACCTGCGATATGTTCCTCAATCAAGGTGTTGCCATTGACGAGGTAGTTGATGCGGTTGGGCGAGAGGATATGTTCCAGCTCCAGGCCAAAGAGGCGGGAAGCATCGGCGTGTTTGACATAATAATAATCCGAGTTGCCGTTGAAGAGGTTGGTGATGCGGATACGGAATGGGCGGGAGTTTCCAAACTCGCCGAAGTCGATGCGCTCAACAGTAAGGTGATCAGCAAGGCTCAAATCGTCGCCGATTTTGAGCATGGAGTAGATCTTGGTGAGCTTGGGTCTGAGCTCCGCCATGACCTCGGGAGGATACATTACCTCCAGCCAAAGAGTCTCCTCGCCTTTGGGGTTTTCATAGGGGATGGAGCCGGTGAAGCGGAGGAGTTCGTCGTAGACGAGAGGTACTTCAGAAAGCCGGCCGTAGTGCGCGAGATAGTTTCGGAGGGAATCCGAGATCGGGTAAAAGGTCTTTCGTCGCGTGATCACGGCAAAAGGATGGGGGAGAAGTTGGGGAATGAAAACGCAGAAACGCGACTTAGAGGTCTTCGTTGGGTTCCACCCAATGGAGGGGGCTGATTCCTTTTTTTTGGAATTTGGCCCAATAGCGCTTTTCGCGGGGCTCGGATTTTTTGCGGCGGGCTTCTTCGTTCATTGCGAGATAGGCTTCTTCGCCCATTTCCTTGATGAGATCCCGCTCGGCGAGGCGAATCATGAGTTCTTCCCAGAAATAGGCATTGCGGAACTCCTCGATGCAGCGCTGGAAGTACGAATTGGCCTGGAATTTTTCCGTCACGCGGTTTTTGCTCCGTTGCTGGTCGAACTCGATCCATTCTGCCATCCCGGCGTGCTTGGCCGACTCAAGAACCTTGTCTTCGACAGCCTCAAAGCGCGCCAAATCAGCTGACCCAGTCTCTTCAGGGTTCAAGTTTGCTACCTCCGCGGCTAGGCTGACCATCTCTACGAGAGTGGCGAGTTCTTCTTCCGTGAAGCGCAAATGCATGGCGCGCGAAAGAAATCACCGAATTTAGTGACACACAAGCGCGCAAATCGCTTGATCGCCCCCCAGGCTTCTGATTAAAGTCCGCCCGTCCGAGTGGTCTATGCGGGATTAGCTCAGTTGGTAGAGCGACTCGTTTACACCGAGTATGTCGGCGGTT
>JAAEZT010000045.1 GCA_018222765.1 bacterium | reverse complement strand
TAGTCCTGGTGGTGGGAGCACCTGGCTCGGATCCCCCGACACCTCGGTCGTTATAAGCAGCCTGACCATCAAAGACCGAGAGGTCGTAATTGGCATTGTTGACTGAAACCAAGGTGTTTCCGACGTTTGTCAAGGTGGCTCCTTGAGCAGACACTGCCGAAAGGGCAATCACCGTTAAAATCGAGTTTTTCATATTGTTTTTGGGGGCTGTTTTGTTTGTTACTGGTTGTATGCGTGGCGTTTGTCGCCTGATTTCCCCTCGGTTGTCGAGGAGAAAAAACTTTTCTTTAGTAAGGAGTTGTTAAGCTTTAGGGGTTTTCAACGATGACGAAGAACTGGCGGACAGCGAGCGGCAAGCCTTGCAGGTTAAAGTTCGCGCTATAAGTGGAGCTTCCCCCGGCCTGTCCAACAAAGCTGTCCTCCAACTCAAGCCAGCTAGTGAGAGGGAGTGACATGTCGCTGGTGGCGAAGACGGAGTATGTTCTTCCTTCCTTCGAGTTGAAGATGAGATCCACCAGAATATTGTTTCCCGTGTCAGTGTGAATGACCTCGGTGACTTCCGGACCACTTGGATCAGCCTCAGCTGCCAGGATCACTCCCATGAAGCGCGCGCGCGATCCATCACGGTCGGCATTGGTGTAGTTGTAGGTGATGGTGTCGTAGCCTGCCTTGTTGACAAAAGCAAAGCTGGTGATCCAGCCAAAGTTCGTTTGTGGGCCATTAACAATTTGGGTATCAAGAGCAACAAGATCCGGCTGTCCGGTTCCCGTCATGGTCAGGGTGAGTGTCCACTGGTTAACGTATGTTCCATGCGGGAAATAGAGCGTTCCGGCATCAAGACCGGAAATATCCACCGTTCCGGTCACTTCGGCACACCTTGCGAAGGTATTGGCCGCCCCTATCGCGTTGGTTGGATTGTGATCCTTGGGATTAATAAATTCAAAGCCGTCCACACCGGGGTCAGTCACGGTCCAGACATTCGCCCAGTCTTCACCGGAACCATGAACGTTCTCGGGAGGAGCAGTCGGAGTGGGAAGCAGGCCCTGTCCTCCATCGGCATAGGAGGTAAGCGCACTTCCCGTTCCGTCATTTCCAATAAAGTTGTAATCAAGCACGGTCCCATCACCCAGCAGGTTGAGGAAGGTCGGCAATCCGGGCTCTGACCCGCCAATGCCACGATCATTGTAACTCGCTGAACCAGGGAAGACCGAAATGTCAAAATTGGCGTTGTTGGTGGAAACCTGCACCCGATCCAACAAAGCAACAATGGAAGCTCCGGTAGGAGTGGAGTTGCTATCGGTGGGATCGGAGCCGAATTCGACCTCCTGGCCATCTTTAAAGCCGTCTCCATCGGTGTCATCATTAAGTGGCAGGGTGACGAAACCGTCATCTCCGGCCTCAACCTCTTCTCCATCAAGAATTCCGTCGGAATCAGAGTCTCCCACGAGAGGGTCGGTGCCATGCACATTTGTCTCATCGGCGTTTCCGAGTCCGTCACCATCATTGTCGTTGGCAGGGTCATTTGGCTCGGTGTCCAAGTCGTCTCTCACTCCGTCGTCATCAGTATCTCCCTTGGCAGGATCGGTGATAAAGGTATCGACACCTGCCACGATTTCTTCGTCGTCGGTCAGGGTATCTCCGTCAGTATCGACGAGAGTTGGGTCGCTTCCATGAACATTGACCTCCTCGCCGTCCTCAAGGGTGTCGCCGTCCGTATCAAGCAAAGTCGGGTCACTGCCATAGGTGTTGATCTCCGGGCCATCCTGTAGACCATCCGCGTCAGTATCTTTTACGTTGGGGTCAGAGCTGGCACTTTGCTCCTGCAAATCCGTGGCACCATCGGCATCGGCATCGCCAGTGCCATCGCTGCCAGTCAGATCCCCCGGTTCAACCGTGCCGTTATTATTACCAAAGAACTCATCCTCCCAGAGATCGAGAAGAAGATCACCGTCGGAATCCACATCCCCGGTGAGACCCACTTCACCATCGAGCATCACACCCTGGAAACGGGCACGGGAACCGTCGATATCGTTATGACGCCATTCGTAGTTGATCGTGTCATACTGACCCTCGTTTGTGAAACTGAACTCGGAAATCCATCCGTTGTTAGTGTTTCCGAGGACACCGTTAGCAATAGAATAATCAGCAACCAGGTCAGCGCCGCTACCGGTCATGGTAAGAGTCAAAGAGAATCCGTTGTTGTACGAGCCGACCGGAAAGTAGAGCTGTCCTGTAGCCAAGCCAGAAATGTCGACGGTTCCATCAACAGTAGAAGCTCTCGCAAAGGTGTTGGCTGCACCGGCCACTCCAGTGGGGTTGGCATCTTGTGTGCCAGTGAAGACGGTGCCTGCGCCCGGGTCGGTCGTGATCCAAACGTTGGACCAGTTTTCACCAGGACCGTGGGTGGTAGTGGGTCCTGAATTGTCCGCAACTGGGACCGGGGTGCGCGTTCCGCTGCTGGCATAGCTTGTCAAGACGCTGCCGGTTCCGGCATTCCCAACGAGATTGTAGCTTAGCAAGGTGCCGTCGCCCAAAGTAGTCCTGGTGGTGGGAGCACCTGGCTCGGATCCCCCGACACCTCGGTCGTTATAGGCAGCCTGACCGTCAAAGACAGAGAGGTCGTAGTTAGCATTATTAACTGAAACCAAGGTGTTTCCGACGTTTGTCAAGCTGGCTCCGTGAGCAGACACTGCCGAAAGGGCGATGAATGCTAAAATAGAGTATCTCATAGTGATAAAGTTTGGGGAGAATTAAGAAGATCCCGTTTCAGAAATCTTTCTGCGGCACTCATTTAAAGGTTTTAAGAACGGCCGCGATCTAAAAGCTATGAGCACTCAAACCGATTCCGAGAATATTTTTGATCTTTTCTCGAATGGGGCTGTCTCCAAAAGATCAGGTTCCTCATCGTTCTACCAGACTCGCAGGCTTGCCATGCCTTTCGCACGACCTAGCATCGCCGTTATGGATGACGAAAGCCCCCGGAGAACCGATTCCTTGCAGAAACCGCCCTCTGACTCGTCAGCCGAGGCGTTCTCAAAGATGGCCGAGGACCGCCAACCGGGATTCTTGAGCGAATTCTGGGGGTTCCTTGTCCAAAATAAGAAATGGTGGCTCACCCCGATCCTGGTCATCCTTTTCCTCCTCATCGTTCTGGTAATCATCAGTCAAACTCCGCTCGCACCCTTCGTGTATCCGTTTTTCTAAAATACCCTTCCGTAGACGGCATGGCAGCAATTCTCGGAATCTCGGCTTTCTACCACGACTCGGCAGCGGTTCTGCTGATCGACGGCGAAATTGTGGCGGCCGCGCAGGAAGAACGCTTTAGCCGGGTCAAAAACGATCCCGGCTTCCCAGCGAGAGCCGTGGATTACTGCCTGTCCGAAGCCGGTCTCACCACCGCCGATCTGGATCACGTGGGGTTTTACGACAAGCCCTTCCTGAAGTTCGAACGCCTGCTCGAGACCTACGTCGCCACCGCTCCGCTCGGCATTCGTTCCTTTTTCAAAGCGATCCCGATTTGGTTACAGCAGAAATTACACCTCCCCCGCGAGATGCGCAGAGCCCTCGGCGGTGCCTACACAAAGCGCTTTGTTTTCACCGAGCACCACGAATCCCACGCCGCGAGCGCTTTTTTCCCGTCGCCCTTCGACGAAGCGGCCATCCTCACTCTCGATGGCGTCGGAGAATGGGCCACCGCCAGCTTCGGGGTCGGACGAGGCAACAAGATCGAGCTGACCCACGAGCTTCATTTCCCGCACTCACTCGGCCTGCTCTATTCCGCCTTCACGCAATACTGCGGATTCCGCGTCAACTCGGGTGAATACAAGTTAATGGGCCTTGCTCCCTTCGGAGAGCCAAAATTCGCCGACTTGATCTACGAACACCTGATCGACCTGAAGGGCGACGGATCGTTCCGTATGGACATGTCCTATTTCGATTACACCGCGGGGCTCTCGATGATCTCGACGAAATTCGAAAATCTCTTCGGCGAACCACGACGTCAGGCGGAATCGGAAATTAGCGAACACTACATGGACATTGCGGCCTCGGTGCAGGCCGTCACCGAGGAGATCATGGTCCGCTGCGCCCGCCACGTACGGGAGACCACCGGAATGAACAAACTCTGCCTCGCGGGTGGTGTCGCTCTGAACTGCGTGGGCAATGGGCGTATCCTGCGTGAGGGTATCTTTGACGATATCTGGGTGCAGCCGGCATCCAACGACGCCGGCGGAGCGCTCGGGGTGGCGCAATTCATCTGGCACCAACTCCTCGACCATTCACGATCACCCGGAAAAATCGATAGCCAAAAAGGTTCCCTGCTGGGGCCCCGCTTCGACCACGAATCCTGCCTCGAAACGGTAAACCGGGAGGGGGCTCGCTTCACTCATCTGGAATCCGAAGACGAGCGCGCTCGGTGGATCGCGGAACGGATCAACGAGGGAAAAGTCGTTGGCCTGATGCAAGGCCGCATGGAATTCGGCCCCCGTGCTCTCGGCTCCCGAAGTATTCTCGGAGATCCTCGTAGCGAAAAGATGCAGCGCTTGATCAACTTGAAGATTAAATATCGCGAGTCCTTTCGTCCCTTCGCCCCTTCGGTGCTCCGCGAAAACGCGAGCGAGTGGTTTGACTTCGATCCCAATCAAGAAAGCCCTTACATGCTTCTTGTCACCAGCGTCAAAGAGTCCAGACAGAAGACTTCCGACGACAGGGCCAAAGGTCTCGACCGACTGCAAGTGGCACGATCGGAAATCCCCGCCGTCACCCACGTTAATCAATCGGCCCGCGTGCAAACGGTCGACCCGGAACGCCACGGATTTTACTACAAAGTGGTCGCGGCTTTTGAAAAGCTCACCGGCTGCCCCCTGGTCGTAAATACCAGCTTCAATGTCCGCGGGGAGCCCATCGTGTGCAGCCCCGATGAAGCCTATCGATGTTTCATGTCCACCGAGATGGACGCGCTTGTTTTAGAAGATCTTGTCTTAGTCAAAGGCGATCAGAAAGGGGGCCTCGATGATTAAAATGAAGACCACTTTCTCGCGGCGCGAACAATTTTGGTTTGGTCCGCTCTTCGCCTTGTTCGGATCAATGATCGGCGGGATCGCGCTCTGGAAATTCTCCGCACCGGAAGTAGCGAAGTGGATCTGGATATTCTCCGCCGTCATCATCGCGCTCTACTACCTCATTCCCCCGCTCCGCAAATGGATCTTCATGGGCTGGCTCGGCGCGGTCTTCCCCATCGGCTGGGTGATCTCACACCTTCTTCTGGGCGTCGTCTTCTACCTCGTTGTCTTCCCCATTGGCCTCATGATGCGCCTGTTCCGCTACGACGCTCTGGGCCGACGCTTTGACCCCGAAACGAAGAGCTACTGGAAAAAACGCGAAGCCCACAACGACCCGCGGAGGTATTTTAAACAATACTAATTCCCTGCCGCCTTCTTCGACCTGATCAATTTCAGGTTCTTCTCCACTCCCTCGGCATTCGGGTCGATTTTGAGTGCCTCCAGACACACCTGCTCGGCCTCATCAAGTTGGCCAAGCTGGGCCAGGACGTAACTCAAATTATTATAAGCCGGGATATAATCCGGGCGCGCTTTGATGAGATCCTTGATCGTCGGCGCTGCCAACCGAAAATCCCGGCCTCTGACATAGGCCACCCCCAGTTGTAATTTTGCTTCAAAATGATTTGGATCGAGCTTCAACACCTCCTTCAATTTCACCACCGCTTCGTCGAGCCTTCCTTCTTTGAGCAACTGCTTGGCCTGACCCAAAATAATCGTCGGCTGCTGCCCCCTCCCGGCGGGATTCCCCGGATCAAGCACGAGCAACTTTTGCAAAACCTGCGCACTCTTCTCGTGCTCCCCCATCCCGGCCAAAATATCCGCGAGCTGCGCGTGCGCCTTCAGGTAAAATTCCACCTTCCTGCCCAGGTTCACACCCACCAAATAACCCAGCCTCTCCACGGCCTCTTCCTTCCGACCCAGCATATACGCGAGATTTCCGACCTGATAATGTGCTTCGGCATCACCGGGGAAAAGTTCGAGCGCTTTCTTCGCCGCGCCATACGCATCCTCCATCTTCCCCGCCCAGGAATACACCTTAGAGAGATTGCGCATCGCGACCCCCTGCTTCTTGGGATCGACTTTTTTCATGAGACTGTCTTCGACCCTGCCAATGGCAGCGTCGCCCCATCCGCTATCTAGACTTAGCCAATCCGCGCCCTCCATTTCATCAATGATGGCCAAGGCAAGCATGCGGTGGCCTCGAATCGTCGGATGCACATGATCCAGAAACATTTCCTCGCCCGGGATTCCATTCGGCGAGGCCTCGTCCACCAAGGTCACAAAATCCACCAAGGGGACTTCCCGATCACTGGCAACCTCTTTGACAATTCCCGGCATCGGTGAAAGCGCTCTCAGAGGACAGACATCTTCATCAAGGGCCTCTTGGTAGGCGACTCTCGCTTCCTCATGCCGCGCCAACCCTTCCAACACCCGACCCCGTAAATAATGAGCCGCGGCATACTGGTCATCGATCTTCGCCAAAAGCTCCAACTCGCCCAGTGCCTTGGAAAGGTCCTTTGCCGCGAGACTCTCTTTCGCTTTCGTATAGAGACTGTCCCATTGCTCGATTTGCTCCCCACTCAATCCATCGCCATGCTGGCTTTTGAAAGGCGAACAATTCCGTAAATTGGAAGCCGGAGTGACAAAGAGAACCTTTGCTCCCCCAGCTCGTGCGATATCGACAATCCGCGCCATGTTATATCGATAGTGCGCAAGCACCTGCTCCTCCAATTCCTTGTCCCGTTCATAATCCTCCGGACCAATCGATTGATCGAGGATCGTATTCACTTCCCCGTCGAGTTGGGCCCCTTCCCCTAGCTCGGGCTTTTTTTTCACAATCCGTGAAATCCCGCTAAAGATCCGCGTCCTACTCAGCATGGCACCAAGCCCGCGAACGGCTTCCGGCATATCAATAATTCCTGAGTATGTGCGACGCTCCAGAAATTCATTCTGCCCGCAATAAACGATCAAGACGTCGGGATCATATTCGACAAGCTCTTCCGTCAATGCCGCCACCCGATAGCTGGCATAACTAATTCCACCCGCGTTGATCAGTTCCCATTTCTGAGAGGGATCAGCCACCGGGAGAAGTTCGCGCAACCAACCACAAAAGGAAGTAGTATCATCATACGGTCGACCGTAAGTCGTGGAGCCACCGACACAAAAAATCCGAGTCACCCCGCTGTCTTTCTCCTTCGAAAAATTCTGTTTATTAAAGTAGGCCAACTTGTTCCGCGAGGTCTCCATTCGACCACCAGTTCCAGCATCGACATACAGGGGAATCTGCGAAGAGAACCCCACATACGGATCTTCTTCGTACGAGATCGGCTTCACTCCGATCACAACCAAAACCAATTCGATCAGACCAAAGAAGAACACGAGGGTCAAAAAAGAGAACAGCGCTTTCTTCCAGAGAGACAAACGGGTCCCTACTTTTACTTTGCTGGGGGAACTTTTACTTGGAGCGGCTGACATCGACAGGATCCCCATATACGAAGCTCCGCCGCAAAAACAGTTTCCTTTTTGATCACCTTTCTTCGCGGGAGATCCTATCGCTGGAGTGCGGCGGCCAACTTCACAAATATCTTCTGGCGAACCGGCCCGGTAATCGCGGCGGTTGCCACCACTCCATCCACCAGCCTCTTCGCCAAGAGGAGTCGGAAAATCAGGGTGGAAAATCTCGTTGAGGTGACTGTCGGTGCACCTGATATCTGTGAGTTATTTTCAAGATCGACAACCTGACCTCTTTTGATCATGTCTTCAAAAGTCATGGCCACACCTCACTTCCCATCGATCACCGAACAGGTCGCAAGCTATCTCCGGGACGAACTTCATCAGGGAATTTGGGGCGAAACCATGCCCGGAAGATCCAAGCTCATCGAGTTGCTTGGCGTCAGCGGCAAAACGGTAGAGCTTGCCCTTCAGCAGCTCGAAAAAGAAGGTCTCATTGCCGGTCAGGGAGCGGGACGCAAACGCCGCATCATTCAAGCCGCCCCTGGAAAGACCTCATCCAAGCTCTACGTCGCCCTCCTCGTGCCCAATCGGTTCGATCGCGGTGACAAGATCATTGTCGACATTAGACATCAACTCGAAGAAGCCGGCCACGTCCCCTTTTTCCCGGAAAAGACTCTCATCGATCTCGACATGGATGTCAGTCAGCTCGAAAAATTTGTTCAGAAAGTCCGCGCCGACATTTGGATTATTGCTGCCGGCTCCCGGGAAGTTCTGGAATGGTTTTCAGAACAATCCTTCCCGGCATTCGCTCTCTTCGGCCGACGTGGCGGACTCCCCATCGCCTCCACCGGCCCAAACAAAACTCCCGCCATGTCCGAAGCCACACGGCATCTCCTGAAACTGGGCCATCGCCGCATCACCCTCCTCTGCCGGGAACAACGACGCCTCCCCCAACCCGGAAAACTGGAACAAACATTTTTGGATACCCTCGAAGAGGCCGGAATTCATACCAGCAAATTCCATCTCCCTGACTGGGAGGAAAGTAAGGAAGGATTTGGCACTGTTCTTGATTCCCTTTTCGGCCCCACTCCTCCCACCGCGCTCATTGTCGACGAACCTTTCCTCTTCAATGCAGCCTATTACAATCTCTCCAACCGAGGGCTGCGGGTCCCGGACGACGTCTCTCTCGTCTGCACTGACTACGATCCCGCCTTCGCCTGGTGCCAACCGTCGGTAGCACACATCAAATGGGAAAACGGCCCGGTTGTTCGCCGGGCCGTGCAATGGGTCAACAACATCAGCCGCGGCAAAGAAGACCTCCGCCAAACTCTCACCAAAGCCGAGTTCATCGACGGCGACACGGTGGGAAAATTAAAGCAATAGTGATCGCCCGCGATCCATGGGATATGGCAGGACAGATCTCTGCGTCGAAAATGGCGCGCAAACCATCGTAAGGCTCCTCTTACGCCACTCGGAAAAACCCGCCTCGCTCGATGCAAGGCGGGATTAAGGGCGCACCATCGCAGTCTATCGCCCAAACCGCTTCTTTTCCCGGGACTGCATGAGATAGCTGTCCAGGATTCGGTCCTCCCGCTGCTCCAGCACTCGCAACACCTTCCGGAAGGCATTTCGGGACGCCCATGCTTCAGAGGCAAATTGGAAAACCGGTTGATCATCTCTAATCGCTCCCTCCAGTTCACTGGCAGCACTGCTGGCAAGAAACTGACGATACTTGGACAAGAATTCATACCCTCTCGCGGTGTAGTAGCGCCAACAAGCTTCATACTCGCCCTTCCCATAAAGTGGCGATGCTTTGGCCAGAGTTTCCTGCACAAACTCAATGGCATCCACGGTGCTGATGTCTCCCTCGGGAAGTTCCATCGGATCGGGGATCACCGTATCAATCGCATTAATTAACCCATTGAAGCCTTCGATATCAGTATCAGTGATGGTGGCATTGCTGATTCGACGATCGACGCCTGACCGGGTAAGGTAAATGGGGGCTCCATGAATGGTCCGCAGCTTGCTAAACGGTCGACAATTCTCGCTGACATGCTTTCCAGTGATGACATGACGGGCCAAAATTCCATAAAGAGCTTCTCTAGCACTCCCTCCGGAGTTCCGAACCATGGAAGCATAAGGCTCTTTCGTCCAAGCTTCGTTTACCGGAGCAAAGATGGTGTATTCCGTCGATGAGGCCACCGCCAGGCTGAGACCAGTGGCATCGAGAAGAGAAACCAAGGTCGTAAAGCGCTCGTCCTCCCTGAGCAGATCCAAAAGCCCGGATTCAACCGGCGGGATCACTGAGTCAATGACGTGAATAATTCCGTTGGCACACGGGAGATCAGCCTCAATTACCTTGGCTCCATCAACTGCAGCCCCATCACCGTTCACCTTGAAATTAATCTGCTGCCCGAAAGCGGAAACCGGAGTGACATCGGAAACTCCAAGGCTGAAGTATCCCGGAATTTTCCCGGCCGCCCGTACTCCTTCCACGATATGATGCTTGATGATGTCTTCCAGGCGTTCGTTGTTCTCGGGGAGGAACAGGGAATCAACAAATTCCTTCGGCAGCTTCCCAAAGGCCTCATCGGTCGGCGCAAAGGTCGTATAAAGCCCATGCATGTTCTGGAAAAGTTTTCCCTGGCGACTCGCCGTAATTGCTTTGGTGAAAATCTTGAACCGCCCGTCTTTCTGAAGGCGCTGGAAAAGATCATCGGTATTCGGTGTCAGGACACGGTCAACCAGATAGATCATTCCATTCGAACAAGGAATAGATTCTCCGATAAACTTCCCGTCGCCAATGATCCCCTTCTGATAGTTGATTGAGAGAAACTGCCCCGTCGCCATCTGCAAGGCCGCGTATTTTTCCAATCCAAATGGAGGAACCGATCGATTCAAGACATGGAAGCCAAAAACCTCCTCGAGCCGGTCATCATTGCGCGGCGCAAGGAGGGTCTTGAGGGAGTCTTTTGGAAGTTTGGCGAAAGCAGCATCAGTAGGCGCAAAAATCGTGCGCCGGATATTTGTGCGTTCCGACAACTGCGACCCAACTTCGGTCTTTTCAAGAAGCTGGAGAAAATTGGACAGATCCGGCCGCTCACGGACAATCCGACCAATCGTCTTGGCTTCCGCAGGATCAGCGGCACGAAGATCACCCGAGAGAACAATCAAGGGGGCGAGAACAATAGGTAGTCTTTTAAGTGTGTTTTTCATCTCAGTAGGGCTTTCGCCTGGAATTGAAATACAGATTCAAAAAAGATCTCTTAAAGGAAAGCCGGCTCATCAATCGAAGGATTGGCCCCGACATCTTCTTCCAAGAACTTCAATGGATTCAGGCACTCCACCTGAATCCATTTTTCATTCCACAGACAAATTTCCGCTCGAAAAGTTTTTTCTATTTGCCCAAATCCCTGCCCCGCCCGATGGATAACGCAGCAGCAGCCTCCTCGGGCATCACTTTTCCTACCATCATGCGTATTCTGACCACTCTCCTCGCCCTTTCGGGCTCCCTTCATGCTGCTGAAATTTTGTTCGATGCCTTCGAATCGGATGGCTTCGGCGAATGGAAAGTCGAGGGCGCCGCTTTTGGCAAATCCCCCACCTCGTCCAGCCCGACCGGCATGAATGGCACCGTCAAAGAATATGCCAACCTCTACTACGTCAGCTCAGCTCACCAAGGCGACGCCTCAACCGGTTCACTGACCTCCCCCAAATTCAAAATTCAGCTCCCCAACATCGCTTTCCTCGTTTCAGGAGGCCAGCACCCTAGCAGAACAGCCGTCCAGCTCTTCGTCGACGGCGAAATCACCCACGAGGCCACCGGGCAAAACGACCTCACGATGCGCCCCACTATTTGGGACGTCTCAGGACTCAAAGGGAAAACGGCTCAACTCCGCATCATCGATACCGAACGCGGAGCCTGGGGAGTCATTAATGCCGATCACATCCTCTTCACCGATCTCGCCAAACCTAAATTTCCCCGGACCTCCGGTGGCGGTAATGCCGACAAAGATGGGCTCATTTCCTCCGATGCCATTCCCGGTCTTTCCGTTCCCGACGGCACTGAAGTTAAAATTTTCGCCGACAACGCCTCGTCCGACGTCCACTCGCCCACCGCTCTCTCAGTGGATGAACAAGGCCGCGTCTTCGTTGCCGAAACCCACCGCTTCGGGACGGGTGTCGAGGATAACCGCAGACATCTCTATTGGCTCATGGACGATCTTGCCGCGCAGACCACCGATGACCGGATTGCGATGCACAGGAAGTGGGACCACAAAAAGCCTGTCGCCGATCTCACCAAATTCTCCGAAAAAGTGCGCGTCCTTGTTGACACCGACGGAGACGGAGTGGCCGATGAATCCAAAGTCTTCGCCGAGGGCTTCAATGAAATCTTGGACGGAACCGCCGCTGGCATCATGGCCTTCGAAGGCACCATCTACTTCGCCTGCATTCCCAAAATCTGGACACTCACCGACAAAGACGGCGACCTCATCTCGGACGAGCGCGAGGTCATCCAGGATGGCATGGGAGTGCGCGTCTCCTTCTCCGGCCACGATCTCAACGGCTTCGCTCTCGGACCCGATGGCCGCATTTATGCCACTATCGGCGACCGTGGCTTCAACTTTACCACCCGGGAAGGTCACCAATACAAATACCCCAACCAAGGTGCCATCTTCCGCTTCGACCCCGACGGCTCCAACTTTGAAGTAGTCCACTTCGGCCTCCGCAACCCCAAGGAAATTGCCTTCGACCAATACGGCACAGCCATCACAGTCGATAACAATTCCGACCAAGGCGATCGCGCGCGTGTTGTCTTTATGATGGACGGAGCCGACTCCGGATGGCACATGGGCCACCAGGTCCTCCATTCCTTCCACAAAACCGCCGGCGTCCCGGACCGTCCCATCAACCAATGGCTGCAGGAGAAAATGTGGGAGCCCCACTTCCCCGACCAACCCGCTCACATCGTTCCTCCTATCGCCAATCTTACCTCCGGCCCTTCCGGTCTGGCCTATTACCCCGGCACCGGATACCAACTCAAAAGTCGCGACCAGTTTCTCATCTGCGACTATCGCGGCGGAGCAGCCTCCTCCGGCATCTGGCACTTCGGCATCAGGCAAAAAGGCGCCGGATTCGCCCTCGATCAATTTGGAAAATTCAGCTGGGGCACCGCCGTCACCGACATAGAATGGGGCTATGATGGAAAGCTCTATGTGAGTGATTTCATCTCTGGATGGGAATCACACAAAGCCGGACGGATCTACACCATGGAGCAATCCAACACCGGCGATG
Organism: bacterium; assembly: GCA_018222765.1. Lineage (GTDB taxonomy): Bacteria > Verrucomicrobiota > Verrucomicrobiia > Verrucomicrobiales > Akkermansiaceae > SW10. The sequence goes on along the minus strand of JAAEZT010000045.1, from coordinate 6,093 downwards.
AAGTCGCAAAAATCATCGCCTCAGGAATCTCCGAAAAGAGCTCGGAAGAACTCGCAAAACTCCTCACCCACCCCGACTTCCGCCTTCGCCTGCGCGCTCAATACCATCTGGCAGGCCGGGAGGACGCTCTGCCCATCTTCATTTCCGCCGCCAACCAGCGGCTCAATCCCACCGAGCGACTTCACGGCATCTGGGGCCTGGGAATGCTCGCTCGCAAGGAGAAGAGCGAACCGGCAAGCAACTTCCTGATCCGAGCTCTCAAAAATGCCGACCACATCGTCCGCGGACAAGCCGCCCAGGCTCTTGGAGAATCCACGCTCACCGACGGCTTGCCGCTCCTCCCTCTCCTCCAAGATCCCAGCCCCCGGGTCCGCGCCCTCGCCGCCATTGCCCTTGGTCGCAGACCCGCCCCCGACGGAACCAGCCACCTCGTCGCCCTCCTCGAGGAAAATAACGACCGCGACCCCTACCTCCGTCACGCCGGAATCATGGGCCTGATCGGAAACGCCACGCCCAAAGAAATCGTCTCTCTCGCCTCCCATGCCTCGGCCGCCGTGCGCCGCGCTGCAGTCATAGCCCTCCGGCGTTTAAGGAATCCCGAAATTGTGCGCTTTATTGCCGACCCCGACCTCTACGTCTCCAGCGAAGCCATCCGCGCCATCAACGACACCGGACTCTTCAGTGTGCGGCCTGCTCTCGCCGCGCTCCTCGATGACTACAACGCCGATTCCAAGAATCCCGGCCGTCCCCTGAGCCGCATGATGATTCGCCGACTCCTTCACAGCGCCTATCGCCTCGGCCACGAGAAGAACCTCCTCCGCCTCATCAAATTCGCCTCTCATCAGAAGAACGACCAAGCCGAACGCCTCGAAGCCATGCGACTCATCTCAGTGTGGACCGAGCCCCACGTCGTTGACCAGTCTATCGGAAAACATTCGCCGGTCTCTCCCCGCAAGCCCGACCAGTTCAAAGACGCCCTCGCCAAACACCTGCACCTCCTCCTGCAGTCCGACACCCCTGTTCTCGCCAAAACCCTCGGCTTGGCGCTCAAATACGAACTCTCACACGACAAACTCGATTCGGGTACCCTCACTCGGCTCATCCGAGATGAACAAGTCGACGGCGAGACCCGCGCCGGAGCACTCAAGCTACTCGCCAAATCTCCCGGCGCCGAACTCGCCAAGATCCTCACGGAAGCGGCCCAATCCTCCAACGACCAACTCGCCACCTCCGCTCTAGAGCTCGCCGCCACCCGTGATCCCGGCGCCAATGTCGCCGCCCTCCGCGGAGCCTTACTCTCCGAGAGCACGACCCGACGCCAAACCGCCTGGAAGATCGCCTCCGCTCTCCCCGCCGAGCACGCCATTCCCCTCTTGCGCGACGGCATGACCCAGCTCGCCGCCGGAAAGGGCGACCCCGCCTCCACCTTCGAACTCCTGGAAGCCGTCCGCTCCCGACCCGAGCCGGTCATGAAAACCGCCCTCGCCGACTACCAAAAGTCCCTCGCCGGAAAAGATCCGCTCGCCAAATGGGCTCCAGCCCTTGCCGGAGGGAATGCCAACAACGGCTTCAAGATTTTCCAGTCCCACGGAGCCGCCCAGTGCATGCGCTGCCACCGCCACGAGTCCGGCCACACCGAAGGCGGCGAAGCAGGCCCCAACCTGATGGGCGTAGCCCTCCGCCAAAATGCTAGAGGACTTCTCGAATCCATCATTCTCCCCAACTCCCAAATCACCCCTGGTTTCGGCGTCGCCACCCTCAACCTCAACGATGGTTCCACCAAAACAGGCCTCGTTTTGGCGGAAACAAAAAGCCACTTTGATCTCAAGGAAGGAGAAACAAGCTGGCGCATTCAGAAATCCGACCTTACAATGAGGCCCAACCAAACCTCTGCCATGCCACCCATGGGGGCCATTCTCAAGCCACAAGAAGTTCGAGATCTTGTCGCGTGGCTCTTGACTCTGACCAAGGAATCCGGTGAAAAGGCCCCCGCATACGAGGTTCGAAATCTGACCCTTGCCAAAAACACCAAAACCGAAGAGCTCAAAACGGACGATCCCAAGCCCGTCACGACTCCCAAAGACGAATCTCAAAACCAAACACCCACTGAAAAAACCGTGAGCGAAGAAAACACCATCGACCCCGCAGTAATGGAACTCGGCAAAACCCAGTATAACCTCTGTATCGCCTGCCACGGCCCCGAAGGCGCGGGAGTGCCCAATCTCGGACCTCCACTTGCCAATTCAGAGTGGGTCACCGGGCCTCCCGAAAACCTGATTGGAATTCAACTCCGTGGACTCACCGGCCCAATTACCGTAGCCGGACAAGAATACAATTTCCCCGCTCCAATGCCTGCCATGGGAGCAGGACAGTCCGACGAGAACATCGCTTCCGTCATTACCTTCATCCGAAATTCATGGGGCAACTCCGCTCCTGCCGTCACACCGGAAATGGTGGCCGCGCAGAGAGGGGAACTTGGCAAACCAGCTCTGACCCAGGGCGACTTGATCCAACCTGAAATCAAAGAAGCAGCCACCCCATCCGGCCCTCTCGCCGCAGTTCCTTCCGGCGGGATTGGCCTTCCTCTTTCAGCAATCTTGGTCGCCGTCGGAGTGCTTGCCATCACCGGCTTGGCTACTCTCCGTATGAAAATTGCCAACGGCTAGTTCAGCAAGAAAATATCTCAATTCCCTGAACACGTTTCGGTATTCCGGAGCGTGTTTTTTTATACCACTTAAAAGTTAAGAGACTGAAGAGATTCCCGCCTGAAAAAACTTCTTAAAAAGTTTCTTTCCACGATCCAAAATCGCCTTTTATATCAGGCGCATGGACTCAGTAACCATCACATTTACCGGCCACAACGCTGAAGAAGTCGCCCAGCGATTTAACAACCTCCTCGTTGATGGAGGCCTAGAGGATACCCTCATCGATCTGCTTTCCGACGAGGATGTCCGCGTGGAAGGAATCGGCGAGGGCGACGACGAAGGACTGGACGTGACCATGGTGTGCGTCGAGGGACCATAGCTCTCGTCCCATCCCCTTATTTACAAACGCGCCTCGGGAAACCTGGCGCGTTTTTTAGTGCTTAGTTTTTCCCTTCCACGCCGTATCCTTTCTCCATGATCAAATTGCCCCGGCTTCTTCTCACCTGCCTCGTCCTTACGTCTGCCTCTGCGAAAGACACCCCCGACAAGGAGGTCGTTTATAAAACCGTCGGCGACAAAAAACTCTCGCTCTTCATTTTCAATCCTGAAGGTCATAAGGCTTCCGACAAACGCCCCTCCATCGTCTTCTTCTTCGGCGGCGGATGGAATGGCGGCAGTCCGTCACAATTCTACCCGCAGAGCCGCTACCTCGCCTCGCGCGGGATGGTCGCAATCTGCGCAGACTACCGCACCAAGAAAAACGCCGGCACGGATCCCCGCAAATGTGTCCAGGACGGTAAGTCCGCCGTGCGATGGATTCGCAGCAACGCGAAAGAACTCGGAATCGACCCCAACAAACTCGCCGCGGGGGGAGGTTCCGCCGGAGGACACGTCGCCGCCACCACCGGGACGAATACCAAGTTCGACGAACCCGGAGAAGACAGCTCGGTGAGCTGCCGTCCCAATGCCCTCGTTCTTTTCAATCCCGTCTATGATAACGGCCCCAAAGGTTACGGGCACGATCGCGTCAAAGCCTATTGGAAGGATTTTTCGCCCATGCACAATCTCTCAAAAGAGACTCCGCCCACCATCACCTTTCTGGGCACCAAAGACAATCTCATCCCAGTCTCGACTGCGGAAGATTACAAAAAGCGGATGAGGGCCCTGGGTGTTCGCAGCGATCTCCACCTATACGACGGTGAGCCGCATGGCTTCTTCAACAAGGCCAAATACGCCGAGACAGTTCTCGAAACTGATCGCTTTTTGACCTCGCTCGGTTACCTCAAAGGCAAACCTACTCTGAGGAAGAAATAGCGTTGAGGACATCCTCGCCCTGCGTCGCGGTCGCTCCTTTTTCATCTTTCCACACAAGCTTACCATCCTTGAAGAGATAAGCCTGACGCGCCGTGAATTTTCCGGCCATCTTCAGAGGCACGCCCAGCGCCTTGGCGATCTTGCCATCGGTATCAGCGATGAGATCGTAGGGGAGTTCATGCTTAGAGGAAAATTCCTTCTGCTTCTCCACCGGGTCCATGGAGAGACCAAAAACCGTGACCTTGTGGCCTTTCAACTCATCGAATGCGTCCCGCACCGAGCACACCTGCCTGGTTCATCCCCCGGTCAGGGCTTTCGGGTAGGTGAAAATTAAAAGCCACTTGTGGTCTTTCCCCGCTTCCAGTTTCACCACTTTCCCTTCCTGATTTTTACCCTCCAGCTTGGGAAGGCCGTCTCCCAACTTCAATGGGGCGGCCGAGAGAGCCAGCGCCGAAGCCAGCCATACAAAAATGCTTTTGAGTTTCATGAAGTCAAACTACGGCCTGAATCGCCCACGTCTAGCAGTCATTCCATCGACTTTAGAGTTTGGCCTTCGTCAATTCCCCTCCTAAAACAAGCCCGTGTCCGACCTCAAAGACTATCTTAAAAGCCAGCAATCCCTCATCGATGATTCGCTGAACGCCTTTCTCCCCCGTAACACCGAGCGCCCCCGTACGATTCACCAGGCCATGCGCTACTCCGTGTTCGCCGGCGGCAAGCGCCTCCGCCCCATTCTCACCCTCGCCGCCGCCGAAGCCTGTGGCGGTAAAGCCGAAAACGCCCTCCGCCCGGCCTGTGCGGTGGAAATCATGCACACTTACTCCCTCGTGCACGACGACCTTCCCTCGATGGACGACGACGACCTGCGCCGTGGCAGACCAACCTCGCACAAGGTCTATGGTGAAGGCATGGCCGTTCTCACCGGCGACGCCTTGCTCACCGAGGCCTTCATTGTCCTCGCCGAAACCCCTCCGACAAAACGCTATTCCCTTAAAGAGCTTCTCCTCGAATTCTCGATCTGTGGCGGATCCAAAAAACTCATCGGAGGACAGGTGCTCGATCTTGAAGGCGAAGGTAAGAATCTCAGCAAGGCGCAGCTGATTCGCATTCACGAAAACAAAACCGCCGCGCTTCTCACCACCTCCCTCCGCCTTGGCGGCATGACCGCCAACGCCACTCCGAGACAGCTCGAAGCCCTCACCGACTTCGGATACAATCTTGGTCTCGCCTTTCAGGTCATCGACGACATTCTCGATGTCACTCAATCAACCGAACAACTCGGCAAAACGGCCGGGAAAGACGAAGCCGTCGATAAAGCCACCTACCCGTCCATTCTTGGTCTGGATAAATCTAAAAAAGAAGCCGCGCGCCTTACTAAAAAGGCACTCGCGGCTCTCTCGGCTTTCGGGAAGAAGGCAGCTCGCCTTGAAGCGATCGCCCACCACCTCCTCGATCGCGACTATTGAAGTGCCTCACCAAAGCGGGACAGCCTTGGTTTGAGCCAGTTGTTCAGGTCAAAGGACAAGAGCACGCGCTTGGCTTCTCCCACGATTTGTTCTCTCTCCACAATGCCGTAGAATCGGGAGTCCTTACTGTTGTCCCGGTTGTCGCCCATCATGAAATAACTTCTCTCGGAAATCTTAATCGGAGCAAAACTACGTTTGGGATTCTCCACTCCCGCCAAGGCCATCACGGCATGCCTCCGGGCATCCAGACCCTCCCCGGCAAATCTTGCCCGTTCCTGCCATTGCGGAGCCAAGCCTTCGCTTTGTTCACTTGAAAGAAGATGATAACAACCGTGCTCTCATAGACGGTCCATCTAATCACGGCATCCCATTTCCGCGATTACAAGATGAACTCCCAATTGGAACCCTAGCGACTCAGGCCTTCGCAAAGCTCAATCAAATTGGCATCAACGTGGTGCTTGATGTCGGCAATCTCACTGATAGCAATATTTCCAAAAATCCCGTCTTTGAAAACAATCACCTGGTTGGACTCCCCGGAACAGAGGGCATCGATGGCCGCCACCGCAAATTTAAAGGCCATGATCCGGTCATATACAGTCGGAGATCCACCCCGCTGCACATGTCCCAGGACGGTCAGACGAGCGTCCATGCCCAGCGCATCGTTCATC
>JAAEZT010000044.1 GCA_018222765.1 bacterium | reverse complement strand
CCCTTTGAGGTTGTGACCGATTTTACCAGACCGAAGCCGGGAGCGAGCCATTCCGAAATGAATCACAATCCTGCCACCAGCAACAATCAATATGCGAAAACTCGATATTGATGAAATCGATGATTTTCGCGGAAAAACTGGAGAAACAGGCCCCAATTGGATTCGTAACTTCCGGCTGGGAAAGAATTCGGAAGAAAACTAGCCTATTTACTTTGCAATTTTCCCTCCCTCACCACGTTTTTACTGTATGGCCAATCCGGCAAAAATTCTTCTCGTATCTCTCCTTCTCCATTTCGGCGTCGCACCACTCTGCTCCGCCGAAAAATTTTCCAGTGAACAGCTGGCCTTCTTCGAGAAAAAGATTCGACCGGTCCTCGCTGACAAATGTCACAAATGCCACTCTGTCACTTCAAAGAAACTCAAGGCCGATCTCTACCTCGATACACGTGAAGGGCTCCTGAAAGGGGGCGATTCCGGGCCCGCCCTTGTTCCAGGCGACCCCGAGAAGTCCCTCCTTATCGAAGTCATCCGCTACGAAGATACCGATATGGAAATGCCTCCAAAATCGAAGCTTCCCGATGCCGTCATCGCAGACTTCGAAAACTGGGTCAAAAACGGAGCGGCGTGGCCGGACGAAGCACCCCCAACCCCTGGAGACAACGCCATCGCCTTTGACCTTGAAAAACGCAAATCGGAACACTGGAGCTGGAAGCCTCTCGCACCCGCTCCTCGCGCGCCGGGCTTCATCGATCAACTCGTGGGCGAGAGGCTCAAAGAAGCCAAGCTCCGCCCCGCTCCCCACGCAGAACCCTCAACTCTCTTGCGGCGCCTGACCTTCGACCTCACCGGGCTGCCTCCTACCGCAGAAGAGATCAAGGCATACGAGCAAGCCTACGCCAAAGATCCGGAGGCTGCCATCGGAGCCGAAGTCGACCGTCTTCTTTCTTCACCCCACTTTGGCGAGCGCTGGGGGCGCCACTGGCTTGACCTGATGCGCTATGCCGAGAGCCACGGCCACGAATTCGACTATCCCATCCATAACGCCCACCACTATCGCGATTACGTGATCCGCGCCATCAATGCGGACGTTCCCTACGATCACTTCATTGCCGAACACATCGCCGGCGACCTTCTTCCCAAACCCCGCATCAATCCGGAGAACCAAACGAACGAGTCCATCATCGGCACCGGCTTCTGGTATCTCGGTGAAGCCGTGCACGCCCCCACCGATGTGCGCCTCGATGAAGCCGACCGCATCGACAACATGGTCGACACGTTTTCAAAGTCCTTCCTCGGTCTCTCAATTTCCTGTGCCCGCTGCCACGATCACAAATTCGACGCCATCTCCATTGACGACTACTACTCACTCACCGGCTATCTCCAAAGCACCCGCCGAAACGAACACAAACAAGATCCCGGCGGAAAGATCGCCGCCGGCACTGCCGAGGTTCAGAAAGTCGCCGCCGCTGGAAACAAAATCCTCAACCAAACCTCTTCTTCAACTCCAAAGAATCTTCCCGAAGGCATCCTCCTCCCCACCAACTCCCGTTGGTTCCCCTCCGGCCATGCCTTTGGTGACTCGTTTATCCCCGCCCTCGGATGGAATGCCGTCAAAAACGCCGTCACCGAATACCCCGTTTACGACAGCAGCCGCTACGGGGAAAACCTCTACGGCGTTCTTCGCACTCCCACTTTCGAAATTACCGGTGACCGCGTTCACCTCTATATCAAGGGAAACGCTCAGGTCCGTCTCATCATCGACGGATACTTCATGCAGCCCTTCAACGGGCTCCTCTTCGGCGGAACCCGCAAGGATGTTAAAAACGGCGACAAGTGGCAGTGGGTCACCCTCGCAAGCAAAGACATCGCCCAGAAGGCCGGCCAAAAAGCCTACCTCGAAATCATCGACAACGGCGGCGGCTCGGTAGCCGTTAGAGCAGTTTGCACCTCGCGCGATGTTCCCAAGCTCGAAGAGATCTTCCCGCCCAATCCCAAAGCTGCCGAACTTCAGCAAAAGTTCGCCAGCCAGTTGACCGATCTTTCCAAAAAGGCCAACGAGATTTCCAAAACCATTCCCAATCCCGCCGCCACCATCCTTTCAGTAACCGATGGAACCCCTGAAAACGACTTCGTCCACATCCGCGGCTCCCACAAAAACCTCGGAAAGGAAGTTCCCCGTCGTTTTCTTACCGCACTCGGTGGCGAAGAAATCGCACCGTCAAAAAACTCCTCGGGCCGCCTCAAGCTCGCCGAGCAAGTCGTCTCCCGAACCAACCCTCTCACCTCCCGCGTTGCTGCCAACCGTATTTGGCATCACCTCTTCGGTCGCGGCATTGTCCCCACGGTCGATGACTTCGGCCCGATGGGAATTGAACCCTCCCACCCCGAGCTTCTCGATACGCTTGCCGCTTCTCTCATCGAAAGCAAGTGGTCCCGCAAAGACTTCATCCGCCAGATCGTGCTTTCCAATACCTATCGCCAGTCGGCCAATCCTCATCCCGAACTCAGCAGCCAATACCTTGCCGACACCGATCCGGAAAACATTCTCCTCTACAAGGCACCCGTTCGTCGCCTGCAAGCCGAAGCCATCCGCGATTCCATGCTCGCCATCTCCGGACGCCTCGACCCCAAGCTCTACGGTAACTCCGTTCCTGTTCATCTCACCAGCTTCATGCAGGGAAGAGGCCGCCCCAAATCCGGGCCTCTCGATGGAGCTGGCCGCCGCTCGATATACACCAGCATCCGCCGGAACTTCCTCCCACCTATGATGCTCGCCTTCGACATGCCCAGCCCCTTCTCCGCAGTCGCCCGACGCACCGTCTCCAACGTCCCCGCCCAGGCCTTGACCTTGATGAATGATCCCTTCGTTGTCAGCGAGGCCAAACGCTGGGCCGAGTCCACGGCAAACATCGAGGAAGACCGGAACCGCATCGAAACGATGTTCCAACAGGCCTTCGCCCGTCACCCGTCCCAAGATGAATTAAAGACCGCGCTTGCCTGGATACAAACTCATCCTGCCAAGAAAACCGCCTGGCAGGACTTCGCTCACTCCCTCTGGAACGCCAAGGAATTCATCTTCTTAAACTGATTGCTACCACCTACAAACCTTCTACACGCCCATGCACTGCCAAAATTTCCGCCCCACTGCCTTTTCTCGACGCGACATGCTTCAACAATCCGCTTGCGGATTTGGTGCCGTCGCCCTGTCTGCTCTTCTGGGTAAAAGCGCCTACGGAGAAACCGCAGACTACAATCCAAAAAATCCCCTTGCGCAAAAGAAGCCGCACTACACTCCGAAGGCCAAGAACATCATCTTCCTTTACATGGATGGCGGCCCTTCGCATGTCGACACCTTCGACTACAAACCGGCCCTCGAAAAATACAACGGGCAGGATCCCCGAAAAGCCATCGGCAAACTTGAGCCCACCCAATTTGACAATATCGGCAAGGTCATGCAATCGCCCTGGAAGTTCAAACAACACGGCCAATCGGGAGCCTGGGTCAGTGACCTCTTCCCCCACATTGCCAAGGTCGCCGACGACCTCACCTTCATCAAATCGATGACCTCCAAGTTTCCCGAACACACCGCGGCAAACTACTTCCTCCACACGGGTTCGGGCCTCCAGGGACGTCCCAGCATGGGGGCCTGGGTCGGCTATGGCCTCGGCACCGAAAACCAAAACCTTCCCGGATTCGTTGTCCTCAACGGAGGTCTCATCCCTCCGGGCGGGCTCGACAATTTTAATTCCGGATACCTCCCCGCCGCTTACCAAGGCTCGGTCTTCAACTCCGGGAATACCCCCGTGGCCAATATCAAACCGGCCGAGGCGAATACCGAACTTCAAAAACGCAAACTGAGGCTCATGAGAGATCTCGACCTGGCCGCTAAGTCCCGGTTCGCCGGCGAAGAGCAAATCGAATCTGCCATTCTCAACTACGAAACCGCCTTCCGGATGCAGGCCGCGGTCCCCGAGCTTCTCGACCTCAAAGGCGAGTCCGACACCGTGAAAAAAATGTATGGTCTGGAGTCCGATTTCAATCAGACCAAAACTTTCGGCCGCCAATGTCTCCTCGCCCGACGCCTTGTGGAGCGCGGCGTCCGCTTCATTGAACTCACCTGCCCCGGCGGCAATGGCGATCGCTGGGACCAACACAACAATCTCGTCGATGGTCACGGTAAAAACTGCAAAACCGTCGATCAACCTATCGCCGCCCTGATCACCGATCTGAAAAAACTCGGCCTTCTTGACGAAACGCTCGTCGTCTGGACCGGGGAATTCGGACGCACCCCCTTCGCCCAGGGCGGAAACGGGCGCGACCACAACCCCTTCGGCTTCACCACCTGGATGGCCGGCGGCGGCGTCAAGCCGGGGATTAGCTACGGAGCAACCGACGACTGGGGCTACAAGGCCATCGAAAACAAAGTCGAGATCCACGATCTCCACGCCACCATGCTTCACCTCCTCGGTATCGACCACACCAAGAGCACCTTCCGCTTCTCCTCAAGAGACATGCGCCTCACCGATGTCCACGGCCACATCCTCCACGATATATTGGCTTAGCGAGAATCTCTCATTCCAAGGGTCCAATGAGACCAGTGTGATCGAAGTTTACTCAAAAGTCTGCAAACTTAGTTCGCTCCTCCGCCGGCTTCCCTAAACGAGGGGGAGGACCCTCATTTCGCGTCTTCATAACAATCGAAAAAACTTGGCTCAGCCCAATCGCTTCAGGCCTCCGAAACTCTTGTCTTTTCTTCCTGATAGTTTAAAAATCGCAGGATGCGATTCTTCACGTCGATCTTTACCGCCCTGGTCGTGACCTCACCCGCCGGGGCTTACGAAATCCCTTTCGTTGATCTGGCCAACGACTACTACCGTCAGGTTTTGGTCGATCAGGAATCCGGACAATATCTTGGACATCCAACGACCTGCCTTCTCGATGACGGCAAGACCATCCTGACCGTTTTCCCGAAAGGTCATGGGCGTGGTGGGATCGTTTACAAGCGCTCCACCGATGGCGGACTTACCTGGTCGAAGCGTCTCCCGACTCCAAAGTCATGGATGAGTTCGAAAGAAGTCCCCACCCTTCATCGTGTCACCGATGCCGCCGGCAAAAAACGCATCATCATGTTTTCCGGGCTGCATCCCATTCGCATGTCGGTCTCGGAAAACGAAGGCGCTTCTTGGTCCGAGCTCAAGCCCATTGGAAACTTCGGGGGCATCGTTGCCATGGGATGCCACATGGAAGTCAAAAACAAACCCGGTCATTACTTCTGCCTCTTCCATGATGATGGACGCTTTCTTAAACCAGACGGCAAACGTGAAAACCCAGTTGTCTTCAAATTACTCCAGACAAACTCGACCGACGGCGGCCTGACTTGGTCGGACCCGAAGGTCATTCAAAAATCTTCGGACGTTCATCTCTGCGAACCGGGGATCATTCGCTCACCCGACGGCAAGCGCCTCGCTGTCTTGCTCCGGGAAAACTCCCGCAAGAAGAATTCTCACATCATCTTTTCTGACGACGAGGGCGAAACTTGGAGCGAACCCCGCGAGTTGCCAATTTCACTTACCGGCGATCGGCACACCGGGAAATACGGACCCGATGGGCGGCTCTTCATTTCCTTCCGCGGCATTTCCCCCGGCAACAAGGTGATGGGATCCGGAGAAGTGACCGGCCCCATGCCAAACGCCGGCGACTGGTCCGGTTGGGTTGGAACCTGGAGCGATCTCGAAAAAGGCAGTCCCGGCCAATACGTCGTCCGCATCATGGACAATAAAAAGGGCCACGACACAACCTACCCCGGCGTCGAAATTCTTCCCGACGGCACCTTTGTCACCGTGACCTACGGCCACTGGACTCAAGGCGAGGCACCCTACATCATGAGCGTCCGCTTCACCCTGGAAGAGCTGGATGCCAAGGCAAAGAAAGCCTCAAAAGTAAAACTGAGTGACAATTGGGAAAAAGTCTCGGTTCAATGAGGGGCTAGTCAAGGGCCACCGAGATCCGTAATTTGCGACGAGGCGAACTGTCCAGCGTGGCGGCAGCACGACGGGTGTGGACCTCTCCCGCCGGGGGATCCAGCTCGACGGTGTCGGCGTTCCAATTAAGGAGGTCGACTGAAGTCTGAGGAGTGAGCGTCACGTCGCCAGCAAGCGGGTTCGTCGCGTAACGAATCGCGACGTAATCGACGCCAGCGACATCAGTAATGAACACCTCGATCTCAGGGAAGGAAGCAGAATCAGCAGGAGAGGAAGCAAGAGCATATTCGACGAGATTCGCCCAGCCATCCCCATCGGGGTCGGCACCGGGGTTGGTGTCGGCTCCCGAAAGCGCGGCAAATGCGATCGCCGCCCAGGAGTCGTAATCCCCGGTTGGAATGGTGAATCCGGCCGGAGTTCCGCCAAGTTCGGGGCTCGCCTGCCAACTCTCGGGCAAGGCATGGTCGGGGCTTGTATTCGGAGCAATCAGTTGGAGCGTGAACCCTTCACCATCAGCCCCAGTCGGCCAAGGGTCGCTATCGGAGTAGGCGAAACTGCGGATGATGTTGCCCGCCGAGCCAAGGAGAGTAATTGTTTCGCCGTTATTACTAAGTTTTGAGTCGCTGCCAAATTCGCCCGCAATCCGCGCGGCGGCTTCGCTTCCGTAACGAGCTTCAAAAGCGTCGCGGTCTTCAACAATGAGCGCAAACTCGCCCGGCTGAAGCAAGGTTACCGGCGTCCCAATCGAGAAATCAAATTCGATACCCTGTGAGAAGCTGATCTGGGTAAGGTCGATCGCCTCGGCACCGATGTTCATGAGCTCGATAAACTCAAAGTCGGTCCGACTGTTTGCGACGGCAAGCTCCGCAGGAGTTGACGGAGGCAGCGGTCGGTAGTTGATCTCGCTGATGGCCAGATTCGATGGCGAAGCCAGGGTACCCACAAGGAAAGTTGCTTCGGTGAGGGCCGAGAGAGAGCCCCCAGGTGCCTGCGCACGGGCCAGGATGCGCGCGGTCGCATCGAGAGTGATCTCGCCAGTATAAAGCATGGCCGTCGGGGTGGGACCGCCCCCCGCGGTAATTACCGATGCGCTCAGAAGGGGACTGCAGAGAAGATCGCTGCTGGTCGATGAATCATTGAGCGCATGAATTGCGAGCATGTTTCTTCCGGTAAGGAGAGAGTTGCGGAAGACCGAAATGTCGAAGTTCTGATATACCTCCGCCTGGGGATCAGAACGATTCCCGACCGCGCTTGAATTCCAGGCCAAGTCTACGGGGTCATTGGATGAAGCAACCCGATTCCCATTCAAATAAGCGACGAAGCCATCGTCGTATTTCATCGAGAGAGTGAGTTGGTTAATGGAGCCAAGATCGGTGCCGGCTTCGATGTCAAAAGGAATGCGAACATAAACACTGGCATTGGTCCCGGATGCCTCAGAGACATCAAGATTGATGAGAGGCTGGTAATTCACACCGCTTGTTTCGTAGCCGATACCGGTTTGCCCGGTCAACCAAGAGGCGATGTTTGGTGGGTTGCTGGCCCGGGTCCACTGCGCGATCGCCAGCGAGAATCCGAAGTTTTCGGCCGAGGGAACAAGTGCCCAAGCCGGAGCAGTTTCACCCAGTAATTCCACGGACTCGGACTCGAGCTCGGTCAGGGGCTCGCTGCCGTCGGTGGTGTAGTAAATATCGTTGTCTGTCTCATTCATCGAGAGAGTGAAACCGGAAGGGACACTGCCTCCATGTTGGGACAAGACCGGCGCATCAATTTCGGGATACAGGTTACGATTTCGGAACTGGTCGAGAACGGTCTCGTTGCGGTTGGCGATGAAGGTATTGCGGATCCAGTTGACCTCTCCGAGCCAGGTCGAGTTGCGATTGAACGGAGCGCCTGTAGTCCCCTCGTCTCCCCAGCGGGCGGACTCAGCGACTATCGGGCTTCGCAACTCCTGCGCCATCCCGTCCCAACGTTCGCGGTTGCTGACTGTCGACATGGCTCCGTCGTTGAAAAAGTGCTTCTGCAGGCGATCTCCGAACCGTTGCTGAAACTCAGGGAAAGTGCGAAGAGCATCATAAAATTGCACGGGCGTTCCCGGGTCATTGGCGCCAGTAAGATCAAAGTCGGTGACCCTTTGTAGGGGCGTTTCGGGGAGGAAAAGGTTAAACATCAGGTGATTCCCCATCGACATCTCGGCGTCCCAGCAGAAGAAGTGAAATTTCCCATCTGCGCCACGACTGCGACGACCGCTATACCAATTTTTCCCGCTGAAAACAGTCACATCTCCAGTGGGTCGGGAGATAGGGCCACACCAGTCGTAGTCACCCGACCACATCCGAACGATACAGTGGTCAATGAGATTATCGACATCAATGTATTCCTGGATGGCGGCATACTGGTCGGGGGTGTTAATTCCGGTTGCAGCAATCCCGCGCGCGGTCTCCCATGCTGTGTTAGTACCATCGACGACCACGTATTCCTCGAGTGAAGTTTCAGCGTGATGGAGAACATCATAGTCCTCCTCGCTGCCCCCGAGATGGGACTCGAAGTAAGTGGCGTTGGCGCGTTCGTGGATGTCGTAGATCCCCCAATAGCGGCCATTGATGTAGGCATGCGCATAGCGGCCCCGGGGGGAAAGCAATCCCATCTCGATTTCGGTCTTGCGCAAAAATTGATCACGCATGATGAGCCCGTGTGGCGGAATATCGGTGCTCTCCCGTCCGAAGGAGGCGGCAAGAGACCAGCTGTCATGCCCTCCTCCGCGAAGAATAAGCTGGTCGAAAGACTCAACCGGGCTGCCGTCGAAAAGAGGATGTTCCAGCCGGGTTTCGCAATACTCGCCCCTGAAATAGAGACGCAGCGGTTTTTTTGGATGCTTTCGGGCGTTGCCCCCATGAATGCGCACACCGGCATCGAGTTGAAACTGATCGGTAGGATCGGATGGATTGAAAAACTCAATCGAAAGCGGCACCTCGGCTTCGCGTCCCGACAATTCCGGGTTTTCATAAATGCCACTCGGCCCGAAGAAGTCGTCATCATCCACGACGAGCGAGAGAATGGGGAGATTGTTCGACAGATCATCCTCGATGGTAGCTGCATACGGAGCCCTCGTGGTAATCATCGAGTCCATATCGGATTGCCCTTTGACCTCTGTGGGGAAGAGATAAGTCTGGGTGCCAATTTTGGAGGACTCGAATCCCTCCTTGTAAGCGATTGTGCGAAGAATCGTGGTTGTCGGAACCGACACCGGCCCGGTGTAGAGAGTTCCGGTGGTTTCCGATGGGACGCTCCCATCAGTGGTGTAACGGATGTTCGCACCCCCGGTGGGCGTCGCGAGAGTAACGCTCTGCGCGCTCGAGTAAAAGCCGCGCGTTACCGAGAAGCTCGTTTCCTCAACAAAACCAGCCACCGAGTTGTCATTCTCTGAACCGGGAGTGGGCGTGAGGAGAAAACCACCAACGCCGTCCGCAGCCGGGTCTGGAAAAGCCACGACCAACTCAGGCATCAGGAGGAGGTCACTACTACCGAGGGTGGCATTAAGAAACTGAATGGCCAATACGTTTTCACCATCGACTAGAGAGGGGATCGCGGAGGCAGCATCAAATGTTTCGGGGTTTAGGGCATCCGCATCGGGATGCTGAGTGTTGGCTTGAGAATTCCATTGGACAGGGAAATCGACATTGCTGCTTGCGGCAGCCCGTACTCCATTGATGTATGCCACGAAGCCATCGTCATAGCGAACGTTCAGCCGCAATCCCGAGACTGCGCTGGCGTCATCCAGGTCGAAGGGAATACGAACGTAGCCCGAACCGTTTCTATTGAACATCAACGTTTGTACATTCGTTGAAATAAGAGTGTCATAGTCGTCACCGGTATCATAACCCAGCCCCGTTGCACCAGCAGACCAGAGACTGTCGTTGAACAAGCGTGCCTGCCAACCGCTGATCGCCCCGGTTGGCACTCGCCAACGACATGAAGCTCCCTCTGGAACGGCAACCAGCTCCTGAATATTTCCCGACTCACCATAAGCAATGTCCTCCCGTTGGGCGGGAAAGGTATACTCACTAGTGATGACCCCAAGTGGGTCAACAAGAGCGAGATACTCGCCATTGTTGTTGAGTCCGAAATTAGTGTGCAACTCGGAGGCCGGATCCCGACGATCTTTGCCTGAAGCAAACACCACGAGATACCCACCAGCCGGCACCGTGATTGATGGAAAAACCCAACGAGACAGATCATCAGGCAGATCGGTGAGACTCCAGCCGTCAAGATTGAGAACCGCGCCTGAGTCGTTTCGAATCTCGATCCAATCGGACTCATCTCCATCGCTATCCGTCAATCCCGAGCGGTTATCGGCGAGAAACTCAGAGATGACCGCCTGGGCACTCACGAGCCGGGCACTACTCAAGAGAGTAACTACAATTAGGACAGCACGTATCGGAATGGAAATCATTGGCTTCTTCAGAGATGTAGAGGCTATTAGCACAGTGCTTGCTCTCAAGCCGTTGTAAAGCGAAACCAACCGCTGTTTTCCCTAACCAAAAGGCTAGATTCCGGACGCACGGTGAAAGAGGACTGTCCCGTAATGATTATTCTACTCTGGGTCCCTGCCGCAACCCGGCAAGGAATTCAATTTCAACCCATCTCATGACCAAAAAATACCACCTCTCCACCGCCGCGTTTCTCGCGAGCTCGCTTTTGCCGGTTTCATCCACTTTTGCCGACGTCGCCGTCTCGAAAGTTTTCGGAGACCATATGGTTCTGCAGCAGGACTCGCCCATCCGAATTTGGGGGACTGGCGATTCGGGAGAGGCGGTCACAATCTCCATTGGTGGCAAAAGCGCCAAAACCACGACCACCAAGGACGGCACTTGGCGCGTTGACCTCCCTGCCCTCTCCGCGGATGGCAAAGCCCACACTATGACGGTAAAGGGCAAAAATACCATCGAACTTAAAGACATCCTCCTCGGCGAAGTCTGGATCTGCTCCGGTCAGTCGAACATGGAGTGGAGCGTGAAAGGCTCCCACAACCCGAAAGAGGAAATCGCAGCAGCAAACCACCCGCAGATTCGCCTCTTCAACGTCCCGGGCCACGTTGCCAAGCCAGACCCACAAAACGATCCGCGTGGCCAATGGCAGGTCTGTGCGCCCAAGACCGTCGCAGGCTTCTCCGCCGTGGGTTACTACTTCGGCCGTGAACTTCAGAAAGAGCTCAAAGTTCCCATCGGACTGGTCGGCACGAACTGGGGCGGCACCCGCATCGAGCCTTGGACTCCACCGGTTGGCTTCAAGGCAGTTCCGAACTTGAAGGACTACGTCGAGAACCTCGAGTCTGTCGCGAAGGCGCGCAAAGCGGGCGGTAAGGCCCCCAAGCCAAAGGGCGGCGCGGTGCAAATCTACAATGGAATGGTCCATGCACTCACTCCACTCAGCGTGCGCGGTGCGATCTGGTATCAAGGAGAATCAAACGCCGGTGACGGTCTGCGCTACGACTATCTTAAGGAAGGCCTTGTCAAAGGCTGGCGCTCCGTTTTTGAAAATGACGATCTTTCCTTCTACTGGGTTCAGCTGGCCAACTTCCGCAACCCGGGAGACAAACCCGAGGGTGGTGGTTGGGGGCCGGTCCGGGAGGGACAACGCCGCGCCCTTCGACTTCCCAACACCGGCATGGCCGTCACGACCGACATCGGAAACGCCAGGGACATTCACCCCAAAAACAAGCAGGATGTTGGCAAGCGCCTCGCTCTCTGGGCCTTCGCGAAAGACTATAACAAAGACCTTGTTTACTCCGGGCCGCTCTACAAGGACATGAAGAAAGAAGGCTCAAAAATCCGGATCTCCTTTAACCATGTCGGCTCCGGACTCATGACCGGCGAAAAAGTTGGCCTTGATCCTGTCAAGGAAACGAAAGGTGCCGAACTCGCCCGCTTTTCCATTCAAGACAGCTCCGGAAAGTGGCACTGGGCCAAGGCCAAGATCGACGGGAAAACCATCGTAGTTTGGAATGATGACATAAAGTCTCCCCAGCACGTCCGCTTCGGTTACGAGTCAAATCCCGTCGGGATTAATCTCTACAATAAGGAAGGTCTTCCGGCCTCACCATTCACGACGGACTAGAGGGGCTTTCCTTCATTAAATTACGCTATGACGCTTCACTCCCCCCTTCTTCGACTTGCGATCTTGCTGGCGCTGCCGACCTCACTCTCTGCCAATCCCAACGACTGGCCGACGTGGCGAGGGGCTGATCACACCGGCCACACCCATCCCGATCAGGACCTCCCACTAAAGTTTAGCAAATCCGAAAACGTCAGCTGGGTTGCCACCATTCCCGGCAAGGGCCACGGTTCCCCAATCGTGGTGGGAGAGCAGATCTTTCTCGCCACTGCCGACGAGAGGGCGAAAACACAATCCCTACTCTGCTACAACCGCAAAACCGGTAAGCAAGTCTGGGCCCGTGAAATTCACAAAGGGAATTTTCCGAAGAAGATCAACAACAAGGCAACGAACGCCTCTTCCAGTCCGGCATGTGATGGCGAACGCGTCTTCATCAATTTCATGAACGACGGCGCGGTCCACACAACCGCCCTGAACCTCGAAGGGAAAATCCTGTGGCAAACCGAAGTGACGAAATACAAAGTGCATCAGGGCTTTGGCTCTTCACCCGCCATTTATAAAAACCTCCTCATCGTCTCCGCCGACAATAAAACCGGCGGCGCAATTTGCGGGCTAAACCGAGAAACAGGAAAAATCATCTGGAAGGTCGATCGCCCCAAAAAACCGAACTATGTCTCCCCCGTCATTTACAAGATAGGAGGACGCGATCAGTTGATCCTGATGGGATGTGATCTCGTCACCAGCCTCGACCCGAACGACGGAAAGAAGCTCTGGGAGTTCAAAGGAGCGACCACGGAATGTGTTTCCTCCATCGTCACCGATGGAGAGCACGTCTTCACCAGCGGGGGTTATCCCAAGAACCACATCTCAGCGGTCAAGGCCGACGGCTCCGGCGAGGTCGTCTGGAAAAACATCAGCCGCGTCTACGTGCCCTCCATGCTCGTGAAGGACGGCTATCTCTACGCCGTGATGGATGCTGGTATTGCGATGTGCTGGAAGTCCGCGACCGGCGAAAAGATGTGGAAATCCAAACTGGGTGGAGCTTTCAGCGCTTCACCAGTTCTGGTAGGCGACGACATTCACGCCATCAACGAGAACGGCCAGTATTTCGTATTCAAAGCCGACCCGGGGGAGTTCAAGCTCATCGCCAAAAACCAGCTCGGCGAACAAGCCTTCGCCACTCCAACGATCTGCGGCGGTCACATTTACTGCCGCGTTGTCGAAGACGAAAACGACCAACGAGTCGAAAAACTCTACTGCCTCGGTAAAAAGTAACCACTAAAACCCATGTCCAAAATACTTTGTTCAATTCTAGGATGTCTCTTGTTCGTTGGCCACGCGCAGGCGGAAGACAAACTTCGCGTCGTCTCTTACAATGTCTGGTATGGCTTCACCAAAGTCCCGGATCGGAAAGCTACTTACCTTAAGTGGATGGAAAATCAAAAGCCCGACGTCGTTTCTCTGCAGGAGTTGAATGGCTACACCGCCGATAAGCTGAAAGCCGATGCCGCAACCTGGGGACACAAGCATTCTGCCATCTTGAAAGAGAACGGATTCCCGACCGGGATCAGCTCACGCTTTCCCATCGAGGATGTGCAGCGTTTCCGCGAAGGCTTCCACCACGGACAACTGCGCGCCCGTATTAAGGGCATCTACTTTTATGTCATCCATCTCCACCCCAGCAATTGGAAAACCCGCGGCCGTGAAGCCGATCTCATCCTCGCTGATATCGCGTCCCTCCCAAAGGGTTCCAAAGTGATGCTGGTTGGCGACTTTAATACTTTTTCAACCGCCGACCGTAAATACTACGCACATGGCAAGCTGGAATCCTTCTTCAGCAAGCGAGATGGAAATGGCAAAGAGAAGAACCTGCGCGGCGGAAAAATCGACTACTCGGTGATCGCAAAATTCACCGACGCTGGCTTGATCGATCTCGAACATTCAAAGCGCGGCAAGGATTACAAATTTACCGGAAGCTTCCCGACCAAGATCGAAAAATCCGGCGACCATGGCAGCGCACGACGACTCGACTATGTCTTTGCGAGCCCGACTTTGGCAAAGCGGGTGACGCGAGCCGAAGTGATCGCCAACGACATCACCTGGAAGCTTTCAGACCACCTCCCAGTGGTTGTCGATCTGGATTAAGGCAACGATACCCCGACGCGAATGAACTGCTGAGCCCCAGAAGGGGCGGGATCAAAGCTTCGGAAGGTCAACATCTCTTCTCCCGGAGCAAGACGGTCGTTGCGAATGAGTTCGACCCCTCCGGGAAACGAAGACCAGTTCAAAAGATCGGTACTGTGCTCAATGGTGACATCGACATCATCAGAACCAACGGCACGGGAAATTTGCACCGTCATCAAATCTCCGGGCGTGAAAACCGGCAGCACAATCGGGTTTGAGGAGAACGCCGCCGGATCACTTCCGACAAGGTATTCGATCAGGGCGGCCAAGCCATCCCTGTCATCATCTGACTGGGGATCCGCGATGGAATTGGTGACCGCCCATGCCGCATAGTTCATGTTATCAGAGCTGTTGGGGCTCCCTCCGACCGAAGTGCTGCTGCGCCAACTCGTTGGGTCGTCATGATTCGGATTCGTGTCGGGATTGATCAGAACAAGACTATAGCCTAGCCCATCGGCACCCCGCGGCCAGGCCCCGGCGTCGTTGTATTCGAAATCAATAATGGGTGCCCCCTGGTAGTCGAGCAAGGTGATCCCCTCACCACCATCAGATAAAACACTGCTGTCCGCGAAGATACCGACGATAGGCAAACCCACGCCATGCGCTGTCTCGAAAGCAGTCTGATCGCGCACAATAAGAAGGCGCTCTCCCGCCGCGAGCGTGGTGTTAACGGGAAAAGAAAAGCTCACGCCCGCATCGAATTTCACATCAGTAAGATCCACGCTGCCAGCTGAGATATTGAGCAACTCGACGTATTCTGCCAAGCCATCGCCTGCCGGATGATACATGAGTTCCGATACGACAAGATCACCGGCGGCAGCGGGCGTCCCGACGAGATATTGCGCTTCCGAAAGAGCAGACCATTCACCATTGTCCAATGCGCGAGCTTTCACGACCACTGATTCCGTAAGCACCACCGAAGTAGAGTAAACCGTGCCGACGGCATTACCGGTAACGGCCTGCCGGGGATCGCTGCCATCGAGAGTATAATAGATCGTCCCTGTCGGGGCGGTCATTCCCAGAGCTGAGCCCGATGCCGCGAGACCACCATGCTGAGGGCTCGCATTGATAGTCAAAGTAGGAGCAACGGTTTGCGGGTAGAGGTCCCGGTCCTGTAGAAGACTCACGAAGATCGGCGTGCGAATGTCAAACCAGCCACTCTTTTCCAACGCGACACGGGACTCCCAGTCGGTGGGTGTTTTGGCCGACGTCCCATGCAAATCGCCCCAGCGCGCAGACTCGGCAAGCATGGCAGGACGGACTTCAGCAGCCCGCATGTCCCACAGAGCGTTTGTTCCAACTGAAGTGAGCACACCATCGTTGAAGCACCACTTGTGAACGCGGTCGGCAAAAAGAAGACGATATTCAGGATTGGCGCGCAGCTGTTGATGGAAATGCGTCATGCCTTTCTTGCTGCTGTTATTGGTATCCTTATCGATAGCTATCGCTCCATTGACATTCCCCGTAGCGAGACTGTTCAACAAAGTGCGCTCCTGGTCCCAAGCGAAAAATTCGTAAGTTGAGTTCGGATCGTTGCGGTTGAATCCTGCTCGAAAGTTGTTCTGATCCCAATCGTCGGAGTTGGAATAAAAGTGAATCAGCAGGTAGTCGATGAGATGCACCAGATCCAATGACTGCTGCACATCGGCGTAGTTTTGCGCATCAGCCATCGTTCCGGGATCACCAATAATGGCAACGATATCATTCCAGCTGTCCACGGAGCCATCGAAGGCACTGACATGATCCCGAACGTCGTAGTCTTCTGCCACCCCGCCGAAGTGCTCTTCCATGAAGTTATCCTCGATTCGTTCGAAGATATGGAACACGCCCCAATACCAACCGTTGACATACAGGTGCGTGAAAATCTGCGACTGCGAATGCTGCCCCATCGCGATCTGAGCGTCACGATGCCATTGGTCGCGCAAGTAGGTGGCACGCTCCCGGGTGCCGGGATTGACCCACGAATCACCATTCCCAGCCCGCAATTGAATGCTATTGAAGGTCGTGACATCGTCGCCAGGGAAGAGCGGAAACTCTAGCGTCCCCGCGCCATACTGACGACGAAAAGCCACCCGCATGTTGTGCTTGTGCCGATTCTCCGAACGCGAGGCATTTCCCGCAAGTCGCAACCCGGCATTCGTTTGAGTCGATATCCCATGATCGAACCCGAAGAACTCGAGAGAGACTTCGCGCTCCCATTCCTGTCCGCCTAATTTGCTATTGGAGTAATTTCCATTCTCGCGATCGAACAAGAAGTCAGCGTCGGTCGACATCGAGATTACCGGCAGGCTTGCAAGTGAGGTTTTCACCTCCTCCTGGGTAAACTGTCCTCCCACAATATTTGCGTCCATGCCGTAGTCGGCAGTGCGATTGCCGGCGAGGTTATTCCAATTCGGATACTCGTAGTCATTTGTGTTGTCCGACTGCGTGACAACATCGTCGAGGAAGAGGTAGGTATGAGTATCGGTATTCGTTTGGGCGAGCCCGGTTTTGAACGCGGCTGCGCGAAGCACGGTGGTTTTATCGATCAAGACACTCGCTGTCGAGTTGGCGGATTGCGTACCATTGGTCATGGTGGGCGCCGTGCTATCCGTGGTATAGACGATGGTTGCTCCAGGAGTCGCGGTGGTGATGTCGACCGTAAACGGCGCGTCGAAGTAACCGCGATCAACAGAGAACATGGTGTCGGAAACAAAACCGGAAACCCCGGGGCCAACATTCACCGCGTTAGGCGAAGGAGTCTGCAGATAAAGTCCCTCGAAACCAAAACTGACATCGCTGTTTTGGGCAGGGTATGTCGGTGCAAATTCGGTCAGGATGCTCGAGCCATCGCTAGCAATCAACGCGAGGTATTCCCCCGAAGAAGAAAGGCTAAAGCTCGTGTGCAGCTCCGCACCCGCAAGGGCGCGGTTTTTACTGGAGGCAAACACGACCAGGAAGTCGCCCGCAGGCAAAGTAACGCCCGCAGGAAACGTCCACTTTTGCGGCTGGGACGCATCGTCGGTGAGGGCCATCCCGGAGAGGTCGATAGCTGATCCCGTCGGATTGAGAATTTCAATCCAGTCGCTCGAGTCACCGTCTTCGTCATCGAGGCTGAATCCGTTTGACGCCATAAACTCGGTGATAACGAGATTGGTGCCTATACTGTTCTGGTCGGTCGGATCGGTCCCAATCATTAATTCAACCGAATCATCGAGGCCATCACTATCCGTATCGGCCAAACTTGGATTGGTGACGTAAGGGTTGGCCGCAATCTCAGCGGCATCGCCCAAGCCATCGCCATCACTGTCGCCGTTCAACGGATTCGAACCGATGGTCACCTCGGTTCCGTCGATCAAGGTGTCATTATCGCTGTCGCTATCATATGGGTTGGTGCCGGCGTTAAATTCACCAAGGTTGTTCAACCCGTCTGAATCGGCATCGAGAAAAGCGTCGCCCGGATCGTCTTTATCAAAGCCATACACTCCTTCCCAGAAGTTGGTCATGCCGTCGTTGTCATCGTCACCGAGGTCGGCGATGGCATTATAGGAAAGCTCGATATCGGGCAGTAAGATCGGCGTGTTGTAAATTCGAATCAAGGCGATTTCCCCCTTGAATCCGGAAAGAGTCACAGTGTTTCCCGGATTACCCCCCGAGGAACCAAAAGAGCCAATATTGGTAGTCCCGCAGGCGCTGAAAACACAAGTGTCATCCGAGCCAGCGAGCGAGGAAAATTCCAATCCTGTCGATTCTCCAAAGGCCGTGTTTCCGACCACGTCTTTGGCATAAACTTTAACCGTATCGTTATTGTCGATCGCTGAATCCCCATCGAAGGTGACAACAACCTGGATGAATTCGCTCGATTCAAAACCCGTCAAGGGCACGATGAGATCCACGATTTTGACATTGCTCCAGGCTTTCAGAATACGCAGTTCCGCATCAAAAATTCCGTTGGTGTGCAACGCAACGGTGAAGCCGTTGGTTCCCGCGCCCGATTCCCAGAGCACCTGGTGGCTGGGCCGACTGGTGTCTGTTAGGTCGGCGCGAAACCAGATCTCGACACTTCCGTCAGTGAGTCCACTCCCAATCGAACCACTTTGCGGGCCACCATTTGGGGTGACCCCTGAACTGTTTGCACCCGTCGATTGAAACGAAGCGGTAAAGTTGGTCCCGGGGGACGAAAAGCCCGGCGTCAAGGTGATCCCGCTGGCGAAATTCAGGTCGATATTAAAGAGCCCGCCGCTGTAATTATGGCCGGGGCCAATGTCGGTCCACTGAGTAAGCGTTGAACCCGAGAGAACATTACTCGGGCTCGAGGCGTCGAACTCATGAACCGGCGTTGCCGCATCGGCAAAAGGGGTGAGTAGTTGCGTGGCAGAAAGCAGGCACCATGAATGAAAAATTTTGAGAAACATGAAAGGCTGGAGACAGACAAGCTATCCTGCCTCTGAGCCCATGGCGAGCCAGCAGTTCCCTCTTCCCTCCTGGTCTCATCTCAAATTATTTCTTCTGACTCGCTAAATAAGCGATCAAGGAAGCGAAGTCCTCCATACTCAGCGAATTGGCCAGACCAGCCGGCATCATCGAGGTCTCCAGCTCATGTTTGCTTTTGATATTGGCGACCTTGACGGTGTGGACTTGTCCGGCGATGTCACGCATCTCGACCTTATCGGCTGTCTGCGCGGTAATGAACCCGACCAGCGCCTTGCCATCCTTGGTTTCGACCGAAACGGTAGCGAAGCCCTGCGAGATGGAGGCGTTCGGTTTAAGAATCGATTCGGCGATCTGCTCGCGGGTCAACACCGCGCCGACCTGCCC
>JAAEZT010000043.1 GCA_018222765.1 bacterium | reverse complement strand
CAAAGCCGCCACCGGCTTGTCCATGGTGGCACACTTGTTGGTCAGACCATCGCGGATGTCTTCCTTGGGATTGGTCCCGTGGAAATCCCACCCCCAGTCGAAGAGCTGCACAAAACGCACACCGTCTTCAGCAAGGCGACGGGCCAGAAGGCAATTGTTGGCGAAACTTGACGCTCCGGGTTGCGCGCCATAATTCTCGAGCGTCTTCTTCGATTCCTTGGAAATATCCATCACCTCCGGCACCGACATCTGCATGCGGAAAGCCAACTCATATTGCGCCATGCGCGTAAGAGTCTCAGGATGAGCAAAGTCTTTTGAAGCCGCTTCGTTAAGATCGCGCAAGGCATCAAGACTGGCCCGGCGCAGACTGCGGTCCATTCCCGGCGGGTCGCTGACATAGAGAACCGGATCCCCTTTCGAGCGACACTGCACCCCCTGATACACCGATGGAATAAAGCCAGATCCAAAGGAGCTCTTCCCGCCATTCGGCTGAACGCCGCTGGAAATCAAAACAACATAACCCGGCAGATTTTGGTTTTCCGAACCTAGTCCATAGGTCGTCCATGCCCCGAAGGTCGGACGTCCCGGCTGCTGGAATCCGGTATGCACGAAGAGTTCGGCCGGCGCGTGATTGAAGTGATCTGTCGTCATCGAATTGATGACACAGAAATCATCGGCAAGATCGTGAAAATGCGGAATGGCATCAGACATCCACATGCCATTTTTGCCATACTGCTTGAAGGTGCGCGGGCTGCCCATCAACTTGGGCGTTCCCGAGGTAAAGGCGAACTTCTTTCCCTTGATGTATTCGTCGGGACACTCCTGTCCATCGCGCTTCACCAACTCCGGTTTGTGATCCCACATGTCGAGATGTGGCGGCGACCCGGTAAGGTGCAGGTAAATGACGCGCTTCGCCTTGGCTGCTTGAGGCGGCAATTTCGGCAGGAGCGGATTGCTCGGCGCTTCCAACGCCTTGGCATCAGTCGCCAGCATATCGCCCAAGGCAACTCCACCGAGTCCCATGGAGCATTGTTTGAAAAAGTGCCGCCGCGTTTTGTATTGCAGGCTTTCGAGTTGTGGGTTCATCAGATTAGCAAAGTAAGACTTTAGCGTTTCATTAAGGTCTCATCGAGATTGAGGAGAACGTTGGCGACAACGGTAAGAGTTGCGAGATCAGCGGCGTTGGCTCCCTCTGGAAGCGGGCCGATGGGATTGGTGGCCATCTCCAGGGCGAGTTTGGTGTCGGCGGAGTATCTGACCCGAGTGGCATCGTAAAGCGAGATGAGTCGCGTTGTTTCGATCCCAGTCGGCGGACGAGAGAGAGCGAGTTGAAATCCAAATTCGATCTGCGCTGCCAAGTCCCCCTCCTGCACCGACATGCGACGCGCCAAGGCCTGGGCGGCTTCGATGAAGACCGGATCATTCAAAGTCACGAGCGCTTGCAGGGGGGTGTTGGTGCTGCCACGTCGCACCGTACAAACTTCGCGATTCGGCGCACCGAAAGTCGCCATGGATGGATACGGACTGGAACGACGCCAACTGGTGTATAAGCCACGACGGAACTTATCCTCACCCGCACTGGTCTTCCAATCAGTTCCGCCGCCAAAGGCCGCCTTGAGCCCAAGATTAGGCTGGGGGGGGCGCACCGGCTGGCCATACATTTTTGAACTGAGCAAGCCCGACACCGCGAGCGCCTGGTCGCGGATCATTTCCGCCGAAAGGCGCACGCGAGGACCACGGGCGATGAGGCGGTTGTCCGGATCGCGAGCGGCCATTTCATCGGTAACGTGAGAGTTCTGACGATAGGCCGAGGAGTTCACGAGGAGCTTGAGGAATTTCTTCACGTCCCAGCCTTCCTTCATGAATTCAATTGCCAACCAATCCAACAACTCGGGATGGGAAGGCCGCTCACCCTGAGAGCCAAATTCCTCACTGGTCAGAACGATGCCAACACCAAAAAGGTTTTCCCAAAATCGATTCGCCACCACCCGGGCTGTGAGTGGATTGTCTTCGTGGACCAACCACTTCGCCATCGCGAGGCGATCAGGGGTCATTCCCTCGGGAAGCGCCCCAAAGACTTCCGGCACTCCAGCTGAAACCTCCTCTCCCAAGCTTTGGTAGCTGCCGCGAAGATGGATGTGCGTCTTACGATGTTTATTCTTTGGTAAATCGCGCATGATGGGAACCGTGGTGCCGGGCTTGAGAACGGCGATCTGCTTCTTCAAGGCGGCGATCTTTTTACGCGATCGCAGCGCAGCAGGGTTGACTTTGACATAGTGGGCAAAGAGGGCCGCCTTGGCATCTGCGTCGCGCTTCGCGGCGGGCACGTCAAGAATAGCGGCAATCGCGTGTGGCACTACAGGCGCTGGCTCGGCGGCGTCGGTGACTGAGATGCGAAAGCGGCCGATCGCGTGGTTGGGATACATCTGAGCCAGCCCGATCTTCAACGGGCCTCCAGGCAGAGGCTTGGCGAGGCGAAAGACCGCATGATGATCTTTGCCGGTCGCCCCGCCGACCGCCCAACCCGACTGGCTGGCCGGGCTGCCGTCGATTGCAAACGAAGCACCGAAATCCTTCTGGTCGTAGGTGGCCGAGGCGCTGGCAAAACTTCCGCGCTGCGCGCCGTCGAGCGCCACCGCCTGTTCGCGCTTCGGTGCTTTGGCAAAGGTTTGTTCCCAAACCGGGACACGTTTTCTGTCGAATACGGAAAGCTTGAAGCCGTCGAGCCGACTCTGCAGATTATTATCGGTGCGGTTCCAAACGGCGAGCCGCGATAAATCGTATTCGGCACCGAGGTCTACCTCCCAATAGGGAGCCTTGTCGCCATCGTTGGTGTGGGTGGTGCTTTTGGCCGTGAAAATACCATTGGTGTTGCCATCGATGGCGAGGCGCGCGTCCCCGCCGTATCCGGTGGTGCTCTGTTTGGCCTTGCCCTTGAGGGCGACATTGACACCCGAGGCGTCGAAGGCCTGCACCTCGGCGACATGGATGATCCTGCCGTTGCCTGGAAGATCGATCCGCACGAAGCGGCCGCGTTTGCTGTTCGAATTACCGCCACTCGAAAGCGCGACCTCGTTGAGGACGAAGTTCTCCTTCCGACCGGGTCCGCCGCCGTCGGGCTTTTCGTAAGCGAGGGCCTCGATCTTGAGTGCAGTGATCTGTTTCAAATTGCTGCTCGCCTCAATCGAGTAGCCATCGGTCTTAGCCGCCTTACCACTGACCAGCACCGACTTGTCACTGCCGAGTTCAAAAGTCGCACCCGAGGTCGCGGTCATTTTTGTCGGCGCCAGCACCTGCCATTTGGTTGGATTCGATTTCAGGCCAGCCTCCCACTTTGCCATCTCGGCGAGATTGGCGGTATCAGGAACCAGAGCCGCTTTCTCGAGAGCCGCCATCTCTGCTTCCAGTTTTGCGCGCTTCCCGCCATCAGCCGACACATTGATTGTCGGCGCCTCGTTCCGGCGGTCGGCGTCTTCCGATTGATTGAAGATCGCGAACATCTGAAAATATTCGGCATGCGTGATGGGGTCATACTTGTGCGTGTGGCACTGGGCGCAGGCCGCCGTCGTTCCCATCCAGGTCGCCATAGTCGTATTCACACGGTCGACCACGGCAGCATTACGAAATTCCTCGTCGCTGGTACCGCCTTCGTTGTTCGTTTTGGTATTGCGATGAAAGGCCGTCGCAATGAGCTGATCCTCGGTGGGATTGGGAAGCAGGTCTCCTGCGATCTGCTCGATGGTGAATTGATCAAAAGGCATATTCGCATTGAGCGCGCGGATGACCCAATCGCGATAGGCCCAGATCGTGCGACCGGGATCATCGGCATAGCCCGCCGAGTCCGCATAGCGTGCGAGGTCCAACCACATCCTTGCCCAATGCTCACCAAAGGCCGGTTTGGCCAAGAGACGGTCGACCAAGTTTTCGTATGGGTCCGCGCTTTTGTCCGCGAGAAACACCTCCACCTCTTCCCTCGTCGGAGGCAACCCGGTAAGATCCAAAGAAACACGTCGAATCAGGGTATAAGGATCCGCTTCCTTGCGTGGAGAAAGCCCCTCTTTTTTCAAACGATCCAACACAAAGGCATCAATCACATTCCGCACCTTCCACGACTGGCTGTCCACTTTGGGCACCTCCGGACGTACCGGTTTCGCATAGGACCAATGAAGCTCGTAATTCGCGCCCTCCTTAATCCACTGTTTGAAAAGTTCGACTTCCTCTTTCGAAAAGCGCTGCCCCTTCCCGGGAGGCGGCATCATGTCATCCTCGTCGTCCGTCACGATTCGGTAGATCAATTCGCTGTCCTTGAGATTGCCCGGCACGACGGCGGCAAAGCCCTTCCTCTCGTGCAGGGCCCCCTCTCTGGTATCCAGCCTTAGCTTACCCTTCCGATCCTCCTCATCCGGCCCATGGCAGGCGTAACAACGGTTCGACAAAAGCGGACGAATGTCTTCATTGAAACTGACTTTGGCACGGGCGGCAGAAAGACAGCAAACGAGGGCGAGAATTGAGCGGAAGAGCATCAGGGTTGAATTCGTAGAAGTCTATCTTTTCGATACGCAAAGCAATAGCCCAAAATTGCGGAGATCTGGGAAATTTTAGGATGAAAAAAGCGACAACAAAATCAGCGGCCATAAGCCGCTGACAGGAGGGGAAGAGTTGCTGACCTCGAACTTGAACCAGATTACTCTTTGAGAGAGACGAGGTATTCGATGAGATCGGTGAATTGACCAACGGTGAGGGTGCCGGCGAGTCCGGGAGGCATCATCGAGGTTGTTTGGTGGTCGCGCTTCTTGATGTCGACTTCTTTGATCTTGGTCACGATGCCGGCGATATTGCGAAGTTCGATCACGCCGTCCTCCTCCCTGGTCACAAAGCCCATGTGGACTTTTTTATCATTGGTCGTGATCAGCTCGGTTTGGAATCCCTGGGCTACAACGGCGTTGGGATCGAGAACCGACTGAATAAGGTAATCGCGCGTGAATTTACTTCCGGCAGAACCGAGGTAGGGACCTTTCTGTTCCGCCTTTTGGTCGATGGCGTGGCAGGCAATACAACCCTGGCGAAGATAGAGGGCCTTGCCGTTGGCGACGTCCCCTTTCTGAGTCATGGCTAGTTTGTTGACTTCGGCAGGCTTCACCTTGTCGACCGTTTTCCCGCCGCTGGCCTTTGCTTTGGCGAGGAGTTCCTTGGTGTGTTTGGCCACTTCAATGAGAGTGTCGTTATCGCTGTTGATGGCATTCTCGATCTGCTTGTCGAAGCCGGTCATACGAAGATCAGCGAGAGCGTGGAAGAAACCTTCTTCACGAGGATTCTTGTCGATCATTTTCAAGATCTGACCTTTGGGGCCCTGCTTGACAAGCGGACTTTGCGTCATGGTCAGGAGCGAACGCCAGGCGACGCGACTTTCATAGACACTACCCTTCGCAGCGATCTTGCGGATGTCTTTGAATTGAAGGAAGAGTCCGCCGCGATTGGTGAACTCGGAGATCTCGCGTTCCAAATCCACAGGATCGATTTTCATTTCCATCCAGTTTCCGAGGACCCCGATTTCATTGGCAATCCCCTTTCCATCCGGAGCTTTGGATAGATTCCGCAAGGCTGCCACCCGGACATCCCAGGGACGTTTGGTATCCTTCGCCGCAGCGGTCAGGAGCTGCACCTGACTTGGATTAGGAACAGCCGCCATCAGCGCGAGATCGACCGGATCCTGATCACCAAGATCGAGCTTGGTCACGTCGATACGATTCTTACCAAGAAGCCCAAGAGCTTGCATTTGGTCGTCCTTTTTGAATTCGGAGAAGGCTGTTTCGAGGACTTTCTTGATGGCGGGAGTTTCACTCCATTCTTCGACGAAGAAATATGGACCGCGGTCGTCGGGGCGAGTCCCCCACCAGAATTTTAAATCCCACGGCCCTTCCTTGTGGTAGAGACGAGCGAGGGCACCGAAAAGCGGAATCTTGTTTTTGCTGGTGGCTAGTTGAGCGATAAGGGAGGAAATGACGCCAGGATTGTGAAGACGCTGGATTGCCTGGAGAGCAACGGCATGGTCGGTATTTTTCAGGAGCACGTCGATTTCGGCGATCGCAACGAGAGCCTGAATGCAGGTGTGCTTGATTCGTTCATCATTGGTGACGGTCGCCAAATTGATGAGAGCCTCGGAGCTTCCTGCCGCTCTCTGGCCCTGACGCATCAGACCAATGACAGCCTGCAGTTGGAGACGAGGAGAAGAACTGCCAAGGAGCTTTGAAAAGGTCTCGGGAGAAACTTTGTCGAGACGTCCCTTGCGGTCGCCGAGAGCGCGGAGGACGAACTCACCCAAATTGGGAGCTGCAAGACCACAGGCCTTCAAATTTTCGATCACCTTGTCATCTTTCAATTGGGCAATGGTGAAGATCGCCGCGACGCGACTGGCCTTGCTGTTCTTTTTGTCGCCAACGACGGCAATGAGACTCTCGACATCCTTAAAATCTTCCCGGGAGAGAAGCTCCCGTTGGGCTTCGAGGCGACGCACCGCGGAGGGATCTTTGTGAAGCGCCACCAGTTGGGCATTTGAGAGCTTGGCGAACTTGGGAAGCGGGGGCACTTTGAGACCCTTCTTGACGATCTTCTGAAGCATGCCGACTTTCTTGCCTTCGCCGGCGAATTTGAATCGACCATCACGCCAGTCGCAGACGTAGAGATTGCTGCTGCCGTCGACATCAATGTCGACTGCACGAACGAGGTCTAGAAAGACGGACTCTTCCGCTTTGAAGTCGGCGCCTTTTTCGGTGAGAGCGTCGTGGTAAATCTTACCGGTAGTCCAATCACAGTTAAGGAACATTTCCGGGAGACCGGGTTCGGCAAGATAAAGAGCCCCGGTGCCACTTCCGCCTCCAAGGTCAAGCATGGGCTTGACCGCTTCGTCTTTGAAATTCTTGTAGAGACGCGGATAGCCGTGATCCGATCCGTTGGTGAAGTGATGCACGCGGATGTTCCATCCTTTTCCGTCGTTGGTGTTGTCGCGGGTGAAGAGATCAAGCGTCGGACTGATCGCCACGTCGCAGATGTTACGGGTGTTATAGGAATAGACTTCCAACTCGGTGCCATCGGGACGCACCCGGGCTACCCCCCCGCCGTGTAATCTTACGACTTTGCCATCGGTGCCTTTGGTGTCTTCCATACCAAAGTCACCCACTGCGATGTAGAGCCAGCCATCGATGCCCATTCGACAACCATTGGTGGTATGATCCGATCCACGCGGATGGCGAAGACCGAACCCAATATTTTCAAGAAGGACTTTGTGTTCATCAGCCACGCCGTCTCCGGTGGTGTCGCGGAACGAGCTGAGAAATGGCGGATGAATGAGATACAACGTGTCGCCGACGAAGTGCCCTCCCCTCGGGCTGTCAACGTTGGGCACAAAATCCTTAAAGCTGTCCGCCTTGCCGTCGCCATTGGTGTCGCGGCAAGAAACAATCTTTCCCATGTTCTTCTCCTTGCCGAGCGAGCCGTTGTAGTCAACCGAGACATACACCGTCCCATCAGCGGCGGCGGTGAGTGCGGTCGGGTATTCAACATCGAAGGGTTCGGCCCACTTACTGAGTTCGAATTCGGGGGGCAAGGCGAGAGCCGGAGCAGCGAAGAGCAGGAACAGCGATAATTTCATGGAATGGTGAAACTTAAGACGGAGGAAGTTGATTGATTCTTCCAATGAGCGCGAGATACCAGCATTGTCCGCGCATGCGCAAAGCTTTTTTACTCGGAGCCGGACTGGGGACTCGCCTGAAGCCCCTCACCGACACCCTGCCAAAGCCCCTCATTCCCTTCGCCAACCGGCCCTTGATCACCCATGTGATGGATCACTGCATCGCGGCGGGCATCACCGACTTTGCGATCAACACCCATCATCTCGCCGAAGCCTGGGCTATGGCTTTTCCCGACGGAACCTACCGCGGAGCCTCCCTGTCCTTTTTCCATGAGCCCGTCCTCCTCGAAACCGGCGGCGGCATCAAAAACATCGAAGAATGGATCAATGGCGACCCGATTCTCGTCTACAATGGCGACATCATCACCGACCTCCCAATCGACCGCCTCATCACTGGCCACATGGGCTCAAATAATACCGCCACGCTCGCGGTGCAACCCCACGGACCCGCCCTCCACCTCGCCATCGAGGGCCGACGAATCACCGACATTCACGGCAAAGTCGCGGAATTGGCCGGAACCCATCAATTCACGGGAATTTATTGTATCGACCCGGAAATTCTCGATCTCATTCCCCCCGGAGAGAAAATCTCCGTGATCCCGGCTTTTCTGGAATTGATCAAGCGCAATGAGCTCGGCGCCTACCTTGTCAAAGGCGAACCGCGCTGGCTCGATCTCGGAACGCGCGAGGCCTACCGCGAGGCCAGCTTTGAAATGACTCCAAATATCCACCCCACCGCGCAAATCGACGGAACCGTTGCTAATAGCTGGATCGGCGGGAATTGTCGCATCGAGGAAGGCGCTACTGTGGAAAATTCCATCCTCTGGCCCGGAACAACGGTTTTGCGGGATGCGCAATTGACAAATTGTATCGTTCACAGCACTTCCCCCGCATCTGGTCGTCATCTCGACGCCGACCTGTAAATCTTATCACACCTAACGATGCCAGCCGACACCCTTCTTACCGCCGTCCGCGCTCACCTCGACCTCGCTCCCACTCACAAGGTTCTCATGGAGCCGATCCAGAAGGGAGCCTCCGGCCGCACCATCATCCGGATCACCGCCGAGGATCATCCGAGCTTCATCGGGGTGCACTACACTCTCGAACGTTCCGACAACGCTAACTTCCTCCCCGTCGCGGATTTCCTGACCGCTGCCGGGCTGAACATCCCAAAAGTTCTTTATGACAATGTCCGCCGTCAGGTTGCCCTCGTCGAGGATTTGGGCGATACCGACCTCCTCTCAATGAAGGACAGTCCCTACGAGGACCGTGAGCCCTTCTACCGTTCCGCCTTTGAGCAACTCGACACACTTCTTTACACTCGCCCACCGAAGGACTTCGAACTCCAGCCGATTTTCGACGAACCACTTTACCACTGGGAGCAGGATTACTTCCTCGAACACTACGTCGGCACTCATCTGGGAAAAGATCCAGAGGCTCTCCGCGACGACCCCGCCCTAGCCGCTCTTCGCAACCGCCTCGGCGCCACCGCGCCACACATGATTCACCGCGATTTCCAATCGCAAAATCTCCTCCTCAAAGACCGCAAGGCATTCATCATCGACTTTCAGGGACTTCGCATGGGGCGACAGGAATACGACTTGGCCTCCCTCCTCTACGATCCCTACATGAATCACTCCAAGGAGGATCGCGACAAGATGCTCGAGCTTTGGGAAGACGTCACCGAAGACGCCCCCATCGAACCGCTTCTCAGGGACTGCGCCACCCAGAGACTCATGCAGGTCCTAGGAGCCTTCGCAAATCTCGGTCACAATAACGATCTCCCCTGGTATCTTGAGCAAATCCCCGCCGCAGAGGCTTTCCTCAAGGAAGTCATTGACGACACCCCGCTCGAAGACTCCCTCGGTCCTATCCTCGACTAGTGATCTGAGGACTGCTAGGGATGGCCTCAGTGAAGCGCTTCTCCTCTCCTCTCTCGACCTTTGTGATTCCGGTTCTGGCCGGGTTGCTGATGGCGTGGGGAATCGGATATCTGCCTTTCCTGGCCAAACTGGAATATTCGGCTTTTGTGTTTCCAAAGAAGTTTTCCACAGATCCTCATCTCGCTCTTCAAGATATTGAAACCGAGAAATTCGTCGTGAGCGTCTACGACATTAGCTCCAAATATCGTCCGAAACTTAACTTGGAGTCCTACGCCCTCGACAGTGAAACAGCCGCCATATTTGGGCGCTCTGACCTCACCCCAGCCAACTGGGTATTCCTCATCAACAGCATCCGGGAGGCCGGTGCCAAACATTTGATCATTACGCAATCCTTGTCATGGGAGAATACCGACGAGTTGGTCTTACGGGCGATCCAACACGAACTGTCACAACTGGGGTCCTTCGCAATAGGGATCGACCTCCAGCGGGGTCCCATCAATCAGGAATTTCCAAGCTATCTGAAGGAATCAGTCATTCAATCCCCCGAAGACGCCATCCTTGATGAAATCCCCGGGATCAATCAAATCGGATCACATCCATCGATCGAAGCTCCGATTTACGGCTTTACCCAACTTGAAAACATTCATCCCGATGAAGAGAGTGACACAATCGAACTCCCGCTCTTAGTTCGCTGGAATGACAAACTGCTCCCCTCCCTGGAACTCGCATCCCTCATGGCTCAAAATAAGTCGGATCCTAATAACGTCTTCTGCCTCCCCGGAAAAGCGCTGGTCCTGAAGGGCCAATCCCTAATCATCATCCCAATCGACAAAACGGGACGCACCTCGATTCCTCTTAAAAACCTCAAAACTCCCTCTTCTGCGAAATTGCTGGAATCACCCGAGATTACACCTCCCATCGTAGCCCTGATTCCAAAAAACAGCTCCCCTCAATTACAACAATTTCCTTTCTCCATCCAATACCTGGATTCTCTCAAGCCGCAAAGACCCTCGGGCCGCTACTCCCGCCTTCCCTTCTGGAAAGAGACCGCCTTCCTCGGCATCTTCGTCCTTATCCTCCACCGCAGAAAATGGTGGCTCTCCACCGTCGCCGCGCTGACCTACTTCGTCTTTCCCTTCAGCACCGGCGAATGGCTCCTCTTTTCCCCCCCACTCACCGCGGCTCTCGCCTTTACCGCACTCAAAATCCGCGGCACCAGAGATCCAATCGAAGACTCCACACCCTCCGAGTCTCCTGTTGAAACCGAAGAACCCATCGAAGATCCCGAACCCCAGCTCGCTGAGGCCCCTCCCACAGAAACCGAAAACTCCCCGACCAACAAGCTCCCCAAGCGCCATTCCCCCTCAAGTCGCCAAGCCACGTCCTCCAAGGATCGCCTCGCAAAAAAGAAGCGTGGTCATTAGTCGCGAGCTTTCCGCTTTCCCCCCGCCAATTCACCCGCTAGTCATAAGCCATGCGCGACGACGTTCAGCAACTGCTTAGCCTTCAGAAAATTGATCAGACGATTCAATCCCTCAACAAGGAACTCGTCAAAATCCCCCAACAACAAGAAGCCGCCAAGGAGCGTCTCGCCAACGACACTGCTGCCGTCGCAGCTGCCAAAAAGGCTTATCAGGAAAACGAAGTTGCCATCAAAAATGTCGAACTCGACATCGGCACCCGCAAGGACACCGTGACCAAACTTAAGAACCAGCAATTCGAAACCAAGAAAAACGAGGAATACACCCGCCTCGGCAGCGAAGTTACCCGCTACGAGGAACAAATCGACGAGTTCGAAACCCAGGAGCTTGAACTCATGGAAGTAGCCGACCAGCGAAAGTCCGACATCGCGACAGCCGAAGAGGCCCTCGGCAAAACCCAGGCCCTCGTTGACGAAGAAATCTCCGCTCTCGAAGCCCGGGCCACCCAGTTCAAGGAACAACTCGCCGAAGCTGAGAGTCAACGCGCGCAGGCCGCCGAGGGACTTGAGGAGGATCTCATCGACACCTACAATCGTCTTTACGACAAACGCGAAGGCGCTGCCGTCGCAGCGGTCACGCGCGAGCGTAGTTGCAAGTCCTGCCACGTTCAGGTCACCCCGGCTACCTACGCCCTCGCACAATCCGGCGCAGCCATCTCGCACTGCGACAACTGCGGAGCGATCCTTTACCCCGAGTGATTTTTTAAATCAACCAACGCAGCCGAGAAATCCGGCCAGCGAAATTCGAAGCATTCGTTTTTCAACCTACTGCCTTGAACCCAACGGCTCTTGAGAGTGAACTCGGTCTCCGTCCGCACAACGAATGTCCCAATCTCGAGCATCCACTTCGGCGCCGGCAATCCAAAACCACGAGCGGCGAGACTCACCATCAAGCATACCATCCAAATTCTCCGCGAGGCTTGTAAAACAAAAGACAAACTGGTTTTAACTTAAAACCACAGTAATTATCCAGCCTTACCGCTCTAATTTGAGCATATTTTTCCCGCAGCGCCCATCCGAGCCAATGTCCAACTGAAAAAATCATGAAATTGAAACACACAATTATAGCCCTTGCCGCAAGCAGTCTTGCTGCCCATGCGGCTTCTGTTGTTACTTCCTACGGCACTGTCACCGGTGCTAGGGACGGCAACCAAGCAGGCCCAATGTGGGGCCAGTTCGTCACTCCAGATATCGCTGCTGCTCCAGCAGGTCCTCACGGGACCCTATATCTCCAAGACTTTTCCTATCAGGCTGCCGATGATGGCACTCGCACCACGGGAAATGTCTACCTCCACGCCTACTCTACATTCACCACCGATGGGACTGGGGCGATCACCGGAATCGGAGGCTTTACCGCTGTTTCCGTTTCTACGGTCGATTTAGGCATCGTCCCGGGTAACGGAACTTTGACTTGGAGTTTTTCAGGAAACGATGCGTTTGATGCCTCCACTCCCTATATTTTCGTCCCCTCTACCACCACGAGCGAGGTCACGATGGCTGATACTTCCAGTTTGGTGGGAGCAGCTTATGCCCTCGATACCACCAATATCTACACAGGCGGCGATACAATCCGGGGAAACGGAAACTCCAGTGGTTGGGACCAACACTTTGAAGCAAACTTCGACACCGTCGCAGTCCCTGAGCCCTCATCAGCACTCCTTCTTGGCCTTGCTGGTCTGAGCTTGATTCGTCGCCGTCGCTAGACCCACCGGGACTAATTCAATCAAATAATCATTTGTGTCCGCTCCCTCTGTAAAGGGAGCGGACTTTTTTGTTTCGCAATTCAACAACGGTATGCCTCTCTGTCGGCTTTACGATTGAAGGTCCATCTTTACTATTTAGGCTCTCCAAGACGCGGGTTCACTTCTCATGCTCTCGAAAACAAAACACCTATATCGAGCTCTCCTGACTGGCTCTCTGGTAGCGCTGGCCCTCTTCACCTCCCAGTGCAAGAATCAAAATGAGGCCACCAAGCAGGAACAGAATAAAACTATCAAAGAACTCGTCCGTGATGAGGAAGCGGTCCTCGAGATTACCATTCTCACTTCCAAAATTGGCCAATCGTTGAAAAACAAAGCCATCATCAATCTCGAAAGTCGATCTCTCTTCGCCAACGAAATCGAACTCATTGATCTTCTCTCTCCAAAAAATCAGCAAGAGGCAAAACCTCTCCCACACGGGATCATTAAAAATGATTGGCTGATGGCAAAACCCAAAACTCTCACCCTCGATGACGCGCAAAAACAGGGAATCTGGAAAGAAGTGATTCAGAACTTCGATCAAGTATCCCACGCCTCGTTTGGATTCCTCTCAGGGGAATCACATGGCGAAGATCTCTTCCATTCAATTCTCAAGCTCAACGCCAAAGGAACAAGCAAAGATCTGACCCAGTTCAGCCTCAGCGCAAAAATTGCCGTTGACTGGATTCAATCTGAGGACAGTTGGAAAATCAAAACATGGCACACTAAGAGCCTTAAAATAAGGCACAGCCGGGAGCTAATGTTCAAAAACCACATGGCAGAACTCTTCAGCGCGCGGAACCTCCAACTTGCCACTCGGAGCAGGCATGAAGAATTGCTGACCGAGTTCATCAGGACGAATGAGACCGTTCTCCCTCCAGGAGGCTACGGACCCTACTTCCAACCGGAATCCGGTTACCAACATCCCGCTGTTTCCGTTGTCGACATTAACCTGGATGGCTGGGACGACCTCTTCGTCACCTCACTCTGGGCCCCCTGCCAACTTTGGATTAATAATAGAGGACGCAACTTCACTGAACAGGCTCAAAGATACGGACTCGATGTCAGAGCCTGTTGCACCTCCGCGATTTTTACCGATCTCGACAATGACGGAGACCCCGACCTCATCCTCGGGCGGAGCCTTGAACGAAGCCAACTATTCTGGAACGAAGAAAAATCCTTCAGCGCAAGCCCCATCGAATTACCCTACCTCGTGACTTCTGTCTCGGTCGCCGATTGCAATAAGGACGGCCTTCTCGACATCTACCTCTGCACCTACGGACCCAGCGGTACCGCGGCCCAAGGCAATCCGGAATGGCTCAACAGGTTTCTTCCAACTGACAGCCACTCTTCCTACAAAGCCGCGCTCGCCAAAGGACACCGCTACTATGATCAAGCCGGCCCACGCAACTACCTCCTCTTGAATCGGGGCGAACGCACCTTCGAAACCGCCCCGCCCCATCCCTCCATTGATCAATATCATAATTCCTACCAAGGCTCATGGAGCGACTACGATAAAGATGGCGATGCCGACCTCTACATTTGCAACGACTTTGCACCCGACGCTCTGTTGAGAAATGACGGTCTCGATAACAAGGGCGTGCCACGCTTCACCGACCTCTCCAAAGACCTCTCCGGCGACACCATGAAAGGCTTCGGAATGGGTGCTTCCTGGGGAGACTTTGACAATGA
Organism: bacterium; assembly: GCA_018222765.1. Taxonomy (GTDB): domain Bacteria; phylum Verrucomicrobiota; class Verrucomicrobiia; order Verrucomicrobiales; family Akkermansiaceae; genus SW10. The sequence goes on along the minus strand of JAAEZT010000043.1, from coordinate 4,635 downwards.
TCTCATCCCCGACCTCTTTGTTACCAACATGTATTCCAAAGCCGGGAAACGCGTTCTGTCTCGCTTCGACAACATCGACGACCGGCTCCACTTCTCTGCGAGAGGCAATCTTCTCTTCAAACAAGGAGGCGGAGAATTCCAACAGCTAGCCGGAGAAAACGACGCCTTTCCTGTGCACCAAGGCGGTTGGGCTTTCGGAGGTCAGTTTATCGATGTTGATAACGACGCCTGGCTTGACCTCTATGTCCCCAATGGATTCTACACCGCGCCCAAATCCGTGGCGTCGGAGGTGGATCTCTGAAGTTGCTTCTGGCGCACGGTCGTGCGCACGGACCCAAACCAAGACCGGGACTTCGTCTACTCAAAAGAATGGGAATCATCCGGGAGACTCAAATTTTACGACACGGATAAGGAGGGCAAAAGAGTCTCCAATTCCTTCAGCGGGAACGAACGAGATAATCTTTACCTCAATCAAGATGGAAAATCCTTCCTGCCCGTCTCTGCGCTCTCCGGGCTCGATCTCGTTTCTGACGGAAGGTCATTCGCCTACCTTGACTACGACCGGGACGGTTGGCTCGATGTCGCCGTTGCCAGTGCCAACGCACCCCAACTTCAGCTCCTCCGAAACGAAATCGCTACGCTCTCAAATGAAACTAGAAATCACGTTACCCTCGAATTGATCGGCCTTAACAGAAAAGGCAAGGCTTCCCCCCGCCTTTCAAACCGAGACGCTTACGGGACCAAGATCACCGCTACTTTAAACAACGGACTCGTGATCTACCGCGAACATCTCTGCGGCTCCGGGATGGCTGCGCAGAACTCAAATAAAATGCACCTCGGCCTGGGGACTTCATCTTCAATCAAAACATTGGAAGTCGTTTGGCCTTCGGGAAAAACTCAGACCATCGAGAACATCCCTGCTGGAACCAGCCATCAAGTTCATGAGGAAGATGAATAGGTTTCTATATCCCGCCTTCCTCCCCCTCTTGGGAATCATTCTCCTCGGCGGTTGTAAATCCGCAGACAAGGAAGAGAAAACAGCCAATGCCAACCTCAGCCCCGAGCAATCACACCAATCCATGGTGGAGCAGTTGGCCGCGATCGCGAAGGAATCCAAGTCTGAAAACGACTACTTTGGCGACCGCCACTACAAGCAACTCCTCGCCCAAGTCGAGCGGACTAAAGACAAGCCATCACCAGATACCCTTCTTTCTCTGGGGCTTGCTGAACTCAAGCTCGGCATGGTGACCTCAGCCATTGGACATATGGAACAGGCTCTCTTGATCACAAAAGATGAAGCGGAGTCAGGAGTCAGAAAACGAGATGTCCTTTATTGGCTCGGGGTGGCTTGTCTTCGACAAGCCGAAGCTGAAAACTGCTGCGCCCAAAACACTCCCGACAGCTGTATCGTCCCGATCAAGGATGATGGCATCCACCTCAATCGAGAGGGTTCAAGTCAGGCCGTCAAATATTTCACCCAAGTGATTCAGACCACTCCCCGAAATTCTGAAAGCAACATCCGAGCCCGCTGGTTGCTCAACCTCGCGGCGATGACCTTGGGTGATTACCCAGAGGGCGTCCCAGCGCAATACCGGGTCGCAGCCTCCTACTTTGAATCCACCACAAAATTTCCCCGATTTAAGAACATCGCAAAGCAACATGGGCTCGACACCTTCAGCTCCGCCGGAGGAATCATCGTCGATGATTTCGACAATGACGGCGACTTGGATCTTGTCGTCTCCGACTCCAACCCAGGCGTGCCACGCGCGGTTCCCATTTGTAACATCCGTGGCCCTCTGGGGGCATCCAACACCACCACCGGCGGCCAATTAAAATATTATCAAAACAAGGGCGACGGGAACTTTTCAGATCAAACCGATGCCGCAAATCTCACCGGTCTTTTCGGTGGACTCAATATCAATCAGGCAGACTTCAACAACGACGGCTGGCTCGACATTCTCGTCCTCCGTGGCGGGTGGTTTAAAGACGAAGGAAAACACCCGAACTCACTCCTCCGCAATAACGGCGACGGAACCTTTACCGACATCACGCTCCGCGCTGGCCTCGCCGAAATCAACCAACCCAGCCAAACCGCATCCTGGGCGGACTACGATCTCGATGGTGACCTCGATCTCTACCTCGGAAACGAACGTCAAAGCCACGATCCCCCAAGCCAGCTTTTCCGAAACAATGGCGATGAAACCTTCACCAACGTCGCCCGGGAAGCCGGGGTTACCAATGACCGCTTCGCCAAAGCCGTGATTTGGGGCGATTACGATCACGACCACTATCCCGATCTTTATGTTTCCAACTTTGGCGCGAAGAACAGACTCTATCACAACAACGGCGACGGCACCTTCACCGACGTCGCCGACAAGCATGGAGTTTCAGGACCATCAGTCAGTTTTCCATGCTGGTTCTGGGATTATGATAACGACGGACACCTAGATCTCTACGTCTCTTCCTACGCCGCGAAAATGGACGACATCGCAGCGAACGCCTTCGGCTATCAAATCAACATTGAAACTGCCAAGCTCTACAAGAATACCGGTAGTGGATTTCGAGACGTCGCGGCGAAGATGAACCTCATCTCGCCGAGTTCTCCAATGGGATCCAACTTTGGCGACCTCAACGGAGACGGCTACCTCGACTTTTATCTCGGAACCGGCTGGCCTGAATACGATGAACTCATGCCCAACAGAATGTATCTAAACCGCGGCGGCAAGAAGTTCGCCGATGTCACCATGGCTGGTGGTTTTGGGCATCTGCAAAAAGGTCACGGCATCGCCTTTGCCGACTTTGATCAGGACGGGGATCAAGATGTCTTCGAAGAAATGGGCGGAGCCGTCAAAGGAGACAGCTACTTTAACGCCTTGTGGAAGAACCCCGGTTTTGGAAATCACTGGATCACAATCAAACTTGTCGGCACGAAAACAAACCGCTCGGCCATCGGTGCCCGCATTCGGATCGATATCGAGGAAGGCAAGCAGACCCGGTCAATCTATCGTCACATGAACAGCGGCGGCACCTTCGGAGCGAACCCTTTGCAGCAAAACATCGGTCTGGGCCAAGCTTCGAAAATCAAACTTCTCGAAGTCGAGTGGCCGGTTTCCGGAACAACTCAATCGTTCAGCGAGGTGGCTCTGGATCAAGTGATCTCAATTACTGAGGGCCTCGATAAAATTACGTTTCTCTCCCATGAATGAACTTGAGGCATTACTTAATCCACCATGTACCTCCTCTTTTTCCTCCTGATCTTCGCCTCTCCTCCTTGATTTCTCGGGATCAAAAAAAGATCGCCATCTGCCGACTCCGCCAACTGACACTCGTTCGGAGGACCCCGTTCGGGATCTTTTAATAGCGGAATCCGATTCCTGGTCACCCCACCGTCGTCACTCCGCTTCAAAACAAGATCATTCTGCGCAGGATCAAGCCCTCACTTTCACCAACACAAATCTGCTCATCCTTCTCCCTCCGCCTCGCCAGCCAGCTCTTTGACCCATCGCCATCTGGTTTTTCATTCAAACCAGGTTGCAATTCTTCTGAAACACTCTTCCTTTTAAGACTCTTTTTCGTGTTTATCCTTCGTCAGTTCTTTTTTGGACTCTTTGCTGCCACCGCCTCTCTGGCTCAACCGGTGATAACCGAGTTCCTTGCCGCCAACGACACCGGACTTCAGGACGAGGATGGCGGTTTTTCCGACTGGATCGAAATCTACAACCCCGGCCCCGGTTCCCAATCTCTCAGCGGATGGCGACTCACCGACGACCCCGCCCAACCCGCCAAATGGAGTTTCCCCGATGTCAGCATTCCGGCCAATGGCTACCTCGTCATCTTTGCCTCTGGAAAAGACCGCGCAACTGCTGGCTCCACCCTGCACACAAATTTCAAACTTTCAGTCAAAGGCGAATACCTCGCATTGACTTCCCCCTCATCGGTCGTCGTTTCCGAATACACTTTTCCCGAACAAGCTACCGACATTTCCTACGGCTCCACGACGACAAGCAATGAAGTCACTCTCGTCACCGAATCCTCACCTGCCAAAGCCCACGTTCCTGATTTGACATACGACTCCCTCGTCGGCACAACCTGGCGTTCCAACGATCCGCTTTTCGATGACAACACTTGGCAATCGGGAGCCCTCGGGGTGGGACTTGAGCGAACGAGCGGATTTGAAAACGAAATCGGCATCGATATCGAAGCCACTGCCTATGGCAACAATTCCACCGTCTACATTCGCGTTCCCATCCCTGGCACCATTGATCCCGCCAATGTCGAGACTCTCACGCTCCGCATGAAATATGACGACGGCTTCGCCGCCTTCATCAATGGCACCTACGCCGCCGGAGCCAACGCCCCCTCCTCCCTTGCCTGGAATTCAGATTCCATGAGCGGCGTCAGTGACTCAAACGCCCTTCAATTCGAAAACTTCGACATCTCTCATGTCATTTCCGATCTCGCGACAACAAACAACCTTCTCGCAATTCACGGGATGAATCAATTTTCCGTCAGTAGCGACATGTTGATTCGCCCCGAGCTGGTTGCCACTCTCACCAATCCCGCACCTCCCTCCATCGGCTACTTTTCCTCTCCTACTCCGGGCACAACCAATCCCGGGACCAACAACTCCACGCC
>JAAEZT010000008.1 GCA_018222765.1 bacterium | reverse complement strand
AGGAAATCGAGCATGATGCGATGGTGCGTTTGATGGTTGGGCGTGACGTGTCGCAATTTTATCAACGGACGCCGCATGAGCTGGGCGAAGTGGCCTTGTTGGTCAAGGGCCTCAGATCGGTCGAGCATCCAGAGCATACTTTGGATTTCGAAGTGCGCGCGGGTGAGGTCGTCGGGGTCGCTGGTTTGGTGGGAGCGGGTCGCAGCGAAATGCTCGCCGCTCTTTTTGGCGCACAGCCGGGTTTGGGTGGCGAGGTAACGGTTGGTGGTGTGACGGGCTTGCCTTATTCGCCGGCGGAGGCCCTGAATCGTGGCTTGGCCCTAGTGCCGGAAGATCGGAAGGGGCAGGGCTTGATCCTCGACATGGCGGTGAAGGAGAATATGAGTCTGGCTTCCTTGCGTCGGGACGCGAAGGGGCCCTTTGTCGATAAGACGAAGGAAGAAGAATTAACAAAAGAGATGATCGAAGCTCTCCGCGTGAAGACGCCGGGGGCCTGGCAACTGGCTCGTTATTTGTCGGGTGGGAACCAGCAGAAGATCGTGCTGGCAAAGTGGCTGGCCTTGAAGCCCAAGGTGCTATTGTTGGACGAGCCAACGCGTGGGATTGATATTGGAGCGAAGGAGGAGATCTACCTGCTCATGGAGCGCTTCGCGAAGGAAGGAATGGCGGTCTTGTTTGTCTCGAGTGAGATGGAAGAGATCATGGGCGTGGCGGACCGGGCTCTTGTGATGCACGAGGGACGGATCTCGGGTGAGCTGGGGCGTGAAGACTTTACCGAAGAGGCCATCATGGAACTGGCTACCGGGCGGAACTTGAAGAATGCGAGTTAGATTGAGCAGATGAAGAACATCAGAGGAATCCTTGTGACCTTGGTCGTCGTGTATGTCATCACGGCCTTTTTGAATGAAAACTTTTTGGGCGGGTACAATCAGTCGAAGCAACTCGAGCGGACCGGTTTGTATGGCATTCTCAGTCTGGGTGTGGCCTTCGTGATCATCACGAGAGGAATCGATCTCTCGATTGGTTCGGTGGTCTGCCTCGTCGGTTGCGGATTGCCGTGGCTGGTGGTGCGTCATGGCTGGCATCCCGCCACGGCGGTTGGACTCGGACTTTTGGTGGGACTGGTCATCGGCTTGTTCCATGGCTTGTTGATCACCAAGTTGAAGTTGCAGCCCTTTGTAGTGACCTTGTGTGGCTTGTTGATTTACCGCGGCGCGACCCGAGGTATCACCGACGACCAAAGCCAAGGCTTTGGCAACAGCGGCTATGAAAGTTTCCGGGAATGGGGAACGGGTGAGATCGAGCTCGTTGGGAAATTCAGCCTGCCTTATCCCTTTTTGATTTTGGTGGTTCTCTCCATTGCGGCCTGGATCTTTTTGCGGAAGACGATTTGGGGACGGTATCTCTTCGCGCTCGGTAACAACGAGGAAGCGACGCGCTTGAGCGGCGTCAACACTGACCGCATGATCATTCTTTCCTATGTCATCTGCTCAATGCTGGCCTCCCTCGGTGGTATGCTCTTCATTCTGAACGGCAACAGCGCGCAGCCGAGTGACTACGGGAACTTCTTCGAGCTCTACGCCATCGCCGCTGCCGTGCTGGGAGGGTGTAGTCTACGGGGCGGAGAGGGAACGATCCTCGGTGTCTTGATTGGAACCGCCGTGATGCAGGTCCTGAAGAACATGATCAACCTCGTCACCTGGCTCGAGACCCACATGGAATTCTTCATCGTCGGCCTAGTCCTACTGGTCGCCGTCGTGATGGACGAGATCGCAAAACGACGAGCGGCGAAGAAGAGGCTGGGGTAGCAATGCCTATGGGCATTCCGCATTTTTCAAACAATCAACATGCAGTCGCCGTAGGAGTAGAAGCGGTATTTTTCTTCGACGGCTTTGGCGTAGGCTTCGAGGACTAGCTCTCTCGAGGCGAAGGCGGAGATGAGCATCATGAGGGTGCTGCAGGGGAGGTGGAAGTTGGTGAGGAGGGTATCGATGGCTTGGAACTGGTAGGGCGGGTAGATGAAAATATCGGTTTCGCCGGAGCATTCGGCGATTTCACGGTCGCGGGCCAGGTGTTCGAGGACTCGTGTAACGGTGGTGCCGACGGCGGCGATTTTTTTGGCGGCGTTGATTTTGGCGGCGGCTTCGGCGTCGAGGTGGTAACGCTCGGAATGCATTTCGTGTTCGCTGGGATCATCGACTTTGACAGGGCGAAAGGTGCCAACGCCGACGTGCAGGGTGAGGAAGGTGTGGTCGAGATTGGCGAGGACTTCGGGCGTGAAATGGAGTCCGGCGGTGGGCGCGGCGATGGCGCCGTCTTCTTTGGCGTAGACGGTTTGGTAGCGGTCGCGGTCGGCTTTGTCGGCTTCGCGTTCCATATAGTGAGGCAGGGCGAGGTGACCGTGTTCTTCAAGGTCGGGCGGGGTGTCCCACTGGATAAGACGTTCGCCTTTTTCGTTGGTCTGGAGAACGGTGCCGGTGCTCCCGCCGACTTGCACGGTGCGGCCGGGTTTCATCTTCTTGCCGGGCCGGACGAGGCACCACCAATGGTGTGGGTCGGTGGCGTTGGTGCGGACGAGCTCAATTTTTTCGTCGTTGGAAAAGAGGCGCGCCGGGATGACTTTGGTGTCGTTGAGGACGAGAAGATGGTCGGGTGGGAGGAGTTCGGCGAAGTCACGGAAGTGGTGGTGCGAGATTTCTCCGGTGGCGCGATTTACGAGCATCATGCGTGAGCCGTCGCGGTTTTCGAGCGGGCGCGAGGCAATCAGTTCTTCAGGGAGGTCGTAGTGAAAGTCTGAGGTCTGCACGATTAGGAAGGAGTCGGGATAAAGCCCGCATCGAGGGCAAGGTTTTTGAGATCAGGCGCTGGTCCGCTGAGACCAACGAAAGTGCGATTGGTCCGCGTGCCACTTTGTTCGGTGGCGGCGATGAGAAAGGTTCCGCGGGATTGGAGATCCCAATCAGGATCGGGGCAGGCTTCCCAGCTGTGGGCGAGAAGGTGTCGGTAAAGATGGTGTCGGGAGAGTCCGTTGGAGCCAGTGAGCGTGAGTTGATGGCGGATGGCCTCGGCGGGAGGAGGAGTCTTTGTGATGGATATATTACGACCGGGTCCTCCGGAGGACTTGCGGGCCCAGGGGCGGAGGAGAGATTGCAGCCAAGCGAGAATGCGGAGGGCGAAGCGGCCTGAGGGGGTGTCGTATTCGCCCGGGAGGCGGCGGACCGGTTGCCGGTTGAGGGCAAGCGATTGGTAGGGAGCTTCGCCGGTGGGTCCGCTGTAGATGAAGTCGCCGGGCTGGATGCCGAGCGCTCCGCCTTGGTAGACGCAGCCCTGCCAACGGATGCCGCCTTCGGAAAAACGTTGCGGGTGTTTTTTGAAGAGGAGGGCTTCGGCTCGTCCGTAGCCCATTTGTTGTTTGAGGTATCGCCAGGGGGTAGCGCGGCGGTGATGCCAAACGAAGGAGGCGCCGCAGAACCCGAGGGTGTGTCCGGAGTCGCGGAGTCGCCAGCAAAAGTCGACGTCGTCTCCGGCGGTGCGGAATTGTTTGTCGAATCCGCCGATCTGATCGAAGGCGGATCGGCGCACCGAGAGGTGGCAGCCGGGGAGGTGCTCGGCGGTGGTGTCGTCGAGCATGACGTGGGTGGGTGCACCGGGCGCGGCGGTAGTGAGCGAGAGGGCGAGTGAGTCGGGCTGCGGAGCAAGATTGGGTCCGCCGATGGCAACGTGTTCCGAGGTAGTGAAGGCGTGGGCCAACCACGCAAGCCAATGGACGTCGGGTCGGCAGTCATCGTCGGTAAATGCGAGGATTTCGCCCTTGCTCATTTCGGCCCCGTAATTACGTGCGGCGGAAAGTCCGGAGGGGTCAAGATGGAAGGCGCGGATACCTTCGGTGCTCTCTAACAGTTTTTCGGTGTCGTCGGTCGAGCCGTCATTGACGACGATGATCTCGAAGTCTGGGTAGTCGAGAGCGAGGCAGGCATCGAGGCAGCCTTTCAAACGATCCGCGCCATTGCGGGTGCAGATAATCACGGAGAAGCGCGGAGGCGTTTCGGGTTGCGGAAGAGGAAGGCGGATCTTTTCCAATTCGGCGAGGACGGGTTTTTCCGAGCCATCGCGGCGGACCAACCCGAAGGACCAGTCGGTGATGGTTTCGCCATTGTTTTGCCAGGCATCGGACCATGCGTAGAGCGTGGCCCCGGTGAGTCCCGCCTCACGGCTGAGGCGGAGCGCGGAGGGGAGAAGTTCGGCTTGCTGCTCTTCTGAGTTGCCCTGGGTATCGAGTCCGAACTCGGTGAGATAAACCGGGCGGTCGCCCGCGAGGTGGTGGAGGCGGGGGAGGTAGTCGGCGAGGTCGTTGGGGTTTTCGAGATAGAGATTGAAGGCGGTGAAGTCGGCGGCGAGAGGTTCGAGGTATTCTGTGGTGGGAAAGTTGGAATAGGCGACGGGGAGAGCGGGCGCGGATTTTTTGGCGGCGAGAATGAGTTCGTCGAGGAGCGCGCGGACTTTGGCCGGACCCATCCAGCGGGCCATGTCGGTGGGGATTTCGTTACCGACGAGGAGAGCGCCGAGGGCTGGATGGTCGTGATACTGCGCGAGCCAAGAGACGAGGGAGGCGCGGGCTTCGTGGAAAATGTCGGGTTCGCGGATGAAGTCGCAGCCATTGGCCCAGGCGTGGGAAGGGATGACGAGGAGGTCGTTTTTCCCGGCGGCATCAAGTAATTCCCTCTCCGGGAGGGTATAGACGCGGATGGAATTGAAGCCGGCCCGGCGGATGCGCGGAAAGTCAATTTTCGGCGAATGGGTGGAATTGGGCGGGAAGGGGCCGTAGGTGACGGTTCGCAGAAAGTGAGGCTTTCCATCGAGATGGAAGTGCTTTCCGTGAACAGTGAGAGGCATGGCGGGAGTTTGTACGTTGATAAGACGGGAGAGAACCCAGAAATATTGCCGAATTTCCGGGCCGAGGATTCCCCCTTGAAACTTGGCGGCGGGAAGGTCAGCTTTCCCCCGTGTTTAAGCCACGTTGGAAAAAGGAAGCCTTGGGCCTGTTAAAAGGCTCGAAGAAGTTTCTGCATTATAAGCGCGATCTGCTGACGCAGAACCGCATTGATGAAATCGAATCTCGCCGGGCCGATCTGAAAGCCGCGATTAAGTCTAAAGATCTAGATGCGGTAAAGGAGACCTCGAAGCAAGTGCACAACACTTGTGAGAAATCGCTCGCCCATTACAAGGCGCCGACCTGGCTGGAAGAGAACATCGAAGTTTTTTGGGTGGCGATTGTCGTCGCATTGGGGATTCGGGCATACTTCCTGCAGCCGTTTCGAATTCCGACCGGATCGATGCAACCGTCCTTGAATGGAATTATTGCCACGCCAATGCATGAAGAGGAAGGTTGGGACAAGCCGTTCATCGGGAAGCGGGCGATTGATTTCGTGATGGAAGGAAAGTCCTACGAAAACATCGTGGCGGACAAGGAGAAGAGTATCACAGGAATCAGGGATTCCACTTGGTTCCTCTTTTCAGGCACCAAGATCTTTTTTGATGATGGGAGCTCGGTGCGAATCGGTTGTCCTGCGAATGAAGCCGTGCGGATTCCCACAATTGGAAAATTTGTGAGGAATACCCCCAAGGGATATATTTTTGCACGAGGTCCCCATTACCAGAAAGGTGATCCCATTTTCCAGGGGAGTTTGACTTCGGGAGATCTCGTATTGGTGGACAAGGTTTCGTATCATTTCCGCAATCCCAAGCGCGGAGAATCATTCGTCTTTGATACCCGCGGAATCGATACGGACCAAACGGGTAAACAAATGAGCAGTCAGCAGGGCGGGACGCATTACATTAAGCGCCTTGTTGCCGTGCCGGGCGATACCGTTCAAGTGAAAGAGCCTGATCTTTATATTAACGGAGTCATTCCCGAGGAGGAAACGATCCTGCGCGTGGCGGGTCAAGGTGCCGATGCGAAAGGGCGGAAGTATCCCGGATACAGCAATCCGAGGCAGGGAAAGAGTCCCTTTGTAAATCAGGATTTCGTCTTCAAACTCAAGTCGATCGAAGAGACCGAAGATACCAATATGCGTGAGTTTTATGCGATGGGCGATAATTCACCGAGTAGCTTGGATTCGCGTTTTTGGGGCACTGTAAAACAGCACAACCTTGTTGGTCCGGCCTATTTCTCTCTCTGGCCCTTCACCAGTGGTCACTGGGGATTTATTGAATAGTAATTGATGCCTGTCGAACCCACCGCCGCCGAGATTACCCGGAAGGCGAAGTCGAATCTCGCCTTCGCCCTGAGGTGTGTCCCGGCGGACCGGCGTGAGCATTTGGTGTCCTTCTACGCCTACTGCCGGGTCATCGATGATCTGGCCGATGACCTCGAATTGCCGATCGAAGATAAGCGCGAGGGATTGGCAAAGTGGAAGACGGTTTTTGGCGAGAGCGAAGTCAATCCGGAGCTTCCGCTGCAGGACTTGCAGCGCGAGGTTCTGGAAGTGCGGAATCGCTATGAGATTCCGTCGGAGTATTTCACCAATATCATCGAAGGATGTCAGATGGATCTCGAACCACAGCGGTTTGACGCCTGGGAAGATTTGCAGAAATACACCTACCGTGTTGCCTCGTCGGTGGGCTTGGTTTGTTTGCCGCTTTTTGGGGCGGATCCCAAGCGGGCGCATGACTATGCCATTGCCTTAGGCGACGCGCTGCAGTTGACCAATATCCTGCGTGATATTGGAGAGGACCTTGATAATGGCTCGCGAATTTATGTGCCTTTAGATGACCTTGTGCGCTTTGACTATAGTGAAGAGGATCTGCTCGGGCGGGTGCATGATGCGCGCTTTCTGGAATTTATGAATTACCAGGCCAAGCGTTGCGAGGAACTCTATGCCAAAGCGACGTCGCTCCTGCCACAAGAGGACTATGAGGCGCTCCTCGCACCGCGCGTGATGCACCGGATCTACCACACGCTACTTGGCAAGATGAAGAAAGACAACTTCCGCGTCTTTGACCGAAGGTATCGCCTCAACAAGCTGCAGAAGCTCGCGCTCCTGACGAAGGAAAGTTTTTCCTGATTGCGAATTTGGCGAGTAGCATCGGGAACGCCGCTCTACTTATTTCAAATATACCGGCGTAGCTTCAGCAGCTTGGCCTTTTCTTCTAAGGGCGTTTATTTGGGGCAGCGCTTCGAGTGAAGTTTTTGGGGATCGATGCCTGAAGGGTAAGAGCAGGCGGACTTGAATTCCAATGAGATGCTTTGATGATTTGAGGTCAATGTGGGCTAAACGAAAAATGCCTCCCGGCGAGGTTTTCGCAGGAGGCATTTGATGGGGAACCGAAATTGTTAGACGTTCAAGCGGTCAGGAGTCTCAGCTACTTCTTGGGCTTAAAGTTGGGGTGGAGGCGTTGGATGTCCTTCAGGGCGTGGGGTCGGTTCTTGAGAACATTCATGGCGCGTGGATTTACCTTGCCTTCGAAGCCGGCGTATTTGGCATTGGCCGGCATGACCTGGCTGTCCCAACCGGCGAGGTCGGAGGGTCTGACGCCGGTGCGGTAGAAAGAACCGGTGGTGTAGGGTGCGGGCTGGAATTTTCCGACGATGGCGGCGTTGAGATCGGCGGTGATTTTATCTTCGAGTCCGAGTGCCCAGAAGGAGGAGTTGATGAGAAAGCGGCGGGCGTTTTCATCGAGGACGTCTTCGGAGGCTCCGAAGGAAGTGTAGACGACACGGGCTTCTTTTTTGGCGCCGGAGGGTGCGATATAAGAGTTGCGGGTCCATCCGGCGTTGACGAGAGGTTTGTCTTTATTGATGTTCTTGCTGGGTCCGAAGGTGTTGAGGACCTGAACTTCGAGGAGAGGAGTGGCGTCGGCGGGAGGCTGTGATTTGTAGGCGCCGGAGTAGGTATGCATGGGCTTGACGCCGGTGAGGATGGCGTGCTTTCCGATGCCGGAAATGGTGCCGCCCATGTTGTGGTTGGAGCCGTAGTGGCTCTGGCCGCGTGCCTTATTCCAGGTGTTGCCATAGACTTGCTCGCCGAGGCCGCCGCGGTAATCGTCGCCTCCGTAGTTGAAGTTGAGCTTGGCCCATTTGCCTTTTTGGCCATTGAAGCAATGGGTCGAGGTGCGGAGCCCGATGGTGGGGCCTCCACGCTCGAAGTAAGCGACAAGGGCGTCGGCCTGATCATCGGGGAGCTTCATGAATCGGGTGTAAAAGAAGAGGAGGTCGGCATCCTTGAGGACGTCGATGTTCGGGATGGGGGTGCCGCCGCCTTTGATGTGTCCGCCTTCGTCCATTCCGAAAAGGACGGTGCATTTAAAGCCGTGATGCTTGGCAAGGATCTTGGCGATGAGGGGGCAGGTTTCCTCCGAACGGTATTCGTGGTCGTTGGCAATGAAGACGATATGCTTGCCTTTGCCGGGGCCTTCGGTGCCTTCGTAAACGAGAGGTGCGGCGGCTAGGAGGCTGGCGGAGGTCATGAGTGCGAGGAGTGGTTTTAAAATCATGGGTTGATAGATACGTTGATTGGGAGACTGTTTGTCTGAAATCTTGGAAGAATGCAAGTTTTGGGGGATCGGGAGAATGCGGGATGGAAGTTGTCAGGTTGCTAATAATGACGGAACAGAATTAGTCACGGTGCATCTCATGCCACCGCCAGCTGCGGACTCCCATTGGTTTTTCCCGGCTAAGAGTTGAGCAGGAGTGAAATCTTGCACTGTCTCTCGAATCCAAATATGGACTGTCGGGATGGCTCAAATTTCCCGCTTGCTGCTTTTTTGCCTTTTAGCTCCCTGCCCACTTTGGGCGGAGGAGAAACGGCCCAATATTATTTTCCTCTTCGCCGATGACCAGAGCACCTACTCGGTGGGGGCTTATGGAAACAAGGATGTTGTGACTCCAAATATGGATAAGCTGGCGGCGGACGGATTGATCTTTGATCGACACTATAACACAACCGCAATTTGTATGGCGAGTCGGGCGAATGTCTTCACCGGAATGTATGAATACAAGACGGGTTGTAATTTCGAGCACGGGAATATGCATGCGGAGGTCTGGGAAAAGTCCTATCCCAAGTTGTTGCGCTCAGCGGGATACCTCACGGCTTTTGCGGGGAAGTTTGGTCTTGTGGTGCAGGGGAAGGGGCTTTGTGAAGACGACTTTGATTTTTGGGGCGGAGGTCCAGGGCAAACGAATTATGCCACGGCGAAAAATAAATCGATGAAGAAGTATGCCGGGGAGTTTCCGCATTCAACTTTGTCATACGGAGCCTTCGGCCGGGATGTCATTCGTGATTCGGTGAAGCAGAAGAAGCCCTTCTGCCTTTCGGTTAGCTTTAAAGCTCCGCATAAACCGGCGACGCCAGATCCGCGTTTTGATCATGTCTATGCCGGCAAGAAATTCACTAAGCCCGCGAACTACGGTCGGGAGTTTGGCAAACACATGGCTCCGCAGAGCAAGACCGCTCGACAGTATGAGCGTTTTGAATCGTGGGATTACGATAAGGATTACGACAATGTCATGGCGACCTACCATCAGCAGGTTCATGCCATTGATGTGGCGCTGGGAATGATTCGCAAGGAAGTGGAAGCGCAAGGGATCGCGGACAATACCGTCATTATTTACACCAGCGACAACGGCTTCATTTGTGGCTCACATGGGTATGGCTCGAAGGTTTTGCCGATGGAGGAATCCTCGCGTGTGCCTCTGATGATTTTTGATCCGCGAAGCAAGACAGCTGGAAAAGGACGTCGTTGCGGGAAGCTCACCGGGAACATTGATTTTGCACCCACCATTTTGGAAATGGCCGGGGTCAAGATTCCAAAGAATATCGACGGCAAGAGTCTGGTTAAAACGCTCGATGATCCGAAAGCGGGGGGGCACAAGCAACTCGCGTTCATCAACGTCTGGGGCCCGATTGCTAGCCACAGTTTGACTTGCGTGACGGAGACCCAGAAATACACCTATTGGTGGTATGGCGATGAGAACATGAAGCCGACGGAGGAGTTTTATGATCTCAAGAACGATCCGCTGGAGCTAAAGAATGAAGCGGATAATCCTCAGAAATCTGCTGCGCTTTATCAAATGCGGAAGCGCTATGACAAGGAGTTGGACAAGTGGAAACGCGAGGCGGTGCCCTACAACAATTACCAACCCTACGGAGTCTACTTCGACCGGACGATTCGTATCGAAGACAAGGAACTGCCCAGGCAAAGGAAGTCGAAATAGTTGCCTCGCGAGACTTATGGAAGGATGAGCTCGAGTGCTCTGTTACAGGACTGCTCTCGGAATTGATGGGGTAGGAATTAAGCCAACTTGTAGTGCCCGGCCCAATCTTTACGCGGCGCGGGGCCGGAGAGGAGGGCGTTGGCCTCGTCGTTGCCGATGAACTTTTTGGTCTTGGAATCGAATTTCAGTTTCACGTTGAGGAACTCCGCGACGACACCGAGAGTAAGGACTTGCGTGAGAGGGGCTGCGACGCTGAAAGGTGAGTCGGTTTTTCCGTTGCCCATACAAGCCTGCACGAAACTTTCCATGTGATCGAATTTCGGTCCCTGGGAATTCATGGCATCCTTAAGATCTTCACGCTTTGACGCAGAGATGATTTTTGAGCGACCGCCGTGGGAATTACGGTGAACGAGATAGTCTCCTTGCTTGCGATGAGCGAGGGTCCCGGCGCCTCCGAGGTTGGGTGCTTTCTTGGATTTGGGATCGAGATATTTTTGATCGACGGTCGAAGCGTAGTCACCACCGGCTTTCCACATCAAATCGACGGCAGGGAGCTTGTCGCCGCGGGCGGGGAATTTAAGATTGATGTGCGAGCTGAGCGGGAAGCTGATTTGGTTGTGGTCGGCGAGAGCGGTGGGATTGATTTCGGTTGGGTAGCCAAGCTTCAGATAGTTGTGGAGGAAATCGATGATGTGGCATCCCCAGTCGCCGAACATGCCGCCGCCATAGAGATGGAAGCCGCGCCAGTTGAAGGTGTGGAATAAGCTGCTGAAGTCCTTAACTTCTTGAGGGCCACACCAGAGATCCCAGGTCTTGAGTGACTCGGGAATGGGCTCGGCTTTGGGAAATCCTTTGATGCGTTTTCCGGCCTCCATGAACCATAGACCGGGGCTTTTCCAGGCTTCGATTTTCACAATGTCATCGACTACTCCGCTGGCAACCATGTGCTTGAATTGTTCCGAGGCGCCGGAAGTGTGACCCTGATTGCCCATCTGGGTGACGACTTTGAATTTCTTCTCGGCCCGCATGAGGATTTCCGCTTCTTCGAAAGTATGCGTCAGAGGTTTCTCGACATAGACGTGCTTGCCGAGTGACATCGCCTGAATGGCCGCAGTGAAGTGCGTGTGGTCGGGAGTGGCCACGGTAACGGCGTCAATGTCCTTGCCCATTTGGTCGAACATTTCCCGGAAGTCGTTGAATTGTTTGACATCGGGATACTTTTTGACGGTGGGGCCGCCCCGCTTAAAATCGACATCACAAAGAGCGATTGGCGTGGCGTTGCCTTTGTTGCAATGTCCGCCAACGACAGAGACTCCCCGGCCTCCGACGCCAATGCATCCAAGGTTGATCCGCTGGCTTGGTGGCTTCTTGGGATTGTTCTGCGCCCGTGCGCTGGTGAGGTAGGCCGGGATGAAGGTGAACCCAAATGCCGAAGAGGCGGACTTGGTAAGAAACTGGCGGCGTGATGTGTTGCTGGGCGTGTCGGATTGTTTCATGAGAGTTTGTGAGACTCTCTAATACGTCGTCTTGTGACGGATTAATCATCAATCCTGGCAAGGCTTCCTCTGAGGGAGCATGAGTCTCGCCGCGCCGACGATTATCGAACATTGTTAAGCGCTAATCAACGATGATCCAATCACCGGATTCGTCAAATCAGTCCTTTCCCTAGCTTGATCTTTCTGAGTCAGCTCTTCATGGGGAGTCTGGAATCTCTTAAGGGACGAGGAATTGATTCGTCGCAGTGAAGAGGCGGCTTGTTCCGCCGGCGCCGGGGAATGAAACGATGATGTCGTAGGACTGCCCGCTCGTGAGGCCAGAGGCGGCGACATCGAAATCAGCGACGACGGAGAATCGGTCGGGGTCTCCAGATTCATCGACGCGGGCGGCGGAGGTTGTCGTTCCACTATCGGTGATATTGCCGGTGTTCCAGGTCGCGGCGACTCCGCCAATGGTGATCCCATTGGGACGGACGATGTTGCCGTTGTTGGTATTGATGAGTGGTGGAGCGTTCGCGGGCAGATCGATGTTCACGATTTCTCCATCACCACTGGAGTCGGGGGAAAGTGATTGGTCTCTGGCGACGAGAACAAGGTAGGCCGCTTCATGGGCATCACCGGGGTTGGGTGGTGTGGTGAGAGTGGAGGCTTCGACGCCGTTGGCTCCCAGGAGATACATTTGGTAGACCGGAGTGTCGTTGGGGTCGGAGACATCTTGCGTGGAGATGAGTTTGTAGTTTGGCCAGTCGTCCATGATGAGGGAACGCCCGTCGTTTTCGTTTTGGCCGAAGACTTCGGCGATGATACACCGGTCGGCAGTGTCGGTGCCGTTGAAGATAGGGACGAGGGAATCAGAATGATGATCGATTTCTGCTGGGACTTCGACATTGGTGAGATCAAGGACGGTGGTGAAGAGATCGGCGACATGGACGAGTTTGTCGCTAGTTCCGTTTTGCAGAACGTCGGGCCCGATGGCGAAGAAGGGAACGTGGATTCCTCCTTCATTGAGGGAGCCCTTGGCTCCGGCGATGCCACCGGCGGGAGCTTGATCGACCTGTCCGGGGGTGCCGTTGTCGCCTACGACAATGATATTGGTTTTACTCATATCGATTGAGGTGAGAAGACGGGCGATTTCGGTATCGAGCGCTTCGAGACTGCGAATGTAGAGGTCCTTATTGCTATTTCCGGAGGTAGAGTAGCTACCGGAGGGAGCGAGGTTGGCGGGTGGATCATGGAAGGGAGTGTGCGGGGCGTTGAAGCCCATCCAGACGACCCAGGGATCGGAGCCTTGGCCGGTGATGAAGGAAACGGCCTCATCGACTTGTACACTGGTAGCGTAGGGCGATGAGTAGTCTCCGGCGGTGACGAGAGCGGTGATGTCGGTTCCGGAATCTGTCAGGACGTTGTTTTCAATTTTGACGCGGACCCAGTCATTATAATCCGGGACGCCTCCCTGAAGAGTGCCAGTGAAATTGGGCCAGCCGCCGGTGTCGAAGGCACCGGTATTACCGGAGCCAAGGTGCCATTTTCCGAAGGAAGCTAGACCGTAGTTGGGCGCTTCCTCGGAGATGATTTCCGGGAAGGTGAGTTCGACAGCAGGAAGAGTGTTGTTCGCTCCGGGATTGCCTACGAGGTGCTGATAGGGTTGTCGGCCAGTAAGTAGAGTGGCGCGGGTGGGTGAGCAGATGGGTTGGGAATAGCCGCGGGTGAAAAGGAGGCCATTGTCGGCGAGATTTTTCAAGGTCGGCATGTTGGCCAGTTGGATTCCCGGTCCGGCGGTGTTGTAGAGCTCGGAGGCATCGATCCCCCAGTCATCGAGGATGAGGAGAAGGACATTATTGGGGCCGGCGATGGAATAAGTGTCGGTTGAGGTGATCGAGCCATTGATGAGGGCCGGATATTCTCCGGGAGCGAGTGAGGAGTCATTGAAGAGGAGTTTGATGATTCCAGTCGCGGGATCGTAATTTACGACTGTGGCGGTGATTCCGCCAACGCTTGCCGAAGTCACCGAGGCGGGCAGGGGAGGGTCGGTGGGGAGATAGAACAGGGAGACCGTACCCGGCGTGAAGCTGAAATCGAATCCGGTCTGGTCAAATTCCGCGATATCGGTGAGCTGGGCGCGGTAGAATTTTTGTGAGTTGGTGACGAGTGCCCCGGTGTCGGTTAGGTTGAGTTTGTCTCCGGCGGGTTCGGCATCGGTGATTTCGCGGACCCAGGAATCGGCCTCGAGGGTAGTGGATGATTCGATTAGGTATTGGCCTCCCTCGACGGCGGACCATGTCAGGGTGAGGTCATTGGAATTTGAAATGGATTGGTCAAAAGTGAGGCTCTTTTCAGGCCCTCCTTCGAATTGAATGGTGACGGCCTCGTTGATGTTGTTGACGGTTCCTCCGGTGGGGTTTCCGTAGTATTCGCGGCCGATGGCGTAGGGAAAGGCGGGAGTGCCGTCAGCTTCGATCGTGACGAAATAGGCGTAGGTTCCGGCGGGGAATTCGGGGGTGATGCAAGTGCGTCCGTTGTAGAGATCAAGGTCGCCGGTGCCGAGGAATTCGTAGTCTTCGATGTAGTGGCCGATGACGTAAGTGGCGTTAACCGGCGGTCCGTATTCGTTGGCGGGGAGGGAGGTGGATTTGTTTTGGAAATCAGCGGCCCATTGCGGAAGGGTGGTGCGGTTAGTGATGGATCGTTTGGCGTATCCTGGAATCATGCGACGAACGGCGCTGGCAGGATCGTTGGGATCATCGTATCCGTAGGGTCCGTAGATAGGGAAGCCATCGGCAGCCCAAGCGAGGATGGGGGAATGGCTGCCATTAAAATTTTCGGTGTAGGTATTTGTCGACGGATCGTAGTCCACGCTGTCTCCAAGCGAATGACGGAGGCCCGGCGGGTTGGCGTGGTAGTGGTATTGACGTCCTGCCTGGTGGGCGTTCCCGGCATCGAAGGTGACGCTCTCGTTGACATAGGCGTCACGATTCCAAACGTCGTCACCGTTGATGCCGTTCCTCGGACTGGAATCGGTGCCGTTGGAATTGGAGTAGGAAAAGGCATCGCGGTTGTCAAACATGGCCACACCATTCACGTAAAAACCGGCGGCACCGAGAGTCGTGCCTGATTTGTTGGCGGGCACGGTGGGCGTGCGGGGAATGCGGTAAATGACTCCGGTGTTGGCGGGGTAGTTGGGGAAGAGATTGGTCTTCGCCTCGTTGAGATACCACGGTCCCATGGTGTGCGATGCCAGACCGGTCGAGCGGAGATAGACCCAATTGGCGGATGAGGAGATCTCGTGAATCCCCGCGTAAGTGGATTGCGCTTGCACTCCCTGTCCTCGGTCCCAGGTGGTCACGGCATTTCCAGCGGTTTCGTCGGCGGTGGTTTCAAAGATCCGGGCATAGGATCCCGAGTCGGCTGTGAACCATGAGCTGATGCGGGGATCGGCTTTTAAGGCCAGAGTTGAAAGGACAATGAGAAAGAGGATTTGCATATTGTGTGAAGTGAATCTGAAGAGAAAAACCACTACTCTTCAACTAAGTTTCCCAATTTAGTGTTAAGGGTTTGTGAAGACGGGAAATTGCAAGCCCAGGAAGGCTCAAGGCTCGACCCAGCCGAGGGCGCGGAGGCCGGTGATTTCGACTTAGCGGTGCTGGATGAGACGGTGTTCGTCGTTTTCGAGTTCCGCAATGAAGCTGTTTTGGGAAATAGAAAGATTTTAGCTTAAGCAGTTTTCCGGCGCTGACGGTGTGCTGCGAGGCTTACTGAGCCGAGAGCGAGAAGAGCCAGACTGGAGGCTTCGGGAATGGCACCGATGGCAGTTTCCAGAGGGTTTTGCATTTGCGGCTGGTGGCGGAGACGGGGACGATTTGGCCGGAGACGGGATCGACTTCGGTGAAGCCTTCGACGCCGTGGTGGTAGGCCATTTTTCCGGTTGCAATGGAGGTCCAGAGCATGGGCGAAAGCTGGGGCTCGAGGGTGGCGAGGTTGCCGTGATTTCCACCGTTCATGAGGGAGCGGATGCCATCCATGCCACCCTCTTCGAGAAGATCGTCGATGATTTTCCAGTCGGCCGAATCCCATCCGACATGAAACGGGAGGGTAATCATGGAGCTCTATCGTGCTATTGGAATAACAATCTTTTTAGCCTGTTAGTTTGTTGAGCGTTCATTGGCTATCCAATTGACGATCGGGTTTTCTTCTGCCGTCGCTCCATCTGAAGGACGCGGGTGCTCAGGAAAATGGCAGCCAGCCCGAGTCCGATTGCGAGGCCCCACCAGATGCCGTTGGCTTCGAGGCCGCCGTTGGTGGCGAGGAGCCAGCCGATGGGGATACCGAAAATCCAGTAAGAGACGAAGGCGGTCCAAGCGGGGACTTTGACGTCCTCGAGTCCGCGAAGATACCCGGCGGAAACGACTTGCAAGCCGTCGAAGAGCTGGAAGAAGGCAACGATGATGAGGAACTTCGCAGCCAGGGAAATGACGGCTTCGTTGTCGACGTAGAGGCGGGCGATGAATTCGTTTCCTAACCAGCAGGCGGTGGCGGTGATGGAAATGAAGGAAATAGTGAGCAGCCAGCCAGAGACAATAATGGGGAGATAGCGGGAGGTGTCATTGGCGCCGAAGGCTTTGCCCATGCGCATAGTGAGGGCGATGCCGAGGCCGAGGGGCACCATGAAGACGGTCCCGGCGGTAGTAAGTGCGACTTGATGGGCGGCGAGGGCGATCTCACCCCAATAGCCCACAAGAATGGCGGCGGTCGAGAAGGCTCCGACTTCGGCAAGGAGGTGGAGGCTCGCGGGGATGCCCAGCGTGAGGAGTTTTCGGACGGTCTTCGGATCGGGTTTTTGAAGCCAGCGACGGGGAACGAGGTGGACGACGCGAATGGTGTTATTGAACCAAAGAAGCATCGCTACGAGAATAGCCGTTCGTGAAATCAGGGTGGCCCATCCAGCTCCGGTAAGTCCGTAGCCCAAATCGAAAATGAAGACCTTGTTGAGGACTATATTGAGAAGGACTCCGCCGAGGAAGATAAAGAATCCCTCCCAAGTGCGGTCGAGCGAGTCGCTGTGATTTTTCAATGCAATGGAACTTAGGATGGGAATGATCGAGATGAGGACCAGAGCGAGATAGGGTGGAGAGAGAGCGGTGACGTCTTCGGGTTGATTGAAGATGGAGAGAAAGGGGATGATGAGGCACCCTAGAGTCGCGAGAAGACAACCCGCTCCCAGAGCAAGGAAGAATCCATTGCGGCAAACGGAGCGCGCTTCAGCGTCGTCTTCCCGGCCAATCGCGCCGGAGGTTAGGATGGAAACGCTGGTGACGAGTCCGATTCCGAAGACGAAGGGAATCGCGAAAATAGAGCTGGCGAAAGTCAGGGCCGCGAGTTCGGTCACGCCAACGTCTCCGACCATCACGGTGTCGGTGATGACCATGAGCATCTGGCTGACCTGCCCGATGATGATGGGGATCGACAGGATGGCCGTCTTCTTGCCTTCTTTGAGAAGGGCGGGAATGGAAAGTCCGCCTACCATTTCCAGGAATTGCGACTCCAGAAGTTTTCGAATTCTTCGGCGGTGCCGTTGAAGGCATTGCGTTCCATGGGTCGGTCCATGTTGCCGAAGTATTTGGGCGCGCGCCAACCGAGGCTACGGAAGACCTTGGGTTCGGAGCGGCCGTTTTCCCAGAGGACACCGCCAAACTGCCAGATGGCCCAGGTATTCCAGATGCCGTAGGCTTTCATGAGGTCGTGCGGACTGTCGTAGTGTTTGGTGGAATAGAGGGCGATCCAATAGGGCGCGCGGCGGATGATCCGTTTGTATTTGGAGCTGGCCGAGGAGAGCGCAGTGCGAAGTTGGTCGCTATTTTCGAGGTAGACGATTGGGGTGGTGCCAGTGAGTTTTTCGATTCGCTGGATAAATTCCGCAATTTGAGCAGCGGAGCTTTTGGTGTCGGCATCGCAGACAAGGAGGATTTCGCGGGTTTGCAGGCCTTTGGTCGACTTGATCACGCGGAGACGTTGGATGAAGCGGTCAGCCTGCACCGTTGGGCTGATGTGGGCGAGGATGAAGCAGTAAGCTCCGAGTTTCATCCCCTGGCGTTCCGCTCCATGGAGGAAGTCGGCGCATTTGGAGTCCAGTTCGTATCCTTTGGCACAGCGTGCGATGAGAGCCCGCGATCCGTTGACTTTGAGCGCGGTTTGATTGTGCGGGGTGTAGCTGCGTCCGCTGCGCTGGCGTTCCTTGGGGTCGTAGGCCGAGACATTGATGAACTTGGGCGCTTCTCGGTAGGAAACCTTGCCATATTTTGATCCGCAGCTGCTTAGGAGAGCAACGGCGAGTAAAAGAAAAATAGTGCGGGTGATCATGGGTGTTTTTGAGTTCTATAAGCTCATACGGAAATGGAAAGATACAAAGCGCACCTCCGTATCCAATCACGTGCGCTTTTTGGGCTTCATTGTTTTTTTTGGAACCGGAAATCTTTTTGGGTTTCCCGATAGCCCTGCGCCCAAAAAAGAAGGGACGCCGGAAGCGCACTGGGCCTTCCAGCATCCGGTTAAACCGACCCTTGAGGGAAAGCTTCACCCGATCGATGAATTGCTGGCGCAGAAGCAGAAAGAGGGAGGCTTTGAAGCGGTGGGTGAAGCTTCACGCGCCACGCGCTTGCGTCGTCTTTGGCATGTCGCAACGGGGCTCCTTCCCAACAGAGCCGAGCGAAAGCAATGGATGGCGGACAAGCGCACCGGAGTCGAGTGGACCAAGGCCGCGACGGAAGCGGCGCTGGCGAGGAAGACTTTCGGCGAACGTTGGTCGCGGCACTGGCTCGATGTCGCGCGCTATGCCGACACCAAGGGTGCGGCCGTGACGAATAATGAAGATTACCCTTACGCCTACACCTATCGTGATTGGGTCATCGGAGCCTTTAATAAAGACCTGCCCTATGATCGCTTTGTGCATCTGCAGGTGGCTGCGGATTTGATGAAGGCTCCTCTCGAGGATCAGGCTGCTTTGGGTTTTCTGACGGTGGGTCGGGCTTATCAAGGCGGGCAGCGTCATCTCTTGGTCGCTGATCAGATTGATGTCACCACGCGCGGGGTGATGGGGCTGACCGTGACCTGCGCGCGTTGCCACGATCACAAGAGCGATCCGATTCCTACTGCGGATTTTTACAGCCTCTACGGTGTCTTTGCGAGTGCGAGCATGCCCAAGAATCTGCCCAAACTCTCCGAGCCTGAAGACTCGCCGGGTTATCGCAAGTTCAAGGAGGAGCATCGTAAGCTGGCGATGGAGGTGCACAAGTTCATCAAGTCCGCCATTCCCGAGTATGAAACGCCGAAGGATCTCTTCGATTTCTCGATGCGAAAAACCCCCCACAAACTGAATCAAACGCAGCGGGATAGGTTCCGAAAGCTCTCGAGTAAAGTCACGGAGCTGGAAGCGAAATCGCTCTATTCACCCGACCGCGCGATGATCGTGAGGGAAGGGAAGGTGAATAATCCCTACATCTTCACGAGGGGAAATCCCGGGGCGCGGGGAGAGAAGGTGCCGCGCCAGTTTCTCAAGATCTTCCGCAAAGAAGGAGAGGTCTTTAAGAATGGCAGCGGGCGATTGGAGCTCGCGATGCGGTTGACCGATGATCGCAATCCGCTCACGGCCCGGGTCTGGGCCAATCGCGTATGGATGCATGTCATGGGGACTCCCTTGGTCGATACGCCGGGTGACTTTGGCGTCGAAACGGAGAAGCCCAAGCAGCTCGAGTTGTTGGATCATCTCGCTCATTTCCTCGTGGAAAACAAATGGTCTACCAAAGCGCTCATTACCCACATCACGAGCTCGCAGAGCTGGAATCGCGAGAGCAAGGCCCCGGCGGAATTGATCGAGCGCGACCCCGAGAACAGATATTTTGCGAGATCGAATCGGGTGCGCAAAGACCTCGAAGCATGGCGCGACTCCGCCTTGCAGGTGAGTGGCCGGCTTGATGTCACTTTGGGCGGTAAGCCGGTGACGCTGGATCAGCCGCCTTTCAGTGATCGTCGCACCGTTTATGGTCGGGTGCGCCGGGGGTATCTTCCGGCCGTGATGCGGGCCTTTGATTTTCCAGGTTCGGAGGAAGCACTCATGCGTCGTTCGGAAACAACGACGCCGATGCAAGCGCTGTATCTCATGAACAGCCCTTCGCTGCATGTGAAAGCCCGCTCTCTGGTGAAAGGCCTCACCGTTTCTCCGGAGAGTGTGCAACAAGTTTACCAGCAGATATTACATCGCCCGGCCAGCAAAGCAGAACTATCCGCCACGATGACTTGGCTGAAAAGTGCGGCGACTCATCGCACCGCCGGTGCGTGGGATTATGGATATCTCACCAATGATTCTTTGGAGCTTAAAAGCCTGCCACTCTATAAGGATGGACGATGGGCCGGAGGGCCTGAGATGCCCGACCCCAAATTGGGTTGGCTGATGTGGAATGCCGCCGGAGGGCACCCCGAGCTCGACAAGTCAGCTGTCTTGAGCTGGAAGGCAATTGAAGATGGGGAGCTTACTATCGAGGGAGTGTTAAAAGTTCCCACCCCCAATGGCAACGGAGTGAGAGGACGCGTGATGCGTTCGGATGGTACCGTGCTTGGTGAATGGCTCGTTGATCAGGGTAAGGAGTCGGCGACAAGGCTCACCGGAGTGAAGGTGAAAGCAGGCGAGCACGTTTGGTTCGTCGTCGATAGTCGGGGTGAGCAAAGCCACGATTCCTTCAACTGGGCTCCCCGGTTATCGGATGCACGTGGCGAAGTGGCCAATGCGAAGGATGAATTTGGCGGACTGGGACTTCGGCCATTGGCACAACTCGCTCAGGTGTTATTGTTGAGCAACGAATTCTTTTTTGTCGATTGAGATGAAGCATCACGAACAAGGTCACGGCGGCTATATTGGCACCCGGCGCGAATTTCTTTCCCGCTACGGGATGGGCATGGGTGCGCTCGCGTTGGGGGGACTTCCCAGTGCGGTGGCGTCAGGGGCGACCAGTCCGCTTTCTCCCAAAATGCCTCAGAAGCGAGGAAAGGCGAAGGCCGTGATTCACCTCTTCATGAACGGGGGACCATCGCAGGTGGACACCTTCGATCCCAAGCCGGAGCTGACGAAGTATGACGGGAAGAAAATTCCCCTGGAATTGAAGACCGAGCGTCCTACCGGGATGGCAATGAAGTCTCCCTTCTCCTTCAAGAAATACGGTGAAAGTGGCCTCGAAGTCTCCGAGATCTTTTCCAAAGTTGGTGAAAACTGTGCCGATGAGTTGTGTGTCATTCGCTCGATGCGTGCCGAGGTTCCCAATCACGAACCCTCGTTGCTCTTAATGAATTGCGGAGACTCGCGCTTACCGCGTCCGAGTGTGGGATCGTGGGTGACTTACGGTCTCGGAACAGAGAACCAAAATTTGCCCGGCTTTGTCTCAATGTGTCCGGGAGGTTATCCAATTTCCCGGACTCAAAACTGGCAGTCGGGATTTCTTCCGGCTGCTTATCAAGGGAACTATGTTGACTCCAAGAACAAGGATCCGAAGAAGTTGATCGAGAATATTGTGCCGAAGCATCTTGAGCGCAGCAAGCAGCGCGAGCAGTTGGATTTTCTTCGCCAGCTCAACGAGAAGCATGCCGAGGAACGCGGTCGAGATCAGGAGCTGGAAGCGCGGCTGGAGAGTTTCGAATTGGCCTACCGCATGCAACTCGAAGCAACCGACGCCTTTGATGTTTCAAAAGAGCCCAAATACATCCGCGAGATGTATGGTGATACCTTGCAGGGTCGGCAGATGTTGATCACGCGGAGGCTGGTCGAGCGCGGCGTGCGTTTCGTGCAGGTCTGGCATGGCGCGGGTCAGCCGTGGGACAACCATGACGACCTGGAAGTAAACCATCGTAAGTTGGCCGGGCAATGTGATCAGGCTATTGCGGCTCTCATTACGGATTTAAAAATGCGCGGTATGCTGGATGAAACTCTGGTTCTCTGGGGCGGGGAATTTGGCCGGACGCCCGTCGTTGAGATGCCCAAAAAGGGAACGAATGCCGGAAAAATTAACGGCCGCGACCATAATCACTATGGCTTCACCACCTGGATGGCAGGCGGCGGGGTGAAGGGTGGGCACGTGCATGGTTCGACCGATGATTTCGGCTTCGCCGCCGCAACGGATAAAGTTCACGTGCACGACCTCCATGCCACGATGCTTCATTTGCTGGGCTTCGATCATGAGGAGCTGACCTACCGCTATAGCGGCAGGGACTTCCGCCTCACCGACGTGCATGGTGAGGTGATCGAGGATCTTTTAGCGTGAGGCTGGAGTCGTTTCGCCATAGATGATCTCGTTTTCTTCATCCCAAGACCAGCCGTAGAATCCGTCGTCGTAGTTCTTTGCGCGGAGTCCGAGTGAGAGCGCGACAAGGAAGGCGATGCTGGATCGCCAGCCGGTGCCGCAGTAGAAAATCAGGGACCTCTTTCCGCTTGCGACATCAGCATCGAGAATTCCTTGATCGCGCCATCGTTGCGCAACCGAATCCAGCAGTGGACCGATCTTGTCCGAGTTTTGATCAACGAGGTTTTTCCAGTCGCCCTGATACTCGGCGCCCGGAAGATGGGGAGAGCGCTGGTCGATTCCCGCGAGAGGGTGATCGGCGGAGCTGAAGTGTGCCTCAATGAGTAGGCACTCCTCATGAGAGCTCTCGAGGAGTTGCTCGAGTGCAAGAGCGTCGATCAGCTGGAAATCGCTGGGTCGGGGAATTGATGCTTTGAGTGACGTTATTGAACGGCGACCGCCGTCCGGGGAAACTGTCACCGGGCGCATCGCTTTGGTTTGTTAACGTAGTGGATCATTGAAGCGAAAATTTAAGACACGATTTTTCCCCGTTAACCGGAGAATTTATTGCCCCTCCAGAAATTCCCGCATCTTGGCGGGCTTGTTGGTGGTGACAGAATGCACCCCGGCTTTGACAAAGTGTCGTCCCTGGGCCGGGGCATCGACGGTCCAGACATGGAAGCCGAGTCCGTGTTGTTTCAGAGTGCTCCCTAATTTGGCGGCGAGCGAATCGACAGCTTTGGCTCCGAGGCCATCGGCTTTGATGTCCTTCAAGGTCTGAATGGCCTTGGCGAGCTTTGATGAAATGTCCTCGCCTTTCTTTGGTTTGAGATCTAAGAGCCAATTCGCGGTGAGCTTCGGGTCGTGCTTCTTGACGGCCCGAACGACCTCTTTGTTAAAAGAAATGATGGTGATGAGTTTCCGGGGAATCTTTGATTGAGTAATTACTTCGGATAGCTTTTGAACAATCTCCGGACCGCATTTGATTTCGATGAAAATCCCTTTTCCCTGGGGCATGCTGGCGAGGATCTCGGAGAGGAGTGGGATCTTTTCACCTTTCCACTTCGCTCCCTTCCATGACCCGGCATCGAGTTTCTTGAGCGTGGACCAATCGGTTTTTGATACCACGAGTTTCTGCCCGGTTGTGCGCCCGGTGTCACCATCGTGCATTGCGATAATCTGCCCATCTTTGGTCAGTCGAAAATCGCCTTCGATGGCATCGGCACCCTGCCGCCAGGCCTCGTTGAAGGCGGCCATGGTGTTTTCCGGGGCATCGGCTGAAGCTCCCCGGTGGGCCACGATGATCGTCCCGGATGAAAGCAAAGGCAGAAGGCAGATTGCCGGAAGGAGGAAAGAAAGAAGTCTCACTCCCGAGATACTAGGAATCCTTTTCTAACATGCTCAAGGCTCAATTTCTTCATTACTTCGTGTTCTTGGAACGAAGTTTTGCGAGGAGGGCCTGAGCGGTTTCCTTGTCAATTGCGGCGACGTTCTTGGTTTCACCTTCGGCAGAAAGATGGTCGTAGAGTTCGAGGTGGCCTTTGGTGTGGGCAATTAGGCGATGGGTTTTGGTGCGGATGGTTCTTCCTTTGCCGTGATAGGAAATGGCGTAGCCTTTGGATTCGGCGAAGGGATCCTTGAGTTGGGGGAGGAGGGAGACTCCGTGGAGGTAGTCGGGTTTTTCGAGGCCGGAAAGCTCACACAGGGTGGGGAAGAGGTCGATGGTTTCGACGATGGAAGGGCTAATGTCGCCGGCTTTCTCGACTTCGGGTGCGACGATAATCAGGGGAGAGCGAAGGGATTCTTCGAAGAGGGCATGCTTGCCCCAGATGGCGTGTTCACCGAGGTGCCAGCCGTGGTCCCCCCAAACGACGATGATGGTGTTCTCTGCGAGATCGAGTTCGGTGAGTTTTTTGATGATGCGTCCGACCTGGGCGTCGGCGTAGGTGACGCAAGCGGCATAGTGTTTGCGAACCTCGAGCGCGAAGGCGGCATCTGTGTTGGGGTTTTTGCCCCAGCGGTTGTACTTCATGAACTCACCGGATCCGTGCCAGGTGGTCTTGCCTTCCGGTTTTTCGGGGTGGGGAGTTTTGGGAAGCTTGGCGCTTTTGTAGGGTTTGAGGTATTTCGCGGGAGCACCAAAAGGGAGATGAGGACGAAGGATTCCGGTGGCGAGGAAGAAGGGTTTTTTGTCAGCGGCAACGAGGTCGAGTTGCTTCAGGGTTTCGTCAACGGCGATACCGTCGGGATAAATTTCGTCGCCTCCCTCGAGGGCCTGAAAGAGATCCATGTCTTTGGCGTTCTTGCGGATCTCGCCATTGGCGAGTCCGTGCATCCAGCCGCGTGGGTGTTGCCACTTGCCGGCGGGGAGGAGATGGCGGTCCCAGGATTCGGGCATTTCGATTTTGGTGTTGTCGTCCCAATCCGATCCGCCGCGTCCGCCGGGATGGTGGGAAACTTTTCCGACGGAGACGGTGGTGTAACCGTTCCTGCGGAAGTGGGCCGGAAGCGAAGGGTGCTTGATGTTTTTGGCACGTGCGAAAAGGGCGCCATTTCCGCCGGGGCCATATTGGCCGGTGAGGAGAGTATAGCGAGAAGCTCCACAGGTTGGGGCTTGGACATAGTGGCGGGAAAAGATGCGTCCTTTCGCGGCGAGGGTATCGATGTGTGGTGACTTGATGTAGTCGACGCCGTAGCAGTTGAGTTCGGGACGGAGATCGTCGATGCAAATGAGAAGGACATTGGGCGTCTTGGCAGGAGCGGCGCCGATGAGGAAGAGGGAGGTGAGGAGTTTAATCATGATGTTCGACTGGTTAGAATTTTTGGGATTGCTCCATGGCGGTTTCGATGAAGCCGAGGACTTCTTTTCGGCCCTCGCGGGTTTTGTCGGAGGTCGTGAAGACGGGAGGTTCACCGTCGCTGAATTCGGCGAGGGCTTCCTTAAAGAGCTTGATGTGTTTTTCAACGGCACGGGGTTTGATCTTGTCGGCCTTGGTAAAGATCAGGGCGAAGGGGATTTGGTTTTCAATGAGCCAACCGACGAATTGCAGGTCGATTTTTTGCGGAGTGTGGCGGGAGTCGATGAGGACGAAAGTGCCACATAGGTTTTCGCGTTCGAGGAGGTATTCCGAAACGAATTCGTTGAACTGATCCCGCAGCTCCCTGGACACCTTGGCATAGCCGTAGCCAGGAAGATCGACGAGCCCCCAGGCCTCGTTGATTTTAAAGAAGTTGATCTCTCGGGTGCGGCCGGGCGTTTTGGAAACCCGGGCGAGACCGGATTTGTTAGTGAGCATGTTAATCAGCGAGGACTTTCCGACATTGGATCGACCGATGAAAGCGAACTCAGGGAGCGTAGAGCGCGGGGCGGTTTCGAGGCTAACCGCGGATTTTGAAAAACTTGTTGAGTGAATTCTCATGGACCCTTGGGGAGCATAGGAGGTCTTTTGAATTGGTCGAGCCTCCCGATGAAAGTCTCTAGCCTATTGCTCAGTAGCGTGTTGTACCTTTCGCAGCAGGCGGGAGCTCTCTGAACAAAATGAGCGGAGAGTTGTTTGGCGCGCGCAGTTGATTCACTAGGATTCTATTGTAAGGTGCTTATGAGCAGTTAGTTTTTAGGCTTTAGTAGAACAACTTCATGAAATTTGTCCTTTCGAGAAGGATATTTTGGCTTAAAAATTTACACTAAACCGTTCGTTTTATTATGTTAAGAAGACCGTCTGTTCATTTAGTGGCCGTAAAATTCGTGGCATGCTCTTTTATTAATCCAATCGGAGCCGCCGAGCCTTTGCTGGTGGCTGGAGATCCCATCATCCCTGTCGGGGAGGTTATAGGTTCGAACAGTAGCTACCCAGCCTCGGAAGGACCGGAGAATGTCCTGGATGGAAATTCAAATACCAAATATCTCAACTTTGGAAGATTGAGGTCGGGATTCATTGTGACACCAACCGGGGGAGCCGCGACGTTGGGGAGTCTGAATCTTACAACGGCTAATGACTCGTTCGAGAGAGATCCAACATCTATTGAAATATACGGAACAAATGAGCCCATTCTCAGTGTGGATAATAGTTTGGGACAGGCTGAATCTTGGACGCTTTTGGCTTCCGAAAACTTAGCTCTTTCAGATACCCGGTTTACCGTAAGTGAGGTTATTTCGCTGAATATTACGGTCGCTTATACCTCTTATAAGGTGATTTTTGGGAACACCAAAGGGGTGGGAAATTCGATGCAGATTGCTGATGTGAATTTCTATCAATCCCTCGATGCTTCTGGGAGTTCCTTTTTGGTTCCCGGCTCTCCAATTCTGGCGATTCAGCAACAGGAAGCGGACTTTGAAAACTCGGAAAGTTCGTCGCCTGAATCTGAGGGAGTAGAGAACCTGCTCGATGGCTCGACTGCGACGAAGTATCTGAACTTTGGAAAAGAGAACACCGGATTCATTGTGACTCCCTCGGCGGGGTCATCAGTAGTGAGAGCGTTCACTTTATCCACTGCGAATGATGCTGAGGGGCGGGACCCGGTGAACTGGGAGCTTTTCGGAACCAATGACGCGGTGATTACAGTGGCGCACCAATCCGGCTTGGGGAGAGAGGATTGGACTTTAATTGCTACCGGAACCTTAGCCCTTCCTGCTGATCGTGAAATCGCCGGAAGTCAGGTGATTTTCGACAATAATGATGCGTTTACTTCCTACAAATGGATTTGCCGCTCGATTAAAGATACCTCACAGAACTCACTACAATTTTCCGAGTTTCAGTTTGATTGTGACCCGACTCTAAATCAATTGCCACTAGAAGTTCAAAAACTGACACTTCTCCCCAATGGGACGCAGATTCAACTAGATTGGACCGGGGCCGGGGGGTCGCCTCACCTTCTTCAGTTTTCCACTGACTTGGTTGATTGGACCTATGAGGTGGATGATTCACTTGATCCAGATGAGGATAATCCGTATGTCGTGAATATAGCGGACTTACCGGTAAGCGCGAAAAGCTTTTTTCGATTTGTTAAAGCTGATCAGTAGATTGAATTTATTAAAATTAGGTGATGAGATTTGGGGACGGGCTTTTAAGGATTTTTGGTGTATTGACCACAACGCTTGTATCCTTGGAAGTCGCGGTGGCTGGAAGTGCTACTTACCAGTATTTTCGGTATACGCCGACGAAGCTGCGTAACGGAGCGGCGGCCAATAGTGTGCAATTGTCGGAATTGCAGCTGTATAATGGTGGCACCAGAATTAATGGGGCGAACGCGAGCAATCCCGGCGGAAATAATCCGGGGAATGAGGGGCCAGAGAATGCGGTAGACGGGTTAAGGTCAACCAAGTGGTTGGACTTCAATCAAAACCCTCTCGTGTTGAACTATGGTTCGCCGATCACGATCGACAACTATCGATGGGCCACTGCGAATGATGCCACGGAACGGGATCCAATTCGCTGGACTTTGGAGGGAAGC
Organism: bacterium; assembly: GCA_018222765.1. Lineage (GTDB taxonomy): Bacteria > Verrucomicrobiota > Verrucomicrobiia > Verrucomicrobiales > Akkermansiaceae > SW10. Next base: position 138,711 of record JAAEZT010000008.1, on the reverse strand, counting down.
GCAAATGGTACGACGTGGACCTTGATCGATGACCGCAGTAATGCGGACCAATCGGTGACGACGAATCGTCGGGCATATTTGGCCAATATAGATCTCAATCAAATTCCCGATACCCCGGTAATCACATTTTCGGTGACAGCTGGCGGCGTGACTTCGGATGAAGCGGTCGGATTGCAGAATGGCCAAAGCGCTTTGCTGGATTGGGAAACAACGGGAGCGAGTTCGGTGACCTTGAATGGTTCACCGGTATCGGCCACGAGTACGCTGAGTGTTTCACCGGCGGTAACAACGACCTATGAAATCATCGGGAGCAATGGCTTCGGCCCGGCCTCGGCCCTGATCACGGTGTATGTGGGGAGCTCGGTTCTTCCGCCGGAGATCAACGAATTTTCGGCCGACCCAACGCGGGACGGAGTACTTTGTGATGAGGATGGCGACGCCTCGGATTGGATTGAATTGTTTAACCCCAATCCCTTCGCGATTGATCCGGGCGGATACTTTTTGACCGACGATGTGACGAAGGTCGCGAAGTGGCAGATTCCGGCCGGTAGCATCATCGGACCGGATGGATATCTGGTGATTTTCGCTTCGGGGAAAAACCGTTCGGTTGAGCCCTTTCATGCCAATTTTAGTTTGGCGCGCGGGGGAGAGTATTTGGCGCTGTTGGAAAACGATGGCACAACTATCGTGGAGGAATTTAGTCCGACATATCCTGCCCAGACCGAAGATGTTTCTTATGGTCAGGTGGGCGGAGGATACGATTTCTTTGTCGGACCGACTCCCGGGGCGGTGAATGACACCTCACCCGGAGCGCTGGGGCCGGACGTTGTTTTTGATACTCCACCGCAATCATTTACAGGTTCCATTTCAGTGAGCCTGTCGACTTCCTCGCCGTCAGCTGATATTCGTTACACCACGGATGGTTCTCTTCCCGGACCGAGCTCTTCGTTGTATAGTTCTCCGATTAGTTTGAGCGCTTCGGCTTTGGTTCGTGCGCGGACTTATGAGTCCGGGTTTGCACCGGGAAAGGTGAAGGCGGAGGCTTATGTGAAATTCACCTCCTCGGTGATCAACCAAACTTCAGATTTGCCGATTGTGGTGCTGGAGAACTTTGGAGGCGGCAGTGTGCCGAATGGCTCGGAGTTACAGAGCGCCTACTTGACTCTATACGAGCCCAATGAAATCACCGGGCGGACAAGCCTTGCGGATTTGCCAACAAAAGCGAACCGGGCTGGAATTAAGCGCCGTGGATCCTCGACTCTCAACGACCCCAAGGGAAATTATCGTGTCGAGTTTTGGCGGGATGACAGTGAGGAGGACAAGAGCGTGAACTTGCTCGGGATGTCTGATCACGATGAGTGGATTCTTTTTGCGCCGTATCGTTTCGATCGCTCTCTAATTCGTATTCCCTTTATTCATGATCTCAGTAATGACATCGGGGCTTATGCCCCGAAGGGAAAGCTAGTGGAGGTCTACCTCAATACCAGCGGGAGTGTGGGGACGGGTGATTATCAGGGAGTGTATGTGTTGCAGGAGCGGATTTCGCGAGGCAAGGATCGCGTCGAGATTGATCGGCTTGATAAGAATGACGCCTCCGGTGAAGACGTGACGGGTGGCTACATTCTCAGTATCGACCGGAGGGATTCCGGAGATCAGGGATTTCGAAGTGCATTGGGTCATCCCTTTGATCCGCCGAACGGATCTCCCCAACCATGGTATACTTATGTCTATCCCAAGGAGCAGAATCTTCTCCCCGAGCAGACGAGCTACATCAAGGGTTACATCGACGACATGGAGGCGGCTTTGTATGGCGCGAATTATAAAGATCCGACGGTGGGCTACCGGGCTTGGCTTGATGCGGAAGCGACGATTGATTTTCATATTCTCAACGTCTTGACCAAAGATCCTGATGCCTTGCGATTGAGCACTTATCTGACCAAGCCGAGGAATGGTAAGTTGGCCTTTGGTCCGATTTGGGATTTTGACCGTACGATGGGATGCGACTCCGATAGTCGCTCGTCAAATCCGGTTGGCTGGAATCCTCCTCCGGATCGAGCTGAGTTTTTTGATTACGATTATTGGGGACGCTTGTTTGATGATGAAGATTTCCTGCAGCAGTGGATTGACCGCTGGCAGGATCTGCGAACGGGGCAATTTGCCAATTCCGCGTTGACCGGTCGCCTCAATGGTCTGGCGGCGCAGGTTACGGAATCCCAGCCGCGCAACGCCGCGAAGTGGCAGGAAGTCGCTCCAAACGGCGGGCCATTGACAGGTCTTGGTGGTTGGGCTGGAGAGGTGGATCACCTGAAAAACTGGGTGACGCAACGGGCAGACTGGATGGATACCCAGTTCACCAATCCTCCGGTTTTACAGGCGAGTGGAACGGTGGCGGCCAATGCCACCGTGGTGGCGCAGCCCCAGGAAGGGACGGTTTATTATACGATCGACGGAAGTGACCCGAGGCTTCCGGGTGGGGCGGTCAGCGGATCGGCCACAACTACCGCGGGTGGTATTACCATTCCTCAAACGAGAACAATCGTCGCGCGTGCTCGTTTGGGTAGTGACTGGAGTGGACCGGTGCAATCGACTTTTGTCGTAGGGGTTCCTGCAAGCGCGGCCAATTTGGTGGTGTCTGAAATCATGTATCACCCGGCTGATGTTACGGCGAGTGAACAGGCTGCCGGCATTGCCAGTGAGAGTAACTTCGAATATATCGAAGTGCAGAATATTTCGAATCAAGCGATTGATCTTTCAGGGGTAGTGATTTCCGACGCCTTCGATTTTGTCTTCCCCGTCTTCACCCTGGCCGCAGGAGAGGCAGCGCTCGTCGTGCGAAATATCGCGGCTTTTGAAGAGAGGTTTGGAAGTGGTTTGCCGATTGTGGGGCAGTGGGGAGATGTCAATGACCCCGATGGAGGAAGCAAGCTTTCGAACGGTGGGGAAACAATCACGATCACGGCAGTTGGGGGAGCGGTGATTCAATCGTTTGATTATGATGACGATACCGCGCTGGGTTGGCCTTCGCTGGCCGATGGTTCGGGGCAGTCGCTTGTGTTACGGGATCCGTTAAGTTCGCCGGATAATGGTCTCCCGATCTCCTGGCGATCAAGTGTCGCAGGGCAGGGAACACCCGGAGTTGTTACCGAGGACGTTTATCAGGAATGGACCTTGCTTTACTTTTCTCCGGCTCAGATGGCTGACGATCTGGTCTCCGGCCCCACCGCTGACCCGGATGGAGACGGGATTGAGAACGCCATCGAACTGGCTCTTGTCGGAGACCCGCTGGTTCCGTCATTGGAGGTTCTTCCAAGTGCCACGCTGACAAATTACTCTTCCGGAGTGCCCGTGCCGGGTGACTATTTAACGACTACCTTCCGCCGCCGTCGTGATCTTGGCGGGTTCACGGCGCTGGCACAATTCTCAAGTGATCTCGTTGACTGGTCGGATTCCGGTGTGGCCCTGACAGTGATCGATCAGGGCGATGGTACGGAAATCGTGACCTACCGTGATAGTCAAATAGCCACGTCACTAAAAAGATTTTTGAGAGTTCAAGTGACACTGAACTGATCCAGACAAACAAGAGAGAGAATCTCGATCCTGCGGACCATTGCCTTTTTAAGGCTTAACAATCTATCCATCAGTATTTTGAGTGACATTTTTTGGTGGGGTGGTGCCGAGGAGGATTGGAATGGGCAGTTTGAGAGATCTCATGAAATGAGTCGGATTAGGTGGATCAAGACGGAGAACGTCCGAGCTTTATCCCGTAAAGACCTTGAGGATAAAGTCTGAGAGAGAAATATCCCATTTTTTGGTTGCCTTTTCGATCTGGATCAAGTTTCCTCTCAAAACCTTGCCCTTCAGAAGGCTCTGAGGTCCCTAGATTCTTTAAACCCTAAATCTCCCTTAACGACACTATGAAACTAAAATATTCCCTTACGGCACTCCTCGTTTCCTGTGGGGCAGCGCATGGAGCGAACTTACTGACACCGGGTGATTTTATTATCGCGATTGGAGGTGGCTCCGAAAGTAATTATCCTGGAGCGGAGGCTCCATCGGCTGTGATCGATGGAAACACAGGCACGAAATATCTCAACTTCGGTAAAACCAATTCGGGGTTCATCGTGACACCGGGATCAGGGAGTTCAATCGCCCAGAGTGCGGTTTTTAGGACTGCCAATGATGCGGAGGGGCGGGATCCCAAGCAGGTCTCAATCTATGGAACCAATGATTCCATCACGAGCATTGATAACGGAACGGGAAATAATGAGAACTGGTCGTTAATTTCCAGCTTCGACGCTAATTTGCCGGGAACCCGTTTGACGACGAGTGCACCTGTTGATTTTACTAATGGGACATCATACTCTTCTTACCGCGTTACCTTTGATAGTCTCAAGAATAACAACGACGTAGCCCAACTTGACGAGTTTCAACTCTATTCGGGAGCAGGGGGAACAGGAGGTTCGATTTTGGGACCGGGTGATTCGATTATTGCCTTTGATACCGATACCAATGCTTCGAGTAGCTTTCCGGAAGCAGAGGCACCTGGATTTGCGATTGATGGGAATAGCGGAACAAAGTATCTGAATTTCAGTGGAGTAAATACCGGCTTCATTGTGACGCCTGGCGGAGGAGCTTCGGTGATTTCCGCGTTTACCTTGACGACAGGAAACGATTCACCGGGAAGAGACCCAAGAGCATACGTCATTTACGGCACAAACGATGCCATTACGAGTGCTGAGAACAGTGATGGTAGTAGTGAAAATTGGGTCCAGATCCAGGGCGGAACGCTCAACCCGCCAGCTGGCCGGGGAGAGGCGTATGCCTCCGAGGCGGTCACAAATTCAACAGCCTTCACTTCGTATCGCTTTGATGTGGTTGGAAATGGCGGCGATAACCTCATGCAGTTTGCGGAGATCCAATTTGATGGCACGTTCATTCCGGAGCCAAGCTCTGCGATGTTGGCAATGCTGGGGCTTTTACCGGTCTTCAGACGCCGTCGCTAGATCCTCCGATCTTTATTTCAAAAGCATGTGGTTTGATTCAGCCACATGCTTTTTTTATTCTTCAGGGCGCTGCCAAGGGACGGAGCCACCGCGTTGGATTTGGGCGCGCATCGCCTTGGAGAGTTCGTTGAATTTTTGGGGATTCTTTTTGCGAAGGTCGGTGGCCTCGAGCGGATCGCTGTCGAGATTATAAAGTTCCCACGGTCCGTCGGGGACGTTCTTGAGGAGCTTCCAGGGCCCGCGTCGCATGGCCCAAGAAGAGTCGCCCATGTATTTTTGATTGCCTTCGCGCCGGGTAAAGAAGACGTCGCGTTCGAAGGCTTTTTGCGTTCCGGTATTGAGGAGAGGGAGAATAGATTTTCCTTCGATGCCACCGGGTGATTTCCCACCGGCGGCTTCGATGGTGGTGGGGAAAAGGTCCATGGTGAGGAAGGGAAATTCACTCGCTTTCCCTGCTTCGATGACGCCGGGCCAGACGGCACAGGCGGGGACTTTGAGGCCGCCTTCATACATGTCTTGTTTGCCGCCGCGAAGGTTCCCGCAGTTGCCGCCGACGTTGAGTTGGCCGCCGTTGTCGGAGACGAAGATGGTGAGGGTGTTTTCCCATTGATCGTTGGCCTTGAGGGAATCGATGACCTGTCCGATACCGTGGTCGAGGTGCTCGATGAGCGCGACGAGTTTAGCGCGTTTGGCAGTGATGCCATTTTCACGGGCCTTCACTTTTTCAAACCAATCTTTGGGAGGTTGGATCGGGGTGTGGGGCGCGTTGTAGGCCAGGTAGAGGAAGAAAGGGTCTTTGGCGTCCTTGCGGGAGGCGAGGTAGTCCTTGGTCCAGTCGGTGAAGATGTCAGTGGCGTGGCCTTTGGGATTCACCTTTTCTTTATTGAGGCGCATGTAGTGTTGTCCGTGACGGCGGTGTTGGTAGTAGTCGTCCATCATGTCGCCAAGGAAGCCGTGGAAGTGATCGAAACCGCGGGTGTTGGGGTGGGCTTCGTCATCGAGCCCGAGGTGCCATTTTCCGATGGCGGCGGTGTGGTATCCGAGAGGCTTGAGAGCTTGGGGAAGCGTAGTGGCGGAAGGGGCAAGATAGCCCCAGTTGTCCTCGGGTTTGGTGCGGATGACCCCGGGAACGCCGACGAGTTCCTGGTAGCGTCCCGTCAGGAGCGCAGCGCGGGTGGGTGAGCAGACCGGGCAGTTCGCATAGCAATTGTTGAAGCGAAGGCCCTGGGAGATGAGCTTGTCGATGTGGGGACTCTTGAGGTCCGTAGCTCCGTATGAGGAGAGATCGCCGTAGCCCAAGTCATCGACAATGATGACAAGGATGTTGGGCTTTTTGGCCTGAGCGAGAAGAAGGCTGGAAAGAAAAACGAGGATGCTTCGAATCATGGCGGGAGTATGGGAAAGGCTCCCCTATGATTGCGAGTTACTTTTTTTTCTTCCGCGTGTGTTCCTCGTAAGCCGCTTGCTCTTTCTTGGTCCAGCGGAAGGAGCTGAGCTTGGTGCGGTCGAGATTTTTCAGATGGGGTTCGTGAGCGCGTGAAGGATGGTCGGCGCGGATGTAGCGCCAGTTGTTGTCGCCGAAGACTTCCTGGCAGAGCTTGGCGACGGCGGGGTCGTAGTCGACGAGCTCGGCGCGTGTGTTGACGTGATTATGATCGTGATCATTGACCCGGTTGGTGCCGAACCAAGATTGCACGGCTTCAGCCCAGTATTCATGGTGATTGGAGCCGGCATATTTTCCGGCCCAAAGGCTGCGGGCGGTCGCAGATTGGTAGGTTTTTTTGAGGCGCTCGTCGAAGGTGGGGTCGAGGTCTTCGAGGGCCATTTGGTGAATGGCGTGTGCGAATTCGTGGACGCAGATAGACTCGGCATTGTAGGGATCGCCAGGGTTGTGGAGGAGGTTTTCCTCGCCACAGGAAACGGAGGGGCGTTGGCGGGTGGCTCCAAGCCCACGGGCGCGGCGGTTCCAGAATTCGGGTGGCGTGAGGTCGGAGTGCTCCGGGATATCGCAGGTGCGCTCGCTGGTGGCCATGATGGAATAGCGCACTTTGTTTTTGGCAAGTTGTTTGAAAATGTCGGGCCGATTTTTGAGCATGGAGCGCATGGTGTGTTCCGCTTCCTTGAGGGCGGCGGGGTGGACTTTATCTGAAGCGACGATGGGGAAGCCTTCGACAAGGAGGACTTGCTGGTAGTGTTTCTTGAGGTCGAATTTTTGGCGGACTTCGACTGGAATGGGTGCTTGGACTTCGGCTGAGAGAGCGGCGAGAGCAAGTGGCAGAGTGAGGAAGAGGTATTTCATGGCTAGTTGAAGCGGGTCGGGTTGAGGGAGGAAATATCGAGGGAGGAGGTTTCGCTATCGACGAGTTGGGCGACGAGTTTGCCGGTGATGGGAGCGAGGGAGAGCCCCATCATGGAGTGACCAGTGGCCACGATGAGGTTTTTGTGGAAAGGAATTCGACCAAGGTAGGGCAGTCCGTCGGGAGAGCAGGGTCGGAGGCCGACCCAGGGTTCTAATTCGGAAAATTGGGAGGGATTAAATTCCGGATAGAAGGCGCAGAAGGATTCGATGATGCCACTGAGCCGGGCTTTACTGACGGAGGTGTTGCTACCACAGATTTCCATGGTGCCGGCGACGCGGAGTTGCTCGCCCATGGGCGTGACGGCGACACGGCCTTCTTTGAGAAGGGAACAGAGATGGGGATTTCGAGGCGGGGAAGGAAGGGTCAGCGAGTAGCCTTTGCCGCCTTGCATCGGGAGCTTGAGACCGAGTTGCTTGGTGAGATTGAGGGTGTCAATTCCGCCCGCGAGGATGGTGGTCTCGGCGGTAATTTTTTCTCCGGTGTTGGTCACGACCCCTTTGTCATCGATAAGAGACTTCACCTGGGTGTGGATGATTTCTCCGCCGTTTTTTTTGATTCTGCTGCGGAGGGCTTCGAGGAAATCGTGAGGATCGAGGTGGCAGTCCTGGGGAAACCACACGCCGCCTTGCGCCTTGATGTCGGCGTTGGGTTCGAGTTCTTGCAGGCGGGCGGAGTCACAGACTTCTGCTTCGAGTCCGAGACGATGCGCTGCTTCGGCGACTTCGGCTTCTTCGTCGAGGCCTTCCTGCGATTGGCAGAGCATGAGGAGCCCTTTTTGGACAAGAGGGAAATCTTCTTGTTCAGAGAGTTCGACGTGGAGTTGTCGGCTGGCGAGGGAAAGATCGCGGAGGAGGGTCTCGCTATTGCTGACGTGCTGTTGGTTGGAGTGGCGCATGAAAAGCCAGATCCAGCGGGCGAGAGCGGGGTCGAGTCGGGGACGGAGAAAGAATGGGCTCTTGGGATTGAGCATCCATTTTAGGCCCTGGGAAATGACGCCGGGCGCGGCGAGAGGAATAAAGTGGCTGGGGACAACCATGCCTGCATTTCCGCTGGAGCATGAGTCTTTTAATTCGGGGTCTTGCTCGATAATACGAACAGCGTGACCTCGTTTGGTGAGGGCATATCCGATGGAGAGGCCGATGACTCCACCTCCAACGATGAGGATCTCTTTCATGGATTGATGCCGAATTGGAATGGATCGCGGGGATCGAGAATGAAGGTGGATTCTCCGGTTACGTGGGCGGACCCAGTGATGACGGGCGTGACTTTTTGAGAGTCTGGTAGGCGGGTAAATTGCCCGCTGAAGTACGTGCCGATGATGCTGGCCTGTCGCCAGGTGTCCCCTTCGGCGAGCTTTCCGGAGGCGGCGAGGCAGGCGAGTTTGGCGCTGGTGCCGGTTCCGCAGGGTGATCGGTCGTAAGCTTTGCCGGGGCAGAGAACGAAGTTTTGGCTGTCGGCGTCGAGGCCGGGTGCGGGAGGCCCGAAGGATTCGATGTGATCGATGAGTTCGTTGTTTTCGCCAGTGATCCCCTGATCTTGAAGAGCTTGGCTGACAGCGGAGGTGAAGGCGGTGAGTTCGTCGAGGTGTTCGAAGCGGACAGGTGGTCCCTGGTCCTGAATGAGGAAAAACCAATTACCTCCCCAGGCGATCTCGCCGGTAATGGTGCCGTAGTTGGGAACTTCAACTTGCTGCTCTGCAACCAAACGATAGCAGGGAACATTGGAAACAGTGACGGTGCCGTTGGGTGAGAGAGTGGCCTCGATGACACCGACCGGAGTTTCGATTTTGTGAACGCCGGGGGTGATCCGCCCGAGGTGTTCGAGGGTTTTGACCAGTCCGATGGTGCCGTGGAGACAGCTGTTGAGACAGGCTACGTTGTTGAAGAAAACAACACCGGTGACGCAGTCAGAGTCGGCGGGTTCGCAGAGGTAGGCGCCCACGATGGCCTCGAATCCGCGAGGTTCGAGGATGAGGGCACGGCGGAGCCAGTCGGCTTCGGCGGCGAGGAAGTCCCGCGCGGCGAGGGCTCCCGGAGTGGGGCAGATGGGTGCGCCATCGATGACAACGCGGGTCGGTTCGCCTCCGGTGTGGGAGTCGATGACACGAATGGAAATAGGATCAGACATGGTATTTTATTTGCCGTCTCAATTGGCCCACCAGTTACGGAGGAGCTGCCATTGGGAATGGAGGAATTGGCGTTGGTTTGGGCTGAGTTGATCGTCCCTGTAGATCTGGTGTTTGTAAGCGGAGTGGCTTTTAAGAATCATGAGCTCTTTATAGAATAGGACCAAGTCGGAATTTTGGCCGATGCTGGAAAGCACGGTGAGGGTTTCGCAAAGTTCGAGGGCCCAGCGGCGGTCTTGTTGATTTTCGGCAGCGGCGGATCTGCAGAGTTCGATGAAGCGAAGTATTTCCTTGGGTAGTGACGACGAGGGCGGGGATGATACCAAAAGTCTACCGGGACCGCGCACTCGGATCCCGATAGACCTGTTGATTTTTCAGTTGGTGAAATTCTCTATTGGGGAAGTCTCACCACAAGACGGTAGAAGATCTTGGGTTGCTCAACCGGGGTGAGGTTGCCCAGGAGATTGACGGTGTAAGTTCCATCCGGATTAAGAGTTGGTGCTCCATTGGGAGCGAGATCACCGGCAGGAGCCCAGTCGATCAAGTTGGTGGAGGATTCCACGCTGTAATCAAGATTGCTGACCGGGATACGTTGGCGATGGGTGAAGCTCACCGAGTCGCCATTGGCGTTGAATGTGGGTTCTACAATGTCACTGAGATCGCGACCGAGGGCGTAGGCCATGAGATTGCTTAGTCCGGTGTCCCCATATTCGGCGTTGGCATCGGAGAAGCCGTTGGTCTCCATCCAGGCGGTGAAGTCAGTGCTTTGCTCAACGAGCATGGCGTAGTCAAAGCTTGCTTCCAGCGACTGGGTCATTTCAGTCGAGGCAAAGACACCTCCGACACTGAAGGTTGTTCCGGCAGGGAGGCTGACGGTGTGGAAGTTTGAGAAGGAATTGCCGTCTTTCCATGAGAAGATTAGATCGCTGCCGCTACGTTGCATCCGGACGGTGAGGACGTTGGAATCGACTTCAGGACCTTCCACCAGGACTTCGGAGCTTCCGGATGGATTGACCCGCATTGAGGCGATGTGAGTTCCGTCCTTGTAGCCGACACCGTAACGGAAGGTATTGCCTGCTTGGTCTGCTTCGACAAGGAGCCCGGCGTAGAATTCTCCGAATTGTGCTTTTTCGAGTTTCACCTCGGTCTGAAGCGTCCAGTCACCTGCGGGGAGCTGGCGTCTCACCCAGGGATGAACGGCATCATCGAGGTCGATCCCTCCGCCCGCTTCTTCATTAGCAGCGATGTCAACGCGAACACCGAAAACGACATCTGAGCTGCCGACGCTCTCGTTGTGGACTTCGGCTGCAAGGACATTGGTTCCATTGACAATGGAAGCTGAAACGTCAACGACGAGAATGTCCTCTTCGATGGTATCCTCAACGGGGAGTCTTGTCCCGGGCGTGTTGGAATCGATGGCGCCGGCAGGGAGGCGGACATTTCCGATAACCTGTCCGTTCAGGTAGTAGCGAACTCCATCGTCGACGATTTGATCGATGTAGAGTTGAGCTCCGACAGGGTCACCGGTGAATTCGAATTCCTTGCGAAAATAATAGGTGATCAGACCATTGGTCGCGTTTCCACGTCGGAGGGTACTTGTCTGAAGCCCGGGGGCGGGAAGGCCCGATTCACCACGACCGAGGAAGCCGGGTCCGGACAGCCATGCGTTGTCGTCAAATCCAGGCTGGGCGAAGACCCCGCCGATTGTAAGCTCGGCTCCCAAATCGTTATATTTCCAGACGTCGCCGAAGTCGAGGTATCGTACAGGCGCGGGAACTTCGACTGGCGGGAGGCCAAGTGGAGTCAGGCTGAGTGGGATGTTGATGGTCAGACGGCCGTCATTATCCTGTAGGGAGTAGTGAGGTCCGCTTGAGGAGTTTCCATGCTTTTCGATGTCGGCGAGGGTCCAGGGAGCATCGAGCAAGGTGTTACCGAAGGTTGAGAAGGAGCCGTCGCCATGAACGGAGACCATGATTTCCCGGTCAGTGGTTTGAGGTTCTCCATCGGTCGCAGAGACGGTGAAGATATAGAGGCCTGGGATGGCGAAAGTGGCTTCGGCTATGCCACCGTTTGGAATGAGATTTGCCCCATAGGCCGGGCTGACCGCCCAGTCGAAGGTGAGGAGGTCGCCCTCGGGATCGAAGCTTGTCGAGACGTCGAAGGTGATCGATTTGCCGATGTCAACATTCAACGATTTTGGATCGCTGTCCACGATAACGACGGGAGGAGCGTTGTTGGTCTTGGTGATTGTGAATGGAGCGGTCTCAATAATGTTGCCATCGTGATCGACTCCTTCGACTGTGAAGGTGTTGCCTCCTTCGACAAGAATGAGACCATCGATGGTCCAGTTGGTTTTGTCGGTCCATTGGACGGTGGCATCGGGGTGTCCGGCGACGCGGATATCGAGAACGGTAGGCGGGGAGGTGCCAGCGAGGGCAAGAATGTCGGCGGTGGTATTGGCATTACTGGTGGTGATGGCAAAGTTGGCGTTGTTGACTGCGCTCGTAACAAAGTTGCGAGCGAACGTTTCACGGATATTGAACCAGTTGGTGTAGTGTGATTTTGGCATCACTATACCGGTTCCGGAGACTGACGCTGTCTCGGCATCCATCCAGGCAATGGTGCGGGCGGAGTTCCTGGTGTGTTCGTCGAGAAGCTTGGTGAGATAGTAGTTCACGTAGCGGCGGACGTATGGTTGGGCAAAGTATTTTGAGACGCCAGCCCGTCCTCCGAGGATGGCTTGGGTGCTGCGCTCGAAGACCCGATCGCCGTCCCAGTGAAGGAGCATGAATCCACTGTTATCGGCTGGGCGATACATGTAGGCGTTTTTTCCCCGGTTGACGGTGATGGTGTCCCAATCGGCATCGTAGCCTCGCACGGCAGCATTGAGACCGAGCATGCGGGCGTTGGCCATGCGGGCAAGGTCAGATTCGGAGAAAGTATTCCCATCCAGGGCGCGCACAAATTCAATAAAGGTACTGAAGTCGTGATCGGCTTCGCGGGTCCGCATGATCCATTCGCTTTGGTAGCTGGTGGGATTGTCGGTGTCTTTGTAAGACCAGTCGGCATTGCGGCTGGATCGTGAATTTCCGTCGTCGCTGGTGAAGCGCCATTCGTCATCGATTCGGAAAAGAGTGCCGTCGGTTCCATCTTTGAAGTTACGGTTCAGGAAATCGTTGGAGATGGGCTCGTGGTTTTCCCGGAGTTTAAACGGGTCGGTATTGATCACGGAATGGACAAATTCCATTTCATTAGTGGGGTGACCAAGTTGGTAGAGGAAGTAGCGAGCGATACGGTCGTCGTAGAAACGAGGGGTGCCACTTCCTTCCGAGGTTCCGGAGGCATCGATGACACTACGCCGGCGATTGCGGAAAAGTCGGTCACCCGGGAGCTTCCATTTTCCGTGTGCGAGATTCGAGTCGGTGGCCCGAGTGAAAGGGCTGCCACTTTTTCTAATCTCGGCGTTGTAGTAGATTTCGCTTTCGTTGGCGATGAAGGTGGCATTGAAGAAGTGATTCGACATGCGCGGGAAGTTGTAGTCGAAAGTGGCTCCTCCCCCGATGTTGGTATTCAATGCCTGACGGTCATAAGCTGAAACAACGAAACGCTCGCGAAGAAGAACACTGGGCATGATGCGGTTATCGACTACCCACATGGCAGGGCGGTCGGGCCCTTTGATGGGCTGGAAGGTGGACTCTCCTCCGGCGACGGCTTCGACGTAAAACTGAATAAGGTTTCCGTTGGAGGTGTATTGATTGAGGTTGGCGCTATAGAGTCCGTTGCCGCCGTCAGTCATGGTCTGGCGCTGCCAGGTTCCGTTGCCATTGTTGTTGTCGAGACGATAAACGGCCTCAACCGAAGTGAGAGGTGCGGCGGAATCGATGCGAGCACTGACGGTAACTGATTCGCCTGTTTTTGGCACGGCCGGGCTGTGAATGACTTCCGAGACCGTCGGTGCGGCGGAGGGTAGAAGCGCGGAGTTGGGGGCTCCGGGTGTGCCGAGGTCTTCCGGGATGGGAAGAAGGAAGCTGGTGCCAAAGCCGTGGTCGAGGGTTTGCATTACGACTCGTGGTTTTCCGCTGACCCAGCGGCCGTCAAAGCTGAGGGTATAGCTGTTTCCCACGACCGGAGAGGTTTGGAAATCGACCTCGGCCCGGTTCGCTTTGTTATCGCCGTGTCCGTCGGAAATGAGATTGAGTTTCCCTGCATCCATGAAGCTGGCCCAGTGCGTGCCCTGACAAACCCATCCGGAGGCGCTTGATTGTGTGGGCGACATCACTCCGGGATTTCGCAGCAAATTGGAACCGCTGTTATCAAGGCGCACACTAATGTTTTCGAGGATAACATGGGAGTCACCGACCAGGTGTGCTTGCAGTTCCTGTCCACTTGTCAAGGGAAGCCAAGACGAGCGAATGAAGTCCGCGGTATAGGAGAAGGTCTCCATCGAGGACTTGTTAGCTTCGTCACTATCGGTCCATGCCGTCGCGACATTGTTGTTCATGTCGGGGTGGCGGAGCTCCATGCTGCTGCCGCTTCCGTCGGCGAGGTTTGGCCAGTCGCCGCCGGGGAGGTAGTCGACTTCGTCGGCCATGTTGCCGTTGTTGTCGACGAGGCGGATGAGTTCGCCTGAGTCGCGGAGAGTGCCTTTCCAGTTTCCGAGAACATTGATCGCTCCGTGGGCGGCGAGAAGGCAGTCGGAGTCGGCCGCGATCACGAGATAGGAATTTCCTCCGATGATGGTGTCGGGGAAATCAAAGCTGATGCCTTTGGTGAATTTCCATCCGGACAGATTGATGGCATCGCCACTGCGGTTGTAGAGTTCGATGTATTCGCCGTTGAGATGATCGGAGGGGGCATCGAACATGATTTCATTGATGACGATGTCCTCATTGCGATTGGTGGGATCGTTGGGGGCGTCCTGGGTATGACCGGGGCCGCCATAGAATTCGCCACTGCCGATGGGGAAAAGCTGGAAGCTTTCTTCGTCGAGATCCCGGTCCAGCTTGATGGCGTCGATGACAGTGCTGTCTTGAATGAGGAAGAGGTCGACATCTCCATTTTCATCCGTGGCAAAAGTGGCAGGAAAGCTGAGGTATCCTCCAGCGGGAATGCTTCCGGAAAGATCAATCGTGTTGGTGAGTGAGCGGTTGGGGGAGATTTTTAGGCCTGCGGTGGAGACCGGAGAATTTCCGGGAGCATGGAGCTCGATCCAATCGATATTTTCGTCCTCTCCAAAGTGGACTTCACTGAAGATGAGATTTGGCAAGGCGCCGGGGGGTGGCGTGGTCGCGGTGATGCTGATATCCGCCCCGAAAGCAATATCAGAGCTGCCGGCGTTCTGGTTGTGGACCTCGACGGCGAGGACATTTCTCCCCAACTGAAGAAAGGAACTGATGTCGGTGCCGGAAGCGATTGCGACCAGTTCATCGTCCCACTCCCGGTTTCCTGCTGCCGGGGTATCGTAGTTGATTTGACCGGCGGGCATGTTGAAGCGGGTGATCTCCTGACCGTTGAGGTAAACGACGAGGCCGTCGTCCACGTAGGCATCAATGTTGATGGCAGCACTGGAAAAGGAATCGTTGAATTGGAATTCCTGGCGCAAATAGTAGGTGATTCGGCCGCCGGTAGTCCATGGCGTGCCAAATGGATCCGAAGAATTTCTACCGAAAAGCCCTGGGCCTTCAAGCCAACCGGTGTCATCAAAATTAGGGTCACGCCAGGCGGTCCCGCGGTCGATGTTGCTCGTGTTCTGGTCGTATTTCCACACCGAGGTGGTTTCTGCGATCGGTGTGGTGGTGGTCGGCAGATCGTCTTCGCTGGCAGGAGGTCTTCCCGGCGTGCCCCCCGGCGCTGCGCTGCTCATCCAGTTACGCCACTCACCGCGGGCGCGGTTTGGGTTGATGCGGGTGAGGGTATGGCCGGCACCGTCGGCGGAAGCAGGCCACTTGCCGCCATCATTGTAGTTGAGCTGGGCCATGATGACGCCATTCTTATTGCTGAGTTCCAGATTTTCTCCCGAGTTGCTCAGAGATCCGGTGAAGGGCCCGAAAATACGAACGTCGATCGGGGTGCTCGGATAGGCCGTCCGAAAGGTGGCCTCATCGACGTTGGTGACGAGGATCCGCTCCCAGTGTTTGAGGATATGTGCGCCAGTGTCGCCGGCGCTAAAATCGGGGAAGGTGTAGTCAACGCCATCGGAGAAATACCAGGTGCCGATGTCGAAAGGTGTGGCGGTATTATTGGTGATCTCGATGAATTCGGGATCGTCACCGGCGGGGTTGTAGTTGATTTCCGTGAAAATCACCTGCTCGGCCTGGGCAGAGCTCAGGGAGAACAAGACGGCAAAAGCGGTTGAAAGTACGGATGGACAGGTGTTGAGGCAGGATTTCTTGAGAGAAAACATGAAATGCGTGTGTGTGTGTGTAATTCAGACGGGGTTAAGGCCTGAGTATTTACAATAGCATTCGAATCATCGTCCTCAAAAGGTAAAATTTGAGGCGAGGCCATAATTCTGCCTGAATTTTGGGTAAGCACCAAGGTGACGATAATCCGTTTCGTCTTAGAAGTTGTGGCGATCCAAAGATTTTATTTCTCAGATCAGTTGGAGAAGGAGTTACTTCTTCTTAAATTGGTCGTATTCCGGATTGATCTTGGCCTTTGAGAAAATGGGCTTGTCTTTCCAGAGACCGTAGGTGGCTTTGAGTTGCACTGTGGACTCGGGGTATTGCCCTTTGTCGTCGGTTCTCTTGATCCACGATTCGAGGAGCTTGCGATGGCGTTTTAACTCGGTGCCGAATTTGGGGTCGGCGGCGAGGTTGTTAATTTGGTGTGGGTCGGCGGCGAGGTCGTAGAGCTCTTCTTTGGGTCGGAGGCCAAACCAATGGGCTTTTTGATAAGGAGTGAGCTTGCCGGCGTCGCGGGCAGCTTTGAATTCAATGACCTCCTGGCGATTGTCGCGGTATTGCGCCTGCAAGAGAGGGCGGTCGAGGTAGTAGTTGCGGAGGTAGCGGAACTTGTCGGTACGCACGGTGCGGATGCGGTCGATGGTATAGTCGCAGCGGTCACGGGCGCTGACGACGTAGTCGACGGGCTTGTAATTTTCGCCGAAGAGATTTTGGCCGTCGAGATAGTCGGGCAGGGGAGCTTTGCCCAAGGCGAGTGTCGTGGCAGGGATGTCGAGGGCATTGACGAGTTCATTGCGCACGGTGCCTGCGCTGATCGCGGGATGATTCCCTTTGATCATGAAGGGAACATGGACGCCGCCCTCGTAGCAGAATTGCTTGTGGCGTAGCGACTGGTTGTTGCCGTGGTCTGAGAAGAAAAAGACAATGGTGTTTTCCAGTTCGCCGTCGGCCTCGAGTTGTTTGAGGATGGCTTCCACGCGCACATCGGATCCGCGGGCGGCGTTATAGTGGGTCGTCCAGGCCTTGCGAAGGGCGGGCGTGTCGGGGAAGTAGGGAGGAAGTGGGACCTCGTTGGCTTTGAGAACCTGTCCCTTGCGGGTGTAGCGAGTGCCGGCCTTGCCGCCTTTGATTTCTATCTGGCCAAACCACGGTTGGTTTTTGTCGGGGCGGGCATTCCAGGTATCTTTGGTGATCGACATGTTGTGCTCGGCGCGATTTCCCTGCCAACCGTTTTGGCCGGGCTGGTAGTCTTTTCTGCTTCCGACGGTGTAGAGTTTGGTGCGATCGTAGTGAAAGTTATAGTCGTCCTTGCCGCTATTGAAGGTGAAATACCCCGCGTCGCGCATGAGCTCGGGAATGGTCTTGATTCCTTTGGGAAGATGAATACGGGTGTCCTCGGGAACGATCTTGCCATCGGTCCAACGACTGGAACGGTGCTGGTGCGTGCCGGTGGTGGTTTGCATCACACCCGTGATCATGGCGGAGCGGCAAGCCGAGCATACCGGAGCGGGAACGAAGGCCCGTTTGAAAAGCACACCATCCTTTGCGAACTTGTCGATGACCGGAGTGAAGCCTTTGTTGATCGGATCATCATAGCAGCCCATGTAGGGCGAGAGATCTTCCGAGAAAATCCAAAGAATATTGGGTCGATCATCCGCGGAGAGTGGAAGAAGGGTGGCGAGGAATAGGAGCAAGGAGCGGGCGTGACTCATGTCGGGACGGTGACAAATTGGAAATGAAATGGCAAGGTGCCGGATTTGAAGGTGGCCACTTCTCAGGAATTATCTGAATGGAGGCCAAGCATCTTTCGCAACAGGCGTCCGATATCGTCGGCGACGAGGAGGGCGCAAGGAATGAGGAATAGGGTGATTCCTGTGGCGAAAAGAATACCGAAACCGAGCGACACGGCCATTGGGATGAGAAACTGGGCTTGTAGAGATTGGTCCATAAGAAGGGGAACGAGTCCGGCGAAGGTAGTGAGAGATGTCAGAATGATGGGACGGAACCGTCGTGCTCCAGCGGCGAGGGCGGCGTCGAGGAGGGGCATGCCGGCACGGCGCTTACGGTTTACAAAATCGACCATGACGAGCGAGTCATTCACGACCACTCCGGCGAGGGCGAGCATTCCAAAAACGGATAGAAAGTTGGGGGTGATATCCATGATGAGATGCCCGAGCAAAGCGCCGATCACTCCGAATGGCACGGCCAGTAATACGTAGATCGGTTGTAGCACCGAGCGGAATGGTATAGCCAGTAGGGTATAGAGCGCGAAGAGGAGGAAGGCCGCGCTGAGCCAGGTTTTCTTAACTGATTCCTCGTGCTCGGCGACGTATCCGGTCCAGAGAAATGAGAGCCCCTCGACCTTACCAGTGAGTTTGCGAATCTCGGGTTCGAGTTCGCTGGCAATGCCCACAATATCGATACTGTCGTCTTTTGGCATGCCACCAATTCGGATGACTTCGGCGCCGTCGTTGCGTTCTACGAAGGTCGGGGCCTTGGTAAATCTAAAATCAGCAACGGTGCTCAGCGGAACTTCCGCACCTCCTGGAGCACGTACTTTTAACCTCGATAAAGTGTGAAGAGAACGTCGTGCCTCCTTGGGTAGGCGCACCATGATCCGAATCTCCTCACTGTCTCGGATTATTCGCTGAGCCTCCTCACCATAAAATGCCTGGCGGACCTGCCGGGCCAGCAGTCCCTGGGTGATGCCGAGTTCCGCGGCACGGGGTTTAAGCGTAAATTCAATCTCGTCCTGGCCGCGATTGATCTTTGCCCAAGCACCACCAATGCCGTCGTAGCCTTGGATGAGTTTTTTGATCTCCTCGGCGATCTGGTTCTTCGCCTCCGAGTTTGGCCCGCGAAGTTCGAGCGACATTGGCTCGCCATTGCCCACGTTTTCCCTTTGGTGTTCTCGGCGCTCCTTTCCGGTGATTTCGGCATGGATGTAGAACGAATCGGCTTCTTCAATTTCGCCCACTAATTCTGTCCAGCGTTTGGCGATTTGGGCATTGGTTGGCCCAGGTTCGGTGCGTTCGCTCGGAGGCCTCACTTCGACGACAATCTTGGCTCGCGATGAGTCGGGGCGGCCTTCGAACTCGGAGGATCCCGTGATCCGAGCAACGTTTCGAATCAAGGTCTCACCAGTCCCCGGGTCGGTGTATTCCTTTTTCAGAATCTCGGTCGCGGCCGTGATCCGTTCAACGTAAGCGTGTGTCCGCTCAAGTGGCAGATCGTTGGGTAGATTTAGATCAGCGGAGATGCGTAAATTTTCCACGGACGGGAACGAAGCAAACCCCATCCGGCCGCCTGCCCAGTATCCTATCATCGCCATTGCAAGGGCAATGAAGAGAGCCAAGACCGAGAAGCGGAAACGGACGGCAGTTTTTAATATCGGGGTGTAAGCATGATCAACGAGCCATTCCAAGCCGTCGGCGAACTTTTTTTGAAAGCGGCCAAAGACACTGATGTTCGGACCCCTTGGGCGGATGTGTTTCAGGTGCGCGGGTAGGATCAGTTTCGATTCGACCAAGGAGAACAGCAGGACCGGGATCACGACCGGTGGGATCTGTCGGGCAAAATCTCCCCACCCTCCGCTAACGTATGAAAGAGGCACGAACGCTGCGATTGTGGTTAGAATTCCGAAGGTCACTGGGACGGCGACTTCTTTCGTCCCAAGCACGGACGCTTCGAGTGGATCCATTCCCGTTCGCAATTTTGAGTAAACGTTTTCACCGGTCACAATGGCGTCATCGACGACCACTCCAAGCACGATGATGAATCCGAAAAGGCTCATCACGTTGGCCGTGACGGGATAGAGCTCAAAAAACGGGAGATCCATCGACATCACCAGAACACCGCCGGCGAAGCTGATCGGAATGCCGAGCACGACCCAGAACGCGACCTGCGGACGAAGGAAAAGACCAAGGATAAGAAAAACCAACACACATCCTTGCAGTAGCGAGCTGGTAAGTGTTCCGAGGCGACCGCGGATGGACAGTGAGCTATCGTTCCAAGTGTAGAGATGAGTTCCTTTGGGCGCACGTGTCGAGGCGTATTCTTTGACCTGATTGGAGATCTCGATGGCATCCTCACCGCGTGCCCGTCGGACCTGAATAAACATCGCGGGCCGTCCGTTGAACTCGACGATTTTTTGATCTTCTTCAAATCCATCATTCACCTTGGCAACTTCTCCGAGCATCACGTCGGCACCATTGGCGGCCCGGATCGGGATCTTTTCAAACTCGGCTGCCTGATAGGCCTGCCCTCGTGTTTTAACGACCAAGCGACCACTCTCGCTGCGGATCGTTCCGGCGGTCAGATTGATAGATGAATTGCGGATGGCGTCGGCCAATTCCCGGAAGGTGAGTTTGTAGGCCCGCAGCTTGGCAAGGTCTGCTTCGATTGAGATTTCGGTTTTGCGGACACCCTGGATATCAGCCCGGCTCACGCCGTCTAACTCAAGGATCTCCCGCTGTACTTTTTTGGTCGCTTGAAGTAGGGCCGCTTCATCAAGTTCGCCGGTAACCGCGACACTCAATACCGGAAGTCGACCACTGGAATCCGGAATGATAATTTTTGCCCGTTCGGTCTCGCCGGGAAAGGTTGAGATGGTGTCGACACGGCTTTTGATCTCATCGAGCAGTTTATCCAGATCAACGCCATCCTTGGCCTTGAAGTAAAATTTTGCCATCCCGGGCATGCCGTCGGAATTCACTTCGCGAATCCCGCTGATGCCCTCCAGCGCGCGCTCGACAGGGATCAGGATGTTCTCCTCAATGTCCTTCGGTGTTCCGCCCCGATAGGGCATTTCCATGTAGACGATCTCCCATGCGCTTGATTCGGGGACGACCTCCAGTGGCACCTTGTTCCATGCCGCATTGAATCCCGCTGCCAGGATGGCGAACATCAGGAGGTTGGCGGCGATGCCGTTGTTGGCGAACCAGCGGATCATCAGTCGATCGTCTCATCGTTGCCTGTGCTGGCAACCGGGGGTTCGTCTTCCGGAGAGGAGTCCGGGAGAATTTCAACCTTGGTGCCATCCGGGGTGTACACAAGGAAGGCGGTTGCAAGAAGGGTGCCACTGGCGAGGGATTCGTCTTTGACAATTAAGTGGGTATCGTTTTCCCAGAGTGGGGTCACCGAGCGTTTGCTGATGATGTGAGAATCGCGGTCGACGACCGAAATACGTGAAAGTTGTCGGACTGCTTCGCGTGGAATCGCGATCACATTCTGGAGGGGCTTCCCGGGGATCTTGGCAGTGACTGGCTGGCCGATTCGGAGCGGTGCCATGCCGGATTTTCGGCCGAAGGGATCATCGATGCGGGCAATCGCAAAGAGGTCGAGTGATTGATCATTCAGTGCACCTTCGGTTCGTACGATCCGCGCATTCCACTCGGTTTTGTTACTTTCGTCCAAAGCATCGCGCAGGACAACTTCGACCGGCGGATCATTTGCCTCTTCCGGTAAATCAAGAAAGCGCATTTGGCTGGCCCCAATGGGAAGGCGCACCTCGGCGTAGTCTACGGCGAAGATAGAGCCAAGGGCGCTGCCGCTGCCGATGGTCTGGCTGGCCCCGACCATGCGTCGTCGTACGCGTCCGGTGAACGGTGCACGAATCTGGCATCGGTCGAGGCCACGTATCGCTTGCTCCAGTTGCGCGGTCGCGGCTTCGACGCGGGCTTCCGCTTCGCGCAATTGCGGAACCCGAAGGACGAGATCGCTGGGTTCTTCTTCATAACCAAGATCAATCCAATCCAAGCGAGCCTGTATGGAGCGGGTCTTCTCCTGGGCATGCACCGCCTGTGCCTGTGCCAATTGTGACTTGGCGCCCGCAACGGCAGTTTTGAAATCCGCCTTGTCTAGCTCCACAAGAACGGTGTCCTTTTCGAAATAGGCTCCGTCTTCGAACTGAGGATGAATTGTAACAATGCGACCACTCACTTGCGAGGTGAGGGTGATTTCATTGTGTGACCGCACGACTCCGTTGGTTTCGATCTGAGGTTCAAAATCGACGACAGTCAGTTCGACAACTTTTGTCTTCGGTAGCTGGGGGATTCCCATTGGCTGCTTCTCGCGTGCTTCCGGTTTTATCCAGTGATTGAAAACAAACCAACCGGTGGCCAGAACAATGACCGGCAAAATCACACGGAAAATCCTTGCGATGATACCGACATGATTTCCCTCGCTTTGACTGGGTTTGGATTCAGTTGGTTCTGACATTTTCCGTAGTTTTCCCTGTGAGAATAATATCCGGCATTTCTGTGCCTTCGATCAAAAACATCACTCCGACTTGCGGAAGGCGATCAAATGCTTCTGCGTTCGAACGTAGAGTGAATTTTGATCAATGGCGGGAGTGGTCTCTGATTCCTCGCCGAGATCGTAAGAATGGATTTCTTTGAATTCCTTGCCGGTCGCAACAACTGAGATCACTCCATGACTGGCAATCAGGTAAAGATGTCCGTTGGCGCCGACTGGAGAGGCTGTGCACTGACCGCCAAGGCTGGAAATTCTATTTCGATAAATGAGTTTTCCGTCATTTGCATTTGTTGCCGCAAGCACACCTCCGGCACGGATCAGGTAGATGATGTCTTCGTGCAGAAGCGGAGAAGGAATCTCGGGAATATTTTTATTTGCAGACCAAGTTGAGTGAGTGCCGGTCACGTCGCCGGAGCCGCCTGGGCGAACGGCCATGAGGAGTGGTTTTCCAGGCTTGTTTTTGAAGCCTTTGATAAACTCCTCTTCACTCCAGGCGCGGTCCTTGTCTTTGTCGAACCAGCTTAAAATCCAGTCCACCCGCTCTTCTCGCTTTTTAGGATTATCAGGCATGGGTAAGCCAAAGCCGGGATGACCGAGGGGAAGCTCCGGGCGGAAGGGAAAGGTGAAGGGCGGTTTCATTTCCGACCGTTCGATCCTTCCATTCTTGTTTTCGTCAAAGGGTAAGATTGAATCCCAGAACGGTTTGGGGTTGGTGTCTTCATCACCATCACCACCCCGCCGTGATGAAGAGGCAAAGACATGATCCCGGTTGGCTATCGGCACCGCAATTGTCTCGCGTGAAAATCCGGTAGCAAACCATTTACCCTCGCCAGTCGAGGGATCATAAGCATTGAGCCGTCCGTCTCCCAGAACGACGAGATCAGCTCCATCCTTGTGGTTCCAAATGATGGGTGTCGACCAGCCGCTGCGAGAGAAGGGACGCACGGTCTTCCATACTTCTTTTCCAGTTTCCTTGTCGAAAGCCACGACCTTTGAACAACTTAATTTGCTGTCGGGTAAGTTTCGATCATCATCGAGAACCATGATCACCAGCTTCTCAAACCCGATGGGAGAAGTGGCCATTCCATACAAGGTCTTGGGCGTTGGAATCTCCTTGTTCCAAAGCTCGTTTCCATCGTGGTCGTAGCAGAGTAGCCCGTATGATCCAAAGTAGACGATGACGGATTGTTCATCGACCAGCGCGGATGAGGCCGCCTGGCTCCCGGCCTGGTGAACTTTCTCAGACGCTTTCACCGGGGCGGCTCGTCGCCAAAGTTCCCTCCCGCTTTTCTTGTCGAAGGCGAGCGTCATTAATTCTCCGCTATTCGTTGCGGTAAGGAAAATTCGACTTTGTGACAACACGGGGGACGAGAGTCCCTGCGGGACCGGAACACGCCACGCTTCGCAATTCTTTCCAACTCGCACGGGGGGCTGACAACCAGCAGCAAATCCCGAGCCATGCGGGCCGCGGAAACGATTCCACTCAGCGCTTTGCTCAGCCATCGTGGGGGGAATGAGAAAGGCGATGAAAGTGAACAGTTGAATGAGCAATTGGGTCTGTCTTTTGATCATGGTCGTCTTGGACTCTTGAGCGCCACATTTCATACACTCTTATGCTGTGGAGGTTTTGGGTAGATCGCCACCAGTAGGGAAGTCCGAACAATATATTTCAAGGGAATGGAGGTCCAAAAAGTTCTCGTGATTATTTGGGGTTGGGCGATGGTTCTCCGATAACTTTTTGGAGCCAGGTGCGGGCTTGTTGGCGGTAGGAGCTTTTCTTGTGCATCCAGAGGTCGGTGTGCGGATGGATGACGCTGCCTTCAGGGATATTGAAAAGCTTTTGGGTCGGGACGTCGAGAAAAGTGAAGCGAGCGAGATCGAGATGAGCGCCGAGATAATTTGTTTTTATGGCGGAGGCATTGGTGCCGCAGACGAGAAATGGACGTCCTTTGAGGCGGGCGAGGCGCTTCAAGGCAGAAGGGCGATCGCTGTGGGGGTATTTCCATTCTCTCTCGCCATCGAAGTGGTCGTGGGTGAAGAAGCCCTTCCAAAGTGTTGCGATTTCGTCATCGGCGAGGCCGAGATAGCCGGCGGCAATCGCTCCGCGGGAAAATCCGCAAAAGAAGACATTCTTCGGGTCGCCACCAAACTGTTGGCAGATGCGTGGGACGTTGGCTTTGCAATATTCGATGGTGGCCTGTCGGTCGCCCCACCACGTCACGGCGTTTTCTTGGCCGCCTTTTTCGATGTAGGGCATCGAGACCCAAATGACGTTCTTTCCGCCGCTCATGCCGTAGCCGAGATTGACGTCTTCGGCTTTTCCGGTGGAATTGCAGGCCAGCCATTTGTTTCCGGCGTATTCTATGATGACGGGGTATTTCTTCCCGGGATTCCAGTCGGTGGGAAGATAGAGAACATGGTGCACCCGGGTGCCCCGGTATTCCGGAGCGGTTTGGCGAACGCGTTTTCCGGCCGCTGGTTTTTCATCGGTCGTCACTGGGGAGGTGAGATCCATGTCGGCGAAGACTTGTGGAGGGAAAGTCAGTGAGACGATCACCAGGACCATTGATTTGAGAGCTGAAAAGGGCATGCTTGACTCTTGAGGGCGTCAGATTAGCAGAATGACAAAATTGGCAAAGTCATTCCATAGGAATGCACCGCGGGGTTTCCATGCTTGCGGTGAAGTGCTTTGCGCACCATCTTTCGATGCTCGCGAATTCAGTATTGCCCATGAGACCCTTTCACCTGCTTCTTTTTCCCCTTCGTATTTTTTTGATGGGCTCCTCTCTTGTGGTCGCTGCTCCGGTGATCACGGAGTTTCAGGCAGACAACTCGTCCACCCTGAATGACGAAGATGGCAACAATAGCGATTGGATTGAGATTTTTAATCCAGATGGTTCGGATTACGATTTGAGCGGGTGTTACCTGACCGATGATCCGGCCTTGCTTACGAAGTGGCAGTTTCCGGCAGGAACCAATTTGGAGCCTTCGAAATTTCTGTTGGTCTTTGCGTCCGATAAAGACCGGGCGACGGCGGGTTCCGAGCTGCATACCAATTTCAAAATCTCTTCGGGAGGAGAGTATCTTGCTTTGGTGTCGGCTGATGGTTCGACGATCCTTTACGAGTACATTACGCCCTATCCCGTTCAATTTGAAGATGCCTCCTATGGCTTGGCGCAATTGGGAAATACCAACGACGAGACCTTCATCGATGTCGCGGCCAATTGCACCGTCCTGGTGCCGACAAATGGCGCGCTTGGAACGTCCTGGACGGCCACTGGCTTCAACGATACCTCGTGGACCAGCGGAACGACCGGCGTGGGCTACGAGCGAAGTAATGGTTACGACAGCTATTTTAACATCGATGTCGAAGGACAGATGTATAACCAGCGGACGGGGGTGTATCTTCGCGTTCCTTTTTCCGTCACCAATGTTGGGGAGATTTCAGCACTGGAATTGCAACTTCAGTATGATGACGGTTTTGTCGCTTATTTGAATGGTGTTCAGGTTACGTACGATCGCGCAAATTTACCGGTGGATTGGAGCTCCACGGCAAGCTCGGATCACACTGATTCCTCGGCCTCGCAATTTACTCCTTTTGATATTAGCGCGTTTACAAGTGCTTTGGTGGAAGGGAACAACGTGCTCGCAATTCACGGGTTAAATAGAAATACAACGAGTTCGGATTTGTTGTTCCGTCCGAGGCTGATTGCGACAAGACTCTCGAATCCCTCTCTGGGAGGCCCCGGATATTTTCTCACGCCGACACCGGGTTCGGTCAACGGAACGGATCAAGGATTGCCCGCGAGTGAGGTGGCTATCTCTGTTCCGAGCCAGACCTTCACCAGTAGTTTTCAAGTGAGTTTAAGTGGGGCGGGTGCCGGACAGAGCATTCGCTATACCACGGACGGATCCGTGCCGACTCCTTCGTCTAATCTTTATTCCGGCCCTCTCACCATTTCGCAAAGCACCCAGCTGCGGGCACGGGTGATCGGAGCGGGAAATGCGGAGGGCCCGATCGCCATGGCGAGCTATCTCTTTTTGAGCAGCGACGTTTCGGGATTCAGCTCTAATCTTCCGATTGTCATACTAGAGAACTGGAATAGCGGAAAGCCAAACAGCGACACGGATGGATTTTGGAGTATTATTGAGCCGAATACGGGAGGAGATCAACGAAGCCATATGAGTGATGCGATGGCCGTTGCGACGCGTTGTAACATGAAGGTGCGCGGATCGTCATCCTCGGGATTTGCCAAGTATTCCCTTTCGCTGGAAGCACAGGATGAAAATAAACAAGACCAGGCGATTTCTCCCCTTGGGCTGCCGGAGGAATCCGATTGGGTTCTCAGTGGGCGCTATACGTTTGACCGGGCCTTAATGAGAAATCCCTTGATTTACCAGCTGAGTAACGAGACCGGCGAGTATGCCGTGCGGACTCGGTTTGTTGAGGTGTTTTTGAATACCGGAGGAGGAAACCTCTCATATAGCGGTGATTACTTTGGAGTGTATACCTTGATGGAAAAAATCAAGAGGGACGGTGACCGGGTGGATGTCAAAAAGATCAGCCCGAGTGATGTCACGGAGCCGGACGTCACAGGCGGATACTTGTGGAAGAAGGACCGACTTGATCCGGGCGATAGCGGATTCTCGGTGAATTCGATGGGGACTTTCGGTTGGGTTTACCCCAAGGAGGAAAATGTCGTTTCGGCACAATCGAGTTGGTTGAGAACTCACCTCAATGAATTCGATACCGCACTCTATAATGGGAGCTGGACCAATCCAACAACGGGCAAGCATTTCACGGAGTATATCGATAATTTTTCGTGGTTGCGTCACCATTGGCTGAATACTCTGGCGATGAATGTCGATGGTTTCCGGTTGAGCGGGTACTATTACAAGCACCACGACGAAACGAATGGCGGCAAGGTTGGTGCGGGTCCGATTTGGGACTTCGACCGCACGATGGGTTCGACAGACTCGCGGGATAACAATCCTTCCGCTTGGGATGGTACGGGTGACTCGAGTAGAACTTACGGAGACTCTCGATTCCCATGGTGGGGACGCGCCTTGGAGAATCCCGATTTTCGACAAGAGCATACCGACCTCTGGCAGGAGCTCCGTCAAACGACCTTCTCGACAAGTAACATTCACTCAGTGATCGATGGCTTTGTCGCGGAACTGGATTTCCAGGATCCGGGTGGCGTCAATCCCGGATTGGGAAATTCCCCTCAGGCCCGGAACTTTAACAAATGGACTGCGGTGAGACCATCGGGTGGCTATACCAATCAGGTCAATGTTCTCAAGGATTGGCTGGAGGATCGCGCAGGTTGGATCGATAGCCAGTACACTGCACCTCCGTCGTATACGGTGGCGCCGGGGCTGGTATCGGCGGGGACCAATGTAGGATTCAGCGGAGGAGGTGGCACCGTCTACTGGACCACCGATGGCAGTGACCCGCGACTTTCCGGTGGCGGAGTTTCCGGTTCGGCATCAACCGGTTCGCTTGCGAATGTCAGCTCGACGACCATCCTCAGGGCGCGTGCCCGGAGTGGAACGGGACTAACTTCATGGTCAGGTGAAATTCAGGGCACCTTCCTCGTTGGGACGTTAGCGAACGCCACGAACCTATTGATCACGGAGATTCAATATGCTCCGGCAAACCCCAGCCCGTCCGAGCAGGCGGTTTCCGCAGATCCAGCCGATTACGAATGGATGGAGTTGACCAATATCGACACGACGACAATTGACCTGACCGATGTGCATTTCGAGGCGGGAATCGAATTCACCTTCACGGGATCAACGATCACGACTTTGGCACCGGGAGCGCGGGTATTGATTGTGCGGAATCAAGCGGCCTTCGAGGCGCGGTATGGCACGTCAATGAATGCGAGCATCGCCGGGGAGTATACTCCTTCGCGACTGGATAATGCAGGCGAGAGGATTCATCTGGTCGATGCTCTTGGGAACACGATTCAAGACTTCACTTATAATGACCAACAGCCTTGGCCTTCTGAATCCGGCTTCCCGGGATACAGTCTCGTGTTGATTTCGGATGGAGGAAGTGTGCCTGTTCATGACGACGCAAGTAACTGGCGGAGTAGCACTTTGATCGGCGGAAACCCAACGACCTCAGACCGGGTTGCCTTCGTCGGCGATCCACTGGGTGACGATGACGGCGATCAATTGAGCAAGTTGATGGAACATGCTCTGGGAACGAGCGATTCGGATAGCAGTGAAGGGCAGTCAAATCTCACCGTTGCCATCGAGACGCTCACGGTTGAGGATGTGGCGAATTCGTATGTTACCATCACCTTCCAGAGAAATATTGCAGCAGATGACGTGGACCTTTGGGTCGAAACAGGCAGTGATTTGGAGGGGTGGAATACCGGTGAGGCTCATTCCGTTCTGGTATCACAGATTAATAACGGAAATGGCCTTTCGACCGTGAAATACCGCGCCGCTAATCCTTACAATCTTGCCAGTCCCTCCTCGTGGTTTTACCGACTTGCGGTGGAACTCAGATAGGCTGGAGGTTTCTGGAAATATTTGTCGGTTTTTATCGAAGGATTTCGGTGCACTCCGGGGTGGTCATATCTGACCAAGATGAGTGGGCGGGATTCGCGGGAGATCGTCCGGAAGGCGAATTTTTGGTGTTTTTGTGGCGGAATAAGCAGTACAGCTGTATTTCTTTCTCGATCACACAACAACTCCGTTCATGAATTTGAAACTATTGATTAATTTTAAGTACCTGCTTGCCTACATCGCAATATCCTTGGTTCCCGGGGCTTTGGCGGGCCCAATTATTTCGGAATTTATGGCGGTCAATGATTCTGTTTTGGCCGACGAAGACGGAGATTTCAGTGATTGGATTGAGATCCGAAACCCAGACCCTTCCGCGATTTCTCTGGCTGGGTATTATTTGACTGATGAGGTCGGGGATCTTACCAAATGGACTTTTCCAGCGGTGAATTTGAATGCCGGGGCGACTTTGGTGGTATTTGCTTCGAACAAAGACCGGGCACTTCCTGCCGGGGAGCTGCATACCAACTTCAAGCTTTCGGCGGGAGGTGAGTATCTGGCCTTGGTCAATCCGGATGGCACAACGATTGAGAGTGGATTCTCGCCAAGCTATCCACCACAGTTTCCTGATGAATCTTTTGGTTTTGGGACGCCGGGGAGCAGCAGTCAGGTAAATATCACACCAACTTGGAGTTCGCCGGCGAATTTCAATAATGTGAAGTTGAATGGAGTACAGTCGGCGACGCTGGGGTCGAGCTTTGACAGTATCGATGCGGATCTCGCCGGAAATCAACTGCTCTACTATATGTGGTTTGATTTTTCGTCCCAACTGGGAGCGATTACGGCAGGCGACGTCATTGATTCGGCAACGATGACCTGGAGTGGGGTCGCGACCGCCTCGATTTTTGGATCCAGCGGGGTGACCTCGGAGCTGGGCGTGTTTCCCGTTCCTGATGCCAATTACGGAATCGATACCGTAGCGGCGACATACAATGATAATACCTTGATAAATTATTATGCCGCCAACACACCGGTTGATTCCTACACCGCGGTGCCGGGACAGACTCCCACGGCGACGTGGAATATTAAGAGCTTCGTGGAGGATTGGCGGGATAATCCCGGAGATCCCCAGCGCGGGCAGTTGATGATTATCAATAGCGCGCATCCCATGTTCATGGATTGGGACAACAGCGGGGGCGCACCGACTTTGAACGCGGTGGTCAATGTTTCTTCTGACCCCAATGCGCCCGCGCCACTGGTTTACTTTGACACGCCAACCCCGAACGCTGCCAATACCGGAGGTCAGGCTGCCGGTCCGGTTTTTGGGACAGTGACCGAAAATCCTCCCCAGCCAACGGGCGGCGATCTCACCGTGACGGCGCAGATTTCAGGATCGGCTGATCCAGTCTCGACGGTGGTAGTCTATTATCGCCTAGCCTTTGGTGGAGAGACCCAGTTGGCGATGGCGGATGATGGAGTTGCTCCTGATGCTGCCGCGGGTGACGGAGTTTATACCGCAAACATTCCGGCTTCGGCTTTGCAGGATGGCGAAATGACGCGCTGGCGCTTTGTCGCGACAGATACCAGTGGTGCCCAGACCAAGGAACCGGCTTTTCGGGATCCGGTGGATTCCCATCAATACTTCGGAACGGTGCAGGCTGATCCCACGATCACGACGAATCTCAACGTGCTGGATTGGTTTATCCAGAACCCGTCCGGCGCTAATAATACTACCGGAACGACCGGAGCGGTTTATTATAAGGGCGAGTTTTATGACAACGTGCATTTCAATCGTCACGGGCAATCGACCGGGGGCTTTATCAAGAAGAGTTACAATATCGATTTCAACAAGACCCAGCGATTTCTCTGGAGTGATGAAGCGCCACGAGTAGCCGATATCGATCTGCTCACGAACTGGGCTGACAAGTCGAAGGTTCGCCATCCTTTGGCCTGGGAGATCATGCGGGAGTCCGGAGTTAACGCGCACTTTGCCTTTACCATCCGGGTGGAGCAGAATGGCCAGTTCTTTAGTACGGCGGACTTCGTAGAAGACGGGGATGACATCTATTTGGAGCGGGCCGGCCTGAATCCGGATGGCGCGATGTACAAGGTCTATAGCAATCGCTTGAACAAGGATCAGGGGAACACCGGCTATTCCGGCGTCGAGAAAAAGAATCGTAAGTCGGAAAACAACGACGATCTGCAGGCGCTCATTGACGGGCTCGATTTGACGGGCGCGGCCTTGGAAAACTACATGCGCGACAATATTGATATTCCGAAGACCATCAATATGTTGGCGGCTAACTCGGTGATCCGAAACATCGATATGCATAGTAAGAACTGGTATATTTACCGCGATACCGGGAAGACTGATGAGTGGGCGATTCTGCCCTGGGATCTGGATTTGTCGCAAGGCCGGGTTTGGAATTCCCAAAACACTTATTTCGACAATAACGTTTATACCAACGGGCTGATAGTCACCGGCAATTCCATTCGGCTTGTTTCCCATCTTTTTAATAATTCCGAGACGCGCGCGATGATCCATCGTCGTATCAGGACTTTAGCGGATGAGTTTCTGCAGCCGGAGAGCACTCCCTTGGTGGATCGTTGGTATGAACGGCGATTAGATGAACAGGCGGCCCTGATCGACGACCCCTTGATGGCGAAATCAGACGCCCAGCGCGACTTTGAAAAGTGGGGATCGTGGTTGCAGGGGAATGGAAGCTCGGTGCCTTATACCACGAATAATGTGGCTGTGGAATCGATGGCGGAGGCAATTGTGCGATGGAAGAACGAGTATCTCCCCGGACGTCGTAATGAGATTTATAACAACCAAACGGTCGGCAACGGCGGGGAAATTCCTGATGAGCAAATCGGCCAAGCCTCGGTCACCTTGACTCCATTAGTGCAAGCAGGCGATACCGGATACGGGTTTGTTCCCACCGATAATAGTCTTGGGACGACGTGGCAGGGCGCGCCAGCCAATGAACCCTTCAGCACTGCCGGTTGGTTCAGTGGTCCGACAGGCTTTGGTTACGATAGAGGCAGTGGCTATGAGACGTTGATCGGGACGGATGTGGAGGCGGCAATGGCGTCGAGTACCACGATTTATATTCGTGTCCCTTTCAACGTCACTGACCCGGCGGATTTCGATAGTTTGGAACTCCGCATGCAATGGGACGATGGCTTTGTCGCTTATCTCAATGGTGATTTTCTATTCGCGGCTAACAATCCCGCATCCGTGGATTACCTATCGGCTTCAAACGGGAACGGACCGGAAGCAAATGCCGGAAGCTTCAATATTTATAACGTCACCTCAAAGTTGGGTTCCTTGCAAGCAGGTCAAAACATTCTTGCGATTCACGGCTTGAATCAATCGACCGGGAGTAGTGATTTCATCATCAGGCCCGAGCTCTATGGCGGAGCGACAACCGCTCCCGGCGGCGGGCATCCCGCTCTTTCGTTCGGGACGATTGAATTCAGCCCGGCATCTGGAAATCAGGATGAGGAGTTTGTTGAAATCACAAATCCGTTTAGTTTCGCGGTGGATATTTCCGAGTGGGAGATCACCGGAGGAATTGAACATACCTTCGCTCCAGGCACAGTGATTGCATCGGGTGGCAGCCTCTATGTCTCCCCTGACGTGAATACTTTCCGCGCCCGATCAGTAAGTCCGACAGGAGGTGAGGGCCGGTTTATCCAGGGGGAATACAGCGGACATTTATCGAGCTTTCCTGAAACATTGAACTTGCTCGATGTTGATGGGAATCTCCTCACGACGACGACTTATCTCGGGGATCCTTCCGACGCGCAGCTTCACCTCGTGGTGTCGGAAATCATGTATCATCCGGACGGCGATGGCTTGGCGGAGTTTATCGAGCTCACCAATATCAGCAATACCGTGACCTTGGATCTCACTGGCGTGAAGTTTGTGCAGGGCGTTGAATTTGATTTTACTGGATCAGCCGTGACCAGTCTTGCGCCAGGAGCGCGGGTGCTGCTTGTTCGTGATTCGGCTGCTTTCAATGCCGTTCATGGAGGGGGACATCCGGTGGCGGGAGAGTTTGCCAATTTGAGTCGACTTAATAATGACGGTGAAACCCTCAAGTTGGAGGATGCCCTCAATGGCACGATCCGGGAGTTCACTTACAATGATGCCGCACCCTGGCCGGTGGCGGCGGATGCCGGTTATAGCTTGGTCCTGATTAATCCAAATGCGAATCCAGATCCAGATGTGGCTGCGAACTGGCGCTCGAGTGTCTTGCCGGGTGGCAGTCCGAATGCCTCTGATGCCATCGCCGTGCCAGCCAGTCCCACGGGAGACTCGGATGGAAATGGCATTGCAGATTTGGTCGACTACGCTCTGGGGAATAGTCTCGGAAGCGCCCCCATTGCCTCGAATGTGAGTTGGCAAACCTACGACATCGATGGCAGCCCGCAAAGTATGCTGACGATGAGTTATCCACTCAGTATTGGTGCGGATGGTGTTACGGTGGGAGTTGATGCCTCGACTGATCTCGCCAATTGGCAGGATGCCACGGCGAATACCGAAGTGGTCAGCGAAGTGAATCAAGGCGATGGCCGCAAGATCATGACGGTGCGATTCACCCCTCCGATCGGAGCAGGGGAGAGGCAATTCCTTCGCTTGAGAATCGAGGAGAACTAAACCTTACTTCCTCTCATACTTCCATCGCCTAACCTGGGAAAGGTTGGGGATGCCTTTCATGATTTCGAGAACGTTACCCTCTTCATCCGTGATGATGGTTGAGGGCAAAACGGGGCTCTCGGTGCGCATATTTTTGGCAAGGAAGCTGGAGAGGCGTTCTTTTTCTGCGGAGCCAAGCTCGGTGAGCATTTGGTAAGGAGGATTTTTTTCCGCGACATACTTTCTGAGCATCGCGGGAGTGTCGTTGGGATCGGTGGGCACTCCAAACAAAGCGATATCGTCGGTCTGTAGATACGTCAGGGAAGGAAGGTGTCCGATACAGGCCGCACACCAGGTCGCGGTGGTGGTGAAGACCTGTATTTTTCCGGCGTTCCTTTTCGCGAAAGGGAGTTGATACTTAGGCCGGGTGAGAGGCTCTGGGGGTGTCCCGGTACTTCGATAAGGCTTCTGAGTGAAGGGCTCCTCAGCGCGATTTTCGAAGGCGGTGAGAAGTGTTCCTTCGGAAACATTTTCGCAAGTGAAGAATTTTCCGGAGGGCCAACGGAGGGTCACTTTGGAGACACTTGCGTGATCTCCGATGCCGATGATCATGGTGGCGCTATTTTGAGAGGCATAGCCATCCCCGCAGCGGTGTTCTCTTTTGAGAAGAGTGCCATCAGCAAGGGTGGCCTCGACGATGGCACCGTAGCCGTCTCGATTGCTGAGATTCGAAGGAATATCCGAAGTGCTGCCTCCTCTAAAGCGGATCGCAATCATCCCGCCTTTATTTGCAGAAAATTTCCCCAGCTCGTTGTGGAAGAGCTGGCTTAAAGGATTATTGGCATTAACCAGGGCAATGTCCTGCCAGCCATCGCGATCGTAGTCCAAGAGGGCAAAGCCCCGGCTGTCGGAGTCACTATCCAATCCAGCGAGAGCGGAATGATCACTGAAATTCTCCCCGGCATTTTCATTCAGGAAAAGGCGATTTCGTTCGTTCCCGGAGAGCGAGTGGACGACCAGTTTCCCGTTGATGATTTCATCACCGGCTTGAAGCCTGGAATCGATTCCGGAATTGTCTTCACCACCAATTTCGTCGTTTTTCCATTTCTTGGATTCTCTGACGGCACCGTCGGCCAGGTCACTGTCAGTGCGCACGACCGTGCGCCAGAGGTTACTTCACAAGTCGACCTCGGAGGCGAGTTCTTTGGGCGCCGTAAAGTATCCGCTCAGAGCATGGATATCGAGATCGCCATCGTTGTCGAAATCGACGAACTGCCCACCCCAGGACCATCCGGCTTCGGCGACGAGGAGAGAGGGTGGCTCTAATCCGGAAACACGCTCGAATATTTTGGAGTCGGATCTTTTGTAGAGAAAGTTGCCATTGACCGAATGGAGATAGTTGGGATCGATTCCGTCGAAGCTCGAGAGGATGCGTCGGCCGGCCTTGCTAAACATATTGGAGACGTAGAGATCCTGATGCCCGTTGTTGTCATAGTCGCCAAAGCTGGCTCCCATTCCAAATCCGTAGGTGGTGAGGCCTGATTCCCGGGTGATATCAACAAAGCCGTCCTTCCCGTCATTGCGATAAAGGTTGTCGGATGAAAAATCGTTGGAGAGATAGAGATCGGGATCGCCATCTTCATCGATATCAGCCCAAGTCGCTTGAACGGTGTTCTTCCAGAGATTAATTTGAGGCCCTTCTGGTGCGGCGGCGAATTTTCCACCACCTTGGTTGATCATGAGGACATTGGGCGGACCCACCTGATTGAGGAAATCAATGTCGCCGTCTTTTTTTGTTTCGGCGCGATACCTTTTTCGGAATTCGGAGGCCTCTTCGGCAGAGAGAAATCGTTCCGGCCATTTCGAACTATTGTCTTGTGGAGCCAGGCCGGTGTTGCCGGTTCCGAGTTCACCCATTCGATAAGTGGAAAAATAGAGATCGAGAAGTCCGTCGCGATTGTAGTCCGCTGCAGAGATGGAAATGACGAGTGCGGGGAGTGCGGTGTCTTGTTTAATCTCTTCAAACCAGGAACCGGTATTTTTGAAAAAGGCGCTGTGTTCGGTACTTCGTCCCAGAATGAGGTCGGAGTCACCGTCGTTGTCAAAATCAGCGAAGATGCCACAGGTCGAGTTTCCTTTGATGGCCAGTTCCTGGGATTCGGCGATTTCCTCGAAAGTGCCATCGCCCCGGTTCCGGAGGAGAAGATTTTGTCCCATGCGAACCATGATGTAGAGATCGTCGTATCCGTCTTGATCGATATCGACAACCGAGATGCCCGGTTTTTGGCTCATT
Source organism: bacterium (assembly GCA_018222765.1). Taxonomy (GTDB): domain Bacteria; phylum Verrucomicrobiota; class Verrucomicrobiia; order Verrucomicrobiales; family Akkermansiaceae; genus SW10. The sequence goes on along the minus strand of JAAEZT010000008.1, from coordinate 103,107 downwards.
GCGATTGGCGCGAAATCATAAGAGCGAGCGCGGGTTTTCCCGCTTTTGTAATATTTAATGAGTTCTTCCTCGTGAATCGAGAGCCGGGCTTTCGCTCGATCGGTGAAATTGGGAAGAGCCTCATCAAGCCGGTCTGTAAAAAATCGGTGCGAGCTGGTCGCTGTGGTGAAGATTTTGGTTTTCCATTTGGAGATTTTCCAATTTCCCTGGGCTTGTTTGGTCCAAGTCAGAGTTTGTTTTGCCGAGAGGCTTGACCATGTGCCTTCTTTGTTTCGGGCCAATCCACTAAATTTGACGAGACATTCGAATTCGTCGTGTTGGCCGGACAGGAAGGACCCCTTGATGATCTTGAGCTTGGCATGCTCAAAATAGGCAATCTTTTCGAGAAGAGGGCGCCAGAGGAAAAGCTTTGTTGCCGGGGTTTGTCGGGAGGATTCCTCCAGACTAAGTTCTTGATTAGCAATCAGCTGTCCGGGAGGAGGTTCGGAAGCAAAGCAGACCTCTCCCTCCATGTCTTTCACCGTGACCGAAGCCGCGAAAAGGTCGCTCGACCCGGGACCCTGAAGGTTCATCAGATTCCCTGAGATTTGGCCCAATTTGGGAGTCAGCTTGAGAATGAGCTCCTCGCTGCCGACCACTTCGCTGACCAAAGTATCTGTTTTCTTGCTCTCTTGACGGGATTTGAGCAGGAAAAAGGCGAGGGTTCCAAGAATTGCGATGGCAGGGAGGAGGAGCTTGGATCTGCGCATTGGGTCGGGAGGTCGATGAGGAAAGGCTGGTGATTTGTGAGCACCTAGAACATTCATTCTTCAATATCCCTTGAAAATCAAGCCCAAGGAGCGGTGCCAAGTTTAAAGGGCTCAAAGAATATGGGAAAAAAGTTTGCCTCGGTATTCAAAATTGTGCAATCTTGAACTAACCCTCGATTTCGAGGCGACCACAACACAAAACCCTGACAACTATGAGAACAACAAAACTTTCCCTGAGCATTCTGGCTTTGGGTGCGGCGAGTAGCTTCGGCGCCATCGTATGGACCGTTGGTGATAGCTCCGCAGCAGGCCGCGCAGCACCTGAGATTTGGAGCCACAATGGTTCTTCCGGTACTACCACCTTCGTTCAAGAGGGTAATGGCCCAACGAATTCCCTTCCTGGTAGTCAGTTCAGCCCGGCTACCAACCAGCAGGCGGATGACGACTTCTATTTCGCTGGAAATTATACCAACCAAGTGGATGGCGGACCTGCTTATACCCCACACGGGATCGTTGCGGCCACTGAGGCGGGCATCGAACGGGCCGTCACCAACGGCGACAACATGAATCGTATCCACTTCAACTTTCAGGGATCGGCCCTTCCTACCGATGTTTTCACAGTCTCCTTTGCGATGCTCGATCTGAACGACAATAATACTGGAACTGGACAATATGACTTTGCCCTCACCGTCAACGGCGTTGCCTTGGGTAACTTCAGTCACACCCAAGCGACAATTGGAACGGCATTCACAAGTGATCCCTTCACCCTCGCTGATGTTGGCGGAACAGCCGGTGCTCCGGATGACAACTATGTCCAGCTTGAGGCAAGCAACGATGGAACGGCGGCTCGCTGGTCAAACTTCGACTACATTCAGATGGAGCGTACCGCTGCTATTCCCGAGCCATCTTCCACCGGCCTCGCTCTGTTGAGCATTGCCGGCCTTGGCTTCATCCGTCGTCGCAAGTAAACGATTATCAACTTTTCAAATACCGGAATCCTTCCAGGGTTCCGGTATTTTTGTATAGAGATCTTAAGAAAAAATGATCTTTACATGGGAACCATGAAGTGATTTCATCCCAGCTCGATTAGGAATCTACAAATCAGATTTTAAACGAAACCCGCACAAACAACAACAATGAATCAAATCTTAACAGCGGTCTCGTTGAGTGCAATGGCCTTTGCCAGCGCCAATGGGGCGATAATTTGGAATGCCGGGAAAGCCGATAATGCCCAGGAGTTTAATTTTGGGAATCGTGCAAGTAATCCAGGAGGTGGAGGCCCCAATGCGGAACAGACCCGCGAAAATGGGCTCTTCGATACAGGTCTTCCCGGAAACCCCGCAAATGTTGGAGGAGCCAATGGCGATGTAAATCGCGACGTCGATGATGATTACTATTTCGCCGGCAATTATGTGACCACTGTTGGGAACGCATACACCGGAGTTGGTATTGTTGCTGAGAATGAAGCAGCCATGGAGCGTGCATGGACCGCGGCTGATAACGTATTGAGATTCCACTTCAATTTGGCCGGAGCGGCTGCTGTTTCTGATCAGTTAAAGGTCGGATTTGGAGTGACTAATGGTTTTCATAACCCTGATGACGGAGCGACTTCATGGAATATCAATATCGCCATGAACGGAGTATCTTTGTCTGATCATACTGTGACCTCTGCTGATGGTAATGGCGACTGGGTTACACCGGCTTTTTCAGTAGCTGATGTCGGAGGTGCAGCAATCCTTGGAGCTGACTTCGACAACTATGTAACTTTGACTGCTACGAGAACCGCTGGAGGAGGAAACTGGGTTAGCCTAGATTATGCAGAGATGGATGTCTCGCCAATTCCCGAGCCATCTTCCACCGGCCTCGCTCTCTTGAGTATTGCCGGCCTTGGGTTCATCCGTCGTCGCAAGTAAGCGATTACCAACTTTTAAAATGCCGGAATCCTTGATGGGTTCCGGCATTTTTTTGAGTTTCAGCCGGAAGCTAAATCCGGTGGTGGGTCCCAAGAAAAGATACTCGCCTTTAGAAGTTACAGCCTGGATTGAAGCTTTCCCCGCAAACGATCAGAGGTAGTGGCAAAGCAGCCTGAGCCATCTCGATAAGGGGCGGTCTTTCTTGTCGACAGTCTTGCGGGAACGGGGTTGCGCCGCTACATCCCTCCTCGGTGAGGGTGACTTATCCAGATCTGCCGGTTGCACGCCGGCGGGATGAGATTCTTGCGGCGATGCGTTCGTCGCAGGTGGTCGTGGTGGTGGGAGAGACGGGCTCAGGGAAGACGACGCAGCTGCCAAAGATGGCGATTGAGCTTTCGCGGGAATTGGGGCTGGAAGGGCGGATCGGATGCACCCAGCCGCGGAGGCTGGCGGCGACCTCGGTGGCACGCCGGGTTGCGGAGGAGTTAAAAGTCGAGGTGGGAAAGGAAGTCGGTTGGCAGGTGCGCTTTACCGAGGTGTGCTCGAAGGAGACGCAGGTGAAGTTTATGACGGACGGGATTCTTCTGGCGGAGACGCAGGGAGATCGTTCGCTGAAGCAGTATGATGCCATCATTATTGATGAGGCCCACGAACGGTCCTTGAATATTGATTTTTTGTTGGGGTATTTGAAAAAGCTGGTGACGAAGCGGAAGGATCTTCGCGTGGTGATTTCGTCGGCGACTCTGGATGCGGGGCGCTTTGCGGAGTTCTTTGGGAATTGTCCGGTGGTGGAAGTGGAAGGTCGGACTTTTCCAGTGGAGGATATTTTTCTGCCGGAGTGGGAAGGTGGGGAGAGATTGCGTGAACATGTCTTGCGCGGCGTGGAGTTTGTGACCGATTTGGATTCGGAGGGTGATGTCTTGGTTTTTCTCCCCGGGGAGCGGGAGATTCGGGAGTGCGCCGAGATGGTGCAGGGGCGGGGCTTTCCCAATACCGAGGCAGTACCGGTTTTCGCGAGGCTGTCCTTGAAGGATCAGGAGAAGGTTTTTCGGCCGAGTGGAAAGAGGCGAATATTTATGGCGACGAATGTCGCGGAGACTTCGTTGACCATTCCGGGGATCGTGAGCGTCGTCGATAGCGGGCAGGCACGGGTAAGTCGATTTAGTCCGCAGCGGCAGGTGCAGAGTTTGCAGATTGAGATGATTTCGCAGGCGAGTGCGCGGCAGAGGCGGGGTCGATGCGGAAGGGTGCGCGAGGGAATTTGCGTGAAGCTTTACGATGAAGAAACGTTGGAGATGGCGTCGGAGTTTACCGATCCGGAGATTCGGCGGAGTGCGCTTTCGGGGGTGATCCTGCGGATGCTTTCTCTGGGGCTGGGCGATGTCCGGGAGTTCCCGTTTATCGATCCTCCGGGTCCGCGGGCGGTCAATGAGGGATGGAAGACGCTCGAAGAAGTGGGCGCGGTGGCGAAGCGGGACCAGTCGAAGCTGACGGAGACCGGATGGCGTCTGGCCAAGTTGCCCCTCGATCCGCGATTGGGTCGGATGTTGATTGAGAGCGAGCGGCGGGGAGTTTTCGAGGAGGTGCTCATTATTGTTTCGGGCCTGTCGGCGATGGATGTGCGGGAGCGGCCGCAGGGGAAGGAAGAAAAGGCGGATGAAGCCCAGCGTAAGTTTCTCGATGACCGGTCGGACTTCGGGGTCTATCTGATTCTTTGGAAACGCATCGGAGAGTTTCGTGATGATAAGGGGAAGATGCGTTCGAATCAGATGCGCAAATGGTGTGAGAAGAATTTCATTAGTTTCCGTCGAGTGCGCGAGTGGTTGGGGGTCTACTCGGAATTGCGTCGCTCGTTTCGCAAGAAGGACGGTGAGGCGAAGGAAGTCTCCACACCGGCGGATGTTTATGCGGAGGTGCACAAGTCGATCTTGTCCGGAGTTCCGCGGCAGGTGGGGGTTTGGGATAAGGAAAAGCGGCATTACCACGGCGTGTCGAATCGACAGTTCGCAGTTTTTCCAGGCTCCGGTCTTTTTAAGCAGAAGCGGGCGCTCTGGGTTCTGGGATTTGAGTTGGTGGAGACTTCGCGGTTGTGGGCGCGCAAGCTAGCGGAGATCGATCCGAAGTGGGTCGAGGAAGTGGTGCCGCATTTGTGTCGCAGCAAATTTCACTCGCCGTATTGGGATGATCAACAAGGTGCGGTGTATGGATTGGAAGATGTCATCTTGGGCGGTCTGTCTGTGGTGGAAGGGCGGCGGGTTTTCTTTGGTCGGGTGAATCCCAAGGCGGCTTTCGAGGTTTTTGTGCGGGAGGCTTTGGTGGAAGGAAAGCTTCGGGGAACGAATCCGGTGCTGCAGAATTTACACTGGCTGAAGGGCGTGATTTGTCGGGGGGAGCGAAAGCTGCGGCGGGTCGGGTATTTGTGGGATGAGGTGGCGGCGTTTGATTTCTTTTTCGAGCGGATGCCGGTGGAGATTAATACTTCGAAGGCCTTTTACGATCTCACCAAAGACCCGGAGGAAATGGGGAAACTCATGGTGCGCTTTGGAGATCTCATTTGGGAAGAAGGGATCGAGGATCAGTTGAAGTTATTTCCTGACGAGGTGGAGCACGGCGGACGTCAGTGGCCGGTGAATTATGTCAGTGATCTGGAAGCGGAGGATGACGGGCTGACCTTTGAAGTGGGGATTGATGAGCTGCTGCGCTTTCCGGATTATTTGGCGAGTTGGGGGGTGCCGGGAATGTTGGATGAGCGGGTCGAGTTGTTGATTCGCAGTTTACCGAAAGACTGGCGCCGTGAATGCCAGCCGGTGGCGGAGCGGGTGGATGGGTTTTTGGAAGAGTGGGGGAATTGGGAGCCGCAGCAGGATTTGTCGGATGCGCTTTTGGAATATCTTCGTGAGAAGACCGGGCGGGCGATCGATGGAATGGATGAATCGCGGCTCCCTGGATACCTTCGAGCGAAGATTCGGGTGCGGGATGAGAAGGGTGAGGTTCTGGGGTTTGGAGAAGATGTGCGGGAGATCAAAGAGAAGCTGGCGGCGGTTCTGCGGGCGCGTCGGGAGGCGGCGGCAAATGAGGAATGGGAAATGACGGGAGGCGAGGTGTGGAGTTTTGGAGAGTTGCCGGTGGAGGCAGAGGGTGGCGTGTTCCCGGCTTTGGTGGATGAGGGTGAGACGGTGGGAATGCGGGCTTTTTTAGATTTGGAAGAGGCGGAGGAAAGTCATCGGGCCGGAGTGACGAGGTTGTTTTTGTTAGAGCACGTCGATCACGGGGTTTATGTGCGGAAGAATTTCCCGCTGCAGATGGCGGGACGCTTTATGTTGCCGCTTCTCCCGGATGGTACGATGGAGGAATTGGTGAAGGTGGCGGCGGAAGGCTCGCTCGGGAAGATGCCACGGAGTGAGGAGGAATTTGAGGCCGCAGCGCACCATGGCAAGGGGGAGTGGTTTGGCTGTGCCGAGAAGATTGCCGGGGCGCTGGAAGGATTGTCGGATGCTGATGGCCGAGTGCGGGAGTGGATGGATCGGAATCGCCAGGACCGGCATTTGGGGGAAGTCGTTTTGCAAATGGAGGAGCAGCGAACATGGCTCTTAAGAGCAGGCTTTGCGTGGAAGGCGGGCTATGATCGCATGAAGCGATACCAGCGGTTTTTCCATGGGATGGAGGAGCGGATCAGCAGGTTGGATACGCAACCGCTGCTTCGGGACGAGGAAAAGCAGGATCAATTTCTGCCGTTATGGGACGAGTGGATGATTCAGTGGCAGGAGCGACCGGAGGCGGTTCGGCTTTGGGAGATCGGTTGGATGCTAGAAGAGTGGCGATTGCAACTCTTTGCGCCCGGCGTGCCGCACGTCGGTAAGACGAGTGCGAAGCGGATTGAGAAGGCGCTGGGAATTTGAGGACCGAAACCCCGATCGTGATTCGCTTGTGAGACGATCAAGGCGATGATGATTTGGAGAAGTGCTGTTGGTGATTCACAAGATCGGCAGCGAAGCGAAGGAAGGGGATCGGCTTTTTGAGTTTCCCCTGACCGGTCATTGCCTGTGGTTCGGAAAATAAAAAAGGCCCACCTCGCGGTGAGCCTTTTTTAAATTTTTTTGAAAGGCTGGGTTTACCAGTTGTCGCGTCCACCGCCACCACGGCGATCACGGTCGCGTCCACCGCCACGACGGTCGTCGCGTCCACCACCACGGCGGTCTCCGCCGCCGCCTTTGTAGCCACCGCCACCGCCACCTCCGCGGTTTTGCTGGGGCCGGCGTTCTTCGGCTTCGTTGACACGGAGGTTGCGACCCATCAGGTCAGCTCCGTCCATCTCTTCGATTGCTTTGCGAGCGAGTTCGTCGTCAGCAAGAGTAATAAATGCGAATCCGCGTGGGCGGTTGGTTTCGCGGTCGAGGGGAATGAAGAGGTCTTCAATGGTTCCGTAGTCCTTAAAGGCGTCGCGAATGTCTTGGTCTTCAGCCGCGAAGGGCAAATTGCCGAGGTAGAGTTTCATGGTCTTGTTTCTAATGAGAGCGCTGGCCGGACTGGTATTAGCCCGGCCAACGTTTCCGGAAGCTGACGGGAAATTATGAAATAGCGAGACTTGTTCTCATTATTTGTGAATAGGTGGGTTTGGGCGCTTTCGTTAAGTTAGTTAGGGATCCTTAGGTGTTGCCGGAAATAGACGTTATTTTTCCATCGATTGCTCGAGGAGGTGTGCTAGCTTGCCGCCCGGGCAGCTTGAAACGCCCCCTTTACTATGAAATTGAAAATTACCAGCCTGCTTGTTGCGGCTTTATCGTTCTCTCCCATGATTTCATCTGCTCAGGAAACGGCACCCGCCGCTCCTTCAACTGAGGCGGAGGCTTGGATTCCATCTACTCCATTGGAAAAGAAGGCGGCGGGCCTCTCCAAGACGATGAAAAAGATTCCGGGGATTGTTTCGTCGATCAAAGATCAAGCCACGCTGGATGCCGCCAAGAAGTCGATGACTGCGTTGAACATGGAAGTGGATGCCCACGTTGCCGAGATTAAAAAACTTCCTGTTCCTGATACCGCAATTCGCAAATCCTTGAGCTCCCGGATGGAAAAAGAAATGGCGGCTTTGGGCCCCCAGATGCAACAAGCGATGATGGGGATGATTGCTCTGCCACCCGAGCTTGCTCCACAAGTGCAGGCCATGATGATGGAATTCGCTGGAAACATGGAGAAGCATGAGGCGGACATGAACATGTACTTCGAGTCCGATGAGGACCGCGCGAAGAAGAACGGAAAGTAAGATTTTTTCCACTTAGTTTTACACCTCGCTCGGTTTTCGGGCGGGGTATTTTTTTGTAGATGGTCTTCTGAAGTAGGCTCGGGCAGGAGCCCAGCCCCGTAAATTAGTGGTCGTGGTGCGTCTTTATCTCTAGCTCACTGGGTTTCCAGCCTGCTTTGATCGAATCGCTTCGATGAGAAGGGGCGAATATCATTAGAAAGTAACTGACAACGAGAGTTTTGATTCCTATCCTTGGAAAAATGCATAAATATTTGGGAATCCCCGCGGGGCTCGTATGTATCGTATTTGCGAGCCTTCTCAATTCTGCCCTGGCCGCGCCCACGATTGTGAGTGTGTCGGTGACGAGCAGTGAATTTGTGATCGATTCGGATGCGTCGCGAGGCGGTGCGGGTTATGATCGCGATGAAATTGCCGTTCGTTCGTTGGTAAATCTCGATAAGGCGGGGAATTTCCGGTATGATTACCAACTGCTCGATGAGGATGGCACCTTGGTTCCTCTTGATAGTGGTGCGGGTGGCACCACGACGACGTTCCGCGGTGCGACATTTTCGATTGGAGTTCCTCAAGGCCGGGTGATTACGGAGAGGATTGCTCCGGCAGTGCAGCTGGATTTGGATCAGAAATACCGGGTCAAATTGCTGGTGAAGAAGAACACTCCGCCCGCGATTTTCTATGTGACCGAGGTGTCGGATGAAACGGCTGCGCAGCAGTTCATTCACTTTACTAATACCGATGCGGCAAGTGCGGAGGTGAACGTGCGTGGGATAATCGATGAGATTCGATGGACCAACATTTGGGCCTGCGACACCGACCCGGCGAACGACAGCTTTCGGGCGGAGGCTGATCTGACCTTGTGGCGTTACGACGACTTTCTCGCGGCCTCGCCAGATATCGAGATTGTTATGCATCAGTTAATCTACGAACTTCGGGAAAGCTCGACGGGCAATGTCGTCGCGATTTCCGGGGGCACGACGGGAGCGGGATATAATATGAGAGAGTTCGCATTGGATGGGAGTATTCAGGAGCCCTATTCACGTTCAGTGACGCGGAGTTTTTCGGTCAATCCCGCAGTGCAACTCGATCCCGTGAACGAGACCTATTACCTCACCGTGACGCTGACGCACGAAGAGGAAAGCGGGCAGCCGTATGTTGCCGATCATACTGATGTGGAGGGTGGAGCCGGGTCTCTTCTTCATTTTAACGGCACACTCATGGCCGGAGGGGATACCATTACTATGGAATCGATCACCAATGATCCTTCGAATGGCGCGGTGAATATTGGCACGGAGTGGAAGACTTCGACCGCGGTAGTTGCGGGGTTTGTGGATGGAAATGACACCTACCTGGTCACCGGAACGGGACCTTACGACATTAACTTATTTCCCGACGGGCACGCTGAGTTTGTTGATGTGGGGGGATCGTTAACCGTAACCGCTCCCGCGCTTCCGGATGTTGGAACGGTTAATAACGTGCGCTTTTTTCGAAACGGAATGAGATTCGCAGACAATGGCTTGAGTGCGACCGTGCGGGTGATTCTTCCGGCGGGAATGGGGGTTTATGTCGGGCCTCATGAAATGCCCTCGAATCACATTCTTGAGAGTGTCCTTGATGCCGGAACGCGGCTCTTGGATCAAAATCTCGATCCGGTGGTTGCGGTCATGAATTTCACAACCGGATCTCCGAATACGGTCTATCACATTATCGAAGAGTCCAAGCCCGTCGAAGTGGTGGCGGACAGCATGCGCTGGGATGTCGACGCCGGTCGGTTTACCGGCGGAACAACACCGGCTGGTGCGGACCAGATTCGCTACGTGCGGAAGTGGGAGATGGAAGCTCTCAATATCGCGCCCATCCCACTAGCCGACAAGAAATTGGTTTCGAACGAACTTTATTACCAACACGTCGCCACGGCTGCAGCCAGCGTACCGGTTTGGTCAGCGGATGCCAAAAATACCGCACGCCTCGACGTGGTCTTGAAAATCAAACCGGGCTCCTTTGAATCGCACTTTCCAAAAGGAGCCAAGATGACCTGGACAGCGGCTGGGGTGATCGAAATCGACGATGATTTTGTTGTTCCTGCTACGAGCAGTCTTCCTTCGGCGCAGCCGGTGACGATGAAATATGCGCGCGATTGTCCCGAGGCAGCGGATGCCGGGTGCGGGGTAGTCGGTGAGGCCACGGTGGTGATGAATCCGGGCGCCAATGCTTTTTCCTTCACCCGAGACGGAGGGATTGATGTTGAAGGAACATACATTATTGCCTCCTCCCGCCGCGATGTTGTGATGGGTTACATCGATGCGCTGTCCGCCGGGTCGCCGGTCTTCGCGCATGACAGTGATCCATTCGTCAATGCCCGTTTTCTGATGTCGGGTCATTTTCTCAATGGCGACGATTATAGCGGAGATCGCGATGATGCGGCGGGACGGCTTTTGAATAGCGGTTTTGACCAGGCCGATCTCAATGTGGCGGAGCGACCAGGTTCAGCAGCCTACCAAAAGGGCTTGGGTGATTATCCCGGGATGAACTATCGCGTTGACGGTGAGGCCAGCGCAATCAATTGTGTTTCGGTTCTTGGGGGCACGACCACCCCGACCTATGAACTCAATAAGCGTTCGAAATTTTATACCCGCCCAGGTGGCGTCTCGGGAATTTTGGAGCGCGCCACGAATCCCGTCACCGGCCCGGTGAAGATTTACGGTTACGAATTCACCTTCACCGATTTCGGTTTGTCCTTCCTCGACAGCGAAGTGCACGACTCGATCACGGCGGGAAGTTTGTTCATTCCGGACCCCTCGGATTTCACCATGGCCTTCGATCCGCTCTTTTTCTCCTGCCTTGGCGCCTTGACCACGGCAGAGATCGCTGGTGGAACATTTACGGAAGATCTCGATTTCTGGAATGCCGACTTCACCGGCATTGCCGCGAATTTCCAACCGGCCATCGGAGCGGATTGCGATCCCTCTGATGCCTATCTCACTCTGGGAGTGCAGGCGTGGGCGTCCAATATCGTCACTCCGCTGACTGGCACGCTCGGGTTTATGCCGGACGGCAATCTCATCACGGCTGACGATAATTTACTCGAAGGAGTAGACTCGCGATTGGGTCTGCCGTCGCAGGTTGAGATCGCCGGCCCCAACAACGAGGTTTACAATTTCTACCCGGCGCACGATGCTTACTACGAAAATCACGATCATTCTTCTGAGTCCGTGGGTCGGATCAATCTCGCGGGCTATCTCGATGTGGCTTTCTTCGAAGATCTGGCGTGCCATATCCAAACCGGAGCTGCTTTCGAAAATACCACGGACGTGATTTATATGATGGGCGGTTGGGCCGGTGGAGGCGGAATTGATGAAGCGACCTTCGATGTGGATCACTATTCCTATCCTTCGGCGGACACTCTGGAAAACTACCGCGACGGCGCTGATCCGTCCTACTTGATTCACGCGCAGCAGGACTGGTTGGGCGTGGTGACTTTTGATTATCCGCTTTCATGGTCGGGATCGACGCGTTCCTTCCGCGCGACCGAGCCGATCTCGAATGACTTCCTTGTTCTCACGACCGAGCATGAATTGACCTACCTCTCGGCGGAAAATGCCGAACTCGATTTTGGGGCAAACGTGCAACTCGATATTCCCGAAATCAATCTCTCCAACATTGGCGTGAATTTGGTTGAAGACACCGGCGTGCTTGCTGCTCTTCAAGACACCATCACTGATACCGTGACCCAGGCCTTGCTCGATGGAGTGGACGGGTCGGCGGAGATTCTGAACGACCGCATGGATGTGTTTTATGACCGTGTTTTTGAAGAGACGGTCGATCCGATTGTCGATGATCTCTACGTGCAACTCGATGCCGCGCCTGACATCGCCGCGATGGAAACTGCGGTGAATGACTATCTCTGCATTCGTGCCGACAGCGTGCTCAAGGTGCTCGAAGACCTCGATGGGGCGGTTGGGCAGGGCGGAACGATTGTCGACGAGGTCGATCAAGCGCTTGCGAAATTACAGGTTGCGATTCGGACCGTCATCGGGCGGGTGCATGTCGATAATCTCTCGGGAGAGATCGTTATCGACGATCCTACCCTTACCGTTCCCGAAGATTATGTCGTAGTGGCCGGGACGACTTTGGTGGAAGGGATTTTCGCGGACGCCGATGGGGATGGCTACGATCTTGCCGAGCTTTTGTTGGTGGCCCTGGTCGAAGAACTGGCACCCGATGTCGCGGACAATCTCTCCGCAGTGCTCACAGAAGTCGCGGGAAATCTGGCGGACAAGTTGGAAGGGAAACTTAACGCGCAATTTGAGTCGGCCGGACCGACGATTGACCAACTGAAGAACGTTCTCATGGAAGTGCACAATGCCATTGGCGAAATTCGCAGCGCCGGGAATTTGTATACCGAGGTTTCCGACAAGATTCTCGCTTCTTCGGCGGCGGTTCAAAATTTCGTTAACGAAGCCAAGGCTGAGGTGAATGCCTTCCTCAATCAGATCGACTTCGAAGAATACTCTGCCGAGGAGGTCAAGGATGTGATTCGCACCGCAATTCGCGACAAGTTCAATGCCTCGCCTCTCATTGCCGAAGTGCAGGAAATTTTGAAGGCCTCAATCTATGACCTTGATGCCTCGATGAACGAAGCGGTGGCATCGGCCTTTGCGGAATTAAACGGGATCATCAATCAACTGCTCGACGATGCCCTGCCCATTGATTCGGCCTTGGCCGGATTGCTTGACGATGCGGCTGATATTTCGGCAGCGGGATCGATTGATGGTTACGCCAAGATTAACGGTGATGCCTTGCGGACCTTGCGTCTGGATGCGGCCTTGCAGTTAAAACTACCCGATGATTTTGAGTTCGCGGGATACGTGGAGATTAACCAGCTCGATTCCTTTGGCGATGACTCTTGTTCCTTCGCTGGCGGTGGAAGCGAGTATGCAGCTGAGGTCATCATGGGCGCTACGGATGTCCCGGCGGCGTGGATTGGTGAGGGCTTACGCTTTGATGTCTCGACCAAGTTCACCTTCGATACTGGATCGGGCTTTGCGCTGCGCGGATTTGGCGGAGCGGTTGAGATGACCGAGGGCGAAATTGGTTTCGAAAGCATGACCATTACCTCGCTCGGAGCGGCCGCGATGTTTGGAAAAGACGAAAACTACATCGCCGCGGAAGTTGGTCTGGCGTTCGACGCATACGAGCTCGCGGGCGGGGTCTTCTTTGGTCGGACCTGCACCGTCGATCCTTTGTTAATTGTCGATCCCGACGTGGGAAATGTTCTCGGTAATCCACCCTTCACAGGGATTTACGCCTACGGAGAGGCTCAGATTCCTATCATAAATGCTTCTTGCCTTTTCAGTGTCAGCGCGAAGGCCGGAGTGGGTGTCTTCTGGTTCCAGGAAGGCAATACCTTTGGCGGCAAGATGCTAGTCGGTGCTTCCGGGCGCGCGCTTTGCGCCGTGGAGATCGGCGGCGAGGTGGTCCTCATCGGCTCCAAGAGCGGCAACAATTATTCCTTCTTCGGCAAAGGCACGATCTCCGGCAAAGCGGGAGTTTGCCCGTTTTGCGTCTCTTTCAAAGAATCTGTTTCTCTGACTTATAAAAACGACGAATGGTCCTACGACTTTTAATCCCAATGCGTTTACTTTTTTTATCACTCCTTTGTCTTCTTCCGCTTCATGCTCAAACGGCGAACCCGGAAGAGAGCATACGCTTTCTATCGGTGACTTCATTTCAAGAACCGGCGGATTCGAAAAACTATGCCTATCTTACCTGGCAGGCTCAAAGTAGCGAGGCGCTCTTCGATCACAACCATGCGGTCTTTCATAAGTCCGGCCCGGCTGCTTCGCCGAATCTTTTTGTGCGGTCGGGGACGATGAGTTTCCAAACCCAGTTGAACATCGTCAGTGCCTTGCTCGATTCCACCCCGCCTTCTTTGTTTGATGCGGCGGTTATTGAGCCAATAATCGATGATTTGTTTGGCGACCTAGTCGCTTCACCAAGCCTGACGCTTGCGGGAAAAATCTCGGGAGTTCTTCAGGCGGCCAAACGCGACCCGAGGGTCTTTCGCCGACTGATTTTTCTCTCCCGGACCCAACCGGTTCTCGGTCTTTGCATGGGAACTGCTGCGGTGGTTCCGGTGAATGGCGTGGTAACGACTTTTGAACTGCGCACGCTCCCTGCCGGGACTTTGGTCTTGAATGCCCAACCCGGCGTGGTGGCCGGTCGTGTGACCTTGGATCTCGCAAGTCCTCCCATAATTCCACCGCCGGGGCGCCCAATTCACGTGCTCGATCTTTCGGCCTCGGGCCATCTTAATGCCAAACTTCGTTGGGGAGTTCCCTCGGGCTTGCGTCAGAGAACTCCGCTGACCTATGGCTTTAATGTTTATCGCATGACCCGCGCCTTTGCCGAGGGTGCGAACTACCACATCACGCCACCAGCATCGACGGCCTTGACCGGATTGCTCTCGTCAGATCCCAATGACGTTCGTCTCGTGAACCAGCTCCCCCTGATGCCGACAAAGTTGATGACCGTTGTGGAAGCAGCAGACTTGGTGGGCGATCCTGAGACCTATTTCACAGTCGATGACAATGGTGTCCTTCTCGATGGCGGAGCGCCTATGGGAGATGGCGATGAGTTTTATTACTTTGCATCCGCACGAGATTTATTGGGACGTCCGGGGGCGATCTCACCGGGAACTCTGGTCACAATTTGTGACCGTCATCGCCCGCTCGCTCCCTCCCGTGTGAAGGCTGTTCACAAACATGTCAATACCGCGGCGCCCTCCGATTTTATCGAAGTGTCTTGGGAGAAACCCACTTCGGGAGACACCCCGGATTTCTATTTCGTCTACCGCTGGGCCAACCCTGAAGAAATGATCAGAGCCGATGAAGTCGCGGAGTATTCTACTCATCAGATCGCCGGACCAATTCCTCATGATCCGGCGACGACTCGGTATAGGATTCGCGATAATGGTGCGAGTGCTCCCTCAGTTCCCGCGAATCTCGGGGAGACTTGGTGGTATTCCGTTCGGGCGGTAAAGAACACCGCTTGTGGTCCGCTCACTGGTCCCAATAGCGCGCCGGGATGGGGAGTTTTGCGCGATTGGAAAGGCCCCAATTCAGGGGATGCTTCGCTGACGATCACGCGCTTCTGTCCGACCTTCAGCTTGGAATCAGCGACGATCCAGCAACTCAACGAGCAGATTGCGGCGGAGTTCACCGGGCCAATCAACGGCACGCACTATTACCACTTAAAAATTCTCCGCGTCGATCCGCGAATTAAGGCGGCCAAGATTTATTTGTGTGCCGGAATTGACGAGAAGGATGGCGGGGAGACCGTGACCAGTTTGTTAGGTCAAAAAGTTTATTCCAAGGAGGATGAACTTCTCGATGTGAAGTATTGCTTTCCCTCCGCGGTTTTTCAGCTGAGGGATGCCGGCCTCATTTTGTGTGCCGTTGATCAGAATGGAAAGGAAGCCTACAAGAAAATTGGATTTGATGAACTACCTACTTTGGACCCACCGTCAACATACGCGGAGATTTGTTTCTGCGTGGAAGAAGAGGAACAAACTACAGTCATTGGTGGCGGCGGGGTAGGTTCCGGGAATACCCATACTTCGGTGGACCCTGGCACGGGTGGGATTAATCCCACGGAGATCACGTTCACCCCGACGGCTGGAACGAAGGAATATAAACTCTATAAACGTATCGACGGCGGCCCCTTGCTTTTGATCGGGCAAGCGGAGTACGATGGTGCTCCGAGTGTCACCATCGAGGACGCTGAGCTGCCGGCCAATGCGACTGAGATGTGTTATTTTCTTCAGTATTTTGACGAGCATGGAAACCCGAGCCCTCTCGCCGATCTGGGATGCCTCCTCACCACGACCAAAGTCGAGATGCCCGTTCCGATCATGGCCGAGGTTAGAAAAGCGGGCACCCAAGCCGCGCCGCAGGGAGTGATCAGATGGTTTTGCCAGCCCGAAGGTGTCGAGCGATTCCGCATTTATATCTGTGATGGAGACACGGGAGTGAAGACGACTTACTCGAGTGAGTTGCAGACTCCTAGCGTGGCGATTGTGCCCTTCGGTGGAGGAGCCCCGGCATTTGGTTTCCCAACGTTGGGCAGACCTTTCGGTTCGGGTGGAGGATCCCCCCAAGGATTCCTGGCCTTTGAGACGGGACGGCTTGGCGGAAATTTTCACGATACTGGAACGGCGGGTGAATATAGCCTACCCCTCGATCTCGCCACGGGTCGCGACTACAAGATCTACGTCGAAAGTGTCTCCGCTGCCGGGGATCGCTCGAGTGCTTCGAATATCGTGAACTTCACTTGGTCGCAATCCAATGTTGTTGGTCCCGAAGTTCCTTGGCCAGCGCGTTCCTTGCCGGCTTTAGATCCGGATTTCATCCCGGAAATCGAAGCAGAGTACGCTTACAATAGCCGGGAGGGGCGTTACTACGCGGCAGTGCAGATTGGTGAGCTGCAAATTGATAGTGAGAAGCGTGATGTTACCCTTGGTAGTCTCACCACGGACAACGACAACTTGTATGTCATTCCTTCGAGTTGGCCGGATACCGATGAATATAATTTGATTCTTTACAAATCATCAGGAGGGGAAACCGCGTTGGACTTTGCCCTCTATCGCTATCAAGTTCCCAATCTCTATTTCCCAACGGTGTCAGGAGATCTGGTGCAGGTCAGTCCCTTGATTAACCGCGTTCGCACGGGGCCGTATTTGACGACCCACGAAGGTCTCTATGACCCCTTCCTCGAGCTTTTGGAGAATCCTCAAGCGCTCCCGCTCTATGGTCTCTACGTTAAAGACACCCAGGGTGCGGTCCGGGGTGCCAGGTATGTTTACGTTCTCGTTCGCTTCAAAGAGAACGGTGAAATTGATCGCTGTATCCCGACCAACGAACTGGAAATCCCTCTCGTCGACCCCACTCCGTAATCCATTTGTCCGCCCACGCCATGTTCCACAAATATCTTCCTTCCTTCTTGGGCTTTTGTCTCACTGCTTCCGTGTCGGGTTACGACTCGCGCGTGACTTATCACACCCCGGAAGAGATTCAGGGCTTTGGTGATTTCAATGGCGACACCTTTCTGGATGTCGTCACGGTTGACCGCGCTACCGGGCAATTTCGCATTGGCCAGGGTCAGGCCGATGGCTCACTGGTTTGGCAGGCGGCGCGCCCGAGTGGATGTGCCAATACAAGCGATCTTGCCGTCGGACATGTGCGCAGTGCGGGTCGTTTGGATTTGGTGTTTACCAGCCCTTTCGCAAATCAAATTTTTCTCATCGATCCCAATGCCGCTTTTTCGCGACCCGAGCAAGTGACGCCAAATGGCCTCGGCCCCACTGTGATCTCGGCGGTGGATTTGAATCAGGCCGGCAATGATCCGACTCTCGATGACCTCATCACTTTCACGGCGTGGAATTCTCCGCCCAATGAAGACACGCTGAATTTGTTCCTTTCTCTTCCCGGCTCAATCGCGGTGTCGGGCGACGTGAAGACCGGGGATCCCATCCACCATACTGCGCGTGTTCTTCTCAAAACAGGTTTTCCCGAGAACTTCTCCACAAGCCAACTGGTGGGAGGCACAACGACCTTCCAGATTTTTGATAGTCAGACTGCCGGGCTCCCGGTTAAAACTTCTCTGGCAGGGTTACCGGCTGATGTGGATTACGTCTCCGCGCCTTTCTTGGGAGGGGCCAATTTTCAATTTCTCTTTTTCGAACCGGGCACGGCGGGTTTGCTTTATTCCAATAGCGATCCCGCTACCGGAGCTCTCTCAGCGGTGGCGGCGCGGACTGTAGGACTGGATCCCATTCGCTCGGTCCATGTCATCAATGACGGAACGAATTTCCAGTTTGTCGTGATTTATAACGACGGCGAATATGCCAACATCTACTCTCTGGATGCCAGCGCATTACCGGTTCTTGAGGGAAGCTTGAATCCTCCGACGGGGAAACTTCTCAAAGGAATTTTGGGATCGAGCGCGGGGAATTTTCACCTGCTTCACGGGGCATCGGGCCAGTCTTCCAGCGCCTCGGTGCACTATTCCCACAGCGGTTCGTGGACCCCCCAGAGTGTCATGCCAATGCCCGGCGTCGGCGCTGCGGCGGGGATTTCCAATGTCTTTCTTTACGACAAGGAACCGCTCGTAAATCCGGATGCCAAGTTGATTGAAACGATTCAAGTTCCGGATTGGACAAGTGCCTTGGTGATTGATGGGGGAGGGAATGTCAGCGTCATGACGGAAACGTTTTCGACCCCGACCGGAGGACTGGGTGGCGGAAGTACGGTGGCTCTCGGAGCCAAGCCGACTGGCGCGACCTTTGGCCTGACTAATCAGAATTTCGACGAAGTAGCTCTGACCAGCGGGGAAGGGAATCTGGGCATTATCCCGGTGCAAATTTCCATTACACCTCCGGCGGGAACGTATTCGCGTTATCTTAAGCCGGAGCTGACAGCGCCGAGCACGGTGGGAATTAACGTCTACTATCGCTTCGATACCAGCGAGGCCTGGACGGCTTTTGCCCTCGGGTCAGATGCCATCACGCCGCCGGGAAATACACTCAGGCCCTTTTCGATATTCTACTATGCCGAAGACACCGCGACCGGGCAGCGCTCGCCGATTTATCGGGCAGACTATTCTTTCAGCGGAGACCCGGGTAGCCTCGATTCGGATGGCGATGGCGTTCCCGATCACGTCGAATTGAATGCCGGGCTCGATCCTCTTCGGGGTGCTGATAGTGATGAAGACGGGCTCTCGGATCTCGACGAGTTACTCTACGGTTCTGATCCCACGAATGGAAGCGAGACGGCGAACTACGGCGCGAATGTCTTGGGTTTACCTCCTTCGCGCACGAATGACGAAGACGTTGATGGCTTCTCCGACTTCATCGAATGGGTCGGAGGATCAGATCCTTTTGATCCGGCTTCGAGACCGGCGAGCGATCCGCTGACGGAATTACAGAATGTCTTTGATCTCAATATCATTCCCAAATCGCAGTCTGGAAATACCGGAGATCAACCTGATCGGAATTCTTATGAAGTCGGCCACACGACCTACTCGCCTACCGACCTTCGTCTTCATGATTTGAATGGTGACCTCATTCATCACACGCAAACCGACAATCATGCCGCAGCGATTTTCCCAAATCCCTACGGTGAGTTTTTGGCGACTCCGGCGAGGGGCCGGGATCTCTTTGTGATCTACTCAACTCCGGCGGCTTTCGACATGGATCAAGACGACGGGTTTCCAGGGTGGGGTCGCGAGCTGATCGGACTGGTGCCCATTCCCTACCTTGATTTGACTCCGGTGAGTTCCCCTTATGGCGGTGCTGACGAGGCGACCGAAGCAGCCAATTGGTTGGCAGCCGCAGTTGCACATTATGGCGCGCAGACCCGGACTACCGTAAACATCCAAGGGAATTTTTATGATGCTTTGGCTTTGGTTCTCTTCGAAAGAATCGTTGGAGATCTCTTACGGGATCGGGGGACTCTTTCCTCGGCTCTTCCGGTAAGCTTAACCGGATTCCGCGATACCATTCCACCCGATAGCGTTGCAGATTCCCAAGAAGTGACGATGGAGCAATTGCTTGGTCTGCAGACTTACGTCGATGCGGAAGATCCCGGTTGGCTCTTACAGGATTTGTTTCAAACTTTGAGCGATGAAGCGCGATCCGGAACCGAGATCAATGCTTTGCGGAAGTTGGCCAATGAGATTTACCGCATCTCCGCTTCACGCACCTATACCGATCCCGAATTGCTTGAGGGGATCGATCCTGCGCTCCATCCGGAATCCGATCCCGGTTTGTTTCCCTCGCCGTATGAAACTCTGCGGAGCGTTGTGCATTCCCTGCCAGCGGTGGTGGGAGATGTTGATGGACTGATTCCTCTTCCCGGAGATCCCGGTGATGGTCCGGCCACGAGTTACTCCGCCGAGCATACTCTCTCGGTGAGCGATTTGCAGGATGCCGATGAGGCTTTGGTGAGTTTGTTAGCTTTGCTGTCACAGCGGACCACGCAGACCTATTCCGCGACCGTCGATGCGAGTTCGTTTAGCAGTGAGGTGCCTTTGCTCAACGATGGAGGAACGGGCTTGCGGCTTTACGATGTGAACGGCGATCCTTTTGTCTTTCCTCAGACTTTCAATCTGCCGGTGGGAACGGAGCTGGAGATTTTAGCCTTTGATGATCGGACCAATCTTCCCGCTGGAACAGGAATTGGGATCGAAGTCATTTCGGCGACGATCACTTCTTTCCCAGCGCCAACCGTAACCGACGAAAATCTCAATGCCATCGATGATGCCTTCGAACTTTATTTCTTCGGAGGGAACACCAATCCCTTCGGCGATGCGGATGGAGATGGTTTTCCCAATCTTCAGGAATCTCTTGAAGGAACCCATCCCGGAAATCCCGCCAGCACTCCGGGCGCACCTCCGATGCCGATGGGAATCCCTGCGGTAAGAATTTCGCGCAGCGGAGGGAATCTCACTTTTGAGATCGAGTTCCCAAGTCTCTACGGTGATCAACTCCACTTCCTTCTACAGACGCAGGCAGGAACCTTGTCCTTACCCTTCGTCGAAAGTGCCGATTCCGCGACGAACCAAGGAGCGAATATTTACTCGCTCACTATCCCCGCTCCTGCCGAAAAAAGCTTCTTCCGCTTTCGGCTGGCGTTGCGACCTTAAGCTTGAGTTGTTTTGAGGCAGCGATCAAAAATTGAATGGGGTCGGCTGGGAAGAGGTGTCCCCCGAGGGATACCGCTTCCCGTCAGTATTGGCCGGCGTGATGGATTGTTACCGTGAAGGAGTGATTTGGGTCAGGATGAATGGCCGCTGGGTATCTCGATTTTAAACTGAATGAGAAATATCTTATAATATATTCACAATAATCTCGACTTTTCCAGGTCGTCTAAAGTATTTTATCGCACTCAAATGATAAACTTTAAAAAATCTATTCTTGTTGCGATTTCCTCTCTCGGAATATCGGGGAATGTCTCTGCGGGCGGATTCCGACTTCTGAATCAAGATGCGGAGGCTTTTGCGAGAGGAAATGCTTTCACCGCCACTGCGGACAATCCATCTGCGATTTATTATAATCCAGCTGGGATAACCCAGCTGGAAGGTCGGCAAGTTAGCTTTGGCGGATTCGCTCTCTCTGCCGGTTTCGATTACACTTCACCTTCTGGAGAGACCGCTTCTGCAGATTCCACGTTCCAATTGGCACCACAGATTTACTACACGAATTCGCCAGATGATTCGCGATTTTCTTATGGCATCGGATTATTCACGCCCTTCGGTTTGGTCGTGGACTACGGTAGGGATACCAATTTTTCAACCGTCGCGATTGATGGCGAACTTCTCGTGGCGACAGTCAACCCGACCCTTGCTTACCAAGTGAATCCGCAACTTTCCGTAGGTATGGGCATGGGTCTCAATTACTCTGAAATTTCTATTTCACGGGCGATTGGATTGGCCCCAGGCGACGAATTTTCCGTTGAGGGTGATGGTCTTTCAGTGGGATTTAATGCGGGCGCCCTTTGGCAGCCTGTAGAGGAATGCTCTTTAGGACTAAATTTTAGATCTTCCTCCAAGGTGAATTATTCCGGGACCTCAACTGCGACGGGATTTTCGGATTCTTCTACCGACGCCAGTTTAAGACTGCCAATGAATATCGCCTTGGGAGCCTCATACCGTCCGAGCAGCAAGTGGAATATTGAAGCTGGGATTGAATGGACTGATTGGGATGCCGTAAATGTGACAGTATTGGAGGGAACTCCATTTGGAGACGTGCCATTCCCGCTGAATTACGACTCGGGCTACACGTATCAGTTGGGCGTCACACGATCACTCGAGCAGGGTTATTTTTTCAGTGCGGGATATATTTACAGTGAAAACTCTTCACCGGACTTAAATTTCACCCCGCTGATTCCGGATGCTGATTTACATCTTTGGACGATTGGTTTTGGGCGCAGAGGTGAAGAAAGCAGCTGGGCACTTGCGTATGCCATCGCCTACAATGGGGGGAGGGAAGTAAGAGGAAATTCTTCAAGTTCGCTCATTGGAGAATCGGCCGATGGAGATTACGAGACTCTTAATCACGCGATCAACTTTTCTTACCAATTTTCGTTTTGAGTGCTTGCCAAGCTCTCTTAACTTGAAATCTGACGTTCCTTTAGGATTTTCATCATGGATTTCGGAGTGAAATCGACCACTGAGCGAAATTCCTTCGCCATGTGTTGGTAGTCGCTGTAAGCCATTTTTTTCGCAACCTCGCTGAGGGATGTCCCTTCGCGGATTAGTCTGATCGAAAGCATGACTCTTTGTTGAGTCATCCACGCTTTTGGAGAGATTCCGGCGTAGTCATGGAAGGCTTTGCGCAGGGTGGTGGGAGAAATCTCCAGGGCCTGGGCAATTTGTGATAGGCAATAATAATGCTCTTGGCAGAGACTGAGAAAGCGAACCGGGGGACCGACTAACTTCTTGTTTTGGACGTAGGGTTCTCCGCGGATCGCTTGAAACCCGATAACTTGAGTTTGAGAATTCATATAGGTGTCTCATCAATATACCAGTAATTACCGGCTCATGCAATCACTCGATTTTGATTTCCGGGAACAAGAGAACAATTTTCGAGGCTTGAATCTCCAGATCCTTGTTAAAAGGTTGTTATGAGCGTTCAAAGGATCAAAAGTGATGAACTAGTAATTGCATTTATTTTTTGTTAGTTAAAACTTAACTTCTTCTTTTTTCAAAAAGATTCCCATGAGTTCCCCAGAGAGCGCCCAATCAATGATCTCTATTTCCTGCTCGAACAGCCAGGGAGTGGATCTTGTTGCCAATGTGCTCAAACTGCAGCGCTATTCGGTGGTTTTCGAAGTTTATAATCCCTATAGTATTATCCAGGCATCCGAAGTATTGAGGGATTTCCGGATCTTTGTTGATCAGCGGGTGATTTATGCTGGAAAAGCGACGGTCAGTAATCTTGTGAACACTGGGATTTTCCTGATTTGCGAGGTGATGCTCGAAGATGCGTGGATTGATGTGGACGTGTTCGGGCAGCGTAAAACGACCAGTCTGGCAACTCAGCTGGATGGTTTTTTCGAGGATTGGAGTCGCTCGAATGCCATTGTTGACCCGGTGAAGCTCGTGGTCGCCGAGGCGGAAAACTGGTTCGTTGGTGTTCAAAAATGGCTAGGGCGAATTGATTTGGGTTTAAAATCTTCACCGGGAGTTGACCGGGAAGAGATGGAGATGAATATTCTTTCTGAGCTCAAAGACGGAGTGAACGAACGATTATTCGAGTTGTTGATCGATTTTAAAGGTGCGGTGGAGGATGTCGGAGAGGATGCGCAGGCCATGCACAAATCGTATGTCCGTCGTCAGCTTCATCCTCATTTGCTCTGCTCCCCCTTTCTATACCGTACGTTCAAGAAGCCCTTGGGCTATGCCGGCGATTATGAAATGGTGAACATGATTCTGAGGAATGACTTCGATGGAGCCTCCATCTTTGCCAAGCTCTTTAATCATATGCTTCTTCAGGCCCCTCCAGCCGAGGCACATCGTAATCGAATCAAGTATCTCGTCACAACAATTGCCGAGGCGGCAGAGAGGAAGGCCCTTAGGGGGGAACGCCTGAGAGTGATGAACCTGGGATGTGGCCCGGCAGAAGAGGTGCTTCGAGTACTGAAATCAGAGGAAGTTTCTGATGTTATTGATTTTGTGTTGTTGGATTTCAATGACGAAACCATTGAATACACCGAGTCCCGACTAGAGGAAGCCCGTGCCCGCTTTGGTCGCAGCGCGAACATAATCTTTGAAAAAAAATCAGTTCATCAGGTGCTCAAGATGGCCAGTCGGGGCGACTTCCAAAAAGCGGAATATGATTTAGTCTATTGTGCGGGGCTCTTTGACTACTTTTCGCAAAAGGTTTGCAAAAAAATGGTCGAGCTTTTTTCCACTTTAGTCACACCGGGCGGAGAGGTTCTCGTTACTAATGTTGCCGATACCAATCCTGTCAGTGACTGGATGGAGTATGTCATGGCATGGGATTTAATTTACCGTTCCCGCGAAGAGATGGAGGATTTGATTCCGGAACGATGCGCAAATTTCTCCAGACAGATTGACGTGGATGCCACTGGAGTAAACTATTTTCTTAAGCTGAAGAGAGGGCCGGAATGATTCAACGAGAAGAAGAATTCGAGGCTCACGAGCGGCAGATTCGCCATCGTAATATTCCTACTACTGCCTTGATTGCCGCAGTCATCACAGCAGCAGGCTTGATTCTTGACTACTTCGTTTACCCCGAATTCTTTTGGAAGATTCAAATCATCCGGCTTGTTGGGATAACTCTTTCCCTTTTGATATACTGGTGGGCAACTCGTCATACTGTGGACGAAGTTTCGTCGTTTTTCCCCAGTTATCTGCCGCTCACCGTTATCATCTCAATCTCTCTGATGATCTTGATTACCGATGGGGGAAATTCTTCCTATTACGCCGGATTGAATTTAGTCCTTGTCGCTTTGGCCATCCTTTTGCGATGGACAGTGAAGATGGGGTTCGAAATGAGTGTCTATCTCATTATCGCTTATATCGGCGCGAGTTTGGGTTCTCGGGTCACGCCTGAGCTTGGCACTCTCGTGAATAACTTCTTCTTCATTGGGAGTAATGCCGCTCTCGTGGTTGTGGGTGCCTTTCTTTATGACAGAACCCGGAGAAGTGAGTTCTTTTTGCAGAAGGAGATCGAGGACAGGAATCTGGAACTTGCAGACAACCAGCTTCGCTTGCAGGAATTAGACGAAGCTAAAACGCGTTTTTTTGCAAATGTCAGTCATGAGTTACGAACTCCTCTGACCATTATGCTGGGGACCACAGAAACTCTTCGGGATCGCAAGGTGACAGACCTCCAATCACGGTTTGAAGTTCTCCATGCCAATGGTTTGCGCTTGCTCGGTCTTATCGACAACCTTCTCGATCTCGTTCGATTTGACCAGGGTGATGATAAAGTGAACCGGGAAGCGGTTGACGCGGAGGTGTTCTTGCGCGGGATCATCAACGGCATGTCCCACCTGACCGATCGTAAGGATTTGAAGCTGGATTTCGAGGCGAAAACTGATTTGCCCGTTCTTGCTCTCGACCAGGATAAGTTAGAAAAAATCCTACTAAATCTCCTGATCAATTCGGTGAAGTTTACCAGCTTTGGAGGTTCTATTTCGGTAAGCGCGAAGTACGAGGAGGGGGTGTTGAATTTTGTAGTTGAGGACAACGGGATCGGAATGAGTGAGGAAAAGCAGAAGCAAATATTCTCAAGATTCTGGCAGGCGGACACTTCTTCAAATCGCAAATTTCGGGGATCGGGAATCGGTTTGTCGCTTGTGAAAAGTTTGGTCGATCTCATGGAAGGTGAGATCCGGGTGGAGAGTGTGGAGGAAGAGGGGTCGAGCTTTTATGTGTCTATTCCTGCTGAAGAGTCGACTCTAACAGGCAATAATGAAGAAGTCCCGGTAGATCCGCTGGCAGAAATGCACAAGCAGGCGATGCTGACTCTTCCTGAGCTGGGGCCTTCGTCAGTTTTGGAGCTACTTGCTTCGAATGACGAGAAGAAGTATACTATCTTGGTAGCAGATGACGAAGAGGACTTGCGTGGATTCCTCTCGTCAGAGCTCGCAAGGAATTACGAAGTGATTGAAGCGAGCGACGGCGTGGAAGCGATTTCCTTTGTGAGGCAGTTCGAACCGGATCTGGTGCTTCTCGACTACATGATGCCCGATAAAAATGGCATGGAGGTCTGTCGGGAAATTCGAAATGATGCCAGGCTCTCGCATATTCCCGTGATAATGTTGACCGCCCGGGCGGATGAAAAAATCAAATTAGAATGTCTTAAAGCAGGAGCTAGTGATTTTATTTCCAAACCCTTCGCTCTCGGTGAGTTGAGTTTGCGGGTAAAGAATCAGATCGGGATGATCGCTTTCCAGCGACAACTCAGGGAGAAGAACGTCGAGCTCGCGAAAGCGATGGAGCAGTTGAAGGAGAACGAGGTGCAAATGTTGCGTCAGGAGAAACTCTCCGCTTTGGGTCGTATGAGTGCGGGGATTATTCACGAGATCAATAATCCGTTGAACTATGTGCAAGCAGCACACCACATGTTGGGAGTTCACGGCCGGGAGCTGAAGGGGGAGACGGCTGAATTTTTTGAGGATGCTCTCAAAGACGCGCAGGAGGGGGTGAAGCGCACGGAACAAATCATTTCTGATCTGCGCTCGTTTACCATGACGGGGCCCCAACCACTGGGCTCAGTGGCGATTTTTGATGTCATTGAGGCGGCGCATCGCTTTTTTGGAGACCAATTGAAGAAATTGGGAGAGGTTGAAATTGAGGTTGATCCGGCATTACTTGTCCGTGGTGATCGCGGCCAGTTGGTGCAGGTCTTTTCGAATCTGTTTCAAAATTCCATTGATGCGATCGAAGAAAAGAAATCGGGAGACTCCCAGTCCCAGGGCAAGATCACCGTCTACGCCCATACCACTTTGGGAATGGACCGTGAGAAGCAGATTATCGTGACGTTCAGGGACGATGGTTGTGGGATTTCTCCTGAGAATCGCGCCAAAATTTTCGACCCATTCTTTACCAGTAAAGACGTCGGAAAAGGAATGGGCTTGGGATTGAGCATAGTCTACCAAATCATCGAAAGGCATCAGATTGAGGTGGCCGTTGATTCGGAAGAAGGACAATTCACGGAATTTCAGCTATCTTTTCCCACCGTTCTCTCTTCTAATTCATAAAGCCATTATCTCGTCATGAGTAACGATTCCAATTATTCGAAACATGCAATTCTTTTCATCGATGATGAGGAGCAGTCTCAGAAGTATTTTTCCCAGATCTTTGGTCGGATTTTCAGGATCTATCTGGCATCGGATGCTGAAGAGGGGCTGAAGTTATTTGAGGAATTTCGAGACGAAATCGGAGTAGTTGTCTCCGACCAACGGATGCCGGGCATGTCGGGAAGTGAACTCCTAGCGCAGATTGCCGAGGATAATCCGGATGTGGTGAACATTCTCTCGACGGCATACAGCGACCTTGATGCGGCCATTGATGCGGTGAACAAGGGTGGAATTTATCGTTATGTCACCAAGCCCTGGGATCTGGCTGAGCTTGAGGTGACTTTGCGTCGCGCGATGGATTATTATCAATTGAAGGAACAACATCGTATGCTTGCTCGAATGAAGATTTCCGGGCTGGAGCAGATGTTTCACCAGTCTAGGTTACTGGCTTGTCTGGCCATTCCGGCTTTACTGGAGACTGGACCGTTGGCGGTGCGGGCTTTTCGTGATTTGCTTCGCCTCTCCCTGGAGCAAGAGAAGGAGTCGGACCAGGGAGCCTTTTCAGGGACAGAGATTCTTTCGCCAACTGGTCGGCAGGATTTATCCGAGAGGGTCAAGGGGCGGCTTGGGCAGGTGATGGAGCTTGTGAAATCTGATGAAAGGCTGACTCCAGAGAGGATTGAGGCACTGAATATTGAAATGGAGGAAAGAGATGGGGAAACACGACAATCTTTGCCGACACGGGCGTTGATTCTACTTCTTCAAGGGAAGGCGACTGATCGTGAAGTGGGTTTTCTAGCCGACTTGTTGAAGGCCTATCAGGATGGTTATGAGATCCGTCCTGCTCAGCTGGGTTGGCAGCTGATTCAATCAGAGACCCCAGATGAAACACTCTCAGTTCAGGAAGAAATTTACTCCTTGTTTGTCGATGATTCTTTTTTGGTAAGCCTGGCACTTGGAGAACTCCAGTAAGTTCATGGTGAAATTGCGCGGCTTGTGCGAGAGGGGCTGGCGCGTTGGTTGAGAAATGTAGATCAATTAAGCGCTGCAATACGGAGTTTGGGGAACCAGATTACGAGTCGCTCTGGGGAAATTTGATTTTGCGGGGGCCTTTTTTGATCATTTCACTCCGTTCCTGGTATTCCTAAAAAAGTGGTAAAATTGCGCGCATTGGAGAGAGATGTTGACTGTTTTCAAGATCAAGGCCTATAGTGCATTGTCCTTCAGAAATAGGGACGATGATTTCTTTGTTCTTGCTAAGCCATCTTAAGTATAAAGAAAAACACCGCCGCAAAATCTGGATGACCACATAATTCGACGATGCTTTAGCTAGGGGGCTGGTGCATTGTTCGAAAGATGACATTTTAAGCAAGCATCCATTGCTGGTTTCCTTTGTTTGTTATGTGGGAGTCCACTTTTGCGGCGGAACTTTTTCAGCTGGTTGAGGATGGAAGGTATGGGAGGAAAGGGGCTTATTCCCCGGATATTTTGTAGAGGTGGTTTTCGGAGCGAAGAATTAAGGCTCCATTTACTACGACCGGAGAAGCGAAGGTTTTTTCTTCGAGGTCGGTTTGGAAAATGATCTTTCCTCCCTTTGGAGAGACTTCGACGACGTAACAGACCCCATCTTCGGTCACACAGTAGAGGGCGCCGTCAGAGAGCATGGGTGAGGAAGAGAAATTTCCGGGGAGCTTTTCGCGCCACTTTGAATCTCCCGATTTGCCATCGAAGCAGGTGAGCGACCCGGTGTCATCGAGGACGTAGAGTACTCCGTCGCTTGCAATGAAGGAGGGTGTGTTGGGGATGCCCTTCTTCGCGGTCCACTTTAGGTTGGAGTCGGTGACTTCGCCTTTGGCCCCATTGAGTTTGATGGCCAGGAGATTGGCTTTCGCAAATCCTGTTGAGGTATAAACCATACCATCCATCACGACGGGCTTGGAAACGAGAGACCAACCTTCTTTGTTGCTTACTTTCCAGACTTCTTTGCCGTCCTTCGGGTCGTATGCTCCCACCATCCCGCTGGCCGGGCTGATAATGAGATCACGCCCGGCATCTTTCACGAGCGTTGGGGTTGCGAAAGAGAACGTCCGTTTTACGCTGGATGTCCGTGGTGCTTTCCAGACGAGCTTTCCTGTCTTGGCATCGAGAGCGACAAGAACGGGATCAGATTTACCATCTGCACTAAAGACCATTAAATCCCCCACCAAGATTGGAGAGCTTCCTCCTCCGTGGACGGGCTCGTAGGAGTATCGCTCTTTCCAGATTGCTTTTCCATCATCCAGCTTGACGGCTGCAGTTCCCATATGACCGAAGTGCACATAGACTACTCCGTCCCGGATCACAGGAGTAGCGCTCGCTAATCCGTTTTTGCTATGACGGGCCAAGAGTTCCTTTTCAGTGGGAGTGAAGAGGGAGGTCTGCCAAACATCAGCGCCTGTTTTTTCGTCGAGCGCCAGAACCATCAGATGCGTTTTTCCGCCTTTTTCAAGCGCCCCTGTCAGGATGATCTTTCCCTTGCTGACGATTGGAGACGACCAGCCTTTGGGGGCGATCGGAATTTTCCAAGCAATCTCCTTATTGGTCCATTTCTTTACCGTTTTCCCTCCAAATCCCTGGCCACCAGGCCCCCGAAATTCCAGCCATTCATTAGCCTGTGAAAATCCTGCACCTAATATAAAGCCGGCGAAACAAATCTGAGCGATGTTCATTTCCAAGCGATAGCAGGAACTCCCATCGGGGCAAGCGGATTGGAAATTTGCTGACTTATGTAATTTTCATACGCCTGGAGTCGTTCACTGTTTCACCAACCTATGAACAGACGTAAATTCACCCAAATCACGGGGTCCTCTCTCGCCGCTCTCGCTGGAAATACCGCCTTTGCGGACCATCACGGCGGAAAAGGAAAGCCTTTCAAAGCCAAATTCGCGCCTTCTCCCGGACAGCTTTTTAGCGGTAAAGGTAAGAAGTTGGGCTATGTTGATCAACTCAAGCTTGCTTACGATCTTGGCTTTCGGGCGTGGGAGGATAACGGGCTCAATCGTCAAAAGAACGACCTCCTCGAAAAAATCGCGGAGTTCATGAAAGACAAGAAAATGGAGTTTGGCGTCAGCGTTATCACAAACGGCAAAGGAGCCATGTTTAACAAGCCTACCGATGAACAGAAGGAGCTGGTCAAGCGGGACCTCGAACGTGGCATCGAAGTCGCCAAGATCACCGGGCAAACCAACATGACAATGCTCCCTGGTGTGCGGGATGAGTCCATGACCCGAGAGGAGCAAATTAAGGCTTCGGTCGATTCCATGAGGCTGTGTTGCGACCTTGTCGAAGAGCATGGAATCATCCTTGCTCAGGAGCCTCTTTCCCACCCCATTGGTGGTAAGCCGGTTCTCATCGAATCTTTTGAAGACGGGCACCTGCTTTGTAGGCTTGTAAACCGCAAGTCCTGCAAGCTCCTCGCTGACTTTTATCATGAAGGACAAATCGGGAATGGTGCCAAGCTCATCGAAAATGCCGAGAAAGTCTGGGATCAGGTGAGCTACGTGCAATATGGGGCTTCACCAGGCCGTAAAGAGCCGGGCACCGGCAAACTTGATTATGTCGCGGTCACCAAATATCTTCGCAAGAGAGGCTTCACCGGCATCATCGGAATGGAGCACGGTCAGAGCAAAAAGGGTCAAGAGGGGCTCGATGCCCTGATGGCCGCTTACCGCAAGATTGACGCGTAATTGCTCATTAAATTTTTCTTATTGTCGACCTTGTTATGGCAGGGTCGGCAATTTTCGTTTTCTTCTCTTGTCAGGAATCTCCCATTGATCCTGCTGCCAAAGCCGTGGTCAAGGACGGCCGCATTCCCAAAGGCCGGGACCGAACAGCAACACTTTCACCGACCCGCTCCTGCGCGATGTCGATGAAGATCTCGGCGGCTATTTTGCCGCAGGCTTGGGAACGGATGAGGTGTCCACATCGACCTCGCCGAGTACGAAGCGGAAGCCTTCGGCCCACATTTTGAGGATCTCCGGGTGGTAGAAGATCTCTTTGTTGTGTCCCAGTGAGCTGACGAAGACACGGCCTTCGCCATAGTTTTTCACCCAGGCGACAGCGTAGTCTTTGTCCGCCCTTTTGCCGTTCTTTTTGCCAGTCGCTTCATGTGACAGGTCCAGAGCCATCAGCACCCGGTTCTTGGTCCGGTCAAAATCCTTATATTGGTAAATTTCATCTTTGATTGTGAAATTCTCCCCCTTGTAAACATTCTTTACGATGGGGTGGTTGGGATCTTCATTGGCGATGCCCCAGGTGCCGCCGGCTCCCCAGGGATGGCCGTCGAAGTTGCCGCCGATCATCTCGACGTATTCCTTCCAGCCTCCGTCGGTGGCGGAGTGAATTGCAAAAATCCCGCCGCCATTTTTGACGTAGTTGATGAAGGTCTCTCGCATCTTTTCGTCTTTCATACCCTTCTGAAGATGGGTGTTGTTATTCAAGCAGATGGCATCGTATTGCTTGATCTTGTCGGGAGCAAATTCGGTGAGATCCTCGGAGAAGGTGACATCGAAAAGGCCGGTCTTTTCCGCCATCACTTCCATCATGGTTTTTCCAATCTCAATCGAGTTATGACGGAACCCGTATGGCTTCGAAAAACAGAGGACCTTGTATTTCTGTGTGGGCGCTTCGATTTCTGGCATGTTTTGGCTCACCAATTCGCGTTCGCTGGGCTTTTTGTTATTGGCGGCAAAGAGTCCGAGGGAAAGGACGCAGAGGAGAGTGAGAAAGAGTGGCTTTTTCATAAAGATAGGGATAGCGGGATGAGCTAGTTACTGAGCGCCTTCATTCCTCCTTTCAACCATTCCCTGAGGTTGGAACAAATGGATGCGCCAACATGCCCGCCCAAATCGGGGCGGCCTTTTAGATTCTCCATCGACACCGTGGGGAATGAGGAGACGAATTTAGCCTCGTTTTACGATGAATTTAGCTGCGCAGACAATGAGGGCGCCTGCGACCAGTCCCGCGATCAGGTCAAAGGGCCAGTCATCGGGGTGGGTATGTCCCGGAGGGCCGGGGTGGGCGGAGGCTGCAGACATCAGGGCTACTTGGGCTGCTAAAAATACCATTCGGGTTTTTCGAGTCATCATATTTATTAGTTTTGTGGAATTCGTTGTTCGCGTTGTAAAATAGGGAAAATTGGAGCGGCAGCTTTTCGAATCCTGGCGAAGGCTTTTTTGACAAGCAGGCTTCGTGCCGCTAGGAGGCGAATCACCACTACTCCCGGACCTTGCATTGTCAGACCGCATTTTAGGCTGGGACCGTTCAAGCTGGATTCCAAGCTAGCGAGAGAATCGAAATGATCTTCAAGGCGATCGCTCACCAGCCAGACGGCTCCGTAAAAGCAGACTTCCCATCCGGGAACGAACAAGGGCCATCCGCCTAGATCTGGCTCCAAGATCATTCTTTCCTTTGCTCGGAGTTCGTCTTTGTAGCGAAGCTCTAAAGAGGTGACGTATCGTTTGTAGCGATATTGTTCTCCGTGTCGAACCCGCCCCGGGGCGAGGCAGTCAAAGAAGATCAACTCTCCGGATTTAGCGACTTCAATGCGGGTGTGTTGCTCTACCGATGACCCTTGCTGGGGAACGACCCAGTTGGGGTGATATTCAAGAGAAGCTTTTGGGCCGATCGTAAATCGTTGTTGGATCATGGCCGGGCGGTTGTCCATCGAGTAGAATCGGGTCGCGTTGGGGGAGGAAAGTTCCACCTGTGATCCCTCGCCTAATTCGACGCCCAATTCCATCTCATCCCCTGCGAATAACCCGGCGGTGGGATTGACAACTTGAGCACTCAGTGCCTGTCCGTCCCAATAGGGTTTGCCGACATGAAAAAGGCCACCGGCCCGGCGTCGGGTCAGCGCGGTGTGGCCTTCGCCGCCCGATTCAAATACCAGCGAAGCCTGGCTCTGTAAGCTACCCAACATCAGAAAAAAGAACGACTCGGTCGAACCAGGCAATGAGCTCATCCACCTCACGCCCGGATTTCAAGTCGGTCATCAGGAAAGGTCGGTCACCGCGTTTTGAGGCGCAGTCGGAGTGCATCCGCTCGAGATCGACTTCGACGTAGGGGGCGAGATCCGCCTTGTTCACTACCAGAAGATCCGAACCCACAATCGCGGGTCCGCCCTTGCGGGGAATGTCTCCTCCTTCGGTGACATCGATGACGTAGATGAAGACATCGGCGAGCTCTGGCGAGAAGGTTGCGGTGAGATTGTCTCCACCGCTTTCAATCAAAATAAACTCTAGTCCTTCGAGTCGCTTTTCCAGTTCGGAGACGGCTTCGAGGTTCATGGATATGTCATCCCGGATGGCGGTGTGCGGACAGCCACCGGTTTCAACTCCAATGATCCGTTCCTCGGGCAAGGCCGAGGCTTCGATCAGCATTCGCGCGTCTTCTTTGGTGTAGATGTCATTTGTGATGACCGCCATGTTTCGCAATGCTCGGTAGTGGCGGCAAAGGGTAAGGCAGAGAGTTGATTTTCCCGAACCCACCGGTCCGCCGATTCCCACTCTGATTGCTTTGTTCTGGCTCATGATTTTATGAAATAAAGAGGCGGGCGTCGGCCCGTTCGTGACGGCTGGCGGCGACGTCCCACAGGGGGTTGAAGCTTCCCAATTCGTCGTCAGTGAGAGCTGCGGCCACCGGGAGTTCACCCGCCATCCGGGCCAGGCCGTCTTTTAGGATCGACTGCGCGGCACTGGGTCCAATTGGGAGAAGCTTGAGTGCGCTTTGCACTAGGGCGGAAAAAGTCTGATACACTAGGGTGCTGTAGGCCGCTTTCTGCGGGACTCCCCGCTCTGCAAAAATCACTCCGCTCACAACGGGTGCCTGGTAGCGATAAAAATGATGGCCGTCCAATTCGCGCCACGTTTTTGTGTAAAGTTGCCAGGTCTGCCGACCAATCCGACCCGCTGCCTCCCGAAGTTGTCTCGTCGGGCGCATCGCCCAAGCGACCTCATCCCAGTAGTGAATTCGGTCACCATCGAGATCAAGCGCGGCCTGATAGGCTCGCAACATGAGAGGGACATCCACCGTGATCAAGCTGTGGCGGACGTCCCGCAGGAGAAAGAGACGCAGATCATCGTCGCTTTGAAGATCTCTTGATTGGCAAAGTCCTTCGAGTCCAAATGAATGGGCGTAGCCTCCCACCGGCAGCGAGCTGTCGGCAAACTGAAGCATCATTTCCATCCAATCGTTTTCCATGGTGATCAATGTTGGTGGTCTTCTGAGTGAGGGCGACAATTGAGAATATCCTGACGTACTATGTGTGGGATTCCGATTCTCTCCAAAGAATCCGTAAGGGTGGGGAAATTTTCCACCAACAGTTCTGTTGTCCGGACCTCGACCGGAATGTGCCGGTTGCCGAGATACCATGCGATCTTGGCCGCCATCTCGGGATCTTGAGGCAGGGTGATGGCGACGACTTCCTCCTCGAGTTGTTCGATGCGAATGCTCCTTTCGTCGCCATGAAGGGTGTCCCCGTTCTTCGCCGGGTCCTCCAGCATCACGGCGACTTCTTCGCCATTGGCGGCGACTCCGCGCCAGCGACGTTTCCATAGATCAATCCGCGCGATTTGCACTGCGATGGCATCTTCGCAGGCTTCACCAATACGATTGAAGAGCAGGGCCATTAAAAGAGAAAGTATCGTTGTCCCAGCGGAACTTCACTCAAGGGTTCACAAGACAGCTCCTCTCCGTCTGCGGTGACTCGATAGCTTTCGGGATCGATTTGGATGTCCGGGCAACTCGCGTTGAAGAGGAGGTCCTTCTTGGATACCTTTCGGGTGTCTTTGACGGCGACAAGCTTCTTGGAGACTTGCAGCTTTTCCTCCAATCCTTCTTGTAATGAAATGGCGCTCACGAAAGTCACACAGGTTTTTGCCCGGGCCTTCCCATGAGCCGCAAATTGCGGACGGTAGAAAGTTGGCTGCGGTGTGGGGATGGAGGCATTGGGGTCGCCCATGTTGGCACAGGAAATCATGCCGCCCTTCAGAATGAGCTCTGGTTTGATGCCAAAGAACATGGGTTTCCATAGAACAATATCGGCTAATTTTCCGACCATGAGTGAGCCGACCTCGGTGGCGATGCCGTGAACCAAGGCTGGGTTGATGGTGTACTTGGCGACATAGCGGAGAGCGCGGAAATTGTCTGCTGTGGTATGTTTTCCCGATTCATCAGCAAGCGGCCCAAATTGAATCTTCATCTTGTGGGCTGTCTGCCATGTCCGGCAGATAACCTCACCGACACGGCCCATGGCCTGACTGTCCGATGAGATGATGGAGATGGCCCCGCGGTCGTGCAGCATGTCTTCCGCCGCGATGGTTTGCGGTCGAATCCGGGAGTCTGCAAAGGCGACGTCTTCCGGAATTTTGGAATCTAGATGGTGACACACCATGAGCATATCGAGGTG
Source organism: bacterium (assembly GCA_018222765.1). Taxonomy (GTDB): domain Bacteria; phylum Verrucomicrobiota; class Verrucomicrobiia; order Verrucomicrobiales; family Akkermansiaceae; genus SW10. Next base: position 67,915 of record JAAEZT010000008.1, on the reverse strand, counting down.
TTCATCGAGGGTGTTGACCGTAAAAGGACGGGTTGGGTTGGTTGAGGAGGGAAGGACATTGGGATGCGAACAAACCTTCATGATGTCCGGAGCGTGTCCTCCGCCTGCTCCCTCTGAATGGTAGGTATGGATGGTTCGGCCATTGATGGCGGCGAGAGTATCCTCGAGGAAACCGGACTCGTTCAAGGTGTCAGTATGGATGGCGACTTGCACGTCCATTTCGTCGGCCACGCTGAGGCAGGTGTCGATGGCGGCCGGAGTGGTGCCCCAGTCTTCGTGAAGTTTTAACCCAATCGCTCCGGCGCGGACTTGCTCGCGGAGAGGCTCGGGTTGCGCGCAGTTGCCCTTGCCCAGAAATCCCAAATTGACGGGATATTCATCTGCCGCTTCGAGCATGCGATGAATATTCCAGGAGCCCGGAGTGCATGTCGTGGCATTGGTGCCGGTCGCCGGCCCGGTGCCGCCGCCCAGCATCGTGGTCACGCCGCTGGCGATGGCTTCATCGATCTGTTGCGGGCAAATAAAGTGAATGTGGGCATCAATTCCTCCGGCCGTCAGGATGGCCCCTTCGCCGGCGATTGCTTCCGTGCTCGCTCCGATGATCATGGGATCAAATTTGCCCAGGAGAGGGTCGGGGATGACTGAGCCGATGCCATTTTGAATGCCGGGGTTTCCGGCATGACCGATTCCCACAATCCGGCCGTCTCGGACTCCTAGGTCGGCTTTGATGACTCCCAGTTCGGCGTCGAGAATGGTGGCGTTGGTGATGACAAGATCGAGGCATTCGGCATCGAGAGCCGAGGAAGATTGACCCATGCCATCCCGAATCACTTTGCCGCCGCCAAACTTAACTTCGTCTCCGTAGCCACCACCTTCCGCGATGAGATCTCGCTCGACCTCGATGATTAATTCGGTATCGCCCAGTCGGACTTGATCGCCGACTGTGGGGCCGTAGTGCTCGGCATACTTTTCGCGTGAAATTTCCAAAGCCATGGTTTTAGAGTGGTCCGTTGATTTTTGCGTTCAGGCCCCAAACTTCGCGCTTTCCGGCCAAGGCTACCAGATCGACTTCTTTCTCGTCGCCCGGTTCAAATCGCACCGCGGTTCCCGAGGCGATATTCAGTCGAAATCCGCGCGCCGCTTCGCGATCGAAATCGAGGGCTGAGTTGACTTCGTAAAAATGAAAGTGACTTCCGATTTGAATCGGGCGATCTCCGGTATTGGCGACAATTAAGCTGGTCGTTTCCAGGCCCTTATTGGCGATCAGGGGCTCAGCTTTCTTGGGAATGAGTTCTCCGGGAATCATAGCTTATTGAATGGGGTGATGAACCGTGACGAGCTTGGTCCCGTCGGGGAATGTGGCTTCCGCCTGCACTTCGTGAATCATTTCGGCGACGCCGTCCATGACATCGGCCTTGGTTAAAATCCGAGTTCCTTCATCCATTAACTGGGCGACGGTTTTTCCGTCTCGGGCCCCTTCGAAGATCTCGTAGGTGATGATGGCGACGGCTTCAGGGTAGTTCAGCCGAAGCCCCCTTGCCTGGCGGCGCCGTGCTAAATCGGCAGCCACGACCACCATCAGTTTTTCCTGTTCTCTGGGGGTTAAGTGCATCGGTCTAAACGGTGAGGTGTCGGCTAATCAAGTCTTCGGACAGCTCTTCGATGGAGCCCTCGGTAAGCATGGCGCCTCGATCCATGATGTAAAATCGATCCGAAACTGCTTTGGCAAAATCGAGATACTGCTCTACGAGCAGAATACTCATGTCGTAGGTTTTCTTGAGGTAAAGAATGGCATCTTCGATCTGGTCAATGATGGACGGTTGGATGCCTTCGGTTGGTTCATCGAGAACCAAAATCTTTGGGCGGGTCAGTAAGGCGCGTCCGATGGCGAGCTGTTGTTGCTGGCCGCCACTGAGGACTCCGCCTTTGCGATGAAGCATTTCTTTGAGGACGGGGAAGAGAGTGTAGACCTCCTCGAGGCGATTCGCGGATTCCTTGCCGTAGATTGAGAGGCTGACTTTGAGATTTTCCCACACCGTTAGCATCGGGAAAATATCCCGCCCCTGCGGAACGTATCCGACTCCCATGCGAGCGCGGGATTCCGGATTGGTCCTTCCCAGTTTTTTGCCTTCGAGCTCAATTGTACCCGCCGTGGTGTTCACGAGGCCCATGATGGTTCGAAGGGTGGTTGTTTTTCCCACCCCATTGCGGCCCAAGAGGGCGACTACGGAATTGGGAGGCACTTCGAGATCCACCCCCCGCAAGATGATCGATTGATCATAGGTTGCTTCGACTTTCTTTAGTTCTAACAGATTACCCATGGGCTTGCCTTCCTAAATATACCTCTTTCACTTCCGGATCATTCGAGACATGGTCGAAGGATCCTTCCTTCAAGACATGTCCTTGGTGGAGCACGGTGATCCGTCGCGCGATTTGACGTACGAATTCCATGTCGTGTTCGACGACCACCACGCTGTGTTTGCCTTCCAGGCTCAGCAGAAGTTCGCCGGTGCGCTCTGTCTCCTCGTCACTCATGCCCGCTGCCGGTTCATCTACCAATAGGACGCGCGGCTTTTGGGCAAGTAGCATCCCGATCTCGAGCCATTGTTTTTGGCCGTGGGAGAGAAAGCCGGCCAACTCATCGCGGCGATCATGAAGACGAATCGTCTCGAGAACTTCTTCGATCTCTTCACGATCATCTTTGGTCATCTTGTAGAAGAGGCCTTTCATGACGCCCCGAGGGCGGTTCAAGGACAAGAGCAAGTTATCGAAAACCGAGTGTTGATTGTAGACACTGGGCGTTTGAAACTTTCGGGCGATACCCAGTCGGTTGACTTTGTATTCCGGGAGCTTGGTCAGATCGATATCGTGACCATCAGATTCGTGAAACTTAACTGTGCCCTCATCGGGTCGGGTCCGTCCAGTGATGATATCCATGAAGGTGCTCTTGCCAGCTCCATTGGGGCCAATCACGGTGCGGAGTTCACCCTCACTGAGGTAGAAATTGAGATCATTGATAGCCTTGAAACCATCGAAGGACCGATGAACTCCTTCTGCAGAGAGGACGAGATTGGTGTCGCGGTAAAGTGGGTTCATGCTGGGACCTCCTTTTTTCTGTATTTGGCCCACGTTTTCTTGGTGAGTCCGACAATGCCATCGGGCATGAAGAGGACGACAAAAACAAAGAGTCCGCCGAGGATAATCAGCCAATAGTCGGGATAAGCACTGGTGGTATAGCTCTTGAGGGCGCTTACGAGTACGGCTCCGATGATCGGTCCGAGTTTGGTTCCTCGGCCTCCAACTGCGACCCAGACTACGATGTCCAAGCCGATCTTGGGTTCCATTAGGCTGGGGTTGAGGATGCCGGCTTGAGGGACATAAAGCGCGCCGGCGAGTCCAGCCACGATGGCGGATAAGACGAAGACGAAGAGCTTGAAGTGAGTGGTGGAATAGCCCGAAAAGCGAATGCGGTTTTCCGAATCACGGATGGCAAGTTGCACTTTGCCAAACTTCGTGGTCAGCAGCCAGGCGATGATCCAATAGACGAGCAGGAGTAGGATGCCGGAAGCGGCGAACAACCACCGGGTGGCGTCGATAGTTCGAAGGTCGCCCCCGAAGAGGTATTTGAAATTGGTAAAGCCATTGTTGCCGCCGAAGCCGGTTTCATTTCGGAAGAACAAGATGGCTGCGGCATAGGTGAGCGCCTGGGTGAGAATAGAAAAGTAAACACCTTTGATGCGGGAACGAAAGGCGAGGAATCCAAAGATGAAGGCGACCAGGCCAGGCACCAACATAACCGCGAGAATCGCAACAAAGGGATTGTAAAAGGGATACCAATAGCCGGGGAGTTCATGATAGCCCATAAACTGCATGAATTCCGGGACTTTGCCATAGTCGACGGTCATCAACATCAGGTGCATCCCGAAGGCGTATCCTCCCAAAGCGAAGAAGAGGCACTGACCTAGGCACAGCAGCCCGGTGTATCCCCAAAGCATATTGAGACTCATCGCCAAAACGGCGTAGCAGAGATACTTGCCCCAGTTTCCGAGGGTGTAGGCGGGGAGATGAAGGGCTGACCCTTCCCCGACCATGGTGTTCAAAAGAAGCATCACCACGAGCACGGCGAGCATTGAGAGGAAGGTGATCCTCTCCGATTTGGCTTCGAATGGTTTTAAGGCGGCAATCATTTAATCATCAAGGCTTCGGGTTCTTGCCGGGAACAGGCCGCCGGGGCGTAGTTGAAGGAAGAGAATGATGGCAAAAAGCACGGTGATTTTCCCCATCACCGGTCCCAGAAGAGGCTGCAGCCCTTGGTCAATGACTCCGATTCCGAGTGAGGAAAGCGCGGCGCCGAGCAGGTTTCCCACTCCTCCGACGACTACGACCATAAAGCTATCGACGATGTAGGTTTGGCCCATCGAAGGTCCGACGTTTCCAATTTGAGAGAGGAAGGCACCGGCTAGTCCGGCCAACCCGGAACCGTAGGCAAAGGTCATCATGTTAACGCGTGAAGACTTGATACCGAGGCTTGAAGCCATGCGGCGATTCTGCATGGTGGCCCGTATGTGCAGGCCCCAGCTCGTCTTATTGAGCAGAAGCCAGGTCGCAATAATGACAAAGAGCGCAAAGGCAATCAGGAAGAGTCGATTGTAAGACATTGACACCCGATAAAATTCGTAACTGCCAAAGAGCCATTGAGGGGAGGAAACGGCCACGTTGGCTGCTCCGAATTTTAAGCGGATCACCTGTTGAATGATCATGGAGATTCCCCACGTCGCCAGTAGTGACTCCAGTGGTCTATTGTAGAGGAACTGGATAACTCCTCTTTCTAGGAGAATTCCAAAGAAGGCTGTGACGAAGAATGAGGCGGGGAGAGCGAGGACGAAATACCATTCGTATCCGCTTGATCCGATCCCGTAGGTGCTTGCGAAGATACCTTGGACGACGTAGGCGGTATATCCTCCGATAGCGATGAACTCTCCGTGAGCCATGTTGATGACTCCCATCAAGCCAAAGGTGATGGCAAGGCCGTAGGAGACAAGCAGCAGGACCGAGCCCGTGCTAAGCCCTCGTAACAATGATCCATAAAACTCAACGCGTTTTTGTTCGCTGTCGATTTTTTCAAGAGCTACAGCACAGGCCTCCTCGAGGTCACTTGCTCCGTCATCGTCTGATTCGGAGGCTTCCACGCGCAGAGCTTCAATAAAATCACGCGCCGGAAAAGAGGCGCTCTCGCCCAGATCCTTGACTGCTTGAAGCTTCTGGCTTGAGTCACTATTTTTCAAGAGCGAGATGTTTAAGGCCACCTCGAAGGCTTCCTTTACCTCAGAATCTTTTTGGCGATTAATACGCTCTTGTAAGACTTCGACATAGTCGGGCTTTTGAGTGAGCCCCAATTTCATCGCAGCATCAATTCGCTCTCTGGGGTCGTTGGAACTGAGATCTAGAAAATCGACGACGTTTCGAAGTTTTTTGCGTAGTTTGCGTGAGGCGCGATTAATTTTGCTCTCACTTCCTCTTAAGAATGAATTCCCGGAGCTGATTTCTTCGTAGGAATCCTCCCCTCGCTTGAGGAGGGCAATGGGATTTCCATCTTGATCAAAGACCGAGACCTTGCCGATCCGCCAGCCTTCGATGACTTCCTTAATAATTTGATCGCCGTGATCGTAAAGCTCTTCGGTGACTGCTTGTTGTTCTTCCGAGTGAGCCAGAATGAGTTTGCTCAGTATGCGTCTGGCTTCTGTCTCCTCCGCATGGAGCGGGCCACTTAGACCCAAGATGAACAAGACCCAGAATAGAGATCGCTTGCAGAGGTCTGTCAGATTCATGGGTGGGTTGTCTTGAGCATGCCGAATGCCAAGTATGATTGGTATTCCCAGTCTCTCGATAAAAAGACCCCGTTCCGGGACCGGTGGCCGGAAGGGGGTCTGGTCATGAAAATCCCACTAAGAAAAATACCGGTCGGATGTCCGTGTAAGGATTTTATTTCTTGAAGGTTCCTTTGAGGAATGGTTCCCCATAGACGTCCTTGAATGATTCGATGATATCGAATTGACCGGTTTCCAAAGTCTCGCCAATGAAGACCGATTTGGTGACGTGATGGTTTTTCTGGGAGGTGACTGTGCCACCAGGGCCTTCAAACGAGATGCCACCTTGAAGAGCGGCGGTGACCTTCTCAACATCGAAGCTTCCTGCTTTTTCCACAGCAGCTTTCCATAGGTAAACACCGTTGTATGAAAGAACCATTGGTGAACAGGTCACCCGATTTTCCTTTACCACACCGGCCACGGTTGTCTTCTTCAACCAAGCTTGGAATCCGTCCTTGAACTTCTTGTTCGCGGGAGAGTCGATCGACATGAAGTAGGTCCAGCACCCGAGGTGACCCACGAGGTCCTTGGCGGGAAGTGCGCGGAATTCATCTTCCGAGATGGAGAAAGAAACCACGGGACAATCTTCAGAAGTCAAACCCGATGCCGCAAACTCCTTGAAGAAGGGAACGTTGGCGTCTCCGTTGATGGTATTCACAACACAGGCGTCGCCCGAGGCGCTGAACTTTTTAATGTCGGCAACGATTTGTTGGAAATCCGAATGACCGAACGGCGTGTAGTTTCCAGCGGAGATCACTTTACCCGCTGCATCCTTGCGGAGTCCGCCACCGATGTTCTCGACGGGAATCCCCTTTGACAGGAGATACTCAAAGAGAACTAAGTTGGTGGTTTGTGGATAGACGTAGTCTGTTCCGATCAGATAGAACTTCTTCATTCCCTCCTCGAGAAGATAGTCAACGGCCGGAATGGCTTGCTGACCGACGGCCTCGGCAGTGTAGAAGATATTCTTGGATTGTTCTTCACCTTCGTATTGCACGGGGTAGAAGAGAAGACCATTATGCTTCTCGTAGACCGGTAGCACCGATTTTCGGGAAACTGAAGTCCAGCAACCGAAAGTCACTGCAGTTTTCTCTTTCACCAGCAGCTCTTCGGCTTTCTCGGCAAAGAGGGGCCAATCGGATGCCCCATCGACTACGATAGGTTCGATTTTCTTTCCGAGGACCCCCCCGGCGGCGTTAATTTCGTCGAAGGTGTAGAGCAAGACATCGCGAAGAGAGGTTTCGGAGATGGCCATTGTGCCGCTCAGCGAGTGAAGGACTCCCACTTTGACCGTGTCTTCGGCCATGGAAGCGGAAATACCGGTCGCAAAAGCCGTGGCGGCCAGAATTGATGATTTGAATCTCATGCGAAGTGGTTTTGTTCGTTTTAGAAGCTGAACGACAACCCTGCATTGTAGGCAAGGAATGAATCTTCCGCATTGCCAACTACTTCGTCGTCGGTGTCCCAGTAGGTCACGCCAAAGTTGAATGAAGTCATCTCGTCGATCGTGTAGCTGCCTTGGAGACCGATGGAGGCGAATCCGTAGCCGGTTTCAGTGGTGTGGAAATCGTCTATCGCGAAGCCGAGCGAAACTGGAATGGAAAGGCTGAAGTCATCAGAGAGGTCAATGCCATGTTCCGCGCCAAATACGATGAAACTGCCGTCGAATCCACCACTGGCACCCTCGCCGAGACGAGTGTGAAGGGTAATGGATGGGCTCAGGAAGGTGTCAAAGGAAAGTCCAAGATCTAGAATTTCCTCACTCGTTCCAGCATACTGCCAGTTTTGGAATGTCGCGGATAAGGTTGTGACCCCGAAGTTGTAGGATGCTCCGATCCAGACGTCGGTCTCGACGGCTTCGAAGGATCCGCCGCCGTTGTCATTGACATCAAGCCAGACTCCAGCGTTCAAGGATAGTGAGTCACTCACCTTGTAGTCTAGGGATAAGCTCGGGTTAAAGGTTCCTTGGGGACTGTCTCCATCACCCCATACGTCAAAACCGTAAGAGATGAAGTGGGAGTTATAATCGAGCGACAATCCGGCGGTTAATTCACCGGCTTGTGTTTGACCTGCAACGATAAGACTTGCAGCACTGATGGTTGACAGGATTTTCTGGTTTACTTTTTTCATTTTGTTCGAATCTATTGTTTTTCGGGCGCATGTGAGCGCTCGGGGGTTGCTGAAGCAGATTCGAGTCCATCGTTAATGAGCTGAATTCATTAACGATGGGAGGCTAGGTCATCGCTGGTCGGGACCTCCTTTTGTTCGAGGAATTCGGAATCATCAAGTTGACTGTAGCAACCATCGTTCCCGGAAATGATTACTTCTTCTTCGCCAATGATTCGAGATAGCTCAGCAAGCTGGCCATTTCGTGGGTCGTGAAGTTGGCCATCAGGCCCAAAGGCATCAGGGAATTTGGCAGAGTCGACCGTTCTTTGACTTGGCTTTTTTTGAAGGTGTGCTCCATGCTTGTGATGTCGCGGAGGCTCACCGAATCGCCGGATTCGTCGGTGACAAATCCCATCTTGCTGCTGCCATCTTTGAGGGTGAAGACATTGGTCGCAAATCCTTGGGCGATGGTTTTTCCCGGGACGAGAATGGCTTCGGCCAATTCATTGCGGCGATAGGTCTCGGTGATGTTGCCGAGGTAGGGGCCTTTCTGCTTTTCCTTTTGGGAAACGGTGTGGCAGGCGTTGCATGTCGCCCGTGTGTAAATGGCCTGACCGAGGGCGATGTCGCCTTTCATCCCGGAGACTTGCTTGATGGCAGCCTCTGGCTTGAGCGTGCCGATTCTGGGCGTTTTATCTTCGCCTGGAGTCTGGATTTTTAGGCGCCCGGCGGCAGACTTGGCGGCCTTGGCTATTGCGGCATCGGGATCGCTCAGGGCGGCGGCGATACGGTCGTTGATGACGGGGTTTCGAAGTTCTTGCGCGGCTTTGATGAAAGCGAGGCGTTGCTTGGGGTCGGGCCAGGCAAGATCGATGGCCTTGAGCGACATTTCACGGGATTCGGGGCTTCCGCCTTTCCGGGAAGCCAGCTGCAGGATCGACATCGAGGCCCATTTTCCTTCCGAAGTTCCGGATTTTTCAGCAGCGATCTTTTCGAGAATCAAGTGGTGGTTTTCAAGTTTGGGCGAATTAAGGAATGATCCGCGCGCGGCCGACTGGTCTTTGCCAAAGCCCTCAGCCTTTTCGAGAGTGCTCAAGGCGGTGAGGACGGCGGAGAGGGCTTCCTTGTCATCGCTCTTGACGAGAATAGCCACCGCGCTGGCGAGGGCTCCGGGAGAGGTCTCGGGGTCGCGGGCGCCTTTGAGGACGAGTGGGATCGCAGCATTCGGAGTATCACCGGCAGCCGCGATTTGCGCGATGGCGGCGGGGATCAGCTTCGCGTCTTTCATCGCTAAGCTAATCACTTTGTTGAGCGCCTCGTTTGATTGAATGCGGTTCTTATTAAGCTTCTCAACAATGAAGCCTGCTTCCTCAGCTGCTGCGGTATTGAGAATCTTTTTTAGCTCGTTGAGAATGCGCTCTGACTGCTCCCAAGTGTCCAGTTGGTAGTATGGCCCGCGAGTGTCGGGGCGAGTGCCCCATGAGTCACCCTTCCACTCGGCCTCCTTGTGGTAGAGGCGCGCGAGAGTTGAGAGGAGAGGCTTGCGCTTGGCGGCGTCTTTTTCCGATGAGAGTCGCTTGAGAAGCTCGTCGACGACTTCCTTCTTGTGCATGCGCATGAGAGCCCAGGCGGCAGCCTTTCGGGTGTCGATGTTGTCGGAATTGATTTGAGAGAAAGCCGCCTCGTGGGCACCCATCTTGGCGAGAGCGCGATAGGCAGTGTGGCGGATAATGGGGTCAGCAGACGAAAGGTGATTTGCAACAGCAGGAGCGACAACGTGATCGTTGTGTCTCGAGACAGCGACGATCGCTTCAAGGACGGTTCGTGAAGATTCGGATTTGAGAGCTTTTTCTAAAACCAACGAAGAGCCTGAAAACGCATTTTCTTTGCTATCGCCAATCGCTCTAATGATAAAAGGAAGAAGATTTGCGTCGCGATGTCCGGAAGATTGGGCAAGGGACTCGAACAGCGCATCCTTTTGGATAAGGGCGTAAACCGCAGCAATTCTGGATTCCAGTGGCTTGGAGGAAGTTTGAACAAGGGCTAGGAGCTTTTCTCTAATCTCTTTGTTAGGCATTCGACGTATGAGTGCTCGTTGAGCAGCCAGTCGCCGTATGTGGGATGGGGATTCGAGAACCTTGACCAACTCGGTATCATTGAGCTTTTCGAAGTCAGGGAGCGGCTCTGGTGTATAGCCTTTCGGTCTTACCCGGGCGATGTAGCCATGATTTGGGCCAGCCCATTTGAAGGTGGCGGGGCCTTTCCAAGAGGCCTGGTAAATGGTGCTCATGCCATCGACGTCGGCATCGGTAGGGCGGTTCATTTTAATGAACTGCTGGGGAGGGGCGGTCTCCTTGAAGGTGGCGCCGTAGGGCGAAACGGTGTGGCGGAAGGAGCCGGCGCGGCCCCAGTCGACGGTGAACGGTGCGTGGTTCCATTCGTCTGGAAAACCGGGTTCGGAGATGTAAACGCCGCCGCAGCCGGAGCCGCCGCCGTAGTCTGCAAGCGGAGTGATGATCTCTTTTTCGAAGTTTTTATAGAGCCGGGGATAGCCGTGGTCGGCGAGGGGAGTGAGGTGGTGAAAGCGAACGTCCCAGCCTCCGCCATCGTTGGTGTTGTCGCGGGAGAACATGTCGAGGGTGGGCGACATGGGGGTGGCGAGGATGTTTCGTGTGCCGGTGGAGTAAAGCTCGAGCCCTGAACCATCGGGACGAAAACGGATGACGCCTCCGCCCCGATGTTGCAGGGTGCGTCCGTCGGCACCGGTGGCTTTCATGAATCCGAAGTCGCCGCCCGCGATGTAGATCCATCCGTCGATGCCCAGAGTAAGATCGTTGGTGGTGTGGTCGGCGGGGCGGTCTTTGAATCCGAAGGCGATATCGGAGATCAGTCGCTTGGAAGACTCAGCCACTCCATCGCCATCGCGGTCAAAGAAAACGGAAATGTGCGGAGGGTGGAGGAGATAAAGGCGGTCGTGATCCCAGATTAACCCGCGGGGCGAATCAATATCGCGGATGAATTCCGTGACCTCGTCAGCTCGGCCGTCCTTGTCCTTGTCGCGCAGACGAAGCACGCGGCCCCGCCCGGGTTCCCGACCAAGCGATCCGTTGCCATCGGAGGAGACATAAAGGTCGCCGTCGGGTGAGGCGGCGACGTAAACGGGATAGTTGGCGGTTTGCCAGGGGGCGAAGAGGGTTTTTTCGAATCCCTCGGGCACGGTGGTGTCTTTGAGGATGGCTTCTTCCTCGGCTGGAGTGAGTTTCACGATCCGGGGTTTAATGTTACCCGATTTTTCGAAGCCTTTTCCGTCCACGGAGTTCGTTTGTTTTTGTTCCGCCTTGTTGAGAATCGGAAATAGCTTGAGCGGGCCTTTTGGCCCCTTGAGCTTGAGTTCCCAAAGCGCTGGCCACATTCCTGATTCTTGTTTCAGAAGGGTCACGCGAAGGAACTTGATGTCCTTGGCAGCGAGTTTGTCGGTGGTATCTGATTTACGTTGGTTGGAGGATCCGTCGTAGGCGATCTGCCAGTTCTTTCCGTCTTTGGATGATTCGATTTTATATTGGTACCACTGGTTTCGGATTTCCCAGAAGATGGTGGCTTCAGTGACGGTTTGGGGCTTTTGAAATTCGAGCTGTAGCCACGCGGGGTATTTTGAACCGTTGGCAGTCCAGCGGGTTTTTTCGTTTCCGTCGACAGCTTGCCAAGGGAAATGGCTGTCGCTGGTCTGGGTGGATGAGGCAGTGAGCTTGACCATCACGGCGTCCTTCGGCGGGTTGGCGAAGATGGACTCCACCACTTTTTCATTTTTGCCCAGTTCGGTCACGACATTGGAGCCGGTGTAAGGGGTGAGATATTCTTCGTTGAGCTTGCCGGCCGACCAGAGAAGTCCGCGGGTGACGAGGTCGAGATAGCGGGGATCTTCGACGGTGTAGCTGTTGTGTCCGATGGTGGTGGAGAAGGAAGGCGCACCTTGTTTCTCATTGGTCCATGCCACGATGGCCGAGCTGGAAACGTCCTTGTCTCCTCGTTTGTAGCTTTGATGACCGAGGGCGAGAGGGTGTGCGTCAAAGACGTTGACGTTGTTGTAAAGCTCCTCCTTCTTGGTGACCCAATCTTCGAGGCCTTTGGTGATCGGGTGATTGGGATCAGTGAACTGGATCGATACCGGCTCTTGCGGGCCGTGTCCACTGGACTGCAGTCCAAGGTGCTTGAACCAAAGATCATTTCCCTGGCGGAAGGAATGCATCGCGCAATGCAGATGCACCGCCGGAATCGTTTTGTGGGCCTCGAGAATATTCTTCAAGACTTCCGGGTCCTTATTGGAAGCGGCACATTCGTCGTGGATAATAATGTCGTACCCCTTGGCCCAATGGGGGTTCTTGTAGATCGGCAATGGGGGATTGGTTGAGCGATCCCGGGTCCAGACAACATCAACCCGCACATTGGCACGCTCCTGAATCCCCTTGTAAAGGATCTCGTGCTGCTTGACGTAGTCGTGGCAACAGCCACCTGCGATGAGGAGGGCTTTGAGAGGGCGGGGACCATCTTCGGTGGCTTTTTGTTCTGCTTTCAAAAAGAAGGCGGGCAGGGCCAAGGCAAAAATGAGAGGCGTTAGAACGCGAAAGTACTTCATGGTGGGCTTAGTGGATTCGGTCTGCGGGGGGCGGTTCTTTCACTCCCGAGGTATTTTAAGCCAAGTCATTGCGAAGGTTTTGCAGTGGAGGCCCGTATGCTCCTCCATGAAAAATCTCCTCGGCTTCTTTCTCCTCACATTAGTAGTCCTTCCTGTTTCCGCTAAACCCAAGATCCTCGCGCTCATTGCCGAGCGGGAATACGAAACCCGGGACACTCTTCCGGCCTTCTTTGAAAAGAATTTTAAGGAGGATTACGAGGTCGTCATTATCCAACTCGAAGACAATGAGCACGACTTCGCAGGGCTCAAAAAACATCTTGAGGATACCGACCTTCTCTTCGTCAGCGTGCGCCGGCGCACGCCCACTGTTTCGCAGATGGCAGCGCTCAGAAAATACATTGAGTCCCGCAAGCCCGTCCTCGGCATCCGCACCAGCAGCCACGCCTTCGTCACGAATAAGAAGCAAAAGGTCCCTGCGGGTCACGCCAACTGGCAGACCTGGGATGCCGATATTTTCGGCGGCAGCTACTCCGGTCACCTCAAACGTGAGCAAGCCACCACCGCGATGGTTTTTTCCGAACACGTTATTACCAAGGGCCTGCCCAAGAAGGCTTTTTCGACCGGTGGTTCTCTTTATACTGTTAAACCTCTCGCCAAGGCCACGACTGTTCTCCTGTCCGGCAATGCCGAAGGCAGTAAAGAAGATCAACCTGTTGCCTGGAATTTCAGACGAAAGAACGGCGGGCTTTCTTTTTATACCTCGCTTGGCCACGTAAAGGATTTTCAGTCTCCTCATTTCGGACTTCTTCTCAAGCAAGCCACCAAGTGGCTTCTCAATCCGGCGCCACAGGAGAAAAAATAATTCTCGTTTCCTTTTTAAAAGTCTTGCGGCCCTCCCCGCATCGGCCTATCCCACCGCCGCCGGATGATGCGGGTATAGCTTAATGGTAAAGCTCCAGCCTTCCAAGCTGATCATGAGGGTTCGATTCCCTCTACCCGCTCCATTTTTCCCTCCGGCCGCAGGAAGTTGGAGAAGGATTGATTTCCAGAGAGAAGTCCGTAGTGATTGGGCAGATGAATAGGCGCCATGGATTTCTGTTAGCTGGATTGGTTTCCCTTTTGGGAAGTGCGAGTGGCAAGCCACCTCTGTTGACTCCGCCGGAAGTTCCCCTGATGGGGGAGATGGATCCGTATTTGCTCAAGACGCTCTATGCCGAGAAAAACAAAGATACGGGTTTGGAGAAGATCGTGGGTGAGAAACGGTTTCAGGAACTGGTAAAGAAGTGGAATGTGAAGCTTTTTGGCGGACCGATTCTGGGATGTGTCACTGATGAGAGCGCGAAGGTGTGGGTTCGCACGCCCGGTCCCGCGAGCGTGCAGGTGGTGGGCGAGGGATTCAAAAGCGAAGTGATCAAGACAACCGCAGAGAAAGATTTCACCGGGATCATGAATTTGGGAGGACTCAAGCCCTTGACTTCTTATTCCTACGATGTGCTGGTGAATGGTGAGAGTGTTTATGGAGGCGAGAAGCCTGAGTTTAGGACCTTTCCCAAGAGAGAGCAGAAGGCGCGTTTTCATGTCGGGTTTGGCGGTTGTGCACGATACAACTCACCTAAGGAGGGGATTTGGAATGTTGTGGCTTCGTATGACCCGCTCGCGTTTTTGTTTCTGGGAGACAACGTCTACATGGATGTGCCCGAGCATCGGACACAGCAGCGGGTGCATTATTACCGCCGGCAACTTCGTCCGGAGTTTCAGAACCTGACAAGGGCGACGGCGATTTACAGCATCTATGACGATCACGATTTGGGGATAAATGATACCTCGGGTGGGCCGAAGCCCTTTAAGCCAGATTGGAAATATGCTTCGTGGAAAGTGTTCAAAGAGAACTGGAATAATCCGGCGTATGGGCAGGAACCGGAGCGTCCGGGATGTTGGTATAATTTCTCGATTGGGGATGTCGACTTCTTCATGCTCGATGGGCGTTACTATCGAGACTTCAAAAAAGGCACCATGATGGGGCCGGATCAGAAGGCCTGGTTGTTGGATAAGCTTGGAAAATCGAAGGCGACTTTCAAAGTGATCGCTTGTGGTACGCTATGGACCAAGGATGCGGACAAGGGCGGAAAGGACTCGTGGTGGGGCGTGAAGGAAGAGCGGGAGGAGATTTTCTCGCTTATTGATGAGAAGAAATTGGGCGGAGTGATTCTTTTGTCATCTGATCGTCATCGGACCGACGTCTATAAAATCGAGCGGCCGAAAGGTTACGATATTTACGAATTTGAGACCGGGAAGATCACCAATATCCACACTCACAACACGAACAAGAAAGCCTTGTTTTCTTACAACAAAGGAAATTTCTTCGGGTTGCTGGATTTTGATTTGACCAAGAAAGATCCCGAAGTGACCTTTAAATGTGTCACGCTGGAGAACAAGACGGTCTACGATTTGACGCTGAAGCGAAGTCAGCTTGAATCTCGCTGATCAAGACATAGAGTGGTCTTATGCCAAGATTTTTCCTGAAGGGTTTCCGCGTTTCCCTGGGGTGCGGATTACTGATTTCAGGGACGGCTCTGGCGGAGTGGGATTTGGTGTGGAGTGATGAGTTCGATGGCAATGGTGAACTTGACCAGAGCAAGTGGAATTTTGAATCTTTCGAGCCGGGAGCTAACAACAACGAGCTGCAGAAATACACCTGGAATCGGACGGAGAATTGTCGCCGTCAGGATGGAGTGCTTGTTCTAGAAGGGCGCCGGGATTGGTGGTTTGATCAAGGGAATGGTCAGACTTACGAATATACCTCCGCGCGAATTCAGACCGCCGGGAAGTTCAGTATTAAGTATGGCAAGATTGAGATGCGGGCCCTGATGCCGTGGGCGAATGGTTCGTGGCCTGCCTTTTGGATGATGCCGCAGAATGGGCTGTATGGCGGGTGGCCGGACTCAGGGGAAATTGACATTCTCGAGTATGTGGGATGGGACAATGATGTCGCGCACGTCAATGCGCACACCAAGGATCACAACTTCCTTTTGGGTACGAATTATGGCTGGAGTGGTTGGGTCGGAGGTCTGGAAAATAGCTATCATACCTACACGGTAGAGTGGTGGCACGATCGGATTGATTTCTACATTGATGGAGTCTGGCGATATGGCTTTGTGAACGAGGATACGGGTCCTGGACAGTGGCCGTTCAACTCGGAATTTTTCATTATTCTAAATCATGCCATCGGGGGAGACTGGGGTGGAGTGATGGGGATTGATACGGGGGCGTATGACACGGCGGGAGACAATTACGGAGTAGGTTACTTTGTTGACTACGTGCGGGCCTACAAGTGGGATTGGCCGGATCACGACATTCCGGCGCATGTCGAAGCAGAGCGCTACGAAGGTTATGGTGGAGATGTTCGGGAGGAAAAGTGCGCAGACCTTGGCGGAGGATGGAACGTGGGATATATCGATACGGGAGACTATATGCAGTATCGATTCAATGTGCCGGAGACAGCTTGGTATCAGATAGACTACCGCATCGCTTCTGATGGTGGCGGGGGAATTGTGACTTTGGGAAAAGGCGGGGTTGATCTCAAGCAAACGACAATTCCCGATACGGGAGGTTGGCAGGATTGGGAAACAGTGAGCGATCTTGTCTGGCTGGAAGAGGGAGCGCAAATGCTGGATGTTTACGCCACAAGCGGAGGGTGGAATCTCAATCATTTTAAAATCATTCCTGCTCCGCCAGCAACGCATGTCGAAGCGGAGTATTATGCACACATGTGGGGAGTGCAGGACGAGTTTTCGGAAGATGTGGGCGGGGGGCAGTCGATCGGATACATCGACAACGGCGATTGGATGAGTTTCCCGGTGGAGGTGCCGGTGTCGGGCGATTATCGGGTGAGCTACCGCGTCGCGAGTGCGATGGGGGGCGGAACGATTACCCTGGGGAGAGATGGCGTGGACATTGTTCAGACGTCTGCACCGGATACCGGAGGATGGAAAAATTGGACGACGATTACTGACACAGCAACGCTTGAGAAGGGTTCACAAACCCTAACGGTTTTTGCGACGGTGGGGGGATGGAATCTCAATTGGTGGAGCTTTGAATTGCTCGATCCCGACTATGCGGCTTGGGAGGATACTTATGGAATCGGGGGAGCAGGCCGATCCGGGAATAGCGATGGAGATCAATGGGGAAATGAGGCCGAATACTATTTCGGGTATGATCCCACGAGTTCTTCAGAGGACCCTGCGCGAGTACCCTCAACTTGGATTGAAACGACGGGTGGAAGTTTTCCGGCCTTCGCCTTCACTCGCAGAATTGATGCGTCCGAGGTGAATTATTTAGTGGAGGTTTCGGAGGATCTCACGACCTGGTCGGAGTGTCTTCGGAACGACGGTGGGAGTTCCGTGAATTCATACACTCAATTGAGCGCCTCGGAAGATCATGGCGATGGGAGTCAGACGGTAAGGATCCGCTACAATCTTGATCTTTCTGCAATCTCAGGAAAGATGTTCTTTTTTCGGATCAGGGTGTCCGAGTGATCGTGGTTATTTTTTCTCGACGGCACGGAGGGGGGCCTGGGTGGCGCGGTCCCGAGGATGCCGGTTCAGCCACCCATTGGGGGGCAGGTGCGCGACTTGAGGCCTTTGGAATGTTCGGTGCCGTTGGCAGTGTGGAGGTGCCAGGCGATGTAGCCTCCGCTGACAGGATTGCTTGCAGCAATGCACATCGTGGGGTGGTTGGCCGATGGCTGTTGGGACGAGCTGCAGTCCTGATTTGGTGAGTTCGTAGTCTTCGCTTTTATTAGAGAAAAAATGAGCCGAAGATTAGATTGTCAGTTCTTCATAACTCGGGAATCCTATTCCTCCATGATTCGCATGTTTTTCCTGCAGTTGTTATTTTTGAGTATTCCCGTATCCGCGGAGTATCCTGATGCCGTAGTAGGCCCGAAGCAGGGGTCCTTGGTCATTGTGGGCGGTGGTGGACCTGATCGTCAGTTTCCCCATGTTTTCGAGAAGTTTGTCGAATTAGCCGGAGGGAAGAAGGCGCATATTGTCATTGTGCCGACGGCAGCTTCGAGTGATCCGAATTATAATTACCAGCGCTCTCCGGCGGTTTCATTGGCAAAGAGATTGGGTGTGGCGGAAGTTTCCGTGCTGCATACCCATGATCGAAAAGAGGCGAATACAGAGAAGTTTGTGAAGCCGTTGAGTAAGGCGACGGGTGTGTGGTTTGGAGGAGGGCGTCAGTGGCGTTTTACGAAAGCTTATGGTGGAACGCGAACTGAAATGGAATTCCACAAGGTGCTGGAACGAGGCGGGGTGATCGGCGGGTCCTCGGCGGGGGCGACAATTCAGGGATCATTTTTGGCGCGGGGAGATACCAGAGGAAACACCATCATGATTGGAAATGTGCAGCGGGGGTTTGGTTTTATGAAGAACACCGCCATCGACCAGCATCTTATCGCGCGGGGGAGAGAAAAGGATCTCCTGAAGGTGCTCGAAGACCCGAAGGGAAGAATGCGCAAGCAATTTGATCGAGCGGAGATGCTGGGGATTGGCATCGATGAAGATGTCGCGATCGTGGTGAAGGGTGATCAATTTGAAGTGATCGGGAAAGAGAAGGGCGCGGTCTTGGTATACGATCCGAAGTCCTGGAAGAAGGACACCCCGGATGAGAAGAAGTGGGTGACCTTGATTAAGGGGCAGAAGTATGACTTAAAGGCGCGAAAGGTGTTGGAGTGATAGCGCAAGAGTGGATTTCTTACGCGACCTAGCTCCTGATTGTGATTAGGCTTCTTCCATGAGTGTGAACCCATCGCGTCGACAAGTCTTGCAAACCGGAGCGGTAGCCGGGGCCTTTGGTTTTCTTTCCAGGATTCCCTCTGTGAGGGCGGAGGAGGCGAAGCTGGACCCGAAGCAGGTGCAATTTCGGCCGGAGATTGAACCTTTGGTCCGTATGATCGAGGAGGCTTCCCGACAGCGTGTACTTGAGGAAGTGGGGGCTTTGATCAAGAAGGGAACGACCTATACCGAGGTATTAAGTGCCTTGATGCTGGCGGGAGTCCGGAATATTCAACCTCGTCCGGTGGGCTTCAAATTTCACGCGGTCTTGGTGGTGAATTCAGCGCATCTGGCCAGCATGAATTCGCCTGACTCGGATCGTTGGTTGCCGATCTTTTGGGCGCTTGATCAATTCAAGTCGTCGCAAGCGCAGGATGTTAAAGAAGGGAACTGGACGATGGCACCAGTAAAGGAAAGCGAAGTGCCATCGGCAGAGAAAGCACGGCAGATGTTTGTCGAGGGAATGGAGCAGTGGGATGTGGTTAAAGTCGATGCGGCGACGGCTGGCCTGGCCCGATCGGTGGGTGCGCAGGAGGTGTTCGATTTGTTCGCAAAATATGGTTCGCGGGATTTTCGGGACATTGGGCACAAGGCGATTTATGTCGCGAACAGTTGGCGTACTTTACAGGCGATTGGTTGGCGGCATAGCGAGCCGGTACTGCGGTCTCTGGGCTATGCCTTGCTCCAAGGTGGCGATAAGAATCCCGCGGAAAATAGCTTTGGGGCGGACCTGCCCGGGCGCATGAATGAGAAGCTTCTCAAGACGATTCGGGACGGGTGGCAGCGAGGATTGATGGTTAAGGAGGCGACAGCGGAAATGCTGGGAGTTCTTCGAAGCGGTTCTTGGGAGGAGGCCAGTCGCAAGGTGGTAGAGTTCTTGAATAAGAAGATTTCTCCGCAGTCGATTTGGGATGCCCTTTTCCAGCATGCCTCGGAAATGCTAATGCGGCAGCCGGGGATTATTTCGCTGCATGCCACTACCACGACCAATGCGATGCATTATGCGCATCAGCAGACGTCTAACGATGAGACACGTCGTTTTCTTCTCCTGCAAAATGCGGCTTTTCTAACCATGTTCCGGGATCGCGGAGCGGTAAAAGAGGGCGTGAAGATTGATGAATTTGAACCTGTTGATGGAGTGCCTTCGATCGAGGAGATCTTCGCTGAAGTGAGTGGGAATAAAGTGGTCGCGGCACAGAAAGCCCTAGCCTACCTCAAGTCAGCGAAAAATCCGCGGCCGTTTCTCGATGAAGCGCAACGCCTAATTTATTTGAAGGGGAATGGATCGCATGATTACAAATTCAGTTCGGCAGTTTTGGAAGATTACTATCACATCACTGGAGGAATGCGGGATCGCTTTTTGGCGGCGAGTGTCTACTGGCTGCAGGGTTCGAAAAAGAAAGATACCGATCTCGTTGCGCGGACGCGGGCGGCCTTGGGGTAGTCTGAGGACTATTTACAGGCGATATCGCGAGCGATATGCTGAGGGCGGCTCCTTCATGATACGGGAGAATTCGCGGGAGAAGTGGGCTTGGTCGGCGAAGCCGCAGTCGAGTCCGATCTGGGCGAATGGGCGGGTGGTGCGTACGATGAGGTGGCAGGCTTCCTGGACACGGAGGTGACGGAGATACTCCTTGGGCGTCATGTTGAAGCAGGCTTTGAATTTACGGAGGAAGCTGCTGAGAGAAATGTGGGCCGCTTTGGCGAGCTCGGTGATGGCGATGTTTTCGCGGTAGCGTTCGTGGAGGAGCTGAAGCGCGGCACCGAGTTCTTCGTTCATGCTGAGCGAGGTGGTGCCTTGGTTGAAAGGCCGAGTGATGCCGATGAGGCCGCAGATCTTTCTCTCCTGATTGTAGAGTGGTTTTTTAGTGGTATTAGACCAGTCGACGAAGCCGTTTCCGCGCGGGACAAGTTCGACGCGGTTCACGATGGACTCGCCGGTTTGAAGGATGCGCAGGTCATCCTTGCGGATGTCCTTCATGATGTGTTGGGGGATGTAGTCGTCGTCCCGCTTTCCGAGAACTTCGGAGGGAGATGAGGCCTCGAAGATTTCGCAGAGCCGGTCGTTGTAGGCGACGTAGCGAAGGTCGAGATCTTTGACGAAGTAGATGAAGCCAGGGAGGTCATCGAAGATAGAGGCGAGGTGGTTCTCGACTTTGTTCGTTTGAAAGAATCGGTCGTCCTGCATGGTGGGAATTGAAGCAGGTTCGAGATGCGAGGGCGAGGTCAGTCCTGTTGATCGTTGAGGAGGCCCTTGCGGAAGGCTTGGCTGACGGCGGAAGGGGCGTTGCGGACCTCGAGCTTTTCGTAAATGTTGCTGACGTGCGTGTCCACGGTGCTGTAGCCAATGTTGAGTTGGTCCGCGATTTCCTTCTTCACGAAACCCTCGGCGAGGAGCTTTAGGATTTGGAGTTCCCGCTTGGTGAGGGTGGTTTCCTCTTCGGATTTTGGGAGTCGGTGTTGAAGGTTATCGAGGACGAGGCGTGCGATATTGGCATCGAGGGAAGCGCCGCCCGCCATGACGTTCCGAATGCCGCCGGTGATGCCGCCAAGCTCGGAAGACTTGAGAAGGTAGCCGTCGGCGCCATTTGAGATGGCTTGAAGGACATCTTCTTCCCGGTCTGATTGCGTGAGGATCATGACGCGGGTCTCGGGAAGGGCTTCGGAAAAATAAGGAAGAGCCTCGATACCGCTCATGCCGGGGAGGTTGAGGTCGAGCAGGATGAGATCGGGCTTTTGATAATTCGTGGCGTTCCCAAGACTGCGCAGGGCGATCTCGGCAGTGCCGAATTGGCTGAGGAGGGTGATGTCAGTCTCGTCTTCCAGAGCGAGGGCGACAACAGCCCGGTATTCGGGGTTGTCTTCGACGAGCATGACCTTGATTGGCGTGTTCATGTGAGAAATCTCCATCTCCGGTAGTTGAGCATCAGGGTTACTTTGAGTCCTTGAGGATCTTGATGCTTAGTTTGAATCTGTGCTCCGATGATGCGGGCGCGGCGTTTCAGGGAGGGCGGAATATGTTCGCCGGAGTCGCCGTCCATGCCGAAGCCATTGTCGGTGACTTCGAGAATGATTTCCTTTTTGTCGGCCTTGAGGTGAGTTGTAACTTCACTCGCACCGGAGTGTTTGAGAATGTTGGTGAGGCATTCCTTGTAAAAGAGGCAAATGTCGATTCGGCGTCGGGGAGAGAGTCTTTTGAGGTGGTCTTCGCCTTCGAAGGTGATCTCGTGTTCGAGGTCGGCGAGAAGGCGGGAGGATGATCGCTTCATCGCGACATCGACATCTTCGTAGTTCTCTTTGGCCTCCAGCATGTTGGTGCAGTAGCGGGCGGCGGCTCCGGTTTTCTGGGTGAGAGTGCGCATGCGAAGAAGGAGGGATTCCCGTTTCTCGGGATTGGCATCGCTGGCTCGTGTGAGGTCACCGAGGAGGCCGATGGCATGGAGGTTGGCTCCGAGTTCATCGTGCAAGTCCGCGGCGATGAGTTCGCGGGCCCGGTGGATGGCCCGTTGTTGGTTAATGCGATTGACGAGGACGATAATGATGGTTCCGGTAAGGAGGAGGGGCAGAATCCACAGGAGGAGGTTCAAGTTTGTTTTCTGTTCATCGTAGCGGGTCTTGAGAAGGTCGACGATTTTGGGGCGTTGACTTTCGAGGTCGTGACGGAGGGAGAGCTGCTTGATCCATTCACGGATAGGAAGGATGTTGCCATGGTAATTTCTTCCGTCGGTGAGCGAGGAGACTAAGCGGCTGGGATCGGTGGGTTTGAAGTTGAGTTGAGCTGTTTTCCCAAGGGCGAGGTTGGCGTTGTCAGAAAAAATTTCGATCTCGCCGAAACCCACGAAGGAGGAGTTGGTGTTCGGGTCATCCGAGCGGTAGGCTTCTTCGATGGTGAAGCGTATGAAGCGGCAACTCGCCCCAGAGACGGGCAGCATGAGAATCGGGGCTCGTTTGAAAGGGGAGCTGAGGTCGGGTTTGAGCAAGGTGACGGCATCGGAGAAATCCGGCTTATTGGCGCCCTCGATGAGAAGCTGTCTTGGGATTCCAAAGTCGGAAGGCACGGCCTGAGGAATGAAGTCTTCGACGTCGGTGGAGTGCAGGTTGATTTGCTCAATGCGACGCTCGGCTTCCAGGTCGATGATGATGGTAAGATTCTTGTTGGGAGTAGTGTGGCCGACCAAGGCGATACTTTGCTCTCCATCGTAGGCGTCCATGAGGTAGGGCAGACTACCGTCGACCAGGTAGTTGGCACCTCGGGCATTAGGAGAGGAGATCGTTCCGGAAGAGACCCGAACGGGACGGCGAAGGGCGAGATTTTTTTGATCTCGGAAAATGAGGACTTCCGAGAGTTGGAAGATAAATCGCTCGTCCCAGGCGCGGGTGGAAAGTTCCATAGCTTCGATTCTGATCCAGGAGGCCTGCGGGATCCGGCAGGGGATGGTCAGGGGGGCGATGCGAGGGAGGAGGTGATCGCGGCGATCGAGGCTTGCCACAATCTCTCCGTCGGGGTGCCCGGGTGTTCCGGCGATCACGCGGAGGGCGCGCGGGAAGCCATCGGCGGCCAGGCCTTCCCGGGTGAGGCGTCCGATGGTGGGGACCAGGACGATGAGGTCGATGTCCTTTTCGTCGTCGAGAGCGACCTCAACCCACTCGGGATTGGTGCTGGTTTGATGACTCTTGGATCGATGGCCAATCGCGCCGACTCCACTTCGCATGGTGAAGTTGGCGAGTTGGCTGAGTTGAGTGTCGATGCCCTCCAGTTTTTTTTCCAGTTGGTCGGTCGAGAGGTCGTTGAGACCGGATTCCTGCCCCCGCGCAGGAGCGACGAGCAGGAGTGTTGAGAGCAGGATTCGTTTGAATGAAGACAAGGCTGGCGGGCGTTGGGCTATGAGAGTATTCTCTTTGGAGAAAAAAGGGAGATGAGAATTTTGTCCCGTGAACACCCGATAGGAAACCTGTAGGAGCTCCCTTAACCATTACTCCTATCCTGCGAATACTGAGATATCTCAATCAAGGCGGTGAGTGAAAATCGCTTTTTCGAGGACCAACTAATTGAGCCCAACACGGTAGAACACTTTGTTGTTGCCTGGACCAGGGTGGGGGAAGGTCACTGTTGTGGATCCAGCTTCGCCAATAATACTGTCGTTCAGGTCAAATCCGAAATCGGTGAGGTCGGTTGAGAAGAAGAGAGTGTAGGTGGCATTTACTCTGGAGGTGAAGGTGATAGAGAACTGTCCATCTACTCCGATGGATGGATCGAAGCTGATGTCGGTAATCGCCGGAGGGGCATCAGTGCCCCCCTGGTAGAGGGTGTCAGCGTAGTAGGTGAGACCTTGTTGGGCATTGATTGTGCCTGAGGTGAATGTTACGCCGGTGAGGGTGCCGTTGGCCCCGTCGCCCGCCATCATGTCACTGGCGACCCCAAAGGCCGAGCCATTGGTTCCGGTCCAATTCCCGCCAAGTAGGGCAGCGGCTGAAGCAACCTGTATCCCGTCCAGATAAATCGCGATCGCTGAGTTTCCGTCGATGTCATTAACATCATAGGTGACCACGACATCAATGTCTCCCGCAGCGATTTGAGCTGCGGTGAGGGTGTGAGATGCGGTTGCCAGTTCAAGTCCTCCTCCGCCTGATCCGCGGAAGATGATTTGATTTCCTGCTTCGTAGACGAGGGAAATCCCAGTTGAGCCACCACCGGTTTCGAAGAGGACCTCACGTTGACCATCTGTCTTCTCGAGGAAGTCAACAACGAGCTTGAAGCTGGCATCCGTGGTATTCGTGGCAAGGAGGAGCGTGTCATAGGAAGCGGCGGTTCCAAAGGTGCTGAGATTGGCGAAAGGAGTTCCAACCTCATCGGGCCCCGGTTGGCTTGAGGAATCGTTGGGGTTCGATCCGACACGGACTTCAAAGGCGTCACCGAAGCCATCGGAATCGGTATCTGCGAGGAGCGGGTTACTGGAAGGGGCACCATTGACTTCCTCGCCATCGGTCAACCCATCTCCGTCGGTGTCTGGATTGTTGGGGTCGGTGGGTTCGTTAAATGCGAGTTCGACGTGGTCGTCGAGTTCATCCATATCGGAATCGGCGAGCGTGGGATCGGTGCCGGCATTGAGCTCCTGGAAATTAGTTAAGATATCGCCGTCGGATGTGTCGGTTGGTCCTTCGGATAGGTCGCCGAAAAACATTTGCTCCCACCAGTCGGGCAGAGTGTCGTTGTCGGAGTCTCCTGCGAGAATGGCATCGGCAATGCGAAGGTAGGCTTCGTCTGCTTCCGGGCCGCTGAGCGGGCGATCGTAGATTTTAAATAAACCGATATTGCCCCGGAAGGTTGTTGTGCCAGAAGGCGCGACGCCGCCGGTCCCTCCCATAGCTCCGTCGATGCCGCCTCCGAACCCTGACCAGGTAAAGAGGCTGGCTCTTCCGTTGGGCGCGCCCACGGTTCCGTTGGCGGTTATTGATTCCGAACCGCCGGCAGAGCCCTTGGCTGAGAGGGTGACATCTCCGGTGCCAGCATTGATTGAGACGATAACCTGAACAAAATCTTCCAACGAGACGAACAACAAGGGGATTTCGATATCGATGGTGTTGAGTCCTCCGGTGCTGTGAATGAAGCGAACGTTCGTCGATGTCATCAATATGGATGAGCCCTCATCAGGTCCGCCGGTTTCGAAAATAAGCTGTGGGTTTTCATCGAAATCTCCCGGTTGGATCCAGATTTCGAAGGTGGTGTCGGGCGAGGGAAAACCGAGCCCCATATCTCCGCCCGTTACCAAATCGGGATTCACCCGGCTCATCGCGGCAGTTAGGCTGGTGTTGTCCGAGGTCAGGTTGGTGAGGAGGTTGCCGTTGGTGACATCGAAGTTCTTTCCCCCGATGGAATCGAGAAATCCGCCACTGGTCTGGCCGGGCAAGGCGGGGTCCCAGAGGTGAATAAGGGCGGCATCGAGAGCATCCACAGCAATTTCAATTTCGGAGTTCACACTGCCGGTGGTGTTGGTTGCCGTGAGAGTGTAGGTCGTCGTGGCGACGGGGGAAACGTCAGCGGATCCTGCGGCTGAGACGGCCCCGGTGGTAGGGGAAAGGTCCACGGAATCTGCTCCGGAAACATCCCATGAGAGAGTAGTGGTCTCTCCGGGTGCGATGAGAAAATCACTCGCCGTGAAGGAGTTGATCTCGGGAAGGGCATCAACCACCACAGTGACATTTTTGGTTACCGTGACCGCGTCTTTGATAGCCGAGAGGGTATAGGTTGTGGAGGAAACGGGAGATAACTCGATCTCGGAAAGCGCGGTGGCGTCAATTCCGCCGGGATCGAGGGTAAGGGTATCGAAGTTCGAGGCGATCCAGCCAATGGTGCTGGAGCTTCCGGAGGAAATTGCAGCCGGATTGGCGGTGAGGCTATCGATCTTGGGGCGTGCTGAATCCGAGGTCAGCGTCAGGGTGACGAGATCATTGCTCCCTGTTCCATAGTCTACCGCAAAGGTGTATCCCTGTTGGTTGGTGAAGGATGTTCCCTGGCTGAACTGTCCGTTCAAGGTGGTGTAGTCCATTAAAGTCCAGGAATCATTGATGGCAAAGGTGCCGCCGAGAGTGACCATCAGGTTGGCAGCCGGGTCAATGGTGAGGTTCAAACCGTTGGCGTTGGATCTTTCGAGCGCTCCAATGTTGGGACCATCGATGATGAAGGAAAGCGTTCCAGCGGCTCCAATGGTGCTGGGATTGTTGGAATTGAAAAGATTGTTCTTTCCTGTTGGCTGCATTTCCAGAGTGCCGTTGTTAATATTGAGGAATTTGTAGATCTGGAGTTCTCCGGAAACGGAAATGAACCCTGTTCCTCCAAGGGAATCTCCAATGGCAACTTCCATGTTGGCCCCCTGGCTGCGGTAGGTCGCTCCTTCCTCTACGATGAGAGTTCCGTTGCCTCCGTTGACTCCTACAAAAATTCCATTGCCGCCGCCGTGGGCTCCGCTTGAGGTGCCTCCGCTCACGGTGAGCTCTCCGACGGCCCCGGCGCCGTTTCCAATTTCGATGCGGCTGGGATTGTCAGTATTGGCGGCTCCGGTATTTTGACTCACTTCACAGATTCCGTTGACCTGCACCACGCTGTTGTCGGGAGGCACGACTCCGGTATTCCAAAGGAGGGGATCCAGCCAATTTCCATCGCCGGTGAAAATTGATTGCGCGGAGAGAAGTCCGGGAAGGAGGCCAAAAGTCAGTAGGGTTGCTTTCATGGTTAGAAGAAGAATAGGTCCCACAAAACCACGAAAAACGCCAATTCAAGTCAAGATCTCATTGGCTGATATAGAGTATGTTGCCTCCTTCGGCGAGAATTTTTCGAAACTATCGGGGGATGATCAACTTGGCTTTGCGATCGCCGACGATGCAGTGGCCGAGGGTTTTGCCGGATTCGGCTTCAGCGATTTCCCAGGCCGCGCCGGGGCGGCTTTGCTGGCTTTTGGTTTTTCCCGGTTTGATGATCCCGTAGGATTGACGATCTCCTTTGGGAGTTTTCCAGAAGAGTTCGACCGTTCGCTTTCGGCGGTTGACGAAGATGACGGGGAAGGAGCCGCCGTCAGGTTTCGAGGCTGGGCCGGAGCCCCTGCGCCACTTCAAGGAGGGCAGGGCTTTCAGGGAGGGTTCTTTAAAGGGCGCGAATTTTTTGGGAGCGAGCGCGCGTAGCTCGGCGAGTTTCTTGGCGTGCTTTTGGGACGTCGCGAGGTTGGTCCATTCGAAGGGATCGGATTTAATGTTATAGAGTTCTTCGTCGCCATCTGAGTAGTGAAGATAGCGCCAATCTTTCGTGCTCATGCCATAGCTGCCAGGCTTGTTGAGGTGGGTCAGTGAGGTGTGCGGCCAGGGCGCGGCGGAGTTTTTGAGAAGAGGGATCAAGTTGCGTCCGTCGTTATCTTTTTTGTGTGGAATACCCGCGAGCTTGGTGAGAGTGGGAAAGAGGTCGAGGAGGTTGACCGGCCGATTGCAGACCGAGCCGGCGGCGGTTCCTTCAGGAAGTCCGGGAGCGCAGTTTTTTGGAAGGCGAACCATGAGAGGAACCCGGGTGACAGCGCGCCAAGCCGTGAATTTTTGCCAGTGTTGTTTTGAGCCGAGATGCCAGCCGTGATCACTCCAGAGAACGACGATGGTATTGTCGGCGTTAGGGCCTTTCTCGAGCGCGTCGAGGACTTTGCCTAGCATTGCGTCGGCGAAGTGAATCGAGGCGAGGTAGCCCTGAATGCCTTTCTTCCATTGGCCTTCGTTTTGAATGTGCGCGAAGTAGCGGTTGGAGCCGATGCGCTTGCCGGACGGAGGAAGGTCGTCGAGATCGTTCTCTTTGTATCCGAGTGGCAGTTTGATGTCTTTGAGCGGAAAGGGCTCGAAATATTTCTTGGGGACGAACCACGGCTCGTGTGGTCGGTAAAATCCACAAGCGAGGAAAAGCGGTTTGGCTTGTTTTACCGAGAGCTGTTTGCTGATCCATTTGGCGACACTAAAGTCCCCGCCGAATTCCTCGTCGGTGGCATCGAGTGGGCCCCAATCGGTCTCGACATACTGCCAGGGACCACCGCGGGGCAGCGAGAGCGGGCGGGTTTTGGGATAGAGGGTAAAGGGGAAGGGGTTTTCTTTTTCCTTCTCTGGAAAATATTCGTCCCATGAACGGGCATCGATGAAGTAGTGGAGCATCTTGCCTGACCCGATGGATCGGTAGCCGTGATCACGAAAATACTGCGGTAGAATTTTGGCATCCGGAAGAGTTTCGCGCATGTTCTGCCCATTTTCGTAGAGCCCCGAGGTATGCGGTGAGAGCCCCGTCATGATGGCGGTGCGCGAGGGGTTGCAGGCCGCACCCGGACAATGGGCATTGGTGAAAAGAACCCCGCTCTTGGCAAGGCGGTCAAGATTCGGTGTGATCGTTTGAGAATTGCCGCCCATGCAGCCGATCCAGTCATTCAAATCATCCATCGCAATAAAGAGGATGTTGGGTTTTTGTTTTTCCCCGAAAACGGAAGAAGGCAAGAGCAGGAGCAGAGCGAGAAGGAGACGCATTGGTCGAATCACAATGCAGAATACCTGAGGTAAGAGAGGTCTGTTTCAAATTGGTTCATCGAGAATTGGGGGAGGGAAGGGATGAGTGACTAGACTCCCTCCGGAATGAGGGAGGTTTGGTGTTTTCGGAGTTGGACTCTTCAGGCGCGACAGATAAACTTTCCTCTTACGTATCTCATTACCATGAAACCAAAATCATCTCCGCTCGACCTTGGCCGCCGTTCCTTTCTTCGCCAATCCAGTGGGATCGCTGCCGGACTGGGGTTGGGGTCACTTCCGATGATTGGGGCGGAGAAGAAGGCGAGTTCGGAAACGCTCGTGAAGACTTTTTACGACACGCTGACCGAAAAACAGCGGAAGGCGATTTGCTTTCCTTTCAATCACAAACTTCGTCTTAAGGTGGACAATAACTGGATGGTCACGAAGACGAAGGTGGAAGATTTTAACAAGGATCAGCAAGCGATGATCAAAGAGATTTTTATGGGACTTCACAGTGAGGAGTATGCCGAGAAGGTCTTTGATCAGGTGGAGTGGGATAGCGGTCTGGACGGTTTTGAGGGTGGATCGTCGGTGGCGATTTTTGGGAAGCCGGGGACCGGGAAATTTGAGTTTGTCCTTACTGGACGTCACTGCACGCGTCGTTGCGATGGTGATTCAGTGGAGGGCGCGGCTTTTGGCGGCCCTCTTTTCTACGGACACGCTGCGAAGAGTTTTAACGAGAAAGCCGACCACAAGGATAATGCTTATTGGTATCAGGCGGTGCGGGCGAACGAAGTTTATCAAATGCTCGATGGCAAGCAGCGCAAGGTTGCCCTTTGCGATACTAGTCGTGGTGAACATGGCAACAAGACGATCGAATTGACTGGAAAGAAAACCGGACTCGATGGCATTCGCGTGGGCGATATGAGCGGCGACCAGAAAGGCCACGTACGCAAGGTGCTTGGAGATTTGCTGGCACCCTTCCGCAAGAAAGACTCAGCCGAAGCGCTCAAGCTGGTGGAAGCGGGCGGCTTCGACAACATTCACATGGCCTTCTACCAGAAGGAAAATATTGGAAAGGATGAAGTTTGGGATGTGTGGCAGTTGGAAGGTCCCAATATGATTTGTTACTTCCGTGGGAAGCCGCACGTGCATGCCTGGATGCACATTCGCGAACCGGTTTAGTTTTTCTTCTGAGAGAAAAGCCACTTCCAGGTTTGCGGACTGCGATAAGTCTGGGTCCAGGAATCGTGGCCAACGCCTGGATACTCGGTGAGCTTGACTTCGGCGCCAGCCTCTTTGAGGGCCTTGGCCATGACGCGGGAGCAGGCGACAGGAACGACCTTGTCGGCATCGCCATGGAAAACCCAGAAGGGAACCTTGGCCATCTTGGCAGCTGTTTTGGCATCGCCTCCTCCGCAAACCGGTATAGCTGCAGCGAAGAAATCGGGACGATGCGCGACGGAGCCGAAGGTTCCAAAGCCGCCCATGGAGAGCCCGGTGACGTAAATGCGGTTGGGGTCGACCTTGTGTTTCTTGGCCAGCTTGTCTACGACTTCGAAGACCATGCTGAGCATGTCGGAGGGCTTTTTGCTCAGGGTGCCGTCCTTGGGATCTTTAAAATTTCCACTGAGGTCGGCCCACCAGGTGCCGCGGTTGCACTGCGGGGCTACGACGACGGCGCTCTCCTTGTTGGACTTAAGCCACTTAAGGAGATCTTTTACGCCATGGACGAGCTGCGATTTGTTATTGTTTCCCCGCTCGCCGGCTCCGTGGAGGAAGAGGACGAGAGCGGGCTTTTCGGAGTCGCCTGTTTTAGTCCAACGATAAGGGAGTGACTTGCCGCGCTTTTCGTGAACTTCGGCTTTCATTTCTGCAGGAGTCACCGCCATCGAGGTGGCAATGCTGGCGATGAGAACGGCGAGTATTTTTGTCATGGTTGGAAACTGCCGAATTGAACCGGCTATGGCAAGGTTCCTTGAATCAAAGGATGGATAATAGGTCGAAAGTCAGCTTACTTTTTCAGTCGTCCCCAGCGGTCGCCATTTCCGAGCCAATAGAGGAGTAGCAACTAGGATTTCTTTCGCGCGAGGAAGTTGATCGCGCGGGTCATTTGAAACCAGCAGAACATCCCCAGGGCGATGGTGAAGGCGAAGATGCCGAGGGGAATCTGGTGGTTGGGATTTGTCAGGTCGGTGGGCCAGTCCTTGGCAATAAAGTGCATCAGGATCAGGCCCTGACTGACGAGGAAGACAATCGGAAAAAGAAAGAAGAAGGGCTTCCAAACTGCGGAGGCCAGAGAGAGGCCGGGGTGGGTTCGCTGGCTGTGATTCCAAAGTCTGGCCCAGCTGTAGAGGGCAACGAAACTCCAGAGGGCATTGAAAAGTGGAATGAGCATAAAGCGAACAGCTTTGCTGCCATTAAGTTGGGCCCCGAACATGTGCATCATGTCCCAGCTCCGGTGAAGGTATGTCAGGCCAAGGACAAGCCAGTGAATGCCGGCGATGCCTCCGAGGCAAAAAGTAATGAGCCGAATGTCGCGCTCGGCAATTTGAAAGGCTCCTCCAATCAGTGCGCTCATTGCGATAAAGGAGAGGAATAAGTGAAGAAAGCTGGAGGTGCGGAGGTGGGGGAGGTAGAGCCCGCCGGGTGGGCCATCTTGAATGGTGGAGGCGCGCGGAGTGGCGTAGGGATCGTCATCGCTGAGTCGTGATTTCGGAACGGGCTTCTGGGAATCTGTTCTTTTGGGTTTGGCCCTGGGAAACAAACCAAGAATCGTGCTGGCTTTTTGTTTGTCAGAGCCGTCACTTTTCCAGACCAGAGTGTCTTTGGCGATTTCCTGACTGACAGCGAGTTCCTTCAGGCTTCGGAAATCCAAGGGGCCGTGGACTTTTCCGCTGAGCTCACAGAACCACCCTGCCGGTCCTTTTGGAGCGGATTGTGACGGAGGGGGGAGCCGTTTCGGTAGTTCGGCCACGTGGCCTGTGTGAGATTTGAATTCTAGAAGTGGATGGCGTGTCCGTCGGCGTCGAGGGTCGCTTCGTGGATGCCTTCGGCCAGAGTCGGGTGAGCGTGGATGGTCGCGTGAATATCGTCGATGGTCGCCTCGAGCGAGAGAGCGAGGCCCATTTCGGAAATGAGGTCGGTGGCGTTTTCACCAATGATGTGAGCGCCGAGAACTTCGCCGTATTCTTTTCCGAAGAGAAGTTTTACGAAGCCTTCGGTCTCGCCACTGGCTTGGGCTTTGCCCAGAGCTTGGTAAGGGAATTTACCGACTTTGTAGTCGATGCCTTCCTCCTTGAGCGCGCGTTCGGTTTTTCCAACAGAGGCGACTTCGGGGTAGCAGTAGGTGCAGCCGGGAAATTGGTCGACGCGTTTTACGTCGTGGCCTTCCACGAACATGCCGTCGACGCACTGGACTGCTTCGAAGCTCGCAGTGTGGGCGAGCCAGGGAGGTCCGGCGATGTCGCCGATGGCGTGGACCCCGGAAATAGAGGTCTCGTAACGCTCGTTGATTTCAATCCAACCACGGTCGGTTAATTTCGGTTGCTCGCCGTCGGGAAGGACGGGCGAGACTCCGATCGCGACGAGGCAGGTGTCGGCGATGACTTCCTGCGTGCCTTGATCGTTTTCAACGGTGATGGTGACCGAGGATCCATTGTCACGGGTGCTGACGACCTTGGTGTTGGTGAGGCAATTAATGCCGGCTTTCTTGTAAATCTTGGTGATGGCTTCTCCCACTTCATCGTCTTCGACGGGAAGAAGATTAGGCATCATTTCGATGAGCGTTACCTTGGTGCCAAAGGCATTGTAGATATAGGCGAATTCCACTCCAATCGCACCGCCCCCGATGATGACCATCGAGTGGGGTTGTTTTTCGAGAACCATTGCCTCCTTGGAAGAGATAACTGAAATGCCGTTGACGGGGAGTCCGGGCAGTTCGCGCGACTTGGCACCGGTGGCGAGAATGATTTTATTGGTGTCGAGTATCTCAGTGGAGCCATCTTCTTTTTTCACTTCGACTTTCCCTTCACCGGCAACGGATCCGTAGCCTTCAATGTACTCGACCTTATTTTTCTTAAAAAGGAATTCGATTCCGCCGGCGAGTTTACCGGAGACGTTGCGTGAGCGCCCGATGACTTGCGACCAATCGTAGCTGAGGTTGTCAAAGGATAGGCCGAAAGTGGAAGCCTCGTGCTTGAGCTGGTGGTAGAGGTGCGCGTTCTTGAGGAGGGCCTTGGTAGGGATGCATCCCCAGTTGAGGCAGGTGCCGCCGGCGCGGTCCATTTCGACACAGGCGACTTTTTTTCCCAGTTGACCGGCGCGGATGGCGGCGACGTAACCGCCGGGGCCTCCTCCGATAACGACGAGATCGTATGACATGGGAAAAACCTGCAACCTGGAATCAGAACAATCAAGGCGTAAGGGGAGGGGATTTGCTGAAAAACTGCGCTTGCGGCAATCCCTTGTTAGTTTACCTCTGAGTAGACGTATTTCATACTCCATTACTCATGAGTTCGACCCTGACTGTTCAAGAAGCCCGCGCCCAACTGGATTCCCACACCCGGGAACTGATTAACTGGCACTTTTCGCCCGAAACGGGATGCCCGTATTGGCTGGATTGGGCCAAAAATGCCGGCTGGGATCCCCGAGAAAAGGTGGAGTGCTTCGCCGACATTATGCATTTTGATAATTTCGACGACGAGGTGCTTCGGAAGGAAGATCCTGCGAAATTCATCCCGAAGGCCTACGAGGGCAAGCCCTACAATGTTTTTGAAACAGGCGGCACGACCGGAATGCCTAAACAACGGATTGGCTGGGAGGACTACAAAACGGACTACACCGAATTTTCAAATCACTACGGACCGGACTTTTTCCCGCAGGGAGGAAACTGGCTTATGGTCGGCCCGACCGGGCCGCGGCGTCTGCGTCTTGCCATTGAGCACCTCGCCAATATTCGTGGCGGAGCGGCCTACTTTATCGATCTCGATCCCCGTTGGGTGAAACGCCTCATTGGCATGGGCGAAATGCAAATGGCCAGGGCGTATCAAGCCCACGTCATTGATCAGGCCGCGACGATCATCCGTCATCGCGACATTCAATGTATCTTCACGACCCCGAAACTTCTCGAATCTCTCGCCGAGCGCATGTCGCTTGCTGATGCCGGAATCCGGGGCGTTTTTGCCGGAGGCACCACGATGACTCCGCAGTATGTGAAGTTCATTCAGGAAGAAGTTCTCGAAGGGAAGATCAACTACGCTCCTACTTACGGAAACACCCTCATGGGACTCGCCATCAGCCGGAAGCGGGAGCCGGGCGAATATTCGCTCACTTACTATGCGCCCCAGCCGCGCGCGACTTTACGAGTGGTTGATCCCAAGGATTCAACCAAAGGCGTCGAATACGGTGAGTATGGCCGCGTTGAGCTAACTACCATGACCAAGGAATTTTTCGTCCCTCGTTTCCTCGAGCGCGACGAAGCGATCCGACGTCCCGAGTGTGATGAATTTCCGTGGGATGGAGTGGGCGATGTCCGTCCTTTCCAGAGCGGCACCAAAGCCGTCATCGAGGGCGTTTATTAAACACCGGCGCGTCAGCTCCAAAAAGCTAGAGGCCGATCGCTAAACCTAGATAGCCAACTTCCAAAACCAACCGCTCCTTTTCTCATTATGCAAATTCCCATTCTCCGACTCGGTGAGGATTACCATTCCGCCGACCTTGTTGAGTTGAACGATAATCTCGTTACTCACACTGCCAACCCTGGGCTCATCCGACGCGATTTACTCAATATCGAAAAATCCAAGGCAGCTCTCGATGCCATCCCGGCGGAGACGCTGGCGGACTACTGTGAAGCGGCGGCCGAATTGTTCATGCACGCGGATCTTCCCTGCGGAGATTCCACCCAGAGCCCGGCGGAATATATCGAATCGCTCTCCGCGCTGACCCGCCTTCCCCACACCTTGGTGAAGATGAATATGGGAAAAATTTACGAGGCAATGTCTCAGATTCGCACTGTCATTGGTGGACTGACCCGTGGGATTCCTCTTGAAATGTTTGATGGCGGACTGGCCACTCTCGACGGGCTTGACGTCAATTATTACCCCGCCACTTCTTCTCTCGGTGTCTCTCTTCCGAGTAATGCTCCGGCAGTCAACTCTCTCTGGCTGCCCGCGCTGGTGATGAAAATCCCAGTGCTCCTTAAGCCAGGTCGGGAAGACCCTTTTACGCCACTCCGAATCGTGCAAGCGATGATCCAGGCGGGATTCCCAAAAGAGGCCTTCGGGTTCTATCCAACCACTCATGAGGGTGGCGACACCTTGCTCACAAGCTGTGGCGCCGGAATTTCCTTTGGGTCTGATGTCACGGTCCGGAAGTATGCTCCTTTCAAGTCGATCCAGGTTCACGGCACCGGACGTTCCAAAATCCTCATCGGTGAAGACTTCATCGATCGTTGGGAAGATTACATCGATGTTCTCGTGACTTCAATCTCAGCCAATGGTGGACGGAGTTGCATCAATACCTCGTCCATCCTCGTGCCCTCGCACCGCGATGAGATCGCCGAGGCACTCGCGGCCAAGTTGGCACAAATCGAACCGCTGGCACGCGATGACGAGAACGCTCTCCTCTGCGGTTTTGCAAATACCGCGATGGCCGAGGGCATCGACGGTATGATCGAAGACCTTCTTGAAGAGCCTGGCGCTCGCGATGTTACCTCCTCTCATCGTGACGGAGATCGTAAGGTCGAAGCTCACGGGCAGACCTATCTCCGTCCTACCCTCATTGCCTGCGACGACAAAAACCATTCGCTGGCCAATACCGAGTTCATGTTTCCCTTCGCGAGTATAGTCGAGATGCCACAGGCGGAAATGCTTGATAGTATCGGCGAAACTCTTGTCGTGAGTGCCTTTACCGAAGACAAAGCTTGGTCGCAGGATATGATGATTAGCCACAACATCGAGCGACTTAACATCGGGCCTTTCCCGACGAACCGCGTTCAGTGGGAGCAGCCACACGAAGGAAACCTCTTTGAATTTCTCTACCGCCGCCGCGCGATCCAAGGTGACCTCTCGGGGGTCTGTTAGTCCTCTTCAAAAAAGGCATCCCTCTTCTCCAGATAGATCGCGTAGTTCATGACGATCTCTGTGCGGTGGTGCCAATTTTCATGGCCTGTTTGCATTTTTAGAGCAGGTGCTGCTACCAACAAGAAGGGGCGGTGTTTGCTCCACTTTCCATTGACCGGATCGCCATCAAATGCCGCGAAATTTCTGGCGCCGGAAAAGTGGAGATAGCCGGTCTCGATGTTTCCGGTTTGAGGATCGGCGTAGCGGAAGCGAAAGCCTTGTTCGTTTTTGGAAAGCTTCTCCTGTACTCCCATCAGGGTACAGAGGTGTCCCATGAGAGATCCCCAGAGCCATTCGTCGGTGTCGGGGTCCTGGTAGGTTGTTTGGGAAACGAAGTTGATGATAGGGAGCACTCCTCCGTCGATGGAGTCTTTGAAGATCTTGTGGACTCGTTGCACGTGTGAGACCCCTCCTTCTGGTGGGATTCTCCGGAGGTAGGATCCCTTGAGAACGGGGAGGCCGACATCTTTTCTGACCCAGTTGGCGAGGTGGGTCATATCAGCCCAATTGATGCCTGTTTTCCTCATCGTGGGCTTGTTGTCGCCATAGGTAATCGAGGGGCGCTGAGCGTATTTTTCGATAATGGTGCGAGCTTTTCCGGCGGCAGTCTTTCCTGGGATTTTTTCATATCCGGCTCGTTCTGCCGGAGTGCTGAGAAGAACTTGATTAATGATGGAGCAAGGACCGCAGGCGTAGGTGCCGATATTTTTTTGCTCCAGAATTCTGGGGTCTCCGTAGGCCAGTCTTATGAGGCACACCAATAAGATCAAAAGTCGCACTCCCAAGACTTGCTGTCATGCTCCTTTGACTCAATCAAAAATCACGATGTTCTTCTTCCGCCGATGAGGTCCGAACCATGATGCCCCCCAAAAGGAGGGCACTGAGGAAACTCCCTTTGGTCGGGAAGTCCTTGTCTATAAAGTCTGCGGAAAGATGTTTGCGACTCTTGGGGTTGAAGATGAAATCGGACGAATGAATCTCAAATGTGATCCCGAGCGCGCCCTTAAATTTGGGGATGAACACGTTGCGATCATT
Source organism: bacterium (assembly GCA_018222765.1). Taxonomy (GTDB): domain Bacteria; phylum Verrucomicrobiota; class Verrucomicrobiia; order Verrucomicrobiales; family Akkermansiaceae; genus SW10. Next base: position 31,296 of record JAAEZT010000008.1, on the reverse strand, counting down.
CCGGGCTATCACATGAATAAGAAGCATCGGAATACCCTCGTGTTCGATGAATCACTCTCTGCTTCTTTCGCGACCCAGCTAATTGGTCATTCCTACGAGCTCGTTGTGAAAGGCCTTCCCGCCAAGTTGCGCAATCCCTCATCGGGAGGTGATGACTAATCTCAGGAAGGTCCGCGAATCAAGATTGTCAATTGGAATCCGGTAGGTCGCGGTGCCATCGTCGTTGAATATCGAAGCTTGGGTCGGCATGGGAACTTCCTCCCAACTGACCAGATCGTCGGATTGCTGCGGAATGACGATGAAATCATCGGCTCCAAGCCTCACATTGAATTCAAAGACATCGGGGAGAGTTGCTTCCGGTAGGGTGACTCCTAAGACAAAGGAGGGCAGATCGTCGGGCTCTCCTGCGAAGACAAGAGAATCGTCAGTCCCAGGAGAGCCATGGCGGGCGGCGCTGCATCTCCAGTTCGATGCCATGGACAGCTCCGGATTGGCGTGGCCATGGATGAGAGTCAAGGTGCACCCCTCACCGTCGGCAAACTCGGGCCATGGATCCTTGTCGTTGTAGGTGAAGTCGGCAATGACGGAGCCATCGGCGGCGGAGAGGACGAGTGGCTCTCCGGAGTTGGCGAGATTAGTCAGTTTGAAAAATTCCCCGGCAATTTTCATGAAGTCGCCATAGAGGTCTGTGAAGGCCGCAATGTTCTCCACCACGACGATGCGTTCTCCCGGATTGAGGAGAGTATTAACCGGGAAGGTGAAGTTGAGGCCGGCAGTGAAAGCCACTTCGGTGAGGTCGATGATTTCGGTGGGGGACGTATTGAGGAGTTCAATAAATTCCGTAGCGGGGTAGTTGTCCGAGGGATGGTAGTTGATTTCGCTGATGGTTAAATTGTCGGCACTGGCCGGAGTTCCAATGACAAAAGTCGCGCGGCGGATGGCGGACCAGTTCCCCGAATCAGTGCGAACACGGGCGGAGATTTCCATGGAGACCAAGGGGATGATTTGACCATCAAAAGCGGTCAAGGTTTCCATGGGGTCGCGTTCATCCGTGGAGTAGTAGATTGTTCCATTTTCTCCCGTGGTATTAGAAATCGTGAGCTGGAATCCGGGAGAGATCACTCCTCCATTTGAGCTGAAATCGGGGGGCGGGAGGAAGTTGGAGTCAATCCAGTTTGCCCGGGTTTGCAGCCAAGATTTCATCGTGGCGACCCGGTTGGTCCACGAGGACGCGCTTAGCCCGGATTGTTGGTTGGCGAGAGTAGTGGTGATTTCAGCGGCCTGGCTGTCGATGATCGCTGACATGTTCGTATTGGAAAGCGGGCCCTCTCTGAGCTCGAACCAACGATCTTCATACTCTCGTTGAAAAGTAGGATCGTCGAAGAGGCGGTCATACCATAAACGATCCGAGCGGAAGTAGAGAGTCCCGGTCGTCGACCCTCCGTAGGCGCCGTTATTAAAATCCCACATGGGTCCCATGCGGAGTTTGCGATCTCCCGACGAAACCCAGGGGAACATACTCAGAAGCAAGCCATCGCCTTGTTTGGCCAGAGTGAGCATTTGGAAGTAGTCAATAAAGTCGGTGGTATCGAGGTGGTGCCGATAGCCGACGTCGGGATCCTGCCAAATGTCATTGTCGTAAAGGACATTCTCGAATTGCCGATACCACTCTTCGACAGCGTCCCGTTGAGGAGCGCTGATTGTGTATCCGTTGGGATCCTCGAAGTTGATGAAGGCGTTGTATTGGCGAGGAATGTCATCGCCGGATCCGGAAACGTTTGGCGAGGTGGACTGGATTCGATTCGGTCCGGCGGTGTGAAAGAACTGGGGAGTTTTTGCTCCATTCTCGGCGGGAAATCCTTCCACCGGAATGGGGTCCATTCGGTTGATGCTGTTGATCCAGCCACCTGTGGAACCGTCTTGCGAGAGCTCGTCGAATTCGATCCTCTTCGAGTCCCGCTTTGGTTTCTCGAGAAAGACATAGACTCCTTTGCGGTCGGCCAAGGTAAGATCTCCTCCGTCCTCGTTGACAAAGACATCGACAAATCGAAACTCCGGAGCCCATCGTCCCGTTTGTCGACTCAATTCCCAGATGAAGGTATTGTAGAGCATCGTCCGGTCGTATCCCGGGTGGGGATAATAGAAAATCCAGTCGGATTCGGTGGACATCCCCAAAATCTTGATCGAACGATCGCTGTCTTCGTCGGTTTTCCAGGTTTCCAGTGAGTAGGGTTTGGGTGTCCAGGTTGAGGAAAAGGCCCCTCTTACACGAATGCCAATGCGCGATGATTGATTGGGAGCGCTTTGGAAATCGGCGGTGTTATCGGCGGGGTTGCGGTCATAGATACCGAGGAAAGCCGGCTGGCGGGCCAATTGTTGTAAGCCGCCTCCGGTTTGTGTGTTGGTGCTCCAGTTTTTGTTAGGAATGGAACCAGCCGCGAAGTTTTCAACGACCATGATGGGGAGATTGGAAGAGTAGCCGACGAGATCCGGGCTAAGTTTTACATAGGACCGGGTTCGAATGGCCGGAGCTTGTCCCGGGAGGAATGAGGCAGCTCGGACTTGGATGGAAGTAGTCACCGAAATTGCACCGTTGTAAACCAACCCGTTGTCCGGACCGGGAAGAGATCCATCAAGAGTGTAGATGAGAGTCGCTCCCGGTTCTGAGCTTGTGAGGGAGAGAGAGAAGTCCTCGCTGAAAACGCCTTCTTCCTTTGAGAAATCAGGCTGTTGTGGATTTGGGAAGACACAATTGACGGCCCCAATGAGAGTGATTTCGACGAGCGGGTTTTCAGGATCGTTGGTGGTGAGAGTGAGGGTTTCGCTAAAGCAGCCGTCGGTGGATGGAAAGAAAGTGAGCGTGAGGTCGATCAATTGACCGGCTTCGATGATGAGTGAGTCTTCGGCGACAGAAAAAGAACTGCCGATGGGAAGGCTTGGGGTGACCGTTAGGTCTTCCACTCCCCCGAGGTTGGAGATCTGAAGCGGGAGCTGATTTGGGCCTGGGTTGCTGGCGGAAGAACCAAAGTCCACGAGCCCGGTTGTTTCGATGACTGGGCTGGGATTGACCGGAGTGTTGCCGAGAAAACGGACTTCCCCGAGCCCGACCCGATCTCCGCCACCGACGGCCTCGAACCAATTGTCGGTCAGGGTCAATCGAATGGTGTTCGCGGTGAAGCCCCCACCGAGTGAGAGGGTGGTCGCCGCAGATTGGGAAAGCGCAGGCGAACGAAGTTCGACGGAGGCGGGAAAAGTCGTTCCTCCGTCGTCGGAGAATTCAAGCGTGAAGGATTTGGCTTCGTTGCCATTGGGATTTCCAAAGTGGTATCCCCAGTAAATGAAATCGGTGAAGTTGTGACTTTCGGAGAAGGTGAACAGAAATACCGGAAGAGGGGCGCTGGCTGGATTCAGGGCAAAGTAATCGGCACCGCCTCCGCCCGGAGCGGCAGTGGTCCAAGCCGTCGAACTACTCGCCGACGAATGCGAGATGGTGAGATAATTCCCGGCGGTTGGAGTCGAGGAGAGTCCCGAGCCGTTGCTAATATTTTGGGCCGGGTAGAATTCCGTGCCGGCCTGCAAAGTAGTGACGGTCGGGGAAAGCATTTCCTGGCCCATCACAATCGTGGGGAGGAGAACGAGAAGAAGTGCCTTCATGAGGTGTAAAAAAAGTCATTCAGAGCGAACCCTGAATGACATGATGGGATTCCTTTTTCCGAGGAATTTATCGACGGCGTCGGAAAAGGCTCAAGCCAGCGAGACCGAGTAGAAGAGCGCTCGAGGGCTCTGGGATTGCATCATCACCGATGAACTTAAGTTCACCGACGCCGATACGATCACCGCCAGCAGCGGGAGCTCCGAATTGGTTGTCAGTGAAATTGACTCTCACGGTATTAGCTGAAAAAGTTCCGCCCAAATCTAAGGTGGCCGCGTTGCCGACGGTGTGGCTCCCCAAGTCTAGGCTGACCGTGGTCGAAGTAGGGAAAGTGGTGCCGCCGTCCGTCGAGAAGCTGAGGGAAAATTCGCGGGCTTCATTGCCGTTTGCGCTTCCAAAGTGATATCCCCAGAACACGAGATCGGTAAGGCCGTAGGTCGCTCCAAGAGTCATGTCAAAGATCGCAGGAATGCCTCCGTCGGCGTAGTAATCTCCGCCACCTGGAGCGGGATCAATGGTAGTCCAAGCGGTTGTGCCACCGGCACCTGCGTGGGTAATTGTGGCGTAGTTGGCAAGGGTAGCAGCTCCACTGAGGCCGGAGTTGTCCACCATATTGTTTGCATCAAAAAATTCTGACACACCGCTGACATTTGTCTCACCGGTTGGTGTGACGAGAACAACGGTAGCACTCGCTAACATGGCCGTGGCGCAGAAAAGAAGGGTGGATTTCAAAGGAGTGTTCATTTGAGAGAGCGTCGTGCGATTCAATTAGGCATAGAAATTAGAGTGCAGAGGGAGATGTTTCAAGTCGGGAAAATCGCTTTGTGCAGATATTGTTCAAAAATGGTTTGGGGCGCTGAACTAATTTTTCTCATTTCATCAATGAATCCTCGCTCTCATTCGCTCAACTTGCGGGGAACCATTGTAACCAACGGCAACACAGATGGGACCGGGTTCCGGTTTGAGCTTGAAGGTAGTCATTTCGCCAGGCGTTCCGGCGACGAAGGCCCGCTTCCTCTCCGATCTTGAGGCTGGAGATGCCATCGAATTCTCCAGCGATCTTGGCATCAATTAGATGTCCGGAGAGGTAAGGGTCAGCAATAGGAGAATGATCAGGCGCTTTATGGGATTTTAGGGGAGGATTTCGATCTTGAGGCGGTAGAAGTGGCGGAATTCCAAGCCGGTGTATCCGGAGGCGCTTTCGAAAACGACAGTGACGGTTCCGTCGCCATTGTTCACCCGCGAAATTTCGGGAAGGTCGGTAGTGGCGTCGGACCAGTTGATCAAGTCGGGTGATTTTTCAATTGAGATGGCAAGGTCGTCGGCGGTTTGGTTGAGCTGGGTGGAGATTCTTATCGCAGTGCCAATGGATTCCACGCCGAAGGGGCTCGGGTTGGCAATGGAGGACGAGGTTCCAAAGGCATATTCAGCGAGAGCAACAAGGCCATCATTGTCGAGGTCGGCATCGGGATCGCCGGTGAATGGCATGGTGTCGGGATCTCCGGGGCCGCCGCCGATGAAGCCGCTCTCACGCCAGTTCGAGGCATCGTCGGAATCGGGAGAGGTGTCGGGATTGATCAGGACCAGGCTGAAGCCGCCGCCGTCGGGGCCGGTGGGCCAGGGCGATTCGTCGTCATAGGTGAATTCGAGAATCGAGCTGTTGTTGGCGTCCTCCAATTTAATACGGTCGCTTCCGTTGTTGAGGCGTGATCCATTCTGGAAAATGCCAGCGATAGGATGACCGGGACCGTGGACGGCCTCGAAGGCTGCTTGATTCAGAACCACGAGAGTGCGTTCACCCGGAAGGAGAGTGAGGGCGCCGAAGGTGAAATCAACTCCGGCGGTGAAGTTGACCCCGGTGAGATCGAGCGACACGGTGTCGCTGATATTCATGAGTTCAATGTATTCGGCATCGCCGTTGGGATCGGCGGGGTGATACATGATCTCGCTAATGGCGAGATAGAGTTGCGCGTCGCTTGGATCGTTGGGCGTATTGAAGGTGTCGACTTCCGTGCCCGAGCTGTCTTTGAGGGTGAGCAGTTCGGTGAAGTTGGAGAGGTGGCCTGAATACGGGGCGGCGACGAGAAGTTCCTCGCCTGCCTTGGGAGAAACGGAGCGATCCAAGAAGTCTTTGCTGCTTGGAGAAACGTGAAGGTCGCCGTTTCGCTCGATGATTGTTCCGGGACGGAAGGTGAAACCGACCCCGCCTTCGATGGTCCAACCGGAGATATCGATCTCGGTGTTCTCATTGTTGTGGATCCGAATGTATTCCTGCTCCTGGTTTCCGCCGGCGGGATTAGCATCGACGGCTGCGAAGACGATGTCGGGAGACGCCGGTTGGCTGGCGGGAATGAGCGAATTGTAATTGTTGAAGAGGACATTTCGGCGGCTGTTGAGATAGCTGTTGACCGAATTGATGTTGCTGCTGAGGGGCGGCGAAGCTGGTCCGATGGTGTCGAGGGCGAGGTTCTCGAGAATACGATCGTTGGTCGGAACAGAGGTGGGCTGGAGAACGTCATCCATCAGGGTGCGGAGACGTCGCAGGTAGATGCGTTGCGTGACTTCTTCCTCGAAAATAACATCGTAAAGGATATTCCACTGATTGGCATTTTGCTTCTTGTGCTCTTCATCGCCGAAGAAGGGATGGGGAAGGTGGGTGCCGCCGTCGCCACGGACGCCGAAAGTGTAGTCTTTGTCCCAGGGAAGCATGCGCCAACGGCTGTCTCCGCGTGCGTCGAAATACATGTAGAAGTTTTTGCGGAGGTCGTCAGCGTCTTGAATGATGGAGCGGGCGGCGAGGTAGTTGACGATTTGAGGGAGGTCGAGATTGTCGATGACCCATCGACGTCGCGCGGCAGAGGTGCCGAGGTTGAGTCCAGCGACAAGATCGGCAGCCGAGTCGATATTGGAAAGGTCGCCGGTTTTCTTTTCAATGCCGGTGATGGTGTCGAAGAAGACGGGGTTGAGGTTGCTCCGTTGCACGAACTTGTAGAGATCTCCATCGCGGTCGTAGCCATAGCGATCCATGAAGTCACCATCGACTTGCTCGATGGCCACGCCGACGCGATCGCTTCCACCATTCACGCGCATTTGCCAGAGGTAGGTGAGGCAGGATTCGTTGCCGGCGAGACGGTGGGTGTCGAAGCCCATCGCTTGTCGGATGTAGGTGCTGTCGGCACCGTTGGCGTTCATGTTGATTTCACCAACCGAACTCATTTCTTCATTCACGTAGAAAGAGTCGCCTTTGTTGAAGTCAAATTTCTGGGAGATCGAGCCATTGGTTGCGCCTCCGCGTTGGCGGATGAAGATGTTGTCGTAGAAGCGGCCAAGGAAATAAACCGACGCGCGGGCTCCGCTGCGCGTGTGACTGGCGGACTCGCTTTGCGTGAACCATTGCAGGATGGGCATGTCTGAGGTGAGCGAAGGATCGGTGGTCACGGTGCCAAAGTATTCCGCTGATTGATTGGTGCCGGTTTGGTCGAGGAAGGCGGGCGCGCGGGAGGGATTATTGGCGGCGTCTTTGGCGGTGACGAACCAACGCACCATGTCTTCGTTTCCGTATGCCGATGCCGGGATGGTGGCGGTGAAGATCGAGTCGTTGGCGATGGCATCATCGCCGGTGCCGTCATCGACCATGGTTAGATTTGTCGACGCGCCATATTGCACACGGTATGCGAGTTCCACCTGCCCGATGGCCACAAGACGGGGAAGAACGGTGGCGGTGACGACAATGTTTTCGTTCTCGGCCGGTTGAGCAGGAGCGTGAGTGGCGGTGATGATTTCGGGTCCGGGATTGGTGGTTCCACCAGTGTTGGCCGCACCGGGAGTCGCGGTTTGCAGGAACCCGAGCAGGAGTGGTCCGTTGGAAGTCGTTGTGCCGGTGAGTTCAGGATCGGCTAGGAAATCGCTGCTGCCAGTTGATCGATTGATACCATGGATGGCGAGAATGTTTTGGCCATTCTTAAGGCTGGAAGTGAAGGCCGAAACATCGATGGTCTCGAGGTTGTTGTTTTCATCAATGTTTGACGGTGTGGTGCTGTCCCAAGTGGGATTGGCGGGAGCATTGCGCGAGGTGATTTCATCGCCGTTGAGGTAGGCGTAGAATCCATCGTCGTAGCGGATGGAAAGTGCCAGCATCGAAATTTCCGAAGCATCAGCGAGGGTAAAGGGAATGCGAATGTAGGCAGTTGAGCGAGCTTGATACATGTCGTCCTGCACATCGACATCAATGTAGGCATCGTAGCCAGAGCCGTTGTCAAAGCCCACCCCTGTGCCCAGATTCGGAGTCAACCACGAGGCGTCGGGAGTGAACCCGGGAAAGGTCCAGGTTAACCCCAGAGATCCGTTATCGGGGATGAGAACTTCAGCATCACTCGAGGCAATCAGATTGGTTGTTGACCCGCCGTCGGAATAAGTGCCGTAGGACACGTCGCTGAATTGGCTGGGATAGGATGGCGTAAATTCACTCTTCGGCGTGGTGCGGTCGGGCATGACGAGTGCGAGGTATTCACCTCCGGTTGTGAGCTTGAAATTAGTATGCAGGTATCCGCTGCCGTCGACATAGTCGTCGACGTTCTGTCCGGAGGCGAAGACGATGAGGTAGGCGTCTTCCGCAAGGGTGGTTCCGCCGGGGAATTCCCATTTGTTGAGATTGGAGCTGGAGTCCGTGAGATACCATCCACCGAGATCGACCGGCCCCGGCCCGGCATTGTAAAGCTCGATCCAGTCCGAGGAGTTTCCGTCGCCATCGTTGAATGTAGTGCTGTTGTTGGCCATGAACTCATTAATGCGAACGCCGGAGTTGGGGATGGCATCGCCGACGAGGGCGTTGAGATTGACGATGGAAGACGGACTGAGAGCGTCGTTGCTCGTGATCTCAAGTTGGGCGGAAAAGATGCCGTCACTGCCCATAGGATCGAGTTGGATCGTGATGGTGTCGTTGCCCAATGGCGCGATCGAGGATGGCGAGCTGGTCACGGAAAAATTCGCGGCATTGCCTCCGGTGATACTGGTGCCGGTAATGTTAAGGGTTTGTCCGCCGCCGATGTTTTGGATGGTGAACTGCTTGCTCTGAATGCCTGATCCGGAGGGGTAGAAGCCGATGTCGAAGAATCCCGCGACGGAAATTCGAGGATCATGGATAAAGCCACTTAAGGCGACTGAGACCGAAGGTTGTGAGGTGTCGTTGGTCGTAAAATCCAGAGAGGCGCTGATATTTCCTGAGAGACCGGTAGGGTTGAAGGAAATCTGAATGTTGTCGCCATTGCCGGGACTGATGGAGGCTGGCGAAGAAAGCAGGGAAAAAGCCGCGGAGTTGGGTCCAGAGAATGTTGGTGTGGAGAGAGCGAGGCTTTGAGTCGCTCCCAAATTTGCTACCGGGACGTCAATCGTTTGCACCGAGCCGTCGAGAGTGAGGGTCAGGGAGCTTTCAATTTGAAGTAGGGGATCGATGGGAGGGACGGAATCTTCGAAAGCGATCTCGCCGAGTCCAACCCGGTCTCCGCCAGGAGTTCCGCCTTGAAGATTTTTCCAGTTGTCGGTGAAGACAAGTTCGACGTAGCGAGCGATGACAGTTTGGCTGAAGGAGTGAGAGTCGCGGGTATCGGCACTAAATGCGGCGTCGAAGGAGGGTGTGTAAGTGATGGAAGTTGCCAGTCCGCCCGGTCCGTCGGCGCTGGTAGCGAAACGAAGGGTGAAATCTTTTCCACCATTGGTATTGGAATTGGCGTATCCCCAGGTGCTAATTTCACTCAGGGAACGGTCGGCACCGAGATCCAGCAAAAGCACGGGATCCGGGAGTAATGCGAAGTAGTCTGCTCCCGGGGCGTTCGTGACCCAAGTGTGGGAGGAGCCGCCGCCGATACTATTGTGGGGTTCGCTTGTCGAGTATCCCGAGCCGGGTCCCTGAATGAGATTTCCAACCGGATATAGGTCCGAGCCCGAGGTCGAACTGGTGATCGAGGAAATGGGATGAAAGTTGACCGCGTGAACCGCGAGAAGTCCGCTGAAAAAAATAGCGATGGCGATAGATACTTTCATGGAGGGGAATCCTTATAGAAATGACTTGCTGTCCGCAATCTCATTGTAGCTGAGGGAAGAAAGTTATCAGGATACGATCGGGGAGGGCTTGCTTCCTTGATCGAAGTCTTCGATAAGAACGCGGTGTCACATATTTTAGTCATTGGAGGAGGTCCGGCAGGATTGCGGGCGGCGGAGGTGGCGTCGGCAGGTGGGGCGCAAGTAACGCTGTGCGAGCAGAAGAGATCGGTGGGGCGCAAATTCCTCGTAGCGGGGAAAGGCGGGCTCAACCTGACACACTCGGAAGAGTTGGATGACTTCGTGAAGAGATTTCGCGGGCCGGGGCAACCGGATGACTTTTGGTCGCGAGCCTTGGCTTGTTTCGACAATAAGATGATTCGGTCCTGGGCGGCGCGGATGGATGTAGGGACCTTCGTGCAAAAGTCGGGGCGGGTCTATCCCAAGGCGCTCAAAGCGGCACCTCTCTTGCGTCGCTGGGTGGAGATGCTCAGGAAGCAAGGAGTAGCTCTCAAAATGCAGCATCGCCTCACCAAGTTGTCGCCGGGCTCGGCGGAATTTGAAATGTCTGACGGTCCGGTCACGATTGGCTGCGATTCGATTATTCTGGCAATGGGCGGAGGTTCATGGCCGCAGACGGGATCGGTTGGAGCCTGGGTGGAGATTTTGCAAGCAGCGGGGATTGAGGTCTCTCCTTTGAGCCCGGCCAATTGCGGTTGGGAGATTGCCTGGCCGGAGGAAATGATTCCGCAGGTGGAAGGTCAGCCGCTGAAAAATGTCGTGGCGTCAGTGGGTGAAGAAATCGCACCGGGGGAATTGATGCTCACGCGTTATGGCTTGGAAGGGGGGCCAGTCTATCAATTGGGCCCTGCCCTCCGAACGATGGCTGCGCCCGCGATCACCTTGGACATGAAGCCGACCTTCACCGCTGAGCAACTGGTGGCGAAGATGGAATCAGTGAAGAAGAATTTCCTCAAGGAATCAACGTATCGCTGGAAGTTGAGCGATCCGATGAGAGCGATCCTGGATCATTTTCATGGGCCCTTTGAATCGGCAAAGGAATTGGCCAAACATGTCAAGGCCTGTCGGGTGCCTCTGGTGCAAGCCCGTCCCTTGGCGGAGGCGATTTCTTCAGCCGGTGGGGTGAAGTGGTCGGAACTCAACGATTATCTCATGATCAAGGAACTCCCCGGCGTCTTCGTGGCTGGAGAAATGATCGACTGGGAGGCCCCAACGGGAGGGTATCTCCTGCAAGGATGTTTCGCCTCCGGAACGCTTGCGGCGGAAGCGGCGCTGAAATTTTAATCAAAGATCAGCTGCAACCCTCCTTAATGTCGATGCCGCCGGAGACTTCCGCTTTTTGCAGGCAAGGTGGCGTCGTAGTTTGGTTAGGTCGGTTCCCTGTTGTAGAGAAAGCGAACGTGGCAGGGTGTTTTCTTCCTGGCTTTGACTTTGCTGAAGAGGACTTGGTTTCCTTTTAAGTGTGTGGTGAATCGCTTCTGGACCAACCAAAAGATCAGATGAATATCATTTTGACCCTTAAGCCGGTCCAAAATGAACGCCCAATTCCCGGCTGATTGTGTCGAGGCGTTTCTGCTCTCGGGGATCGATGAGGACAAGAGACATTCCTTTCTTCCCAGCGCGTGCGGTGCGGCCGCTGCGGTGGGTGTACATTTCCACTTGTTCGGGAAGCTGGTGATGGACCACGAAGGAAAGGCCTTCGACATCAATACCGCGGGCGGCGACGTCGGTGGCGATGAGAAACTGCGTGCGTTCTTTTTTGAAGGCGCGCATGACCTTGTCGCGTTCCGGTTGGGTGAGATCGCCCTGAAGGACATCAACAGAGAAGTCGCGTTTGGCGAGTTGCTTGCCGAGGATGCTGCAGCCGTCTTTGGTGCGGCAAAAAATGAGGCCGCGCTTTTCGCCCTGCCGTTCGAGGAAGTCGCTGATGAAGTCGGTTTTGTCTTCTTTAACGCAGACCGCATAGCGATGGTCGATGTCGCGATTGACCACGCGGGTGGAGTCAATTTTCACCGTCTTCGGTTCCGGAGCCATGCAGCCCTTGACAAGCTCTTTGAGGACCGGCGGAAAGGTGGCGGAGAATAGCCAGGTCGCCTTGCGGTTGGCGGTGAGTTCGATGGCGGTGCGGATTTGTTGTTTGAAGCCCATGCTGAGCATTTCGTCCGCTTCATCGAGGATGAGATACTGCACGTGATCGATAGAAAGAGCCTTGCGCTTGAGGAGATCGAAGAGGCGGCCGGGAGTGGCGACGACAATTTGCGTGGGTCGTTGCAGTCGGGATACCTGAAGGTCGATTTTGTCTCCGCCAGCGACTACTTCCACGAATGTTTTTGCGTCGGCGTACTTGGTGAATTTGAAAAGAGCCTTCCCGATCTGCTTGGCGAGCTCGCGGGTCGGGGAAAGGATGAGGGCCTGAATGTGTTTCTTATTCCCGGAGACTTTGGTGAGGAGAGGGAGTCCAAAGGCGGCGGTTTTTCCGGTGCCGGTCTGAGCCTGTCCGACGAAGTCGTGTCCCTTCTCCAGAAGGTATGGAATGGATTGGGCCTGCACCGGGGTGGGCTTGTGAATACCCATTTCATCCAGACTCTTGATGAGGTCGGCGGGGATGCCAAGTGACTTGAAGTTGCTCACGATGGCTTCGGTCTACTCCTGTCTCCAAGGAATGTAAAGGATGCCGAACCCAGCGCGGGCTTACTCGATGGTGATATCGTCGAGGTAGAATTCGACCGGTGTACCGTTGGCGTTGGTGGTGAAGTAGAGAGCGGTTTTGACTCGAGTGAGGTCTTTTCCGGAGAGATCGATCGTGAAATTCTGCCACTGCTTGGTCAGAGTGAGATCCAGTTTTTGGCTTAAGGTATCGTGATAGGGCTTTTCCTCGTTGATGAGGCCAATTCCAACAGTGACTTTTTCTCCGCCGGATTTTCCACGGGCCCAGAGTGAAAGCTTTTTCGCTCCGGTGAGGTTGAAGCCGCCGGGGGCGTCGCCCCAATCGCCTGCGGGGTGCTGCCAGACCACGCCGGCCCATCCGGCATCGGCATTGAAGTTGACCTTGGCGCATTCGCTGCCGACCTTGGGATTGTCGGTGGAGGCTTCGTCGATCTTGAGCTTGGCGGTGTCGCCCATCCAGCCACTGGGAGCCCAGGGACCATTCTTGGCGGAACCGGCGATGACGATGGGTGTTGCTAATTTTTCGGCGGGGACGGGTTTACGATCTCCCTTGATCTTAATCGAGATATTGCCGGTGGCTGCGGAGCCCTTGCCGTCGCGGATGAAGGCGTAGATGCGGTAGGTGCCGCCCCCTTCAGGGAGTTTGATCTTGGCGGTGGAGTTGGTCGACTCGGGAAGAATGGCTTGCGGGTATTGCGGTGGTGCTGCGCGGTGGTCGCCCCCTTCAGCGACTTCCTTCCAGTCTTCGGTGAGGATCCACTGGACTTCAAGTGGGTCGCTTTCGGGGTCGGAGGCTTTGAGCTTGATGGTGATGGTGGCACCGGGATCAAATTCTTTGTTGGGCCCAACTAGCTCGACGGATTCGATGATGGGGCAAAGGTTGGCGGGAGGTTTTCCGGTCCAGAGTTTGGAGAGTTCATCGACGGCAGCCAGTTTCTCGCCGGTCGATAAGAGCATCCCGAACCAAGTGGCGGAGGCTTCTTGTTTCGTGCCCCACATAAAGGCGAAACTGCCGAGGCAGAGAGGATCGTTTTTGAATGCTTCGAAGGAATTGCGATAATCAATGGCCTTTGCTGTGCTGGTAGCTTCATTGGGCATGCCCCATTTATTGGGAGGGCGTTCCCAGGTGCCGGCTGGTCCGAACTCGGTGATGAGGTAGGGTTTGACGCCGCCCCCTTCGCGGTATCGCTTGGGGATGGAAGGGCCGCCCCCGTATGAATTGATCCCGTGAATGTCGACGCTGGGACAAAAGCGGTTGAGTCCTTCGATTTGCTTTTTACCAATCTCGGCGGTGACTGTCATGACGGGATGATTCGGGTCGAGATCTTTGACCGCGCGGGCGAGGTATTCGATCTGAGTGTAGATGGCGGGATTGGAGGATTTTTCGAATCCTTCCATTTCGTTGCCAAGTCCCCAGAGGAGGAGGGCCGGATGATCTTTGTATTTTTTGACGGCCGCGAAAAGGGTCTCGGCCTGATTGACGTTGGAATCCCAATCAGTGTAGCTGAAGCCATGACGTTCGTGGCCGAGCCAGAAGCCGAGGGCGACCTTGATTCCTTTGGAGTGTGCATCGTCGAGAATGGCCTGAGTATCTTTATCGATGCCCCAGGTTCTCACCGCATTGCCTCCGTTGTTCTTGAGAGTCTCCAAGCTTCCGCCGCCGCCGACCCCATGGACCTCGAAGGGTTTTCCGTCGACCAGCAAGGTGGCATTTTCCCCTTCCTTCAGAACGGTAACCTTTGCGCTCAAAAGCGGAATGGAAAGTAAGAAGGAGCAGGTGAGCAGGGAAAATATTTTCATACTAGGTGCATAAAATTGCATAAACCGACCAGGCGGTCAAATGATTATCGTGACCCCCCTGAATAGCAGAGTTTTCCTGATGAGGGGAGAGAATTCAAAAACGGTGAACGGCGCCATCGTGATCGAGTCTACAGAGAGAACTTTGATTTCTCTTATTCCGCAAACCACAAACCTGACTCTATTTCGCCTTCAGGGAGGCGAGGTATTCGATGAGGTCGCGGACCTCTCGTTTGGTGAGGATGAGGCCGATGGGAGGCATGGTGGAAATAACTTCGCTGCGCTCTTTGACGTCGGTTGATTTGACTTTGGTGGCCTTGTTATTGGCGTCGCGGATTTCGATGATGCCATCTTTCTCGCTGCGGTAGCTTCCGGCGACGGTGCTGCCGTCGTTGAGTGTGAGGGAAATGGCACCGTAGCCTTTGGCAATGACTTTCTGTGGTTCTACCAGTGCTTCCAAAAGATAGGCGCGGTCTTTTTGGCGACCGATGGATTTGAGGTTGGGCCCGATGTCGCTCCCTTTGCCATTCTTGATCTTGTGACAACGGACACATTGGGCGGCGAGGTGGTTGATGAAGAGATCGGCTCCGCGTTCGACATTGCCACCATGAAGAGTGTGGGCGAAGTCGGGCGAAGGGGCTTTTAACTTCCGGGCTACGGCGGCTTCGGCAAAGTCGAGATGAAGTCCGGCGGGGATGGATTTGAATTTGGAGAGGTAGGTGTTCAGAAGTTCGTCGCTTTTTGGGGAAGCAAGCGCTCTGGCGAGGTGGGAAATCGCGGCTTGTTTTTCGGCGAGTGAAGCTTTCTCGTTTCGCAGGAGAATCTTGGTGACTTTGAAGGCGGCTTCTTTGTTTTTCTGACTGAGAAGATCGAGGGCGACGATACGGATTTCCACTTTAGGCACCTTCAGTGCGGCGGTGAGTTGGGTTTCCAATTCGGGATGGTTTTGAGCGCTGAGTCCGCGGAGAGCTTCGACTCGAAGTTTGGGGAGAGAAAAATCATTTTGTGCGACCGCAATGAGAGCTTCGCCGGGGATTTGGACCGACAAGGAGCGGGCGAGGCTCATGCTTTGGCTCTGGATGTTTTGACTTTTGTCGGTGAGGAGCTTTTTGAGTTGAGTGGTGATGGCATTCCTGACAATGGCTGGCTTTCGTTTCTCGAGCGGACGATAGCGACCGACCACGCGGTCGAGTTTTGCTGGTTCCGACCATTTTGCGAGGGCATCGAGCGCTTCTAGTCGGAGCGGTTCGGAAACATCGGTGCGGGCAGCGAAAGTTGCGACGCATTGTGCCGTTTCGGGTGTGCCAAGATGGAAGTTGGCATTGATAGCGCGGCGAATGAGAGATTCATTGTTGATCCATGAAGTAGTGGCCAGGGATGCGGCCAGAACGGGCATTGCTTCGGGAATGGTCCAGTCATCGTGGATCGCGCGGGCGGCCTCGGCAGCGACGTGCTCGAGAGGAGAATTTAAAAACTCACCAACTTCAGCAGAGCCGCGGCGGCGCAGGGCCACGACGGCGATTTTTTGAGCTAGCTGGGATTTGTGCTTCGCAAGAGAAACAAGATCAGCGTCGGAAATACATCCGGTGGCGAGCACGATGGCAGCGTGGCGAAGATAGGTTTTGTCTTCGGCGGCCTGTCCGAGAAGGTCAAGAATGGAGTCAGCTTCGAGGGGGCTTCCAATATTCCCGAGCGCAATCGCGGCGTGGAACTTGAGTCGGGCCGAGGAGGATTTTAGGAAGGGTCTCAGGGCCGGGGTGAGAGGAGATACCTCGGAGGAAGGAGTCGGGGCTAAATGAAGGGCGAGCTGGGTGCCGAAGTGATCGCCTATGGTTTTGACGATTTGAGTTTGGATTTCGATATCCGAGTCATTGAGGAGGCCGAGGAGGAATTTGAAGTCAGGTGACTTCGCTTGGCGATTGAGTTGGCCAATTCCCCAAGTGGCATGGATTCTCGTGAGTTGGCTACCCTTTTTTGCAGCGCTTTCGAGGTCATCGCGGAGCTTGCGTTTGACCAATTCGAACTGGGCTTTGAGGCGGACTCGTTGGTCGGTATGGCCTAGATTGTTGACGAGCGAGTCTGCGGAAACTTTGGAAAAATCAGAGCGGAGTTTCCCGGCGGTTTCTTCGCGAAGAGGATGCTTTTTGGCGACATCCCATTTCCAGACGGCACCTTTATTGTTGAGGGGATAGCCGCCGCCCCAGTCGACTCCATAGAGCGCACCATCAGGTCCAAAGTTGAT
Organism: bacterium; assembly: GCA_018222765.1. Taxonomy (GTDB): domain Bacteria; phylum Verrucomicrobiota; class Verrucomicrobiia; order Verrucomicrobiales; family Akkermansiaceae; genus SW10. The sequence goes on along the minus strand of JAAEZT010000008.1, from coordinate 14,881 downwards.
GCCAACGATGGGGACACCGCTAGTGATCTTCATATCGTTGACCATCTTGAAGGATGCGCCGTTTTGTTCGACCTGAAAGCCCCAGTGTTGGCCGTTGGGCGCGCTGGTGTGGAAGAAGTAATTTTTCCATTCTTCGTTCAGAGCAGTGCCTGGATTGAAGGCCATCCCAGCGGGTCCATTATTGTAAAGTGAGATTGCCGGAGTGATGTAAGCGGGTTGTCCCCTCTGATAGGGGACGCTGAGGTTTTCATCCATCCAGGGATTGTAAACGCCATTGCGATACTGCCAGTTGGAGCGCCAGCCCGCGTCCATGTGCCGGACGATGTAGATAAAGCGTTCCTTCTCACCAGGGCGATCCGAGTCGTTGTCGACTCCAAAGATATTGCCGAATTGATCGAAGGCGATTTCTTGCACGTTGCGGAGGCCGCGGGCGTAGACCTCAAAGTTCGAACCGTCGGGATCACAGCGGAGCAGGGCTCCGTGGTTGGGGTATTTGAAATGAAGACCTTCTTTCGAGGTCGCGCCGAGGCCCTTGTCGCCGACGGTCCAGTAGATACGTCCGTCAGGACCGACGGTGAGGCCGTGCATGTCGTGACCGGCATAGGCGAGATGGGCGCCGAATCCGTAGGCGATGGATTCTCGGGTGTCGGCCTTTCCATCTTTGTCGGTGTCTCTCAGTTTCCAAACATCGGGGACGATGGTGGTATAAACGTCACCTTCGTGATGAAGAACGCCTGCGGCGATCCCACCGATTTCGTCGGTGAAATCTTCGGCGTAGATGGAAGTCTTATCGGCGAGACCGTTCCCATCGGTGTCCTCAATGAGGTGGATTCTTTCGGTGAGAAATTTGAGATCTGCCAAGTCGTGCTTGCCGTCCTTATTGTAATCTTTGACGCGACGTTTGTTGGCGTCGCTGTTTTTGGAAACGAACTTCTGATGGTAGAAGGCCCGCTTATCGTCGGGGGATTCAAAACTGAGGTCGGCGGAAATCCAGTCGCGGTTTTGGCGGATATCGAGGTCGTTGGCTTTGCGCCGTTGGGTCTGCGTAACGTAAGCCCGGCCCTGGTTGTCGAAGGAAATGGCAACCGGGTCGGGAACCGGAAAGTCGGGCGTCCATTTCGTGAATTCCAGTGACTTGGGATCAGGCTTCTCGGCGCTGAGTGATTGTAGAAGAAGAGAAGAGAGGATGAGGTAGGAGAAAGGGCGTTTCATGAAAGAGAGTTTCGAAAGTGGATCAGCGAATTTTCAATCAGTGCTACGCTGACCGAACCGCTATTATTTCTTAAGCGATTGGATATAGAGGAGGAGCGACTCGATGTCGGAGTCGGGGAGAATTCCGCGATAGGATGGCATGCCGACGTCTTTGGGATTGTAGCCCTTGGTGACTTTGGCTGCGGGATCGAGAATTGATTCACGGAGATACTCGGTGGTGGCTGTAACGGTTTTTCCATTCATCAACTTGCGTTTGGAATTGTAGAGACCTCTCCAAGTCGGACCGCTCCTTCCATTGGAGGAACCGTCAACTGAGTGACAGGCCGCGCACCCGATAGTGGTGTAGACGACGGAGCCACGTTGAATGGTGGGCCTGATCGCTTTGTCGGTGACTTTTGGTTTGTTATTCGCCGCCGCAGCGAGTTTGGAAAGATCGATGTCGGGGAAGCCTTCTTCTTTGAGGTTGAGAGAAGAGGTGCTGTGGAGCGTCAGATAAGCCGCGTTGGAGAAGGATTGGCCGGAGGCGGTTTTGAGGTCGTAACTTACGGCGAGTTGGTGGACTGGTTTTAATTCTGGCGTTGCGACCAGGAGGGAACGTCGATCAGCAGAAAATTCCACGCCGCCAATCGGAAGGAGTTCTTCGCCTGATTTTCCATCGGGGCGATAGTGCCCCGAGCCATAGTTAGCGCTGCGTTTGTAGTTCCACCGTCTGACGGAAATGTTGGAGCTGGTCGGATCGAGAGGCTGGTCGAACCCCATTGTGATGGCGTTCTTGCCGGCGACAATGCGGGTCGGGAGAACCGAGGGTTTTTCGGTGTAGCGAAGACGCGCCATGCCGCGAACGTCTTTGGAGCTGGATCCCCAGATTTGGAAACCGACGAGATAGAGTTGGCCATCGACCGGATTGACTGCGCCTTTGAGCAGGGGGAATTCAAACTTACTCGCCATGGGGACGGAGGCGGCCTGCCCGTCGCGTTCATTGAGATAGGTGCGTAGCATGCCGGGCTTCTTGAAGTCGAGGTAGAGGAGGGAATCGCTCAGAGGGCCGAAGCGTTTTTGGTCCGACCAAACGAGGCCGAGTCCGGAGCCTGCCACGGTGTGTGGAACCCAACAAAGGGGAGGGGTGATTTTTGGTTCGGGAACATCCCAGGGAGCGGCAGGCAGGAAACCGTAGTAGCCACCTTCCGTAATGCGGTGGATGGGAGTCGCGGGAACCCAGTGTCCTTGTTGGTCGCTGGCGTAGATCTCGTCAGTGCCAGGACGGGTTGTCAGGTAAGTATTTCGTAAGCCGCTGGCGAAGACACTGACATTTTTATCGTCGTCGATCTTAAGAACGCGTCCGCTGTGCTTGGAGGGAAAGTCGTTTTGCTGGCCACCTTTACTGAGAAAAAAGTTGCCTTTGTGATCGATGGACAAGCTGTGCGCAAAATCCCGCGTCTCGGCACTTTGCCAAAAATCGCTACTGTGATTTTCATACACGAGTCCTTCTTTTCCCGGTGTAATTTTCGTAATGCCATTGCGTCCGAAGACGAAAATCTCACCGTCCTTGATTTGCACTGCGCTGGGTTCCTGCATACCACAAGCGATGCGTTGCCAGGTGATATTTTGCAGGTCTCCCTGCAAGCCCCTCACTTTCCAAAGATCTCCATCGAAAGTGACAACCACTGCGTATCCGTCGGCAAAGTCGATATCGATAGGTCGAACGTTGCGTCGCTCGGGATTGTTCATCGGAAGGGGGATGGTATCGACGACATAGTCAGCAGTGTCGGCTGCGAGCGTGCCTTTGGTCTTGGTGAGTTTGGGCCAATGGTCGGAGGCCGCGTTCAGTTTAAGGGGAGCGGAGATTTTGCTTTTTAGTTTTTTCGCTGACTGCGCGATCGCAAATTCCTGCGGTGAGTCAGCCCGGCTGAGCGTGAGGTAGCTGATTCCGCCCTCTTGTTTGATTGCGCTACCCGAGGGCGGGTTGAGGAGCTGACAGTGGCCGGTTCCGATGACGATGGTTAGCTGGCTTTTGGGGTGTTCACTGACCCGGAAATGGCGGAGAATGACCGTGTCGTCTATTGCCGAGGGGACTTCGCGGATTTTTACTTCGTCGATTTCGTAATGCAATTTCACCTGATCTCCGATGGCGATGGCGGAAACCCATCTCACCATTCCTTTCGGCAAAGCGCCGCGACCAATTTCCTTCGGTTCTTTTCCTGCCGGGCGGGGGTCGTGGAACTTTGGTGTCATGCCAAGCTGCACTCCGGGATAAAGGCCACTCGCACAGATCGGATCACCGATCGGAGTTGGCAGCTTTTTCTGGCCACCTCCCTTTTTCTTTTTTTCCTGATGATAGGACATCGTCGCGAGGCTTTCCTCAGTCAGAAATCCGCCGGTCCACGCAACCGCCAGGCGACAGAGATCGGTGTCGTAGGCGAGGTAGGTGTCCTCGGCCACCCGGACGACCAATCCGCGTGGGATAAGATTGTCTTTCGGGAATTCCTTACCCAGAGCCCGTGCGTCGACGGTGATTTCGCAAAATGGAAAGCCGGGCTCGAGGAAGTGCGCGAAGTCAGATTCTCTGGCTCCAGCAAAGCTTGAAGTGAGAAATGATAGAATTACGACGAAAAAATGACGGGTCATGTGGCACGTTGATCCTGCTGTGCCCGACTTTGAAAATCAAGTGACGGAAATTTTTTGTCGAAATACTGTTTCGTGACGATCTTAATTTTCGTCGAGCACTTTTCCACGGTCTGCCGTTTCATCGATCCATTACCGAATGGCAATGCGGCCACTTAGCTAAGTAGAGAGATTAAATCACACGATCGTTTCCGCCGTCGATTGGGATCTGGGCGCCGGTGGTGGCGGAGAAGACGGGGCCGGCCACGGTGCTGACGAGAGCGGCGACGCCGGGGGAGGTGATTTCGGTGCTGAGGAGGTTTTTAGTTTTATACTCCTGCACAGTCATGCCGTAGCGCTTGGCGGATTTTTCGAGGGCTTCGTCGGTCCAAATCTCGGTGTCGAAGACGGCATCGGGATGGAGAATATTGACGCGCACGCCGAAGGGCGCGAGCTCGAGTGCGGCGACGCGGGCGAGTTGGGTCACGCCGGCCTTGGTGACGGAGTAGGCGGAAGCGCCTGGTCCGGGAGCGGCGTAGTTGCGTGAGCCGATGATGATGATGCTTGCCTGCTTATCGCTTTCCTTGAGGGCGGGGATGGAGAATTTGAGGAAGCGTTGGGTCGCGGTGAGGTTAATGCGAAGATGGAGATCCCAGCTGTCTTCTTCGGCATCGATGTATTCGCCGGATTTAAAGATGCCAGCGTTGGCGACAATAATGTCGAGGCCGCCGTGTTCGGCGACGGTTTTGTCAACGGCGGCTTTGAGGGCGCCGTCATCGGTAATGTCGCAGACGGCTCCGGAGAGGCGCTCGCCGGTGAGGTTGGTGACGACGTCGGGATTGATATCGAGGCCGACGACGGTGGCTCCGTCGTTGCGAAGGCGTTCGGCGGTGGCGCGGCCGATTCCTCCGCAGGCTCCAGTGACGATGGCGACTTTTCCGGCGTGAATTTGTTCAGACATGGTATTGAAATGGTATGAGTTAAGAGAGGTTTAGGCGCTGATTGCGTTGTTGAAGAAGGCGAGGTTTTCGACGGGGTCTTCGTTATTGAAGATGGCGGACCCGGAAACCACGAAGTGAGGGTTCATGGCCGAAATTTGGGCGATGGTGTTTTTGTTTACGCCGCCGTCGATGCAGATGAGGAGCTCGGGTTTCCACTCGAGGAGGGTCTTGATTTTGGGAGGGATGTCGTCGAGGAAGAGTTCTTTTCCGGAGTATGGGCCGACGCCGAGGAGGAGGACGTAGTCGATTTGATCGAGGTAGTCTTTGATGAAGCTGGGCGAAGTGCCGGGGTTGAGGGAGACGCCGCGGACGATGTCTTCGTGGGCGGAAATGCGCGCGAGGGTGTCGTTGATGTGTGCGGTGTATTCGACGGAGAAAGAGATGAGATCGGCTCCCCCATTGGCGAAGGCGTCGATGTGTTGTTTGGGCTTGTTGATGAGAAGATGGACGTCCTTGAGGAGGTCGGTTTTAAGTCCGGCCACGAAGGGTGATCCGACAGTGATGTTGGGCCAAATGTTACCATCCATGACGTCGAAGTGGAGGAGATTGACGTCGTTTTCCTTGAGGGTTTGGAGGGCAGCGTTTTGGTTGCCCATGTCGGCGCTGAGGGTGGCGACGGAGAGTTGCGGGCGGGAACGGATGAGATCGATTTTTTCGGCGCGGGTCATGGTGTGAAGAGAGATAGAGTGAATGAGGGAGGGGGAGAAGGAAAACCCCGGGCTTTCGCCCAGGGTTGGAAAGATTGGCGACGGGGCTACAGGCCCCGGCCACTGGTTTATCCAGCGTTGTAGATTTCGATGGCCTCGGATGGCTTGGCGTCGTTGTGGACGACTTCTTTAACGGCACGCATCATGGCGAGAGGCTTGTCGGATTGGAAGACGTTGCGGCCCATGTCGACTCCGGAAGCGCCACACTGGATGGCGTTGTAGCAGAGTTCGAGAGCTTCGAGTTCAGGGAGCTTCTTGCCGCCGGCGATGACAACGGGGACGGGGCAGGCTGCCACGACGTTTTCGAAGCCTTCAGTGTAGTAGGTCTTGACGATGGAAGCGCCGTTTTCAGCACAAACGCGGGAGGCGAGGCCGAAGTAGCGGGAGTCGCGAGCCATGTCCTTACCAACAGCGGTAACACCCATGACGGGGATGCTGTATTTGTTGCCGATGTCTACGAGCTTGGAGAAGTTAGCTATGGTGGAAGCTTCGGTGTCAGCGTCGCCGATGGCGAGCATGGCGGCCATTGCGGAAACGTTCATGCCGATGGCGTCGATTTCGGAGATGAGCACGTTGTGGTTCATCTCGGTGAGAATTGTGGTGCCGGAATCAGTGCGGAGACAGATTGGCTTGGTGTTTTCCGCAGGGATGGAAGTGCGGATCATGCCACGGCAACCCATGAGGCAGTCGGCTTCTTCAGCAAGAGGAGCGATGTTGAGGTCGATGCGCTCAAGACCGGAAGTCGGCCCCATGAGGAAGCCGTGGTCGAAAGCAAGCATGACGGTGCGTCCGGACTTGCGGTTGAAGATACGTGACATGCGGTTTTTGATGCCCCATGATGCGCTGTTCATTCCCTTGAGGTAGAATGAGGAGGTGTCTGCAGGTGTGTTGAGACCAAAATTGTCTCCGTCTCTGATGTCGTCTAAGTCAGCCATTGTATTTGTTGGTTGGTTGTTTTGGGTTGAGATTTGGTAGAGGAAAAATAATTAAGCTTCGAGTTTTTCAATGAGGTAGTTGACGGCGCGTTCGACGAAGGCGTCATCCTGGGCGTTGTTGTCCATGGCTTCGACTTCGATGGTGTCGGGGAGTTCTTTTTGAAGTGACTCCCAGTAGGCGGCGTCGAGCTCGGGGTTGTAGAGTTCTCCTCCTTCGGCGGAGTAGCTGCTGACCCCTTTCAGAGGCATGAGGAAAAGGGTGTCTTTGGTGGAGTGACTGAGTTTCTCTCCGATGACTTTGGCGACGCGGCCTTGTTCCTCGGCATTGAGTCGGGGAACGAAGACGTAAGGTGAATGCCAGGTGATTTGGTGATCTTCGTATCCGGCGGGAATGACGCTGGGCTCGCTGACGAGGATGCCGAGGTGCTCGGATCCGCCGGGAACGATGACCTGGGGAAGGCCAAGTTTGCCAGCGACGGTGAGCCGGTCGGGTCCGCCGGCGCGGAGGACGCCCCACACTCCGTCGGCAATTTCGCCAAGGCCGTAGTCAAAGACGGCGGTGATGATTCCTTCTTTCATCATTTGCTCCATGGCGTCACCACCGGCACCGATGGCGTGGAAGGTGATGACTTCGTAACCGGCCGCTTCGAAGAGTTCGATAGCGTGCATGGCGCCCTGGGTGAGAACCCCGAGGTTGGACATTCCGATGACTCCTTTGGCGGTGGACTTGGTGATACACTGCTCGGATTGGGCCATGCCCCAAGCGGCGGCGGCAGCGTTGGCGAGAATTTTTCGCGAGAAGACGTTGAGTCCGAGGATGTCGGAGACGGCGAACATCATGGTGATGTCTTTAATGCCGACGAACGGTGAGGTGTCGCCGGAAGCGGCGGTTGAGAGCATGACCTTGGGGAAGCCATAGGGAAGGGCTTGCAGGATGGGAGCGCAGGTCGAGGTGCCCTGGGTTCCGCCGAGGGTCACCACGGCGTCGATTTTGCCGGCTTCCTGAAGTTCAAGAAGGAGCTTGGTGGCTCCTGTGACGATGAAAGGGTTGGACTGCTCGCGGTTGGGTTTGACGAGGAGTTCCTCAAGATTGCCTCCGCCGGCAGCGATGACTTCCTGCTTGGTGATGTCAGCTTTGAGATCGGAGTCACCGACGAGGGAAAGGTCGATGAGGAAGGCCTTTCCGCCGAGGGTTTCGATTTCGGTGCGCATGAAATCGGCTTCGGCAGCTTTGGTGTCGAGGGTAGCGAGAATGGCGACGGTCTTCATGTGGGGGACTGATACAGGAGAAAGCGGAGAGAGTCTTGAAGAAAAACAGGTGATTTTTGAATAAAATCGTCAAATGGGGGGCGAGCTGCAATGACGCGAAGAGAATTGCAGGTTTGGCTAGTCGTTGGGATTGGTGATGTTTCTCCAGTTGGGATGGGTGGGGCGGTCCTTGATTGATTTGCCGCCCTTTTTCTCTGGAGCGGGCGGGGTCGTTTCAAAGACTTTGGTCAGTTTCTCGTGGGAGGGTTTGCCGGGGCCCTCAATGGGAAGGATGTTGGCCTCCTTGAGATCATTGGGGACGTTAAAGAAGTTGCCGTTGCGATAGAGCTTGTAGTTTTGGTCGCGGACAAACTGGGTGCCTAGAGATTTTCCCCAGTAAGGTTGGTAGTGGCAGAAGACCCAATTGCGTGGGGTGCCTTTTTTCCCCTGAAGCTGAGGAAAGAAACTGCGGCCGTCGAGGGATTCATTTTTTCCGGGTTTTGCCCCGGCGGCTTCGGAAAAAGTGGCGTAGAAGTCCGTGAAATCGATGAGGTCGTTTGAGACGAGGCCTTCGGGAGTGTGTCCTTTCCATGAGGCCACGAAGGGCACGTGAGTTCCCATGTCGCGGGTGCCGCCCTTGCCGCCTTTGATGTCCCGGCCATTCCAGCGAGAGGTAAGGGAGGTGTGGGTGCCGTTATCGGCGGTGAACATAATGATGGTGTTCTCGAGTTGGCCGATCTCGTCGACTTGCTTGACGATCTTTCCCACGATCTTGTCGAGATATTGCACCATGGCAACGAAGTTGGCTTTGCGCGCAGCTTTGTCTTTGGGTTGCTTGTTGGATTCGTGGGTGCGGGGAGCGTCGCCAATGGTGTCCGGTGTGGGGACGAATGGATCGTGAACCAAGACCGCAGGATAGTAGACAAAGAAGGGTTCGTCTTTGTTACGCTTGATAAAATCGCAGAGAAAGTCGGACATGAGGTCAGGGCCGTATTTCTCATGATTGTCTTCCTTGCTGAGGAACTTTCCGTTCTGTTCGAGTGGCGGGCTCCAGAAACGCTCGCCGCCTCTTTCACCACGTTTCTGGGTCGTGACCTGCCAGAGACAGTATTCATCGAATCCCGCTTTGACCGGACGGGAAACATCCTGGCTGCCCTCGGCATTGTGATAGAGACCGTTGAGTTGCCACTTGCCGGCGATGGCGGTTTTGTAGCCGGCGTCTTTCATCATATGTCCAAAGGTGCGTTCGTCCGGATTGAGGTATCCGAAGTGGGTGTAATTTCGAAAGTTGTATTTCCCGGTCATGATTTTGACCCGTGAAGTGGTGCAGATCGGAGTGGAGTAACAATGGTTGAAGCGGATACCGTTGGCGGCAAGAGCATCGATGTTGGGGGTTTGGTAGTCCTCGGCCCCGTAGCAGGAAAAGCACTCCCAACTCACATCGTCCGCCATAATGAGAATGACGTTTGGTTTTTTAGCAGAAAGGGAGAATGTTGTGATGAAGATGATGAGGAATGAGAGAGTGATTGGGAGGCGCATGGGAACTTTGCTAGGGTTCAGACTTTGTTGGGGGGAGAGTTAACTCCAATGACGCTGAGGAGCGAAGGTTTTAAAGGTTGGGAGTTGGGCCGTTGGACGCAACCGCTCATCTTATTTCTTTTTGAAGAGGGGGCTGAGAGCGACTTCGCGGATGAGGGTGCGGAGGGGGTAGTCTTGGGGTTTGAGTTTTGAGAGGATTTCTTCGACGTCGTCATCGTCGGAGAATTCCACGGTGCGTCCCAAGGCGTAGGCGAGAATGGACTCGGTGAGTTCGTGGGCGAGCTTGTCCTGATGGAGAAGGAGGAGTTTTTTGAGTTCGGTGACGTCTTTGAATTCGCCGCCTCCGGGGAGGGTGCCGCCGGGTTGGATGGGGACTTGCTTGCGGCCAACTTTTTCGGTGACGCGCCAGCGTCCGGTGGGGTCAAAGTTTTCGAGTCCGAAGCCGATGACATCCATTTTTTTGTGGCAGGAGGCACAGGTCGCGCGGTTCTGGTGAAGGAGGACCATCTCGCGATTGGTCATGGGCTTATCGGAAGCTTCATCAAGTTCGGGGACATTGGGCGGTGGCGGTGGCGGAGCGTCGTGGAGGATTTTTTCCATGACGAGAGCCCCGCGAATGACCGGTGAAGATCGTTCGCCATTGGAGCCGGTGACGAGGAAGGCGGCTTGGGTGAGAAGTCCGCCGCGATGAGAGCCGGCGGGGAGTTTGATTTTTCGGAATGAGGCGTCTCGTGGGTTGTCGAAAGGAAGGCCATAGTGATTGGCGAGGGCTCCGTTGATGGTGACGAACTCCGAGTCGATGAGGTTTTTGACGGGGAGGTTTTCTTTGATGAGGGTGCTGAAGAATTCCCGAACTTCTTGTTTGGCATCCCGCTGGAGTCCTTCGTTAAAGTGAGGATGCTGCCTGGTGTCGATGGTGATGGCGTCATAGCGATCGAGGTGGGTCCATTGGCCGATGAAGCCATCGCGGAAGGCCTGGGATTTTGGATCGGCGAGGAGGCGGTCGATTTGTTGTGAGTAGATCTCGGGGTCGGAGAGGTCGGCATCGTAGAGTTCGTTGTCGGGCGGGCTGCTCCAGAGGAAGTAGGAAAGGCGGATGGCGAGTTCGCGATTGTCGAGGAGGCCGTGTGGTTTGTCTTGCTCGGGAGCGGCTTCTTGAATGAAGAGGAAGCTGGGCGAGGCGAGGACGATGGCCATGACTTCAGTCATGGCTTCGCGGTAGTTTTTCCCGGAGGCCCGGAGATCGACAAAGTTCTGGTGAAGGGCCTCGAGATAGGCGGGTTCGGGGGCCTTGCGTCGGAAAGCGAGGGTGGAGAATTTTTCGAGGAACTCGTGGGCGGATTTGTCGTGATTGAGGTAGGGGCCGTTTTTCCCGGTTTCGATTCCGGGGTAGAGGAGCTCTTCGAAGGCGGGGCGTTTTTCAGGATAAAAGGGACCTTCGATTTCAATCCAGTCGAACCAGAGGGAAGGTCGGGGATCGGGGTGTTTGCGTGGGTCCTTGAGTTGATTGATGTATCCGCGGGTCGAGTTGATGGCGTGGTCCGGAAAATTTTCGCGGAGGCGAATCGCGAGCTGGGTGCGACCCATGGGCTGGCGGGTGCGGAGGACGACGGACTCAGGCTTCTCCGGAGTGCCGATCATCTTAAGGGTGCCGTGGATGCGGTCGCCGTCGGAAAGGCGGATGAATTTCCGGAGTTCGTGGGGATTGTCGACGAGGCCGCCGTGGACTCGAATGAGGTAGTCGCCGCGGATGTCGGTGTGTTTATTGGCATAGGACCACTTGGCGACGTTGGAGTTGTAGACGCCGGTATTAACGTGGGGATACTTGAGATAGCTGCGAGGCAATTCTGCGCGGGAGTCCCACTGGCTAAGGAGAATTTTCATTTCGCCTTCGTCTTTGAAGCCGGCTTCCCTCCACGTCTTTCCAGCGTCGAGGAGAGCTTTTTTGCGATCCTTCTCGGCGAGGTCTTTACGCATTCTTTTGGTGACGCGGTCCTCGGTCTCGGTGCGACTTTTTTCGAGCTTCCTTCGCGGGCTGGTGTTGTACCGGAGAGCGGTGTCGGCGACCTGACGACCGAGTTCGAGATATTTTTCGAAGTGGGCGGAGGTGAAGAATTGTTCCTCGCCGACTGTGTCGAAGGTCGCGATTTCTCCGTCGTCGGGGATGTCGTGCAGGGAGACATCGAAGCCGAAGAGGTCGCGAATGGTGGCAGCGTATTCGCGTTTGTTGAGCCGGCGCATTTTGATTTCACCGCCGTGATCAGTGAGACGTTTGCGGGCGGTGATGACGGAGCCGGTGATGGAATCGAGGGCGGCGGCCATCTCTGCGTTCGATGGTTGCTTTTCGTCCTCGGGAGGCATGTCGCCGCCGTTGAGTTGATCGAGGACATCCTGCCATCGTTGGGCGGTGTCGTTGTCGGTGATTTTCCAATCTTTTTGATCAAAGCGAACCTGGCCTTTTTGTTTCTTTGGGCCGTGGCATTTGATGCAGTAGTTTTCGAGGAACGGCTGGAGCTGTTTGGAATTCAGCGCAGTGGCTTTGGGCGCAGCGGAAGCGGCCGTGAAGAGTGAGACGGCGAAGAGTGTGAGGAGCTTCATGTGAAAACTAGCTCAGGAGTTCGGGGATGATTCCGGTGCTGTGAGAGAACTGCTCGGTTTTGATTCCTCCCTGCTGCATGAGGGTGAGCCAGTAGTTGGCCAGCGGTGTGTCTTCCTTGGGGAGGACAATGTTGCGGCCGTGTTTAATTTGCTCTGCGCCGCCGCCAGTGACGATCGCGGGAACGTTTTTGAGTTCGTGCCCGCTGCGGAGGTTGGAGCCGTAGCTTACAATACAGTTGTCGAAGACGCGGCTGCCGTCGCTGTCTTTCGCTTCTTTCAAGCGGTCGATGAAATGCGCGAGGAGAGAGGAACACTTCTTGTCTCGTTCGCGGGAGGCGAGGATACGGGGTTGGGAAAATCCGTAGTGGCTTAGTGAGTGGGCCTTAAGTTTGACGCCCATGCCGGCGAGGAGGGAGCAGACCGGCTGGCGGTAGGAGACGACGTTGGTCATGTTGGTTTGGAGAGCGATGATCATCATGTCATACATGAGATGGATCGCTTCCTCGCCGGTGATGCCCTCATCGGGTGCCTCGAAGGGCGCCTTGGGCTTGGGAATATCCGCCCACTTCGCCTGGCGCTCGAGGCCTTTCTCGACTTGGCGGACTCCGGTGAAGTATTCGTCGAGCTTTTCCTGATCGCCTTTACTGAGAGTTCGCTTCATGCCGCCGCCGTCGATACGGACGAGATCGAGAATGCTCTGACGTTTTTTGAGCCGGGCATCGAGTTCGGCCCTCGAGTCGCCAGGGTGGGCGAAGAGGGTGCGGAAGAGATCGAGGGGTTTATCGATACCCGGAATGGGGTTACCGGAGTCATCCCAGGAGAGGGAGAGGCCTTTTCCGTGTCCGGAGTTGGAGCCGCCATCGGCTTCCTTGGCTGAGAGGATGAGGGAAGAAAAACGAGTGTTCTTGCCGAGGTGCTGAGCCACAATCTGATCACAGGAGATGGAGTTGTGAAAGCGCTTGCCCGGAGTTCCGGCGACGTTGGCTCCGGTGAGGTAGGAGGTGGAGCCGCCGTGCGGATCGGATGCGCCGAGGTTGGTGAGATTGGTCACCATGGTGATGTCGTCCTTGTGCCGAGCGAGGGGAGAGAGTCCCTCGGTCATGCCGATCTCGGAAAAGCGACCGGCTTTCTTAGGGTAGAAAGTGTCCTTGGTGAAGCCGAAGCCGCCGCCGAGAAAGATCATGCGCTTGGGAGGGGTGGCCGAGGCGGCCTTGGCGCTGGCGAAGCTTTCCAGAAAGGGAAGTGCCAGGACGGAGCTGCCGAGACGAAAAAAGGATCGGCGGGTGGTGGAGTTGGTATGGAAAGACATCGAGTGAGAGAGTTTACTCGCGAGGTTGAAGTTACCGTCTTTGCATGATTGTTCTATCGGAGATTTTGTCGGGTATTTACGGGAGGGTTTTAAAGCACACTAGATATGCGGCGGGGGCAGCGCGGTGCCTTTTTAGCGTTTGCGATTTTTGTAATCCATCATCGCATCCTTGGTGCCAACAAGGTCATTATCGTCGGTGATGCCTTGGATGGCGAGAGGCATCAGGGGAGCGGGATCGATGTCGAGGGCCCACGCGATACCGCGAAGGAGGAGGACACGATAGGTTGGGTCGTAGAAGGTATAGGTGTAGTGGCCGGTAGTGGTGCCGAAGACGCGGCCTTTGCCGGAGGTGTAGGTCCAGAAAGTGTCGCTGCGGACTTCGGGGTGTTTGAGAGCGGCGTTGAAATCTTTGGTTCCTGTTGGCGCGATCGCGCCGATGACCTCGACGTTTTCTTTTTTCAAGAGGTTCCAATAGGACTCGTCGTTGAGTTTGATGGAGTCGGGGAGGCCTTTGAAGGCTGGGTGATCGGTGTTGAGATAGAGCGGATGGGCGTGATCAAACTTACTCCACTTGGAAGTTTTGTTGCCCTTCCAGGAGCCGCCGATACAGCCAGCGAGTTTCTCTGCGCGGTCAACGGGGCGCATGATACAGGATTCATGGAGGGAAACGACACTGCCGCCATCATCGACGAATTTTTGATACATCGCGAATTGCTCATCGGTGAGATCCGGAAGATGAAGATATTGAATGAGGAGATCGGCTTTGCCGAACTGCTCTTGCGTGGGGAATTGATAAGCCTCGTCTACGGTGATCCGTGGGATGGCTTTCAGCATTGGGACGAAGAGCTCCTTGATGCGGATGTAGTCGTGTTCGCCGCCGCGATGATCTTCGGGTCCATAGAGCCAGAGTATGTTGACGTCCTCTTCCAGCTTCGCGCCTTTTAAGTTGCCGGTGAGTTTTAGGACTTCCGATTTGGGAATCGGGTCATTGGGCCCGGAGCTGTTGTTCTTGCGCTGGGCGGAGAGAAGTCCAACGAGAATGAGAAGAGGCCAGAGGATGCTTTTTTTCATAGAGCAAAAGAAGAACTTGAATACCCCGGAACGGAGTTACTTCTTTCTTTTGTCAGCCTTGGGTAATCACGTTTATGCCAGAAGCTCCGAAACCTCTCCATCACCCAGTTGATGAAAGGGCGTGTTGGATCGTAGGAATCGAATTGCCTCCAGAGTGCCACGGCGGTCTCCTGCATGATTTCTCGGGCATCGTCTTGATGCGGAACGATGACGAGGATTGAGCGTATCATCACGGGCTCACTCTCAAGGAGATGCCGGGTGAATTGCTCGTGTGCGTCGTAATTATCTTCTGAATCCATGTAAAAGTCGTCCTTTTACACAGGTTCAGAAAATGGACGATTTTTGGACAATTATTTTCAAAATAACCTGAAAATTCCTATCTTTTGTCCGCCGCGGTGATTTTTCCATCCTTGTTGACGTCGACGTTGGGGAATTGGCTACGGAAGATGTTGAGGTGTTCCTCCCGCGAGAGCTTGCCGTCTTTATTTTTGTCGGAACCTTTGAGGGCCTTGGGGTGGGAGAATTCATTCGCGTCGAGGAAGCCGTCGCCATTTTTATCCTTGGGGTCGAACTGCTGGGCGCGGTAGTCGAGGAATTCCTTTGAAGTGATGACTTGGTCACGATTGAGGTCCATGCCTCGGACCATTCCGACGGGGAGGA
>JAAEZT010000007.1 GCA_018222765.1 bacterium | reverse complement strand
CGTCAAGAGAAACGTAAAGAGCCCCGTGAAAAGCAGCCCAGAAATGAGCGCCACGTTCGCCTTCTTGAATTTAGTCTTCGCCAGCCAGCAGATCAGCAGGGAGAGGCCAATAAACAAAGGCAGTCCGCCGACAAAAAGGAACGGGCGAACGTCGATGTAACCGAGAAGTGTCATTCTTTGTTTTTCATCGAACGTCAGAGGTCAGGCACGAAGCAGAGCGACGTTGCCTGCACCGCCTTGTTCAGTTTAGGTTTCCATTCACTGGCCGTTGTGTCCAGAGCTAAAGTCCAGCACCTGCTTAATCGAGCCAACGGTCACCGTTACTTTTTCGCTGCCAAATCGCCCATTAAGATAAGGACTTTGCCAGGTCACTGGGGGACGCAGGTCAATCGGCTTGCCGTTAACTTCCGGCAGCTTAAAGGCTTCCGGGTTCTCCACATCGAAAAGTGTGACTGCCAGCCGGGTCTTCGCCGGTCCATACTCGTAATACACACTGTTCGGGGTAACTGTCAGGCGGCGGGACTGGACATGAGTACGAAACTGCTCAAATGACGCATACGCGCTCAGGTCTCCAGCATGCATGAGCACTCTAGACGTGCCGGTCGAGTGGTCGAACTTTACAGGCCCGGCCTCTTTTCCATCCTCGATCCATTTATGGCCACCATCGAGGAACTTCACTGCGAGAAAGGCCTTACCATGGCTACTGAAGATCCATCCATTCTCTTCTACATGCTCCAGCTCCGGTCCGTCATAACGGATGCTGATCGCGCCGGTATTATAGGAGCCCATACGCTTGCGTGTTTGCGGTGCGACTCGTTGAAGAATAAGGACGTTCTCGTGTTGGACACTCCAGAACGGGTGCTGTGGGCGGCCACCGCCAGTCTTTTCAATCACAGGGTAAACCTCACTAACGCTGTCACTGGCAGGATCATCAAACAACATGCCAAAGCTGCGGTTCTGCCTGGATATTCCCGAGTACTTCCAGTCCGCTCCCCTTTCGGATTTTGGATCAGGGTTGGTCAGGGACGGGTCCTGCAAGGTGCTGCCCAGCAGGTAGTGCGGCGTCCGGTAGGCGTAATTCACCAGGGCAGAATCAGCGGCGAAGCGTTGACCTTCATTACCTCTCTTGAGCGCTGACAGTTCTCCAAGCACGCGATTGCGAATCACAAATGGCTCACGGGCAGGGAATTCTCTGAAGCGAAGCAAGATAGCTGCTGCAGGCAGCTGATAGCGGCTGGTCTCGACCACATTGGAATGGCTGCCGAGAGCAGGTTGGCCTTCGGGGGCGTAGAGTAGGTTCTTGTAGGATTCAAATCCACGCTTACCCCCATATGCTCGGCTTCGACCGCCACCGCGAAGTCCCCGCACAGAGATCTGTGCCTCCTCGATAAAGGCCATATCCAGCAACATGCCAAAGCGTTTCCTGATCAGTGGGTCCGGTGCCAACTCGTTTAGGTTGAATAGTGCAGGCCAGGAATACTTCTGGTAGCCATTGGATCCGATCTCGATCCACAGTCCCGTTGCTACACGTTTACCTGCCCAACGCTGAAAGTAGCTGGTGTATGCCTTGGCATGCTCGGCGGCGGTATGACCGTCGTCAAAACGTCGGTCGCGAAACGCCGGATCATCCGCAAGGAGAGAAGCGATCAAGTAATAGTTTGGGCGTAGTGTTAGATCATGATTTTCAGTGCCAAGCGTAACAAGTAAATCATCCAAGGTGGCACCAGCCAGCGTGCTCTCGGATTTTACCCAGCACCACAGTGCTTCCTTCATGGCTGCTTCAGTCTCCTTATCCAGACGTCCCGGAAAGTGGGAACTCTTGGCGTGAAACAGGTGGAGAATCCTAACGTAGTCCGTGAGTGCAAAATAAGCCCATGGCGCATTGGTATCTTCAGGCAGGAACGCCGGATCCCCTTCTTGAGCTTCGCGCACGGCAATGTATCGCTTAGCCTGTTTCAGCAAGCGGGCATTTGCCTCATCTACCCGCTCGTCCAGATAAAGTGCGGCAAGTGACCAAAGCACATCACCCCAGTTGCCGTTTGGCCAACTACTGTCTCTGGCCACGGTCTTACGCAAGATCCGCTCCCTGGCCGCAAGTGAGTCCCGATGTGTTTTTTCAACCAGTGCCGCGATATCGGCTTGATCCATGGCCGAAGCGCCTAACGGGGAAGACTGCAAAAGGCTCGCAAGTACCGTTACAATGAGACAAGCGTGGCGAATCTGTGAGATCATCTGATATTTACCGAACGTCGAGGTGTGGCACCGCCTACTGAGAGCGCCACTCCCTAACAGGGTTAAAGGTTGTCATTACGGACGTCATTTCGACACGGGGCGAGTAGCCGGTTGTCCACCACCGTCTTATTGTGCCTCTTGCTGTATTTCTTACAGCACCGCATCGAGATGCGGCTCTACTCAGACGGATGATTGCTCTTTGAACTCTTTTTGAGCTGCAACTTGTGGAGGCCATATAAGAGACCCGATACTGATGCCAATCCAAGTGCAGTCCACCCATACGCAGGAAACCGATTGGCGATCTTGAGAAGCCCATCGGCATCATCTCCAAGACCAGCGGGGATCATCATGAGGATGGGAAAGAATGCGAGAACAAAGAAGAGCTTGTATCCGGCACGAAGCCAACCTGGGTGCTCGGATGAAGCCAGAGCACTTTCAATTCGGTGTTGGGTAGCAGGGGCGGGTTTCATAGATTAACGTGGTTCAGTGTGAATGTTTGTGGGTTTCATAGCATTTTTTACCGAACAGTATTTATTAGCATGACGGTCGAGGGCAAATTCCCCTCTTTTTCCTTCTTCGCTAGGCACATTGGCGAAGAGCTGTTTGTTTGTCTAGCAAGCTTTTCAGACCTTTTTATTTGGCTGCCTTGATTTCTTGTGGGCTATAATGAACTGAAATCTGTACTTCATTGCAAAGCGCACCAGAGGTATTAGGAACTGCATCTAACTTCAGATCTTCACCGCCATCACTATGATCCGACACCTCTGCCTTTCTATCCTCCTCACAGGAGCTGCCTTTGCCGAACTGACTCCCTATTCCCTCTTCAAAAGGCAGCACCCGAAGCATCCGGCTCATCAACTCGATCTTGAGGGGAAAAAGGCCTTCGCCGCCCACCGCGCGATTTCCAACAAGGAATTCCTCGCCAAGCTCGATCAAAAGCAAATGAGGGCGCTTGTCTCTTATCGCGACGTCCTCGCCGCCAATCTCCTCGCGGCAAACCATCCCAAGTTCCCTCCCCCGCAAGGATACACCGGCGAGAATCACAAAGGCTGGACCATTTTCGTGCATGAGGATCTTAAAAAGAATCATCCCGAGGAAACAAAACTCGCCCTTCATCTTCTCGGCAACCAACTCCAGGACATCATCGACCGTGTCCCCGCACCTGCTGTCGACTACATGAAAAAGGTGCCCCATTGGTTCTCACCCTCCAAAAACGGAAACAGCAGTGCCTGTCATCACCCAAGCTCGGGCTGGCTCAAGGCCAACGGCTTCCCGGTTCAGTTTTCCAAGACCATCGAGTATACCAACATCCCGCAATTCAAGCAGGACACGATGCGCATGCCCAACCTCGCTCTCCACGAGCTCTCCCACGCCTATCACAACCACATTCTCGGCGACGACCATCAGGAGATTTTCCTCGCCTACCGTCGCGCCAGGAAATCGGGAACCTACATCGACGTCCCCCGTCGCACGGGCGTTCCCAGGCAGCCGCTTAAAACCTACCATGGTCCGGCCTACGCCATGAACAACCAGATGGAGTATTTCGCGGAAACCACCGAAGCCTACTTCGGCGAAAACGACATCACACCCTACGACTGTGCCGCCCTCATCGAGCACGACCCAAAAATCGTCCCCATCCTCGAGGATGTTTGGGGAGTCAACAAATCAAAGAATGTCCTCCTCGCCTCCAACCGCATTCTCTTTCTTGGTGATTCCATCACCGCCAGCCGACATTTCATCCACGATCTGCAAGCCGCCCTGCACCTCAAAGGTCATGCTCCCGAAGTCATTGCGGCCGGCCTTTCCTCCGAAACCCTCTGCGGACTCTCCGAACCAAAACATCCCTTTCCCAGACCCAACCTGCAGGAGCGCCTTGATCGCGCCCTCGCTAAAGCAAAACCGGACCTCATCTTCGCTTGCTACGGGATGAACGACGGCATCTACCATCCCTTCTCTGAAGAGCGCTTTGCGGCCTATCAGAGAGGCGTCAACACCCTGATCGCCAAAGCAGACAAAACCGGTTGCAAACTCATCCTTCTCACGCCTCCGCCCTTCGATCCCCTCGCTCCCGGCGCCCGGAAGGCTCTTGTCTCTTCGGATGCTTCCTCGTTTTCATGGACGTCCATCTACGAACACTATGACCGCGATGTCCTCAGCCCTTATGCCGCCTGGATTGTCAAACAATCCCACCGGGTCGAAGCGGTTGTCGATCTCCACACTGCCATCAACAATTTCCAACAAGCCCAACGTCAAAAGAATCCCGAATTCTCTCTCTCCAGCGACGGTATTCACCCCAACAAAACCGGGCATCGTGCAATGGCCAAAGCGATCCATCAAAGCTTATTCGATGAACCTCTTCCCGAGCTCCCCGAAGACCTCGTCGACTTCTACCGCAGACGCCAAAGCGTTCTCTCCCCATCCTGGATGTCCCACATCGGCCACAAGCGCCCCGGCGCCAAAGCCGGTCTCCCCCTCCCGGAAGCGCAGGCCAGAGCGGCGCAGGTGCTGAGATAATTACTTCGGAGACCCCGTCGGAAGCCTGGAAATCCATGAGCTTTCGCGGCTAAAAGCTCTATTCCACTTCCCCTGCCTGCTTGCTCCTCCCCGACACCGGATTAACCCTCGCAACCACCTTTCCGGGAAGGGCGACCTCGTATTCGCCCAACTTGGGATCGGGTCTGGGAAAATCAGTGCTCACAAACTGAGCTCCGCTGGCCAAAGCCTTGTCCCGGCGTTTCCCATCATTAGCCCGCGCTTCCTTCGTGTCAGTATCAGCACGAGTCCTTACAATGAATCCTTTGCTCACGAGCGTTCGAATCTCATCGTAAGATCTCACCGGATCATTCCGCTTCATCCACGCGGCCGCCGGGTGCTCCCTGGCCACACTGGCAAACAAGAGTCTCTTCTCGAGAGTAGGATTCCCCTCCAAATAAATCTCCCGATGCTTCCCTTCGTTATCGAGGCAAAACATCACCTTCCCCCGAAGCGAATCCAATTCCGGCCATCCCTTCTTCAAAACCGCTTCTCTCAGGGATGCCGAATCACCCCGCACTAAATCGGGCGTGATCAACTTCTCTTTCCGGAACACTTTCAGGATTTCCTGTTCCACCGCTTCCATCTGCTTCCGGTCAAAAGGAATCGGCCTTGGCGCAAGTGGCATTTCCACACGATCCTTCAATTCGATCAGGATCATGATCGGGACATGACGGGGATTCTTCGCCGACCATTTCTCCACCGCCTGCAAGGCTCCGGTCAAGGTCGGGTGCACCGTTCCCTCGTCAATCCCCGGAACATGGATCACCTTCATGCCTGGCTTTTTCATCTCCTCGCTCGTCCCAAAACGCCCCCCTTCCGGATCTGCGAAGATGTCCAACTCGAACTGCCGCAGCCCAGCTTCAAGCTGCTGATCCAAAGGCTTCCGGGAATACGCCCAGGCCTCCGCTCCCCGCTTACTAAAAAGTCTGATCAGCTTAAGCTTACCGGCCGAAGGGGCGAGGTGGTAGGAATTATGAGTTCCAATCACCTGAATCTCATTCAGACGAATCCCCTCCCCGCACAGACCGTTGGTCATCAGGAATAGGAAAGCACACGTTCTACCCAAGATCTTCCTCATCCGCGCCACACTAGATACCTTCCTCCGAAAACTCGATCACAAATCATCACGCAACACCTCCATTCCGGGAGCCCTGATCTTGACCGCTCCGCTCTGCCTTATAGGCTCTCTCTGGCGGAGATCGCCCTCCTCACCGAAGGGGGCTGAATCGAGGCGACCGCCCCTGAAAATAAACTCTTCTTGAAGGTGCAATCCGCTCATTAACACTCCGCCCGCGTATGCCAAAGAGGCCGTATTCGATCTTTCGGATCTGGCTTTGATTAGTCCTCGTCACTCGAGGAAAAAGCCGCCTAAGATCCCCAATCATGAAACGCAGACAGTTTGCCCACATCAGCAGTCTCGCTCTGGGAGGACATCTTCTAGGTCAGGACAAGAGCTCCACACCAAAAAAGCTCCTCTCTCTCGGACTTGTCACCGACATCCACTATGCGGACAAGCCCCAACGAGGATCTCGCGCTTACCGGGACAGTCTGGCCAAAGCGAAAGAGTTTTCGGCTCTGTTCAAAGAAAAAAAACCCAACGCCATCGTCTCTCTGGGTGATCTCGTCGATGCTGCGCCCACGGTGGATGAGGAGCTTTCCTATCTCAAAAAAATTGTTCCCATCATGAACGAACCCGGCATTCCCTGCCACTATGTTCTAGGAAATCACTGCGTCGACACCCTGACCAAAGAGGAGTTTTTTAAACACGCCAAGACCGCCAGCAAATCAGGACACTATTCCTTTGATGTCAACGGAGTTCATCTCGTCATTCTCGATGCATGCTACACCAAGGACCTGAAACATTACGGCCGGAATAATTCCCAATGGAACGATCCCAACATGCCGCCGGAAGAGATTGCCTGGCTCAAAAAAGACCTCGAAGAGAACAAACTCCCCACTCTCGTTTTCGCCCATCAACGACTCGATCTCCCCCCTGAACACAGCTACGCGATCAAACAATGTCTCGAAGTCCGGAAGATCCTCGAACACTCAAAAAATGTCCTCGCCGTTTTCCAGGGCCATAGCCACAAGAACGAGCTCACGGTAATCAACAAGATCCCCTACTGCACGCTCTCTGCGGTCATCGAGGGAAAGGGCGCAGAAAACAATTCCTACTCCATCCTCGAGGTCTTCGACAACCAGACCGCCATCCTGAACGGCTATCGCAAACAGGCTGACCGCGAGTTCAAGTCCTAGCCCTTCACGTCGTAACAAAAGACAAGGTCCTGGTCCCGTAAGTAGAGCTTACCATCCAAGACCACAGGGTGGGTCCAGACTTTGCCATTCGTGCCCTTGCGAAGTTCGGTCTCTTTGGGCATTGGGAATCTTCCCTTTTCGCTGAATCCCTTTGGGCTTGCTTCGGCAATAAAGACCGAACCTTCATCTTCATCGACACAGTAAAGAAGGCCATCTGCGTAGTGGACCGCGCCCTTGCCAATCCCTTTTCCTCTCTCGCTCCAAACTTTCTCGCCAGTTTCAAAGTTCTGACAGACCAAGCCTGCGCCATCGGAAAACCCGTAGAGATAGCCATCAAGGAGCACGACTCCACCATGGTGATTTTTCATTTCAGTATTTTGCCAGACATCCTTCGCCTCCGCACCTGAGATATCCACCAGCTTGCACCCAGCACCATATCCGGAAGTCATATAAACTTTCCCGTCATGAAAAATGGGAGTCGGAATCACTGCCGTGCGCCCCTTGGGCCATTTCGAAGTCCAGAGCAGCTTCCCGGTCTCGGCATCGACACCCGCAAGAGTCTTCATGAATAGTTGCACGTATTGCTTCTTCCCATTCACCTCAGCGATGACCACCGAGGAATACTCCGCTCCATCTGTTAACTCCTTACTTCTCCAAATCGTCTTCCCCGTTTTCTTATCAAGAGCCACAATCGCGCCATCTTTTCCACCTGGCGTGACAATCAACTGATCTCCGTCAACCAAGGGCGATTCCGAATACCCCCATTTGGACACCTTCCCGCCAAAGTCCTTCACAAATTCCTTACTCCACTTTCGTTTTCCGTTAGCAGCATCGACCGCAGTCAGAGAACCATTCGCACTAATCGCATAGACCACGCCGTCACTCACCGTCGGAGTCCCACGGGGTCCGCTTCCCCATCCTGTATTATAACCATCGGCAGGATCATCACCCAAATCCGAACTCCAGACTTCTTTGCCGTCGGCCACATTGAGGCAAATGATCTTAGCCTTTCCATCGATCGTTCCCGTATAATAAACCTTCCCGTCTACAATCGCGGGGCCGCTATATCCCTTTCCACAGACTTGCGATTGCCAAAGAAGCTTCGGCCCGCCATCGGGCCACTTTTTCAATAAACCTTTATCCGGAGAATGGTCCGTCCGAGAGGCCCCCCGGAAACTCGTCCAGCTACCTTCACCACCACCGGCATTTCCCTGCTTGGCAACAAATTCCTGATCGACCTTGGATAATCCAACGAGCAGAAGTTGAACAACTTTGCCATTGGGACGTCTCACGGAAACCTTCCCGTCGCTCACGCGCACAAAATCTCCCGACAGGGTGCGACCTTGGTTATCGGTCCAGATTCGAGCATCTGCGGACTGAATTCCCCCGAAAGGAATAGTCGCAGCCAGGGCGAGAAAGAGTGCTGATTTAATCGTCATGATGTTGGATAATTACAAATTTCCCGCCTCAGTAAAGCGGGAGCCATAGCAATACTTCACGGACTTCCCTTCTCTTTCGATGATTCCAGACCGCGCTAGCCCGTTTCCGGCATGAATGTCGGCATCACAATCCCATTTGGGGCTTCGACTTTACCCCCAAATTGCTGAGCCACGTGTAATTCGCAATTCCTCGCGCCCCGATCGTAAAGCCGCTGCACCAAGCCTCCCTGTGCCGGAATCAGCATCAAAGGAGACGCGCCCTCGAAATCCGCCAGCGCCCGCGCGATGAGGGCTGCGGCAATCTCGTCGTCTCGCATCACCCCGGGGCCCAGCATTTGGCTTCCGGGATGGTCGACTGAAAAAAGA
This sequence comes from bacterium, assembly GCA_018222765.1. Taxonomy (GTDB): domain Bacteria; phylum Verrucomicrobiota; class Verrucomicrobiia; order Verrucomicrobiales; family Akkermansiaceae; genus SW10. Next base: position 157,526 of record JAAEZT010000007.1, on the reverse strand, counting down.
AAGCCGCGGATCTCTCCCCCGGCCTCGTGAACATAGCCCCGCCAAATTCCAACCTCATTCTCAATGAAGTGCACAAAATCCTTTCTTCGCCGAATCCCGGAAATTTCTTCCTCAAGCTCCACCAACTCATCCACATCTCTCAATTCCGCTTCTCTCACCTCCAGATCCGAAAGCGGCATCAATTTGCCCTCGGGAAAATACATGTCCTGATAAAGTGCCGTCGGAACAAAACCCATCCGCGTGTAGAGCGAGAAGGAATCAAGATTCATCGCACTCGACACCAACCTCACCGAAAGTCCCTCCGCGCGATCGATCACTTCCGCGAGCAGGCGCTTTGCAACACCCCGCCCGGTGAATTTCGCCGAAGCATTCATGATCCCCAGGGACAGGTGGGATTCCCGAAGATGATAAAAACAAGATCCCGCTATTTCACCTTCAATTTCAGCGACCAAACAACACCCCGGATCCAGAGCCTCATAAACCTCGGGAAAGATCCGGCAACCCGACGAATCATCTCCCGGAAAACAGGCGCGATTAAGATTCCGGCGATACCAATCGTTCGTGGAATTGAAAATCAACTCTGCAAGTAAATCCCACTCTCCTTCACGAAGTTCCCGAATGATCATTTCTGGAGAATAAAGAATTCAGGGTCACTCCGCAATTGCCACCTTCGATTTGTGAAGTCTCACCCCTAAAGTAACCATCGAGCAAAAAATGACCTCCCCCGGAAATAACGGAGGAGGCCCTTTTAATTATTGAGAATGGGAATTACTTGCTTAAGGCCTTTTCAGCTTGGAGCCAATCTGACATTTCGTCTCCGGGCTTTCCAGACGACTTACGCTTGAGGTAAATCTCCAGAGCTTTGGCCGTGATGGCAGCTTTGCTGGGAGTTTTCTTTCCCGCTTTCTTAGCAGATTTTTTGGCCACTTTTTTGGCCGCGGCCTTCTTGGCGGGCACCTTCTTAGCAGCTTTTTTCGCTACTTTTTTAGTGGCGGCTTTCTTGCTCACCTTTTTGGCAGCAACTTTCTTGGTGGTGGATTTCTTCTTCGCAGCCATGCCTCTGGTCGGCGATCAATGTCGCCGGACACAACTGTAGCAGGTCGCTGGCCAAGTTAAATAGTTTCGCAACTGAACCTTATGAATCTCAATCCCCTTGCACCATGACCACGACACTTCGTTGATGCGGATGATCCCGATGCTCGAAGAGAAAGATCCCCTGCCAAGTCCCCAGAGTCATTCGACCGTCGATAACAGGAACAACCTCGCTACATCCACTCAACACCATGCGAATGTGGGAGGGCATGTCATCCGGACCTTCGTAGGTATGAATAAAGTAAGGCGTGTCTTCCGGAACAAGATGATCAAAAAAGGCATGAAGATCGGTACGAGCGCTGGCGTCGGCATTTTCCATAATTACCAGACTGGCGCTGGTGTGCTGCACGAAAACCGTAACGGTGCCCGTCTGGATACCCGAATCGGCAACAACCCCAGCAATCTGCCGCGTGATCTCATAAGTGCCCTTCCCCGATGAACGGAGCGAAAAGCTGGCTGGATAAGTCGCCATCGGTCGATCAGTTATTTCTTCTCGACCGAGGACCCGGGATAGAGAGCCGGTATCACCTTCATCGCCTTCACTTCCAATCCACGGAGAATCTTAAATTCGACCTCCTGTTTAGGAATTAAGTAATAGAAGGCATTGATCGCGGAGGAATAATCAGACACTTCCCAATCGCCAACCTGAAGGAGAACATCCCCTTTCTGAAACCCAAACTTCTTGGCCGGCGAGTCCGGACGAATCCCCTCCACAAATGCCACGGTGTTTCTGACATCAAGGTGAAGACCCATCCAGCTGTGACCGATTGATTTTGAAACCTTGTAGTTGGCGAGATTGCGAAGAACGGCATCCGCAGGAATCGCAAAGGTCCCCTTACCCAAATCGTTGGTCGCCTGATGACAAATCGCCACGACCTCGCCCTTATCATTCTGAAGAGGATGACCTGGAATCGGATTCGTGGAATGATTGACCCGCAAAAATGTCAGCGGCAGTTGTTGATCACTAAAAGTCGCTCCCCATCCGACGACGGCGCTGGTGATTGTTTCTCCGTTCTTGCTCGGGAGGTTTTTCAGACTGTCTCCGCCCTTGAGATTTCGACCGCTTGCGAAACTGACCGGCTTTGCGCCCTTAGGTCCACGAAGCAGGGTCATCCGCGATTTAGGATCCTGAGCAAGTAATTCATAGAATTTTCCGTCGCACTGCCCCTTCGAAACATCCGCTCCCACGACCCCGATAGTGACATACAAACCATCGGCATTAACCGGGACGAGCTCTGCTCGATGAAATTTCCCCTTCACCGACGAAGGAAACTGGATTTCCTCCCCGGCGATCAGTGAAGGCAGGCAGGCAAAAGAAAACGAACCGATGCCGAAGCAAGCACGCTGGAAAAATTGGTTCAACATACGGACATTCTTAAAATTCCCGGAGCGTTGTCGAGCTGGATCCGGAATTCTCGATTTGGGGGAAATCAACCGTTGGCAGCGGGGTTCCCTTGTTCGGCTGATAGCTTGCCGGCTTCATATTGGGATCATTCATTTTGGTCGGATTTCCGCTTGGCCACATGAAAACAGCAGCCATCACTCCCGCGTATGCCGCACCAGTTGCTGCGACCAATTTAACAGACCCCAGTTCACGATACCAAGTTGCCAATCGATCTTTGAACAATCCAAAGGACGATTGCTTTAGGAGTTCTCCACGCTGTCGGGTTTGAAACTCTTCGAGAAAATTCTCAAAATATTCTTCGGGCGGAGATTCATGTCGCTTTAGGCGAATGAGCTTTTGAACGTCTTCTTCTTGGGATTGATTCATCTAACAGGGGCTGGGATTAACGGAGGAATTCCTCCAAATGCCCTCGTAATTGTTGGTGGGCATAAAAGAGTCGCGAGCGCACGGTTCCCTCTGAAACCGAGAGAATTTGGCTAATCTCGGCATGCGGAAGTCCTTGAATATCAAACATGATCACCACGGCTCTATGGTCATCAGACAGCGCTTGCATCGATTCGTTCAATTTTTTTTGAAGTGCATTAATATCGCTTTGGTGACGGGGGTTGGAGGCATGCCCGATGTCCACCATGGCCTCGTCATTCTGAATCCCCGAATCCACGTCATCCAGGCTCCAGGTGGCGCGACGTTTACGCTTTTTGAGGAAATTGAGCGTCATATTCGTCCCGATAGCATAAATCCAGGTATAGAAGCTGGATTTTCCCCGGAATCGCCTCAAGGAACGATAGGCCTTGGCGAAAATATCCTGCATCAGATCGTTGGTGTCCTCTTTGTGCGAAGTCATGTGATAAACCAGCCCATAGAGACGCGGACTGTATTTCACGACCAGCTCGTCGAAGGCCCGCGTGTCTCCATCCTGCGCCAAGCGGACGAGTTCTTCATCGGATTCAGTGGCGGAGCTGGAGGACATGTGACAGGTGCATTGACCGGAAATCCGTGTCGACAGTTAATATAAGGACAGACCATGTCCGATGTCGTTCAAATTCTTTCGCCACGTTTTCGTTCGATGACCACTCCGACCCAGTCGGTCTCGGGCAAAATAAACTTTTCCAGCTCAACCCGGATGGCATTGACTGGAAATTCAGCGAGAACATACCTTGCGATTTCCTGAGCCAAAGTCTCGATCAATTGCCGCTCTCCCCTCCCAACGAGCTCGCGAACCTGATCAGAGACCGCCTTATAATCTACGGTCTCCCCAATTTCGTCATCAGTGGGAAAATCCGCGACATCCAAAGTGAGGTGAGCGAGAAGATTCTGGGGCTCGGCCCGCTCCTCCGCCGGCACTCCAACCTGACAGCGCAATTGCAATCCGCGGATGATGATTTGGTCAGCCATGGGCCGACTCTAGGTCTTGTGGAGACGATGGTCAACGAGTTCGAATCAGGCCAGCACTCCTTTGACGACCTTGCCATGCACATCGGTCAGCCTGAACTGCCGCCCTTGATAACGGAAGGTCAGCCTCTCATGATCGATGCCCAGGAGATGGAGGATGGTCGCATTGAAATCATGCACGTGAACCGGGTCCTTTGCGATCCCATAGCCAAGTTCATCAGTCTCACCAAAGACGTGCCCCGGCTTCGTTCCTCCTCCGGCCATCCAAACCGAATAGGCTTCCTTGTGATGATCCCGACCCGCCTTACTCTGCGTCGACCCATCCCCTGAGGTGCCCTGAGCCATGGGCGTACGGCCAAATTCCGCATTCCAAACGATGAGTGTATCCTCTAGGAGCCCCCGCTCCCTGAGATCCTTGATCAAGGCCGCGATAGGTTGATCAACCTGCCGGGCTTTCTTGGGCAAATTGTCAAACACGCCGCCATGGTGGTCCCATCCTTGATCGAAAAGTTGCACAAACCGCACACCCCGCTCCACAAGCCGACGAGCTAACAGGCAATTGTTTGCGAAGCTGCTCTGCCCGGGCTCGGTGCCATACATCTCGTGAATTCGCTTCGGCTCGCTTTTGATATCCATCAACTCCGGAACACTCGTCTGCATGCGATAAGCCATCTCATACTGGTTGATGCGAGTGGCAATCTCAGGGTCGCCCACATCGTCGAGTGCGACCTGATTAAGATCCTTCACCGCATCAACCACCACCCTGCGTTCACCATGGGAAACCCCATCCGGATTGGATAAGAAGAGAACAGGGTCCCCTTTCGAGCGAAACTCGACGCCCTGATGAATCGTCGGCAGAAATCCACTTCCAAAAGCGCTATTCCCTGCTCCGAGAACCTGCCCCGTGATGAGCACCACGAAGCCGGGAAGGTTTTGATTTTCGCTCCCCAATCCATAGCTGGTCCACGAACCAATACTAGGGCGCCCGAAACGTTCGAAGCCTGTCAGCGCGAACATTTGGGCCGGAGCATGATTAAATTGCTCGGTGTGGAGGGTCTTGATGAAGCACATTTCATCAGCCACCCCTTGAAGGTTAGGCAAAAGATTGGAGATCTCCGTTCCGGACTTCCCGCACCTCTTGAAGGCAAAGCGTTCATCCTTGGGAGTTCCCAACAAGTTGGGTTGCTCCCGGATGAAAGCGAGTTGATTAAGATCAAAAAACTCATCAGGACAAAGCTGGCCGGTGCGCTTTTGCAATTCGGGCTTAAAATCAAAAAGATCGAGGTGCGACGGAGCCCCGACCAAATGAATGTAGATCACTCGCTTTGCTTTGGGCGCATGATGAAGTCCAAGTTTCGCCAAGGGTTGGTCAGTCGTAGCCGCGGCATCCTGATTCATCAGAGAAGCAAAGGCCGCGCTCCCGAAACCGAAGCCGGTTTTTTGAAGAAAGGCTCGACGATTTTGCGTCAAAAATGGATTGGGATTCATCTGTTAGTTACGGGTCATCACCTCATCGAGATTGAGCAAGGCATTCGCGACATGAAACCAAGTTGCCAATTCGATTTTGTTCTCGTGCCTCGGTTTGTAAAAAAACTTCGGACTCTTCAAAACTACATTGAGCTTGTTCTGATTCTCTCGATAATATTCTCCACGATTCCTCACAAGTTCTTCAATAATCTTCACCTCACGCGATGTCGCAGATCTTCCCAAGGTCAATCCAAAGGCATAATTCACACGTTCATTCGGAGCCTTACTCTCCGTGAGAATCCGATCAGCCAGCGCCAGAGCCATCTCCACATAGGCCGGATCATTCAACATCGTGAGAGCCTGAATGGGTGTGTTGGTCCGAGGTCGCTGCACCGTGCAGGAACTACGATCCGGCGCATCAAAATTCACCATGCTGGGATAAGGCGCCGCCCGCCGATACACGATGTAGATTCCCCGCCTCCAACGATTCTCATCTTTCTGCTCCACCCACTTTGGCTCGTTTCGTCCCGTTTGTCGCCAAAGCCCATTCGGTTGATAGGGCATGATGGGTTTCCCGTGCATCTTGGTCGAAAGTAATCCGGAGATTGTCAGGGCATTGTCGCGAAGACGCTCTGCATCCATGCGAAACCGGGGCGCCCTGGCGAAGAGAAGATTGCGTGGATCCTTCTCCAACAATTCCGGAGTCAAACGCGAGGATTGTCGGTAAGTTTGCGACATCACAATGATCTTCAGAATATGTTTCATATCCCAACCTGACTCCATCAACTCAACCGCAAGCCAGTCCAACAATTCAGGATGAGTAGGCGGCTCGGACTGGGTGCCAAAGTCCTCGAGCGTTGCCACAATTCCATTCCCAAAAAGCTCGGCCCACCAACGATTAACCGCAACCCGGGCAGTTAAAGGGTTATCTCGACGAACAAGCCATTTGGCCAAATCCAGACGATTGGAAGAATTTTCCAACTTGGGAAGTCGGGTCGGAGTTCCCGGACTGACCTCGACATCGGGAGCAAGGAAATTACCACGCTTGAGAATGTGCGTCTTGCGGGGTTTTTCCAACTCAACCATCACCAGAGTCTGATCTACCTTCAGATCGGACCGCTCCTTTTTAAGTCGCGCAAGTTGCGCCTCAAGACGGACAAGCTTTGGATCCGAATTTAAAAAATGGCTACGCAACTTTTCAACCTGCTTGGCATTTCGTTTCCCCTCGGACTTTTTCAAAATGGCGACGATCCCTGGCTGTAAACTGCCCACACCTGAGGGATCAGAGATCGCCGAGATCCTCACATTTCCAATCACCCGCCCCTTGCCGAAGTTCTGCACGAGCTGAAACACAAACTTCGATCCACTCGCATTCGGGATTGGCTCGGCAAGCTCGAATATTGCCTGATGCGGCTTGCCAAATTGCGGACTGATGGCCCAACCGGTCTTCGCCTTGCCATCAATGGCACCTGCCACGCTCCAGTTCTTCTGAGAAAAATCCGCCTCAGCTTTTTGCAGAGCAATCGGTCGCTCTTTCCCGCCCGTCTTGAGCGCGGCCCTAAATTCATGAAGCACAAAATTGGGCCGCACGGCATCGCCACGGCCAGGCCCCTTCCCCGGAAGATCGGGATGGGTCAACGTTTCCAACCTAAAACCGGTGATGTCTTTCAATTTGGTCTCCACCTCTACGGTGTATGTCGCAGTGTCCGGCACCTTCCCGGCAAGCAAGACAGAGCCATCCTTCAAGACACGATGCTCTTCCCCGCCGGAAGATTGAAACGCCGTGACCTTCATCGCCTGCCATTTCGGATGACTTGCCAGAGAGGCCATCGCCGATTTCTGCCAGGCCACAAATTCTAATTCAGAGCCTTCATTCAACTTTTCACGCTCGCGGGTGAGATCAGCGATTATCTCATCAAGCTGATCTGCCTTCCTCTGTTGTTCCGGAGAGAGGGGCAAATCCAGGTACGGCCCCACAAAGTCGTGCGAAACGTCATTCTTATTCGAGGGCGGCTGAACCTCGATCGGGGTGTTATTGAAGTAAGCGAAGAGCGAATAATAATCCTTCATCGTGAAAGGATCGAATTTGTGATCATGACACTGCGCGCATTCCAGAGTAACCCCCAACCAAACCGTTGCCGTGGTATTGACCCGATCAAAAACCTGATTCATGCGATTCCCCTCGGGACTCACTCCAGCTTCAACATTACAGGTGACCGTGCGATGAAATCCCGTTGCAATTTTTTGGCGTAAATCCGACTTGGGAAGAAGATCCCCAGCGATCTGCTCAATCGTGAATTGATCGTAGGGCATGTTGGAGTTGAGAGCATTAATGACCCAGTCGCGATAAGCCCACGATGGCCGGAGCTGATCAGCCTGAAATCCATTCGAATCGGCATAGCGTGCCAAATCGAGCCAATGCCGCGCCCACCGCTCTCCAAAACGAGGTGAAGCAAGAAGCCGATCAACCTCGGCTTCGTAATCCCCCCCGTTGGAAAATCGCTCGAAATCATCAGGAGATGGAGGAAGCCCAATCAAATCCAGCGAGAGCCGACGCAACAGATTCCCTGAGGTTGCAGGCTTTGAAAACTCCAACCCCTCTTTTTCAAGTCTACGCAGAATGAAAGCATCAACCGGCTTATTCCCCGGAACAGACGCTCGAACAGGAGAAACCCAGGCCCAGTGCTCTTCATACTTCGCTCCGGAGGCAATCCACCTCTCTAAAAGTTTCTTTTCTTTTTTAGTAAGAGTCCGCTTGGAATCCGGAGGGGGCATGAGCTCTTCAGGGTCCTTGGAATGAATGCGCGCGATCAACTCGCTCTCGTCAGGCTTTCCGGGAACCACAGGATCGGCAAACTCTCCTCCTTCCGTTGCACCCTTAAAAGTATCGAGCCTCAGGTCACCCTCCCGAGATTTCTCATCCGGTCCGTGACAATGAAAACAATTCTCGGCCAGAATCGGACGAATCTCACGGTTAAAATCCGGAGCATCTTCCTCCGCCTGAAGAGCCATCCAAGAAAGGATCAACAAAGATGCAATGACTCTCCGAATGGGCATGATTGAGACTTACTCTATTCAGACTCCTCGGGCAAGCGAGCTGATCCCACCCTCGTTTACACTTCAATCTTCATTATTTTGAATTCAGAGAATCCGCCCACTTTGAACTGATCGATATTCACAACTTCAGATCCGTCAATGCGCCACCGTGTAAAGCAAATCGATTGCCCCGTATGCAAGAAAGATGGATCTTCCATTGCACGCAAAAGAAGCAAGACTTCGCTGCGAGTCCGATCCTATTATGAACAAGAATGACCTCCGTATTTTCAAAGCTGCATTGGTGACAACCGCCATGCTACTGACGACCAATGCCTCGGCAAGAAAACCGAATATCGTGGTTATCGTCGCTGACGACCTGGGCTACGCAGATTTGAGCTTCCTCCCTCAGTCGCCAAAAGATGTCAGCACACCGGGGATTGATCGAATCGCCAAGCTCGGCACCTATTTCTCGGACGCCTATGCCACCGCACCAATTTGCTCGCCCTCCCGAGCCGGACTGATCACGGGACGCTACCAACAGCGTTGGGGGAATTTCTGGTATGGTCAGGGCGGGCTGCCCCTCTCCGAGTTCACCATCCCTCAGGCTCTCAAGAAGCAAGGCTACTTCACCCAGAAAATCGGCAAGACCCACCTCAATGGCGGCGAAGCGCAACATCCACTCGACCACGGCTTCGATGAGTTCCTCGGATTCATCCACCACACTTGGGATTACATCCGCCTCTCACAAAAGGATCTCGATGCCTACCGCGAAAGAACCGGCAAAGGAAAAGGATTGGGAATCCTCAACGTCGGCCCGCTGCAACGCAATCGCGGGGAAAAGGTTTCATACGAGGACGAAGCATTCACCACCGAGATCTTCACCACTGAGGCAATCAAAACCATCCGCGAAAAATCGGCGATAAAGAAGCCATTTTTCATCCAACTGGAGTACAACGCGGTCCACATGCCAACCTACGTCACCGATCCCAAATACGCCAAGAAGGCTGGCTACGAGCAACCAAAGTGGGATCGCGAGGCCGGGCAATGGAAGTTCCCCTTCTGGGAACCCAAAGAAATGTCATGGGGCGAGTGGCACAAGAAATGGGGTCACCTTGGCGAAGTCGACCCCCTTGGGCGAAAGCGATATTTGGCCAACCTCATGGCTCTCGACGATGGGATCTCAAGGTTGCTAGACAGCTTGGAGGAGGCCGATCAATTGAATAACACCATCCTGATCTTCCTCTCCGACAACGGCGGAACAATCAACACCTACTCCAATAATGCTCCCCTGCGGGGCTACAAATATATGTTTGGCGAGGGCGGGATCCGCGTCCCGCTCATCATGGCCTGGCCAGGGAAACTTCCCGGCAGAATGAGCAACAGCAGGCTCGCCTCAGCAATGGACATCTTCCCGACATTACTTGAGCTTGTGGACTCCGAAAGACCGGAGAATCTTGATGGCAAGAGTCTCGTTCCGTGGCTCAAAAAAAAGGAAACCGGTGACGTGCACGACCACCTCTGCTGGAGCGACGGACGCGGCACCAGTGTCATTCGCAAGGGCCCTTGGAAACTGATTACCTCAAAGGGCTGGGAGCACAGTAACTTCCAACTCGACGAACAAGGCATCGCCAAACCGGCTCCCGATTACAAGTATCCGGACGGCACGGTCTTATTCAATCTCAAGCAAGATATCGGTGAAACGACCGACGTCTCCGCCAGGCATCCAGAGATCGTCAAGGAACTCTCCGGCCTCTACACTCAATGGCGCTCAAAAATGAAATCCAAAGGTAAAAAAGGCAAAGGCAAGAGCTCCAAGTAGCCCCTCTAATTCACCTTATCCTTTTTCTTTTTCGTTTTCATGGCCTTTGATTTCCTTGCTCCAAAGTAATCCTGCATGTGACTCACATCGTTCTGGTGACTGAATTCACATGCCTTCATCGCCTCCATGTAGGGCGCCTCGCCGCCTCCAATCCAGTTGACGTAGTTGTCCTCACATGTGAGCCAGAGAATATTGGGACGGTCAGCCGCGCTCGCGATGGCGCTGCCGGGTATTAGCAATGGAATAAGACATTTCGTGAGGTGCAGTGGCCTAAAACGTTTCAAATCTGAAATTTCAAACGCCTTGCCGCAAAGAAGAACAATTACACCAGTGAAAACTTATGCTGAGCCCTCAAGCCATTTCCTAAAATCACTCAAATGATCGAAGAGATGGGTCGGATCGTTCGCGCTCAGGCGGTCCACCGGATCATAGCCCGTGGCAACAGCCACGGAATCCACCCCGCCGTGTTTTGCGGTGTGCAGATCATGAGCCATATCCCCGATGAACGCTGTCGTTGATCTATCAAGTTGATGAGTATCCAGGATCTCGCCAATACGGTCCCGCTTGTCGATCACTCCTGCGTAGATCGATTCAAAATATCCCGCGAGCCCGAACTCGCCGAGTTGCTTGTAAAAAATCCCCCGATCCATACTCGAGAGAATGAAACAACGAATCCCTCTTTCCTGACACCATTCGAGCATTTCACGAGCGTGAGGCAAAACCGTCACGCCCTCGGGTGATTCGCTGAAAGCGGAGCGGAAAGTATCCTCCAAGTCCACAATCGGAACGCCGGGAAGGACATCCTCATAAAATTCCGGATACGGCAGGCGAAAACGGCGACGAAATTCCTCTCTCCCCATCGGGGCGACCCCAAACTTTTCAAGGACCGCATTGGTGGCATACAAGGTCGGAGGAAGATCATCCACCAAGGTCCCGGACCAATCCCAAAGAAGCGAACGGTATTTCATCCTTATCCAATAGTCAGGCGGAGTGACTTAATATTATCCTCGCCCAATTCACCCTGTAATTTGCGAAGCAGTCCCGGCTTGAGCTGTTCCAGATGGTAACGCATCGAGGGCTGCAGCACCTTCAGGGTAAGACAACCTTTGCGGAGACTGGTCGGCTCGGTTTGCTTGGCGACCAACTCTCCGGCCAAGGTCCGCCAAGTGGCTTTGACCTCCTCTTCATCGAGCCCTCCCCGAATCCCAATTGATTCGAGAATGGCCTCAATATGATCTGATGCCGGGCTGATATTTTTACTCAGATCCAGTGGCCTAGGCGCACCGACCCACTCACGCGTCACCTGCGCCCTAATACTGCGACGACCACGCTCTTTCTTGGAGCCCGGTTTGCGTCGCATTATTTCATGAGGGGGGTAAGATTACTCTCCGTCGTCGCCAATCGCCTCGACAGGACAACCTTCCATGGCCTCAACGCAGTGCTCCTCCTCTTCAGGAGTCTCAGGTTGCTTGAAGAGGTATGAGTAGCCTTCGTCATCAGAACGCTGGAAATTCTTAGGAGCAGTCTCACGACAGAGATCACAGTCGATACACTGGGAATCGACATAATACTTACCGCCTACGTTTTCGGGATTTTTATCTTCGAGGTCAGCCATGGCTTTGTGCCGAGTTCTTTCGCCCAGCCGACTCAAAGATGCAATCTCTTTTTCCGCCCCGATTCGCTCTTTTCAAGTGGCCTCCCACCCTGTTAGCTAGCCGCAACCACTCATCAGTCATGAATAATAACAATTCTTCAGAGGATTTCTGGGATCTCGACGACGACGATCTCGACCTCGCCCCCCCCTCTCCCGCAGAGGAACCGCCCCCGCTAACGACTCCTGAGCCTGTCGAGCAAGCAGCCCCGGAGCCTGCCGCCGCCTCGCCAGAGCCCGCTCCCACACCGGCAGCCCCGGCTGAGAAACAGGCAAAAAAGAAGGAAAAGAGGAAAGTATCCAAACTTTCGATCATCGAAAAGATCTCCCTCCTCGTCGTAATCACCTTTCTTGGCGGAATAGGCGCCTGGGGTGTCTCTCTCTACTACAAGCATGCGCCGGAGGGCGAATTGATCACCTTTGACACCGACTTTCCAATTCAGGGGGATTCGGTCACGGTGTCCGAAGTCGAAACCTGGTGGCGATCGCCGGTGCGCGAAGGAGACGACGCCGACCGCGGGGTCCGCCTATCGATCAACCTTATCCCCTGTGCACGCATCAAGATAAAGGATACCAAAGACGCCCTCCTCTGGGTTACTTTTCGCAATGGCGAGAAAGACTTAATCGGAGACCCCATCAACCTGGCGATCTCAAATGGCAAGTTCATTGAATCGGGATCAGAGGAAATTGAGATCCATTCCACTTCCGGATTCGAAAACGCTTCAAGAATCAACGCCTATACCAATGGCGACATTGCCCCATGGTCTGTCGTCATCATCGAAGCAAACGCTGACGAAGAATTCAGTAGTAAATCCGATCCGTTCTTAAAAGTCCGTATCGAGGCGAAAGTTCCCGTAGAAAACGAAGTAGATTAACCCATGCCAGAAACACCTACCGCTCTGGTGCCCGCCGAAGGCTGGCACGTCGTGCATCTTTTTTATCAGATCGATCACGGACAATGGAGCCTCCTCTCGGACAGCGAAAAACGCGAAGCCAAGACCCAGCTCAGTGAATTGGTTCAAGAAATCCGCTCCCACAAGGACACCCAACTCCTGACCTACGCCATCGCCACGCCCAAGGCTGACATCGGCTTCATGCTGCTCACGCCTGACCTTCATGATCTGACCAGTTTCGAAAAGCGCCTCACTCTGGGTCTCGGAGTCGACATACTCACTCCGACGTATTCCTATCTCTCGCAAACCGAGCGCTCGGAATATACCACAACCAGCGAGCAATACGGCAAAGACACTCTCATCGGCGAAAAAGGCCTCACCGAAGGCAGCGAAGAATACGAAGCCGGGCTCAAGGAATTCGACGAGCGCATGGAGCACTATCTCCAACACCGCATGTATCCCGTCCTCCCCGACTGGCCCGCCATATGCTTCTACCCGATGTCCAAACGCCGGGCTACTCACGACGAATACAACTGGTATTCCCTCGAGTTCGAAGACCGTGCCAAGCTCATGAAGGGGCACGCCACTACGGGCCGCCGCTACGCCGGAAAGATCCTCCAACTCATCACCGGATCGACTGGTCTCGATGAATACGAATGGGGCGTTACCCTGCTTGCCAAGGACACTCTCGACATCAAAGCCATCGTTTACGAAATGCGCTTCGATGAAGTCTCCGCCCGCTACGCCGAATTCGGTGACTTTTACATTGGAATGCAATTGCCCCTCAACGAACTTTTCAAACGAGTCTGCCTCTAGTTTCATGAAATCTGCCCTGACTTGCCTGCTTCTTGCAATCCTCGTATCCTGTTCGCAATACCAACGGGACTTCCAAAAAGAGATGAAGAAGGAAGCCCCCGCGAACTCTGTCGAAGGGCCGTGGAAGGGGGAATGGAAAAGCGAAATGAACGGACACCACGGGCCGGTCTGGTGTCTCGTTTCAAAAACGCCCAACAAGGAAAAAGAGTGGATCTTTCGCTACCGCGCAGGGTGGGGTTTCTTCCAATTCGGAGACTACAAGCACGTAGTTGAGGCTAACAAAAAGGACAAGACTCTCCCGCTCAACGCTTCAATGAAACTCCCCGGAAACTTCGGCACCTACCACGTTAAAGGAACTCTCACGCCCAAGAAGTTTTCTACCCGTTTCAAAGGCAACGGCGACAAGGGCACGATGCTTCTGGCCCGACCTTAGTCAACTCTCGCACCAAGGCTCGGCCGAACGAATCTCCTCGTTTTTCTCCACTGCAGCGTCCCTTAGCTCTCTGGTGGCGAAGAGAACAGCAACATAGCCACCGTGTCCTCCACCACAGTATTTCTGAGCTAGGGCACCTTCAACCCTTGAAAGCTCATTCATCCCCTCTTTGAGCTGAACCTGGTATGACATCTCCACTGCTTCAGCCAACATTTCGACGGATTCCTCCATCACCGCCTGACGTGCTTTTGCCCCGGCGGCCTCAATCAAATCGTAGTCCCGCTCAAGATCAACCGACCCCGGCGTGTCATGCTGACTTCCGGTCCATACGAGAGCCATCAATCCAGCTAGGAACGATCCATCACGTTTGAAGTCAAGCTGCGGCCTTTGCCCGCTTTTCCAGACACAAATTCCCGTTTCCCGAATGACAGCCGGGTCCTGCCAACCCACGCCCAAATTCAATTCCGCCTCAACGGAATCCCGGCCCTCCAACAGGGCCCAGGCTCCACTCCCACCCAGTCCCGCCTTCTTTTCATAGGGCCAATCATGCAAACTCACCTTGGGCGAGATCGCACAATTAACGATAAATCCACCCCTTCGTGAATGTTTTGGGACATCGAGCCAGCCACCCGCAAAATCAATTCTCAGCGGCACCTCCCTCGGCGCGGCAATCCGCTGCACAATTTCCGTCGTCGAGATCGGCTCGATCTGCGGAGGCGTCTTCGGGAGAATCACGTAGCGACATCCGATCTCGTCGCAGAGCGCCCTCTTAATATCGCCATAGCGATCATCTTCCGTCACCGCCAAAACATCCGGCCTTAGCTTCCTGAAGATTGGCTCGAAATCCAACCCCTGCACTTCCCCGTCACCGCTGACTACTTGATCAACCATCGGCAAAGCTGCCAATAAGGCCGCCTTGTGATCATCAGGGAGAGATGGCCTCCGGGTTTTATGAGACCAAAGAATCCCCTCATTGGCAAAAGACACCGTGAGGTGATCCCCCAAAGCCCTGGCCTCGTCAAAAAACTGTAAATGTCCTGCATGCAGGAGATCATAGCAACCGGAAACAAAGACGCGGACCATCGTGCGCCTACTCAAGCAGGCCCAAATTAGCCGACAAGTATTTCTATCCTTTGCCGCGCAATTTCCTTCTCATCCGCCCTAATTTGCATACGGCCCCAAACTGGCTGAACACAGCAACAAAGCCCCCTCAGCCCTCAAGGTATTCCTATGCCTCGGCGCCGTATATCCACAGACTTGTCGAAAGAGATTTAATTACCCAAGGTATCCAGCACATGCAACTCCTGGTCACCACCATTCTCCTCTCGTTCACATTATTAGGGTTGGGGCAGGCTCCGCCGGCGTTCCGCTTTCAGGTCGACACCCTCCACGAAGGCATCCCCCAGCCGATGCATCTGGAATACGGTCCTGATGGCAAAATCTACTTCATCGAGATCGCCGGCAAACTCCAACGCTTCGACCTCAAGTCAAAATCTCTCAACACCCTTGGCGAAGTCGTCATCACCAATGATCAGGAAAACGGCCTCATCGGAATGGCTCTAGATCCCGACTTCCTCAGCAATCAATGGATCTACCTCTACCACTCCCCCGTCGATTTCAAGGGGCAGATCCTAAGCCGATTCACCATCACCGCAGACAAACTCGATCACGCCAGTCGCATCGACATTCTCAAAGTCGATGAGCAACGAAACCAATGCTGCCACCACGGTGGAACGATTCGATTTGGCCGCGATGGCAACCTCTTCATCTCAACCGGAGACAACACCAGCCCCTTCGCCTCCAATGGATTTTCTCCAATCGACGAACGAAAAGGCCGCGAACCATTTGATGCCCAAAAATCCTCTGGAAATACCAACGACCTCCGCGGAAAGATCCTTCGCATCAAAGTCAAGCCAGACGGCACCTATGAAATCCCGAAGGGCAATCTCTTTCCCGAAGGCATGAAGAAAACCCGCCCGGAAATCTATGCCATGGGATTCCGAAACCCCTGGCGATTCTCCATCGACCCCGTCACCAACTGGCTCTACGTCGGTGACGTTGGCCCCGACTCGGGTAAAGACGATCCCAACCGTGGCCCCCGCGGCCACGACATCCTTTACCAAATCCGCAAGGCCGGAAATTTCGGCTGGCCCTACGTTCGAGCCAAGAAGGCGTATCACGATTTTGACTTCGCAACGAACAAGTCAGGCGAGGCCTTCGATCCCAAAGGCCCTCTCAACAAAAGCCCCAACAATACCGGTCTCGAAAAACTCCCGCCCGTTTCCGACCCCCTCGTCTATTACCCTCACGCGAAGGTCGATCAGTTTTCCCAACTCCACTCCGGCGGACGAACTTCCTGCGGCGGACCGGTCTTTCACTTTAAACCCGAATTTAAAAACACCGGCGGCTTCCCCCAATACTTTGACAAAGCGGCCCTCCACTTCGACTGGCAACGCCCGTCCCTCAACTGGGTGCGCCTTGATGACCAGGGGAATTTCTCGAAACTCGAAGCCTTCACTGATGCCGTCAAGATCGCCCAAGGAAAAGACAGCCCCGGACAGCCCATGAAAATCCGCCGACCCGCCGACATGATCTTCGGGCCCGACGGAGCCCTCTACATTCTCGACTACGGCGAGACATGGGGAGTGAACAAAGACGCCCGGCTTCTTCGCATTTCCTACCGCTGGGGCGAACTCCCTCCGGTCGTGAAAGCCAGCGCGTCCCCTTCTGCTTCCTCAGCCCCCTTAAAGGTGACCCTCTCGGCCAAAGGATCATTTTCCCCTGAAAAGAAATCCCTCTCCTACAAATGGACGCTCCTCCCTTCCGGCACCGAACTAGGAAGCGGAGAAACCCTCACCGCCACTATCGCCGAGCCCGGAAACCACTTCGCCCGCCTCACCATCACTGACCCCGACGGTGGTAAAGCCTCTCTTAAAATCCCCCTCACCGTCGGCAACGCCCCTCCGGTCGTCCAGGCTGTCCAGCCCACCGAGGGAAGCCTTTTCAAACCCGGACAAAAAATCCCCTATCAATTCAAGGTAACCGATGCCGAAGAAGGATCTTCAGAAACCACTCCTGACAACTTCTCCTCCCGCACCCTCGTCACCGCCAAGTGGATTGGGCACGACGGAAAGAACATTGCATCCAATCCCGGACTCGCCCTCATGAAGCAATCCGACTGCTTCAACTGCCATGCCATCGACCAAAAACTCGTCGGTCCTTCCCTCATGGAAATTGCCGAACGCTACCGGGGCCAAAAAGGAGCCCAACTGACCGCCACCGAACGTGTCATCAAGGGATCCGCCGGAGTCTGGAGCGAACTCCCGATGCTCCCCCATCCGCAACACAGCATGGACGAAGCCCACCTCATGGTCTCCTGGATTTTCTCCCTTGATCCCAAAAAGCCGCTTACCGCACTGAAGCGGGGACTTTCTGGTGAAATCACTGCACCGGACAATCCAAACATCGGGTCATGCGTCATTGAGGCCACCTTCACCGATTTCGGGAAAGCCCCCGCCAATCCCCTCACCACCTTCAAAACCGTCTCGCTCCTTCACCACCGGATCGAAGCGGAAAGTGGAACGCTCGTCGGGGGCACCACCCTCGCAGCCCAAAACGAGGCCTCCAATGGCACCTCGGTCAACCGAATCGAACCCGGAAGACAAGTCATCCTGCCTGAGTTCACTGCCCACGGCTTGAGCAAGGTCACGGTGAGAGCCTCCTCGGGAAATGATGGGGGCGGAACCATCGAATTTCGCCATGGTGCAGAGGACGGACCGCTCCTTGCCACCGTCAAAGTTAGCCATACCGGAGGCATCAAAAACTACCAAACCTTCTCAGCCGCCTTCAAGACCCCCGAAAAAAGCGGACCCATTCACCTCGTCTTTACCCATCCAAAAAGGGGGCGTCTCATGTTCCTCGACTGGGTTCAATTCGACTAAATCCCTGTAATAAGAGAAAACTCAGGGACCTGGCGCTCTCTAAAAAGAAGCTATTCATCGCTTGGTCTTTTATCAAAAAGACAATATCGTAAGCCCCCCGCTTGAACTTTGCCGCTCCCCTTTTAGATCGTTGTCCAATACACCATGAGAGTCGCTATCATCTCCGATATCCACGCCAACCTTCAGGCGTTGCAGGCTGTCTTGCTGGATATCAAGCAAAACAATATCGACTCCATCGTCTGCCTGGGTGACATCGTTGGATACGGGCCCCGTCCCAAGCAGGTCCTTGAGGAAGTCACCTGCCGAACGGAAAACATCATCCTTGGGAACCACGACGCGGTCATTGGAAACCGCCTCAATCCAAACGAATTTAACGACAATGCCCATGAGGCCATCGACTGGACCCGCGAATGTCTCGGAGATGATTCCGCAAAGTTTTTTGGCAAAGTTCCGACTACGCTGCAATTCGACGACGTTCTCTGCGTGCACGCGGAAGCCGCCGAACCTGAAAACTGGAACTACATCACCAACCCTGAATCAGCCCTCCCCTCTTTTCTCACTACCGATGCCAGCCTTATTTTCATGGGCCATACCCATTTGCCCGGCATCTTTAGCTTCGACCCTGCCACTCAGCAAGTCACTCAGACCCCGCCTCACGACACCTTCTTCAATCCACACCAACGCCACTTGATCAATGTCGGGTCAGTCGGGGATCCTCGTGATGGCGACATCAACGCCTGCTACACCATCCTCGATGTGGCATCACAACACGTGAGCTTTCGGCGTGTTCCATTCGACTACGAAGCTTTCCGCGCCGACCAACTCTCGACCGGGCTCAAGCACAAATCCTGGTTCCTGAAACTCATCGATTCCCAGGCCCAGGATATTGCCCCCATGGGTGACATGACCGCCCGACCGACTTCGCTCGTCACCGGCCACATCAATCGTCAAATCCCCTCCATCTCGCTTTCTCCCCTGGTCAATACTCCGACCAAACTCGCTTCGGCGGAAAAGAGCCAGAACCGCCTCGCTTTCTTGGGCGTCGCTGCGATCGTTATTTGCTTCATTGGATTGGTGATGATCATTGGTTCAAATTCGGACGACCCATCGGAGGACTCCTCCGACACCACCGCGGTCGTCGACAAAAAAGAGAAGTGGCCCAAGAACACCCCGCCGGTTAACCCATCCTCCAACCCAGCAAGGGTCAAACCCGCCCCCACTTCAATCGTCAAGATCCCGGATCCAGCTCCAGTTATTCCCGAACCTTCGGTCCCCGAACCCATTCCTAATCCGACTCCTGATCCCGACCCCAAGATCACTCCTCCTGTCGCTCAGGGCGAGATGATCGACCAACTGGCGGAAGCCTTTTTTGCGAGGGACCATGAAAAAACAAAAACCCTTGCCGAGAAAATCGATTCTGGTGACCCCGAATTAAAAGAACTCACCAAAAAATTCATTAAAGCTGACAAAACTATTCTGGAATCCTTCCGTCCTGAAATCGGGAAAAAAACCAGCATCACCTTTACCAAGAACATCAAACGAGAAGTTCGAATTGAAAAAATCTCAGAGACCACTCTAACCTGCTCAACAATTGTCTCGGGAGAACGAATGATTAAGGAATTTACCCCTGCTGATTTTGACCTACGCTTTCGAATTGCCCGCTTGGCTTCTGCCGACGACCCAATTCGCTACCTCTACGGAGGAATCGAAGCTGCCCACTCCGATAACCTCCCCCTTGCCCGGGCCTCATTTGACAGACTTCCTCCTGAATTAAGATCAGCCCTGAAACGAGCCCTGATCAAGGATGTTGTCGCTGATGAACAAGCTAAACTCTTCGCATTGCTGGACGAGAACAACATTCCCGCCGTGGATGGAGATCTCGAAAAAACAATTGATGCTATTTGGAGTGGCCCGAAAGATCTGGAGGCCACCAAATCACTTCCGGGAGAAATCGAGCTCATTCGAAAAAAACTCACCGAGGTCGAGGCTAGCGCACACCCCCTCGACTCGAAGCTGGCCCGTCTTCAAAAGGCATTTTCCACAGACTATCGACTAGGACTGATTGCAAAATTCTTCAATAACCCATATTGGAAAGGGGACCCCGTTTTCACGAGAATCGATCCAATCGTGGACTTCGACTGGGCTAACGAACCTGCGGAAGGTGTCAACCCTGATCAATTCTCCACCGCCTGGACCGGATTTATCAAACCTCTTACATCCGGCACCTACGAATTTAAGGTCGATTTTGACGATGAAATCGGCATCACATTCCAGCAATCCAATCCAATTTTCACCAAAGGACACCAAGTGTTGAAGTTCGAACTCCCTCTTGAAGCCGGGACATTCTCTCCCTTCGAAATCAAACACATCAACTGGAGTGGCGACGCCAAAGCCAAATTCCATTGGAGGCTCAAAGGCGAAGGTAGCTACACCGTCGTCCCCAGGGAAGTTCTCTTCCACCCTCCGCCCAAGGAATAAGCCGCTACCACATGCCATACTTGGCATAGGTCATGGCATACCAAGCCAGAGTCGCGTTGGCCACACCGTGCATCACTACGCAGGCGAGCAAGCTCCGCGTCCAAACAGCAACACCGAAGGTCAGGGACCCATAAACAAAAGCCCCTGCCCAGTCGAGCGGAGCATGAGCTAGCATAAAGGCCCCGGTCACAACAAAGAATGAAATCCACGCTGGCTTACCAAAAGGAACCTTCCAGTAATTTCCATCCATTTTCAGGAGAAATCTCATCAGAAATCCCCTCCAAAAAATCTCTTCCACCAGGGCCACGATCACCACGGCACGAAAAACACGAAGAATCAGCGAAGCCCAGTAGGCCATCGGGTCGGAAAAGACCCCAGGATCAAACCCTTCTTTACGGGGAGCCAATCCTGAGAGCTTTTCAAAAAAGGAATCCGGCTTCCCGGTCATTTCGTAGTAATCATAGAGAGTCGTCGGCAAGAGCCAGGCTGCAATCCCCACAAAACCAGCCGCAACTCCAATCCACACTTTATTCGACCACTTCAGCTCATAGTGCCGCCAGAAAAAAATCAGCACGGCCAGCGTGGCAATCGTTTGCAGAGGATAAAAAAACTGCTCCGGCCAATGACGATACCACGGCGCATGATCATGCTCCCAAAGCATTGCCTCTCCCACGAATTGGTAGAGCAACATGAAAACCATGAAGACTGCGAATGGCACAACATGCGCAAGGGTTCGATCTTCCCGCCAAATTTTTAGCTGCTCCATCATCGGCTTAAAGTGTTCCGATATAGCGCTCTATTGAATCCATCGCGGATTTCAAATCATCCATCCCGGTCGCGTAGCAACAACGAAGGAACCCTTCGCCACTCTCTCCAAAGGCATCACCGGGAACCGCCGCAACCTGCTCGCTTTCGAGAAGACCCATTGCAAAATCCTTACTGCTCAATCCAAACTTACTAATATCCGGGAAGACATAAAAGGCGCCACCTGGACAATGACAATCAATCCCCATTTCGTTGAAGCGACCCACTAGGAAATCCCGGCGTTGATGATAGCTCTCTTTCATCGAGAGATAAAGATCCTCCCCTCCAGTCAAAGCCTCAAGAGCAGCAGCCTGGCTGGTAATAGGAGCACAGAGAATTCCATATTGGTGGATTTTCATCATTGCTTCAATCAGAACCGTTGGAGCACACGCATACCCCAGACGAAACCCCGTCATTGCAAAGGCCTTTGAAAAGCCATGAAGCAAAATCGTCCGCTCCCGCATTCCCGGCAGAGCCGCGATACTCAGATGCTCTTCCTCGTCATACCGCAATTCGCTGTAGATCTCATCACTGATGACAATCAGGTCGTGCTCGATACAAAGTTTGGCGATTCCTTCTAGATCCTCACGCGACGCCACCGCACCGGTCGGATTAGTGGGGAAATTCAACATCACAATCTTGGTTCGACTTGTGATCACTGCCGCCAACGCTTCGGGCTTCAGCGAGAAGCCATCTTCTTTCTTCGTCGCCACCGCCACGGCCACGCCGTGTGACATGACAATACTGGGCGAATATGAGACATAACACGGCTCGTGATAAACGACCTCATCCCCTGGATTTACCAAGGCCCGCAACGCCAAATCAAGCGCCTCAGAAACCCCCACCGTAATGAGGACTTCATCACTCCCTCGATAAGGAACATGAAAAAATGTCTCCACGTATTCCGAAATCTTTTCGCGAAGGGAAAGCAGGCCCAGATTTGAGGTGTAACTCGTTTCTCCGCGGTCCAGCGAGCGCATCGCGGCCTCGCGGATCGGCCAAGGAGTGACGAAGTCAGGCTCTCCCACTCCCAGTGAAATCACGTCATCCCGACCAATCACCAGCTCGAAGAAATCGCGTATCCCCGAACGGGGAATGGTCTGCAGGTGGCTGGCCAATTTTGAATTCAAATCCATGGGAGCTATTAGCTTATGGCGAGACTGGGAGGCGCTCGACATCGCCATCATCCCCGAAGAGGAATCCGTTTTCTTTATACGATTTCAACCGGAAGTGAGTCGCGGTGGAAATCACTCCTTCGATCGTGCTCAACTTCTCAGAAACAAAAGCCGCTACCGAGAGAAGGTCTTTTCCCTTCACGACCACCAGCAAATCGAACCCGCCACTTGCAAGGTAACAGCTCGTGACCTGGTCAAAGTGCGCGATCCTACGTGCGACGCGATCAAAGCCACCGCCCCGCTCCGGAGTCATCCGAACTTCAATGAAGGCGGTCACGTCATTCCCTTCTTCCAGGGCAGGATCGATCATCGCTTGATAGCCGCGAATCGTGCCGTCTTTTTCCCACTCTACAATCTGCGCCTCGACATCCGCCTCGTCCAGGGAAAGTTGCGCAGCCAATTCACCAGCGGACCGCCGGGCATCCCGACGGAGAAGATTGAGGAGGTCATTCATAACTAAAATTTTTAATCGCCAAAGCAGATATCAACCGCACGAGCGGCCCGAACAACTTCGGTATCGGGTTCAATGAGGCGCAGTTCCATCACAGCCTCTTTGATGGGCACGGAATCCACGTGGTAACTCTGATAGCTGACCATCCGGCCAAAGGCTCCTTCCTCCGCGAGCTGCGCCGCCATCACCCCAAAGCGCATTCCGAGAATCCGGTCAAGCGGAGTCGGTGTCCCACCTCGTTGAACATGCCCCAGGGTAGTGCAGCGAGTTTCCTTGCCAGTGAGTTCGGCAATCTGCGCGGCCACTTGTTCTCCGATTCCTCCGAGACGGGCTTGTCCGCCCGAATTATCATCAATAGTAGAAATCTCGCCATTCGGACTCTTCGCGCCTTCGGCTACAACGACCAAGGAACTGGTGTAACCCATGGCCTCACGCTTCTTGAGGTGCTCGGCAACCTTCTCGTAGGAGAATGGAATTTCAGGCAGAAGAATAACATTCGCCGCGCCAGCCATCCCACCCCAAAGAGCAATCCAACCAGCATGACGTCCCATCACCTCAAGCACCATGACCCGCTTGTGACTTTGCCCTGTCGTGTGCAGTCGATCCAATCCGTCAACCACAGAACTCACCGCACTATCGAAGCCAAAGGTCATCGCCGTCGCCTTCAAATCATTATCGATTGTCTTGGGAACCCCGATCACCGGCCATCCCTGTTCGTAGAGTTGCTGGGCCGTGGTCAACGAACCATCTCCACCCACGACGACGAGCGCTCCGATCCCAAGTTGATCCAGGGTCCGCTTTGCGCGATCGACAATTTCTTGGGGAACCTTGGCAACATCATCATCCGTGCCCAATTTCGCGGCAAAGTTTCCTTTATTGGTCGTTCCGAGAATCGTTCCGCCCTGCTTCAAAATCCCCTCGGTGTCCTTTGGTGTGAGAAACTGGAAGTCGCCCGGAGGCAGCAATCCTTCAAATCCATCTCGAAATCCAATTGCTTCCCAGCCCTTCGCCGCGGACGCACCAACGACTCCGTGAATGACTGCATTGAGACCCGGGCAATCGCCCCCGCAATTTAATATACCAATTCGCATGTTGCTGACTGTGTTATGAACTTTAACTGAAATCTATTGAGGAGTCGGAACAGTAAGAATCGACCGCGGGTTGGTTACCAGCTGCCCCTGCGCCTTCCAAGCGTCATAGAGCCCCCATCCCTGAGATAAAAGCCCTTTGGTGCGACCATACCGATCGGCGCTTCCCAGCGCGATGACGATCATGCGCCGCGGTGTCAGTCTTGTCGCACCTGTTTCCAACTTCTTCACGATGGGCTTTTTCTCGGAACTCGTCGCGGCACAGGACCCTGCAAATTGTGACGTCCCAGTTATAATTCCGCTGATGCCAGCGGTTCCCAAAAGCTTATGGGTATTGCTGACCTTGAATCCACGGCTCTGACCGAAGCGTGACGAAGAAATAGTCCGCTGCTTTTGCTTTACGTAAAATTGAAATCCGGTGTCCCGCATCGCGTAAATGCACAGCCGGGCCATGTCGCGAGCGGTCGAAAACCCCTTTCGACCCGTCGAATCCAGTCCATGAGGGTTGTAAAACCGTGTCTTTTCCATCCCCAGAACCCGTGCGAGATTGTTCATTTCACCCACAAAAGCAGCAGTCGGTGTTCCTCCCAGAAGACTTTGAGCCTGAATTGATCGTCCCACATGAGTCGCCAAAGTCAGTGCCGAGACATTGTCCAGACCCAGCAACATGGAATACATTGCCTCCCGAAGGGCGATTTGGTCCCCAGGGATCAATCCCATCGGATTCGAGCCACCAATCGTCGCCGCTCCCGCCGGAACCACGGCAATCTGCCCCATCTTGGTCTGACTGAGATGAGCCCAATCTAGCACGACCATCGCAGTAGCGATTTTCGCCAGACTGGCGACTGGGCGCTTTTGATCAGCATCAAGCTCCAAAACGATCCTTCCGCTATGGGCCTCAACCGCGATGTAACTCTCCCCCGCCTGCGCAATGGAACTTGCGACAAGCCCCAGAAAAAGAACGCTATTTCGGAAGATCGTGGAGCCCTTTTCTCTCAAGTTCATCGTGCCACGGCGAGCCTAGGGAATCTCCTGCCCCAAGACAATCCCCAATCACGAGGGGATTTTCACCCGATTAGGAAAGATTTTGACGAAGCCAAGTCTTGCCACCGTCCCATGCAACAAACCTCCGTAACAACATCCTCTGAACTTGAAGAATAGGCTCTGATGCGACGGAATTTGCGGCTCAAGCGTTTCTGAACCGAGAAAATGGAGAAGAATAAACCCTGCTCTCAGAGGGAAAATCGACGCCTACTCCAGTTCCAACCCGATCTCCGGGCCAAATTCTGCTGAACCTCGACAATTCCCTGATCCTTTCGAAATCAAAATAATCAGCGGAATGCCATTTTCCCATTGCCAAGCGATGAGATCTTCGGTGGAATGCTCAACGTAATGAGAAAGCTCCTACTGATCACACTCACACTCGGCATGGCTGTTCCTGTTCAGGCAGACATTCAGGCCCCTCCAGGAACCAACTACACATCTTCACGCAAGCTCGGACGCGCTATTAGCAATATCCTCTACGGCTTCATTGAAATCCCCGAGCAGATGGTTCGCAAGACCGAATCCGAAGGATATGTTTCCGGATACTCCCACGGGATTGTCGATGGAACACGCCGCTCTCTCAAGCGTGTTGGTTACGGAGTCTACGAACTTCTCACCTTCCACTGCCCTAGTTTCCACGGAACGTTCAAGCCACCCTACACCCGTTGTGGCGCTGATGATCGTATCGAAATGAATCCTCGCGACGGTTTGTCCGAGTATCCACCAATGCTGGGCTACGAGTCCTACTTCCGTCACTCTCGTGGACAGAAGTGGTAATCCACTGCATCGATTTTTCCCAAAAGCCGCCCTCCTCGGAGAGCGGCTTTTTTCATCTCCTAGTTGAGAGTTTTCTCATCAAGATCATCCCAAGCCAACCTACCAAGCTCCTCCACCAAAGGCGATTTACCGCAATCTCCTTCACTACCACCTCGCTCATTGACAGATCACGAGGATGCCCGTCAAAAAAGCGACATCCGATTCAGCTTCGTCGAATAACTAACAGGACTGATCGGAAGCCAGTACCTCAAGCCAGCTTCCTGATCTCCGCCTTTTTAATCCTCTCATTTGACATATTCTCAGCACTTTTCTGCTAAGAATCCCCAAACTAACTTCGTTTCAACAAGTCGACATGCGTCATTTCCTTTTTCTCCTACTGATCTCCCTCTCTGCACTCCTGGCCAACGCCCGCGAATGGAAGAACGCCACTGGCTCAAGCAGCTTCGAGGCAGACTATATTTCCAACGACGGTAAACTGGTCACCCTCCGACGTAATGGCCGCATCCTGACTTTCTCCATCGAAAAACTCCACGTCTCCGATCAGGAATGGCTCAAAACAAACCATCCACCCACCAAAGTCACCAAACCAGGTGAATTCAAAGTGCCCGAGGGAGCGGCTTTCGACACCCTAGAATTCGGTGACACTCGGGACGTTGTGATCAAAAAACTCGACGCTAGCCCCAACGTCGATGGCTCGGTCGCTGAGGCCATGCTCGCCCGAGTCGGTCTCAATGGAGTCTACCGCACTAAAAAAACCATCGGAGGCCTTCACTGCCATCTCTATTTTGACTGGACCCCCAACAACCGGCTCACCGAGGTCACCCTGCGAACAAAACCACTCCCGCAGGAAAACTATGGCGGTAAGCTTAAATCAAATTGGGGGGAGCTTATCGAACTGCTCACCATGCTCCATGGCAACCCGGTTCAAGGCGCAAACTACCCTGATTCCGACGAACTCCAAGATGGCCTCATCCTGAATTCACATCTCTGGTATTCAGAAAAAGGACACTCCATCCTTCTTGGAACGGGTCAGGAAAGCACCAACTTCTCAGTGGTGGTTCGTATCACCAGCCAGCACATCGTCCCCAACCGAATCGAGTAATCAAGGTAATACCGGCCATCGATTTAATCAGCTGCCGTGCCCAACTCGCCGCAGCCCAACGCGAATCCTATTCCCTTGCTCACTCTCTTGCCATCGCACGAGAACAATTCGAGACCGGACTCACCTCCCAAATCGAACTACTCGAAATCGAGCGACACTGGCTTGAAACAAAACGTAGCGAAACCTCTCTTCAACACACGCTTCTCAGCGCCAGACTTGATCTCATCAAAGCCACCGGCGGAGAACGTTGGTAATAAGCTCTCTTAAAAGGCCGTCCCCTCGGAGCGCACCAACTTCCGGAAGGCATCGATCAGCTTGAGCGAAAGCTCGCCGGGCCTGCCGTTTCCAATCTCACGCTCATCGAGCATCACCATTGGAATAGTCTCTGCGGCCGTTCCTGTCAGGAAGGATTCGTCAGCAGTGTAAATGTCGTAACGAGTGAGCGAAGCTTCACGAATTGAAATTCCGAGTTCACCACAGAGATCAAAAATAACCTGGCGGGTAATCCCGTCGAGACTGCCATCAGAGACAGGCGGCGTGATCACTTCGCCTTTCTTCACGATGAAGACATTATCGCCGGTGCATTCCGCGACGTAGCCCTGCTCATTGAGCATGAGGCCTTCCTTGGCTCCGGCTTTCAATGCCTCGACCTTAGCCATGACGTTATTGAGATAGTTCAGCGATTTCACCTGCGGGCTCAAACTCGCCGGGGTCGGACGACGCGTCGAGCAAGTCACCACTTCCAGGCCGTTCTCATAGAGTTCATCAGGATACAGCGTGATGCCCGAAGCGATGATGAACATCGAGGGCACTTCGCAAAGATAGGGATTCAATCCCAGGTCGCCCACTCCGCGGGTAATCACGAGCCGAATATAGCCATCTTTCAGTCCATTGGCGCGAATCGTATCCAGGGTATACTCACATACCTCTTCGACCGTCCACGGGAGTTTAAGAAGGATTGCCTTGGCCGAAAGAAAGAGCCGCTCGATGTGCTCGGTCAACCGAAAGACCCGTCCCTCATAGAAACGAATCCCCTCAAAGATTCCATCACCATAAAGAATACCGTGATCGAAGACCGATATTTTTGCCTCCGACTCATCAACGATAGATCCATCCAACCAGATTTTCCGACTCATGACGGCGCGCATCCTGCCTAGACCCACGGGGCTTGCAACCCTTTTTCAGGTTCAAAGAGCTATTCATCAGCAAGGCAATTAGGCTAGGGAGTCAAGCCCGCGCCATGGTTTGCGCAGCCGGCTGTTAGCCCTTAGCGATGCGCCAAGCTACTTCGACGCCATCGCCTGCTTTTCTCCCTACCCGCTATGAATTCATCAGAGCCTCAATCTCATCGACCTCGATCGGAATATTCCCGAAGAGATCGATATTTTCCTCTTCACCAATCACGACATCGTTCTCAAGGCGGATCCCCATATTCTCTTCTTGAATGTAAATTCCCGGCTCAATCGTAAAGACCATCCCCACTTCAACCGATTGCTTGGGCGGAGCAACATCATGCACATCCAGACCCAGATGATGCGAAGTCCCGTGCATGAAATACTTCTTCACGAGAGCTTTGTCCTCCCCCTGCTTCTTGGCTTCCTCTGCATCGATCAGTCCAAGACCGATCAATTCCCCCTCCATGATTTCGATCACCTTTTTCTGGAAATCACGAATCAAAATCCCGGGCCTCAAGATCTCATTGGCTCCTCGAAGAACACGCAAGACCGCATTATAGACGTCTTTCTGGCGATCGGTGAATCTTCCGTTCGCGGGAACTGTCCGGGTCATGTCGGCATTCCAGTTGCCATACTCTGCCGCCACATCCATCAGGATCATGTCGCCGTCCTGGCAGATCTGGTCGTTCTCCACATAATGAAGAATACAGGCATTCGCCCCCGCTCCGATAATCGGGGGATAAGCAAAGCCTTTCGATTTGCGACGCACGAATTCATGAAGATACTCGGCCTCAATTTCCCACTCACCCACTCCGGGCTTGATGAACTGCAAGACACGCTTAAATCCCGCTTCGGTAATGTCGATGGCCTTCTGAAGAAAGCGCACCTCCTCGACATCCTTAATCATCCGAAGTTGATGCATCAGCGGAGCAACCCGCTCATACTTGTGCAATGGATAACGCTCCTGACACCGCTCGATAAATCGCCGGTTGCGGGTTTCGACAATCGTATCAGCCCGCAGGTGCTCATTTGTGTGCAGGTAGATATGCTCGATTTGTGGAGCCAATCGATGAAGGGCAGCCTCAAAAGTCGACGTCCATTGCACATTCTTAGCTCCTGAAATCTCAATCGACTGATCCTTAGTCAATTTATGTCCCTCCCAAATCGCCAGATGTTCGTTGGGTTCCCGTGTGAAAAGAATCTCCCGATCCGCCGGTTCAAGAGCATCGGGGCACAACACAATCACCGTTTCTTCCTGATCAATCCCCGTTAAATGATAGAGGTCACGGTTCTGATGATAAGGCATCACTCCATCAGCATTCGTCGGCATGATGTCATTGGCGTGAATGATCACCATGCTGTTAGGCTTCAACATCCCGCCAAGGCGTTCACGGTTACGGACAAAAAATTGGGGATCGACAGGATCGTATCGCATGCCCCCAGTGCACCCATTTTTCAAGCGGCTAGCAAGCTTACAGTACGCCCTTGCATTGCTCAATTCTCCGGAGAATATCGCCACGGTTCATGAAAACCTACCATTACTGGCTCAAAAAACTCCGCAAACGGGCCCAACCAAGTGGCACTTTGAGTCAGTGGGCCGAACTTCTCTCCCAGAAAAACGAAGGCTCTGCCGAACTTTGGCGCGAATACCTCCAGGCCATTCTCGACGAAGAAGAGCGCCCCTCCCTCGACCTCATCCTCGATTTGGACCACATTGCCGCCCCAGCTAAAGAGGAATCCTCCAACGACGAACAAATCTCCCTCTGGTAGGCCGCTCTCGACAAAGCCCCTCTGACCGCCATCATGGCAGGGATGAAATCAGCCCTCTTCGCCACCCTCGTCCTATCTTCGCCATTTGCGACTGCTGCCACGGGGATCGTTTTCCATGACTTAAACGCCAACGGAGTTCGTGACAAAGGCGAACCAGGCCTTCCCGGCGTTCCCGTTTCCAACCAAAAGGAAATCGTCCACACTAATGCCGAAGGCCGCTGGAAGCTCCCACACGACGAGGACACCATCTTCTTCGTTATCAAACCTCAAGGCTGGGCCACTCCACTCAAAGAAGATAAAACCCCTCTCTTCTACTACATTCACAAACCCGCCGGTTCCCCTGCCAACCTTCGCTACCCCGGCGTCAAGCCGACCGGCCCTCTTCCCGACTCCATCGACTTCGCGCTCACCAAACAAGAAGAGCCCGACAAATTCAAAGCGATCTTTTTCGGCGACCCGCAACCGTCCAATATCGAACAAGTCGATCACATCGCGCACGACGTCATCGCCGAACTCATCGGTACTGATGCCAAGTTCGGCGTCACCTTGGGAGACATCATGTTCGACAAGCTCGACCTCTTCGACGCCTCCAATGCCAATCTCGCTCTCGTCGGCATCCCCTGGTATAACGTTGTCGGAAATCACGACCTGAATTTCGACTCCAACACCGACGAAGGATCCGACGAAACCTTCCACCGCTACTTTGGCCCGAACTACTATAGCTTCGACTACGGCCCCACTCACTTCATCGTCCTCGACGACGTCTCATGGGGAATCAAAGGCAACGGTAAACGCTCCTACACCGGCGGACTCGATGCGGACCAAATCGCCTTCGTCAAAAATGACCTCGCGCTCGTCCCCGAAAACAAACTCATCATGCTAATGATGCACATTCCTCTGACCAATGTCGGTAACCGTCAGGAACTCTACCGCCTCATTGAAAAGCGCCCCTACACCCTTTCCATCTCCGGTCACACTCACTGGCATGCCCATCATTACATCGGCGAAGAAGACGGCTGGCAGGGCGCCGAACCGCACCATCACATCATCAATGTCACCGTCTCCGGCTCATGGTGGAAGGGCAACAAAGACGAAGCCGGCATTCCCCACACCACCATGCGCGACGGCGCACCCAATGGTTACTCCATCATCACCTTCGACGGCACCAGCCACACCCTCGACTTCAAAGCCGCCCGTCAACCCGCCAACTACCAACTCAGCATCCACGCCCCGAGTGCCGTCAAAGCAGATGACCTCGAAAGACATTCCGTTTACGTCAACGTCTTCAACGGCTCAAAAAAATCGGTCGTCAAAATGCGCCTCGCTGAAACCGCCGAGTGGATTCCCATGACAAAAACGCTCGAAGCCGACCCTCACTACGTCGAAACCCGAAGTCGCGAAATCGAAGCCAACCCCGAATCAAAACGTCACCTCAGCGGCCCCATCAAATCCGACCACCTCTGGAAAGCAAATCTCCCCGCAAACCTAAAAACCGGCTCCCACCTCATCGAAATCGAAGCCACCGACACCTACGGCCGCCCCCACACCGGCAAACGCATCATCCGGGTGGAAGAATAAAAAAGGCGGCCCGCAGGCCACCTTTTGAAGTTTGTTCGTTGAGGCGACTTACTTGCCCCAGGCTTGCAGGAGGGCCGTTCCCATTTCAGAGGGAGTCTCGGCGACCACGATACCGGCGTCGGCCATCGCGGCCTTCTTGGCTTCGGCCGTTCCCTGGCCACCGGAGACGATTGCTCCGGCGTGTCCCATGCGACGTCCAGGAGGCGCGGTCGCACCGGCGATGAATCCGGCGACGGGCTTTTTGCAGTTCTCCTTGATCCAAGCCGCAGCTTCTTCTTCGGCAGAACCACCGATCTCACCGATCATGATGATCGCTTCGGTCTCAGGGTCTTCGTTGAAGAGCTTGATGATGTCGAGATGGGAAGTTCCGTTGATGGGATCGCCACCGATGCCAACACAAGTGCTCTGGCCGTAGCCAAGAGATGTCACCTGCCAAACGGCCTCGTATGTGAGCGTGCCAGAGCGGGAAAGAATGCCCACGTTCCCCTTTTTGTGAATGTAGCCGGGAGCGATTCCGATCCGGCAGCCGCCGGTGGAATCAGGACCTGTTCCGGGAGTGACCACGCCGGGACAATTCGGACCGATGAGGCGGGTCTTGGAACCCTTCATGTATTCCTTCACCCGCATCATGTCCATGACCG
The DNA here is from genome assembly GCA_018222765.1 of bacterium. Classification (GTDB taxonomy): domain Bacteria; phylum Verrucomicrobiota; class Verrucomicrobiia; order Verrucomicrobiales; family Akkermansiaceae; genus SW10. The sequence continues at coordinate 125,498 of JAAEZT010000007.1, read as the reverse complement.
GGATCCCCTCGGTGATAGCGACGATGAGATCAACTTCGGCATCAACCGCCTCGAGAATGGCATCAGCCGCGAATGGCGGCGGCACGAAGATCGCGGAAGTGGTGGCTCCTGTTTCCTTCACGGCGTCGGTGACGGTGTCATAAACCGGGACCTTGTGATCTCCGTGATCGAAAGTCTGGCCACCTTTTCCGGGAGTGACTCCAGCAACCAATGCGGTGCCGTAGTCGAGACTGAGTCCGGCGTGGCGTCCGCCAAATCCACCGGTGATTCCTTGCACCAATACCTTGGTGTCTGCGTTAACGAGAATAGACATTTTATAAAATTGTTAAGTGGTTTAGACAGAGGCGACAGCTTTCTTGGCGGCATCAGCGAGGTCTTCCGCGCCGGTGATGGCAAGCCCGGAGGCCTTGAGGGTTTCGCGACCAGCGGCCACGTTGTTTCCTTCGAGACGAACGATAAGCGGAAGCTTCAAGCCCGTTTCCTGAACAGCCGCGACTACGCCTTCAGCGATGACGTTGCAGTCCATGATTCCTCCGAAGATGTTGATGAGGATCGCTTCGACTTTGGAATCGGATTGGATGATGTTGAAGGCGCCGACAACTTGTTCCTTGGTGGCACCGCCGCCAACGTCGAGAAAGTTGGCAGGATCACCTCCGGCGAACTTGATGGCATCCATCGTGGCCATGGCCAATCCGGCTCCGTTCACGAGGCAGGCGATATTTCCATCGAGACCAATATAGCTGAGATCAAATTCGGACGCCGCGACCTCGCGGGGATCTTCCTCCTCGGTATCGCGGTAGGCGAGCACTTCGGGGTGACGATAAAGCGCGTTGTCGTCAAAGCCGAACTTGGCATCGAGCGCGAGCACCTGTCCGTCCTTGGTTTCGACGAGCGGGTTAATTTCCACCATGTCGCAATCGAGCGAGACAAAGAGCTTGTAGAGATTCTTGAGGAGTTTGCCAAACTGCTTGGCCGCGGCGCCTTGAAATCCAAGAGCGGCGGTGAGCTTACGAATTTCGTAGGCTTGGAGACCGGCGAGCGGATGAATGAGCTGCTTGATGATCTTCTCGGGAGTCTCTTCAGCGACGGCTTCAATATCCATGCCGCCTTCAGTCGAAACGACGACCACGGGACGACTGGTGTCGCGGTCCATGAGAAGAGAGAGGTAATATTCGTGCTCAATGTCCACCGCGTCGGCAACCATGACCTTGCGGACAAGACGACCTTCTTCGCCGGTCTGTTTGGTGACGAGAGTCTGGCCGAGCATCTTGCCGGCGATCTCGCCAATGTCGGTGGCACTCTTGGTGAGATGTACTCCCCCTTCAAAGCCGTTCTTGAAAGTCCCCTTTCCGCGCCCTCCGGCGTGGACCTGGGCTTTCACGACCATGAGATCGGAGCCAATTTCTTCTGCGATGGCTTGCGCCGATTCAGCTGATTCAGCCATTTGGCCCCGTGGACTGGGAACTTCAAAACGGTCGAAAAGCTCTTTTGCTTGATACTCGTGAATATTCATTGCTGAAATCTGGGGCGAAGCTATCGCCCGCAATCCGCTGCGCAATGCTTAATTCACGTCAGTTGTGTGGCAGTTCTCCCGACTCTTCGATTGCTACCCTGATCCGACTCTGGCCGAAAACTGCGTTTCTCTCAATACCGGCCAAAATATTTCCTCAATCGCCACCATCAGGGCAGGCTCGTCCGCCATGAATACTGTATGGCCGAAAAGCAATACCACGGCACCTCCACAAGGTCCTCCTCAGACCCAAAATCAACTGGGTCGGCACGATAAGAACCTGGGATGAACGCAATAGATAGGTCCACTGGTCCAAGATTTAGCTCCTGATCCAAAAAAAGAGCAGGCCCATCCGAGCATGCTCCGTTAGATTTACAAGAAATCGAATTGCCGCTCAATTCATCGTCGACAGAAACTTTTGAACTTCAGCAGCCACATCCTTGGCCCCATCGTTGCCAGATGTGGAAAGTTTGACGAGTTCTCCCATCAAATCCCCCATAGCTTTCACCATTTCATCCTTCTTTTCTTCCAACAATTTTTTAACCTCTTCCTTGTGGGATGGATCTTTCTTGAGCTCCTTTACCCTCTCAGCGATTTCTTCCATATCCTCCTTGAGATCATTAATATCGCCAACCGCATCCGAAGCGTTGTCCCCGTCGTTCACGCCCTCAACGATCTCCGTGACTTCCTTGATGCAGTCAATGGTTTCGTCCATGACGCTTTCGGGGGAATCACCACAAGAGGTCATCAAGAAACAAAGTCCGGCCAACCAAGTATTTAATATTGTTTTCACGATTAGAGGACGGTGTTCGGCCTATTCCTGAAAACAAGCTTTAATCCTCTGATTAAACTGAATCTGTCGCCCTGAGGGGCATTCCCTTCCATATTTGGCCAAATTCGAACCGAATTGCCGCCCGCAGTTTACCGGTCTTTCTGCGATACCTCCCTTGCTTCTCGGGCCTTCCCCGTGTATTTCTTCGCGCCTTGGCGAAAACCCCGCCTGAAATTTCATGATTAAGTGGACCCTGCAGAAAATCGTTGGCTCTAAGAACCAGCGCGAACTCAAGCGTATGCGCCCGGTTGTAGCCAAAATCAACGAGCTTGAGGAGCAATATCAGAAGGAAACTGTCGAGCAACTCCTTGAGCGAGTCGAAGGATGGCAGAAATACCTCCACCGCTTTCTGCCCCTGCAGCTCCCCACCAAGCGCGAGCTCGAACTCATGGACGAGGCCATCGTCGGCGAAATCACCTCCGGCCTGATGAATCGCCTTGATTCCCTCCGCGAGGAATTCCCTCAGCTCCCCAGTGAGATTTCATCGCTCGACGACATCAGCGTCGCCAAGGCCGCCTTCGCTGAAATCGAAGACGACTTCCCGGTCCTTCGTGACAAGTATCTTAATGAGATTCTCCCAGAAGCCTACGCCTGTGTTAAAAATGCCTCACGTCGTCTCTGTGGGTCTGAGGTCGATGTTTGCGACGACAAAATGCCTTGGGAAATGGTTCATTTCGATGTTCAGCTCATCGGAGGCATCGCCCTTCACCGCGGCATGATTTCCGAAATGCAGACCGGTGAGGGTAAGACTCTCGTCGCGACTCTTCCCGTCTTCCTCAATGCCCTGACTGGCCTCGGCGTCCACGTCGTGACCGTCAACGACTACCTCGCCCGACGCGACTCCGAATGGATGGGGGCCGTCTTCAAATTCCTCGGTCTCACCGTCGGCTGTATTCAGAATCAACTCCCACCGCATATCCGTCGTGAGCAATACGCCTGCGACATCACATACGGAACCAACGCAGAATTTGGATTCGACTACCTCCGCGACAACGGCATGGCCAGCTCCACAATGGATCAAGTCCAACGCGGATACTACTTCGCCATTGTGGACGAGGTCGACTCCATCCTCATCGACGAAGCCCGGACGCCTCTCATCATTTCCGGCCCCGCTGTCGTGTCCAACACCGAGGAATACAAGCGCTACCGCAGCATGATCGAGCAGTTGGTGAAAAAGCAAAATCACCTTTGCAACGAACTCGCCGCCGAAGCCAAAAAGGCGATGGACGAGGAGGACGAGGAAACCGCCGGACGCGCGCTCTTCAAAATCAAGCTCGGCCAACCGCGCAATCGCCAGTTTATGCGCTTCATGGAGGATCCCGACACCCGTCGCCTTCTCGAAAAAACCGAACTCGCCTTCTACCAGGACACTCGTAAGAAAGACCTCTACGCCATCAAGGAGGAGCTTCTCTTCACCATCGATGAAAAGGGCCACGACGCCGACCTCATGGAAAACGGGCGGGAATTCCTCTCACCCGACCAACCCGAAGCCTTCGTCATCCCCGACCTTGCCGAAGCCTTCGCCAACATCGACGCCGACCTCGAACTCAGTGAGGAAGAGCGCATCACCAAGAAGGAAGAAATCCAAACCAGCATGGATGCCCAAGGCACCCGCGTACATGCCATCTCCCAGCTTCTCAAGGCCTACTGCCTTTATGAGAAAGACAACGAATACGTGGTCAAAAACAACAAGGTCGTCATCGTTGACGAAAACACCGGTCGTGAAATGGCCGGACGTCGTTGGTCCGACGGCCTCCACCAAGCTGTCGAAGCCAAGGAAGGCGTAGAGATCGAGCGAGAGACCCAGACTTACGCAACCATCACGATTCAAAATTACTTCCGCCTCTACGAAAAACTCGGTGGCATGACCGGAACCGCGGAAACGGAAGCGGCGGAATTCCACGACATCTACAATCTCGACGTTCTTCCCATTCCGACACACCGCGACAACCAGCGGGAAGATTCCAACGACCAGGTCTTCAAGACCCGCCGTGAAAAATTCAACGCTGTGGTCCACCGTATCGAGGAATGCCACAAAAAAGGCCAGCCCGTCCTCGTAGGAACCGCCTCTGTCGAAGCCTCGGAGACGCTTGCCCGCATGCTCAAACGCGCAAAGCTTCCCCACTCAGTCCTCAACGCCAAGTATCACCTTCAGGAAGCTGAAATCATCAAGAACGCCGGCCAACTCGGGTCCGTAACCGTCTCCACCAACATGGCGGGACGTGGAACCGATATTAAACTCGGCGAGGGCGTAGCCGATGCCGGCGGGCTTTTCGTCATCGGCACCGAACGCCACCAATCACGCCGGATTGATCGACAGCTGCGCGGCCGTTGTTCCCGTCAGGGTGATCCCGGTGAATCCCAGTTCTTCCTCTCTTTCGAAGACGACCTGATGCGTAACTTCGCCGCCGCCGACCGTATGACTAACATGATGGAACGCTTCGGTATGGAAGACGGCGAAGCCCTCGAACACCGCTGGCTCAACCGCTCGGTCGAAACCGCCCAGAAGCGCGTTGAGCAACTTCACTACCGCCGCCGGAAATACGTCCTCGACTTCGATGACGTTATGAACCGCCAGCGTGAGGTTGTTTACGGATACCGCAACCAGGTTCTCAAATCCGAGGATCCCCGCGAGTTAATCATGGAAGTCATCGACCGCGTGGTCGAAGCTCAAGTCAGCCACTTCACGGAGGAACGTGACGACGGACAACCTGACTTCGTCGAAATGCTCCACTGGACCAACATGACCTTCCCGCTCCACCTAACCCTGGATTCGGCGCAATTCGAAACCCGAGACGTCGAAGGCAACATCGCCTTCATCACCGGAAAGATTCACGAAGCCTACAAGCGCAAAGTTGATTCGGAAAATCCCGAGCACCTCGACAACCTCGAACGCCACATCATGCTCCACGCTATTGACCAAAAATGGCAGGAACACCTCTACGCGATGGACTCCCTCCGCGAGGGCGTCCAACTCCGCGCCCAGGGGCAGAAGGATCCGCTTCAGGAATACAAAACCGAAGCCTACAAGCTCTTCGTCACGCTGATGGACAGCATCGATGATGCGTCGACGCACAACATCTTCCGCTTCACCACCGTGCAACCCATGGACTCCGTCCTCGCCGATGCCCCCCAGCAAACCTCCGGCGGCACCCAAGACAGCGTCTCCAACGATAACGTCGCCTCTTCCGGATCCGCAGGCTCCTCGGCCGGCGCACCCAACGAAAGCAAGCTCAAGCTCAACCTTCCCAAGCGCCGTCCCATCGCCAAGATTGGTCGCAACGAACCCTGCAGCTGCGGGTCAGGAAAAAAATACAAAGCCTGCTGCGGCCGTATGAGCGAATAAGCCATCCTAGCCACTCTCCAAGGGTTTTTGCGAACTGCGCGGGATAACTCTCGAGCGCCTTGTTTTTCAGTCGGCTCCCCTTGGTGATACTATCTCCTACACAGGCCTCCCTGAGAATTGTCTCTCTAGCACTGAGATAGGTCGGCCCAACAAAAGTCAGCAAGGTGAATATTCCCCGACGACCGAACCGAGCAAATTGCCTCACCATTCGAGCCACGGGTTGGAAGCAATTCAATCCCGCGATAAGCACGCCCTACTCTCCGTAGCGATAGTGCCCAATGATCTTAAAGTCAAAGAGAGCATCCTCCCAAACCGGACCTTGACCGATATTGTGGACGATCCATTTCTCCGACTTCCGCGCTCCGGGTCCGGGAACGACAATCCCGGTGTGAGTCTGGCCATTCACGAGGCGCCATGCCACCACATCACCCACGGAATAGTCTGATTCCTCGGTCGTCATGGCCAAAGCCTGACCATTTCTGCTGAAAAAGCGCTGAAGATTGGGAACGCGACGATGATCGATGTTGGTGTCCGGACCTTTGGCCTTCCAAAGTTGAGGATAAGCGCGGAAATTCGTCTTTAAGTCACTGTGCACCAGTTCCTGAAGGTCAATATCAAGCCCCCGGAAGCTCCGGATCACGACATCGGTGCACACTCCCTTGTCAACGGGAACGTCACCATTGGGAAAATCGATTTTATAGTAGGCGGCATCGTAAGTGACCTTGGACTGGGTCCGTTTGAGAGCGGCGGCGGCCAGACGCGAGCCGAAGTCGCCATCAGATTCCAAGAGCTCAATTGCTTCGAGGACATTGGCATCCGAAGTCAGTTCCTGCTGCGCTTTCAAGAACGGAATCAGCGGACGAAGAAAAACCGCGCCGAGCGAAAGAGCGAATGCCACCAACACCCATCCTCCAAAAGAGCTTCGGCGTTTTTTCTTCACCGGTGCTGCGCCGATGTATTCGATGGGTTTCATGTCGCTTAAGACCTGTAAGATTTCTTAACTATTTTTCTACGGGTGGCTAGGGAATTCCTATCGTCAGTCTTGCTAAATCCATCTTTTTTCGTTTTTTGTGAATAAGTGGAGACGGTAGAGATCATCAGCGCAAAAGTTTTACCTAAATTTGAAAAGTTAGAAACCTACCATAACTCCCTTTCTTCCGACTGGTTTGGACAATCTTTCTCTCCACCCGCTCACTATCTCTTTGGAATGGATCGCAATCACCTGCACTTCTTCGCTTCGCGAAATTCACATGCAGTGATTCATCCCGAAAGTCGCCCCGGAGAATTTCAAGCCGAGCTTTGGAAGTATGACGTCGCCGAGTTTTTTCTCCGCGCACCCGACTCGAATCACTACCTCGAATTCAATCTCGCCCCGAATGGAGGATGGTGGTCCTGCCTGTTCAAAGAGGCCCTTACTCCGATGGATGAAAACAACCCACCTCTCCCCGGCGTGATCGCCACCGGAGAAGTCACTCCCGATGGCTGGAACGCCCTCGCCAAAATTCCCCTTTCCTTTCTTCGCGAACACCTAGACTTCGGTTCCGGCAGCATGCTCAATGCGACCTTCATTCTAAATTCGCCAGCGCAAATCTTCCTCACCGCAGGAGCTCCAGCCCCCGGGGAGCCTAACTTTCACCGCCCCGATGATTTTCCGGGAGTTCGCATACGCTCGGACGTGACTTTGTAAGCGACCTTCGCTAGTTTTCACGCCATGTCGCACCCACTTTCCTCGTCTGATCAATCTCTCGCGCAGATTGACGGAGGAAGGATCGCCATTTCCTCGCCTGATGCAATCGACGAAGCCTGCTTCAGCGTTCCAGCGGTCCGCGCTATTCACAATGCCCATCCCGATGGCACCATCGTGGTCTTCGCTGCCGAAGACGTCGCTCCACTCTGGCGAAAAGTCGATGAAGTCGATGAAGTAGTTGCATACGATACCCACGCCTCGGCCCGAAACGTTGGTCAGATTATCAAAGATCTGGAAATTGAATTTACCAAGTCTATCGCCTGGGAAAACAATCCTGCGACAGGTGGATTTGCCCATGCTGGCATTCCAATCAGAATGGGCACTCCCGAGAGGGACCTCCTCCCCCACCTCACTCATCCGGTGGAAGTCGTCCGTCCCATCGGCCCGATCGAACACCGCGTACGCCACTACCTCTTCTTCATACAGAAGCTCGGCGCAGTGCCCTTTGATAAGTCCAATTTCCTCCACCCCGAGCGACCGCCAAGTGGAGAAAAATTTCGCGTTGCCATCGTCCCCGGATCGGATTTTGGAAACTCCACCGAATGGCCGCTAACCAACTATGTCACACTCACGAGAACGCTCATGAACTACGCCGACATAACCATTATTCCTTCGCACGACCGCCCCGGTCCCGCGATTGCCCTGGGTAAGGAAGTGGGCCGTCCTGAATTTGTTTTCCAAGGCAATGACAATGAAGTCCTCGATCATCTCGCGACTTGTCATGGCCTGGTGGGCAACGACGGATCCATTCCCCACCTCGCCGCCTTTATGGGCACGAAGTCACTCGTTCTCTTCGGCCCCAACGAACCGCTGTGGAAACGCCCGCTTGGGACGCAACACCAATTCATCCGCCATCATGTTCCTTGCAGCGGATGCCTCCTCGCAAACTGCCCGCTCGATCATCGATGCATGACGGAAATTACGGTAGAGGAAGTGCTCGGCGAAATGCGCGCCCTATTCAGTCCATAGTGTGAGCTATAATTTCACTTTGAAATCCGAAGTAGAACTGATTTCGAAATAACGCCCGCACCACTTCTCCATTCTCAATTTTCCCCGTCTCCTTCAAGGCCTCGACTTCCTTGCGGAATTTATCCTCAAATGACAAACGGGCCTGATTAAGAGCACCATACCAAAGTTCGGTTTCCTCCCTGGTGATCGAGATTTCAGGAAGCTCTTCCTCAAAATCATCGACGCTATTGTCAAAAGCCAGTTCCACCTGCTTCTTCACGAATTTCACCTGACTCGAAAACTGATCCTTTAGTTCAGGCTCTACGATTTCGTCCCACATCGAATCCTCATCCATTAAAAGCGAAAAGCGCTTCGAGAAGTCTTCTGCGGCATCGTCGCTGATGGACTTAAGATTGTCCCAATCCTGATCCCGTTCGATGACCAATTTGATGCCACCATTCAATGTCGGGAGCACAATCATCTCGTTCTCTCCAAAGTCGCGTGGAGTTGCGCACTGTGTAATTGATTCACATACATCTCGGCCTTTTCCCGCCCACCGCTCCACACGATGGCTTTCCCTTTGGTATGCACATCCATCATCAAGGCATCGGCTTTCTCACGGGAGTACCCGAAGATACGGATCAATATCCTACTGACGTATTCCATCAAGTTCACTGGATCATCGAGCACGACAACCTGCCAAGGTTCGGCAATATTATCGCGCGTCTGCGACTTGCTCCTCCGCACCGGTGCTTCCACTGCATTCATCGCCCGCTACACTTCCACTGCTTGTTCGGGAGCCTCGACCCACCGACCGTGCTCCCGAATCAAATCCTGCAGGCGCTCCACCGCCTCTCCCTCCGGGATATTGAATTTCACGGCCTGCTTTCCGACATAGAGATTAATTTTTCCCGGCGCGCCACCGACATATCCGAAATCCGCATCCGCCATTTCTCCCGGTCCATTCACAATGCATCCCATCACTGCGATGCGCACACCCTTGAGATGGCCGGTCGCTTCGCGAATCTTTTGCGTCGTTTCCTGGAGATTAAACAAAGTTCGTCCACAACTTGGGCAGGCCACATAGTCTGTCTTGAAAATCCGTGCGCCGGCCGCTTGGAGAACATTATAGGAGAGTCGGAGCGACTGTCCTGGTGCTTCCTCGCTCTGCACGATGATGGCATCCCCAATGCCATCGCAGATCAACGAACCAATCGTGATCGATGACTGAAGTAGGTTTTGCTGAAAATTTTGCCCGCCTTTTGGATGGAGCGTGTCTTTCAGTAGGATTGGATGTCGCGCATCGAGCTTGGATGCTAACAGGCGGAAGGCCGCAATCGCCGCAAGATTCAGGCCGTCAGCCACTGTGACCAGTTTGGCAGCGGAAGATTGATTCACCTCAGAAATCGCAGCCGTATCCCGTGGGTCGAGGGCGATCACTCCAGAATCTTCCAAGACGATCTCGGGCTTAAAATCTCCCATCTGCTCAATCTTGTGAGAAACTGCATCCCACTTTTCTTGCGAGGTGAACACCCGCGCCAAATCGGTTCCACCGAGAGCGTGCCCTCCGACCTCCATCACTTCGGAGTGACGACGTTCGTATTCAAAAGGATTCCAACTCGGCATGACCTGATCCTCAACTTTCGCTCCGGAAAACTGATTAATCGTTTTCACCAATGCCTGCGCTACGGGAATTTCGTGTAGCGCATCTTCGGTGAGGCTCACTCGAATAGTGTCTCCGATTCCGTCGGCCAGGAGACTGCCAATTCCAATCGCGCTTTTTATGCGCCCATCTTCTCCGTCACCGGCCTCGGTCACGCCAAGATGAAGCGGGTAATTCCAATCCGGTCCCTCCTCGGCCAGACGAGCAACCAAAAGACGATAAGCTTCGATCATCACCTTCGGATTCGAAGCCTTCATCGAGAAAACGAAGTTGTGAAAGCCCTCGTCGCGGGCAATGCGGGCGAATTCCAACGCACTCTCGACCATTCCAAGCGGAGTATCGCCATAGCGGTTCATGATCCGGTCGCTCAAGCTTCCGTGATTCGTGCCGATGCGAATGGCCCGGCCGAGCTCCTGACAAAGCTGCACCAGCGGCGCAAACTCCCCGCGAATACGTCCCAGCTCCTCCTCGTATTGCTCGTCGGTGTATTCGCGAATCTCAAATTTCTTCTTATCCGCGTAGTTTCCCGGATTCACCCGAACTTTTTCCACCCACTTGGCGGCCTCGAAGGCAGCGTCGGGTTTGAAATGAATATCGGCCACCAAAGGCACCTCGCAACCCGCCGCCCGCACTCCATCGCGGATATTTTCGAGGTTCTCGGCATATTTGCGGGTCTGCGCCGTGATCCGCACGATCTGGCATCCGGCCTCAGCCAGCTGCAGCACCTCAGCAACACAGGCCTCGGTGTCGCGGGTATCGGAAGTAATCATCGACTGCACCACCACCGGATGCCCGGCCCCCATTTTTACATTCCCCACCGTCACTTCTCTCGACTCCCGTCGCGAGTAGTTAAAAAGATCCTCACAGTATCGTAATTCGCCAGACATTTGCTCTACCGCCAGTCCTACGCCAAAATCGGATCGACCGCAACGCCAGCCATTGCCGGAATTTCGGGGATTGCTCCAAATCAGCAATTATCCCAGCATTTCGGGATGAAATGGATTCCGGCCTTTCTTTGCGCCCTCAGCCTCAATACCCAAGCCGAGAAGGCTACCGACTTCATTCGGGTCGATGAGGACGAAAAGGCCACCCGTCTGCAGACTGGCATCACCACCTATCAAAAAGACGACCTCTCCGTGAGTCTCATCGGAGCGGTTCACATCGCCGACAAGGCCTACTTCGAAAAACTCAACGCCCACTTCAAAAAGCAAGACAAGCTCCTCTTTGAAATGATCGGAGGCGAAAACATGACCAAAATCCAAAAGGACGCCGCCAAAGATGAAGTCGTCGACACTTCCACCATGGCAAAAACCTACGCCATGGTCGCTCATTTCCTCAATCTCTCGGAGCAAAAGAAGGAAATCGATTATACCGCTAAAAACTTTGTTCACGCCGATTTCACTTTGAAGGAATTCGAAAAGCTTCAGGAAGAACGCGGCGAGACCACCCTTTCCTTCGCGATGAAGGCTGCGGAAGGGGCCGAAGAACAAGCTCAACTCTCTCCCGAAAAACTCCTGCAAACCCTTCTCTCCGGAAACTCCAACGCTGCAAAGCTCGAAGTCGTCCACTCTCTGGACAAGGGAGATGAACAAATGGGCGCTCTCGACGAGCAATCCGTCATCATCAACGACCGAAACAAAAAATGCTTCAACGTCCTCGATCAGGAAATCGAGAGGGGCTCAAAACAGATCGGGATCTTCTATGGCGCGGCTCACTTTCCTGACATCGAAAAGACCCTTCTCTCCCGGGGTTTCATAAAACAATCCCACCAATGGCTCACCGCTTGGGACATTCCAAAAAACTAAGTCACTATGATCGATACCGCAGACTGGATCATCATCGCCGCCCCCCTCCTCATTTGCATGGGGATCGGGTGATGGGCCGCTCGAAAAACCGCCGACAATGCGGAAAACTATTTCCTCGCCGGGCGCGACATGCGCTGGTGTTTCCTAGTCATCAACCACCCGCAGCAGAGGCAAGGAGTCTCTGCTATGCTCGATCCTTAAGGCTCCGGGAGAGAGTTGGTGGCCCTTCTGAGCCCAAATCACAAAGGTCTGCTGCGCCAGATCCGAGGCCCGGTCGGAGTCTTTCGCTAGCAATCCCCAAAGCGGTAAAGCGCTCGATAAAACTGATCGACGAGATTTGCAAATTCTTCCATCCTTTCCCCTGTTATGCTCATTAAGAGCAAATGGCCGCAATTTTATTCCCTCAACATCCGTTCTTTTATCCGAAGCACAATCCCGATAACTAATAAACCCATGAAACCACTCGTTTTCCTCCTTTCCGCGGCCCTGACCGGGATTTCCACCGCTGAACTTCGTTCGGAAAAAACCGACAGTTCCCTAAAAATCTTCGACGGTAACAAACTGATCACCGAATATCGTACCGATAGCTCGGTTCCCTACCTCTACCCACTCGTCGGCCCCGGCGGAACCGGGCTCACCCGCAGCTTCCCCATGGTCAAAGACGTCGCAGGCGAACAGAGCGACCACCCGCACCACCGTTCCTTCTGGTTCACCCACGGAAATGTTAACGGTCACGATTTCTGGCACGACCCGAAACACAACTCCAAGATCCAGCACCAATCGTTCGAGAACGTCAGAGGCGGCACCTTCACCGCCAATCTCCACTGGACCCACAAGGACAAAATCATCCTCAAGGAAAAGCGGACCTACCAATTTGAAAAGCTCAGCGAAAAAGCCCTCTCAATTGTGGTGAATAGCCAGATCACCGCCGAAATCGACACCAAGTTTGCCGACACCAAGGAAGGCTCTTTCGCACTCCGTATTGCGCCCACTCTCCGCCACAAGGGAAATGTCGCCAAGGGACAGCTCGCCAACTCCGAGGGCCAAATTGACGGGAAGGTCTGGGGCAAGCGCGCCAAGTGGGTTTCGGTTCACGGACCCGACTCCAAAGGCCAGGCCACCGTCATCACCATGATGGACCACCCCAAAAACCTCCGTCACCCAACCTGGTGGCACGCCCGCACATACGGACTCATCGCAGCCAATCCCTTCGGCAAAAAAGATTTCGGCGAAAAGGAATCGGGTGACTACAACCTGAAGAAAGGAAAGACCCTTACCCAGCGCTACGGGATTCTTCTGGAAAGTGGCAAATTCGACAGAGAAGCCGTCGCAAAATCCTACCAAATATTTGCGAATTAACGCTCTCGGGATCGCTGGAGAAATGTCACTCGCTATTTAGACCGATTCGGACAATAAAATGTCCCGAATTTTCGTCAGAGTGACGACAGCCGAGCGATGCCCGAAAAATTAGAACCCCAACCCAAACCACGCCATCGTTGGAAGAAGCGTTTTGGGGGGCTTCTTGTGCTCTTGATTGCCTCTGGAATTTGGGCCAATGGCCCCGGCGCCCGATGGGTCGTTGAAACGACCCTCGCCGACCAACTCAAGAAACAAAACCTCTCCGGTGACTTCACCCTTTCCGGATCCCTCCTCGGTGGCCTTTCCCTCGAAAACATCACCCTGACAAGCGACGGACTCATTCAGAAAGCCGAAGCGTCCAAGATCGCCCTCTCCTGGTCTCCCTCATCACTGCTCTCGAAAGAACTCGAGGATATCGAGATCACGAATCTCGTCGTCTATCTCGATTTCGACGCTCCGAGGCCATCATCTCCGGAAGCCTCCTCATCCCCGGCCGAGGGTCCCGCCCCCCTCTCCGAAACCCTCAACCTCGCTCGCGAATTTCTGGAGCCAGCCAAAATCACCATCACCCGAATGGATTTCAAAGCGAAAGCCGCCGAAATGGATTTTGGCCTCGCTCTTGCCGCCCTCAAACATTCTCCAGGGGAACAACACTATCGCTTCGAAGATCTCAGCATCACCGACCATCTGGGGCGCACCGCCTGCAATCAATCGAGCACTATCACCTGGAACAACGAGTCCATTTCCGTCGACCAACTCCAAATCCTCAAGGCCCTCGGCTTGCGCGACCTTGCTTATAAAATCGATGACGGAATCACCACCAGGATGGAACTCGCCGGATCCCTCCTTTCAGCGTCATCGAATCTCAAAACCGAATTCTCGCTCGCGCTCAACTCACCCTCTCTCGACCTCAAGGAAGCCGCTTCACTTTACGACCCCGAACTCCCCGTAGGTGGAACTCTTTCCAAGCTCTCGCTTACTCAAAACGAAATCAACCTGACTGGCACGATGATCCAATGGCAGGAGCGGCTCATTCAATCCATCAACCTCAATGGCTCACTCAAGGACCAACAAGTTCGCGTCGAGCTCGACACCATCTATAAGGACCACAAAATCTCACTAAACGCTTCCGGAGAAAATCGATTCGAAATCTTTGGGCATGAAACCGAGATCGAACTCAACTATCACGATCAGCTCACCGCTGAGGGCTCGGTTTTCCTCAACGAGGAAATCCTCGAAAGCACCGCCCTGCTCTCCTTCAACCTCACCTACCCAAAGATGCCCGAGACTTCGGGGCAATTGAAATTCGCCAACCAAAAAGTCTCTCTGGATGCCGTTGCACTGGAAGAAATTCAACTTGAGGCCAACTACGATCTTCAGTCCTCTACCTACTCCGCCAAGCTCCATGGTGAAATTCAAAACGGCGAAGTCATTCACGAAACCCTCACCGGACCTCTGGCCCTCAACCTCACTGCGAAAGGAGACCTCCCAAATGAAGCCCACCAGGGAACTATCGACCTCCAGCAGGCCAATCTCAAAGAACCCCAGATCGTCACCACTGCGACCGGATCCTGGGATTGGCCCAAGTCCGTCACCTTAAACAACATTCAAGTCTTCACCCCCGAAGGACACCTCGAAGGAGCCCTCTCATGGCAGGATGATTTCCTCACTGTCAACTCTCTCAATCTGATCGAATCCGGTAACACCTTGCTCAAGGCATCCGGAAAACTTCCCGCTCCGCTCAATCTCAAGTCGCTCGATGATGTTCTTCAAAACGACACGCCTTTCGAATTTAAACTCGACTCCCAACCGCTCTCCTTTGAGCGCCTTCGCAAGTTCGCCCCCATTCCCAAAACCCTCAAAGGTGTGGTCGAAGCCAGCCTAAACCTTTCCGGCACTCCCCAGAAACCACGGATTAAAGGAACGGCCTCTCTCATCGATTTCCACCAAAACGACCAACCTAAACTCCCTCCGGTCGATCTCCGCACCTCCTTTAAAACCGAAAACCAGCAACTTATCCTCAAAGGCAATGCCCGCGAACCCGGAGGCCCCCTTCTCGACATCAAGGGAGACCTTGCCTTCCTCCCCGCCGTCTGGCTGAAGCGCGAAGAAAGCCCGGGCGATGCCACCATCAATCTCAATATCAAATCGACCAAGTTTGATCTCAATCGCATCAAACCTTTCGTTCCCTCCATTCGTTCCATATCCGGAGATCTCAAAACAAACGCCACCATTTCAGGCACCCTTGCCAAGCCAAACTACTCAGGCGAACTAACGGCCTCGATCAATCGGATGATCCTCTCAGACGCGCCCATCGCCGACTTCCGCGACTCCAGACTCCGCGTTACCGCCAAAGGAAAAACCATCACGATCGAGCCCTCCTTGTTCATGGTAGCCGGAGGAACCTTGAACCTCGGCGGGAAAATCGAACTCGCCGGAGATGAACCGGTTTTCGATCTTTCCCTCAAGGGAAAACACGTCCTTCTCACTCGCAATGCCGACTATACCTTTCGCGGCCATCCCGACCTCAATCTCCGTGGCGCCCTCTCAAAGGCCACTCTCTCCGGTACCCTCGCCCTTGCCGAGAGCCTCATCTACAAGGACGTCGAAATCCTACCCTTCGGCGTTCCCACCACCCCCGATATCCCCCGACCCAATCTGCCCACCTTTTCTTCCAGCTCGAAATTAAAGGGCTCATCCCTTCTTGTCCCCGCCCCCTACGGAAATTGGCCCCTCAACATCACCGTCACCACCGCCGACCCCATACTCATCAGAGGCAACCTCGCCAAAGGTGACCTCACCGCCAACGCACGCATTCTTGGGACCATTGGCGCGCCCCGCCCATCCGGCACCATCGTCACCAACAAGCTTGTCGCAGACCTCCCTTTCAGCGATCTCGAAGTCACTACCGCCGTGGTCACCCTGCAACCCAACGACTATGACAATCCCATCATTAGCCTGCGCGGGACTTCCAAAGTTTCACAATACACCGTGCAGGCCTTCCTCTCCGGACCGGTGCAAAACCCCAACCTCACCCTGAGTTCCAATCCCCCGCTCCCGGAAAGCGAAATCATGCTCCTCATCGCCACCGGTTCCCCCTCGGCAGCCCTTGAAGACCGTGAGATTGCCTCGCAAAAGGCTCTGCAATACCTCCTCGAAGGGCTTCGCCGCCGCTACGGCAACAAGGACAAGAGTGTCCTGCAACGCCTTCTCAAAAACTCCGACCAAATCGAACTCTCCCTTGGCGACGCCAACCAATTCACCGGTCGCAAATTCTCGTCGGCCACCCTGGAAATCGACGACCAATGGGACTTCACTACGCAAATCGACGAACAAGGACAAACCCGGGCCCTCGTCGTCTTCTCCATCCGATTCCGATAAATGCGTCGTCTCCTCACCAGCCTCTTCTTCGCACTCTCCGCCCTCGCCCAGGCGGCAGACATCGATATCGTGGGGCTGCGATCTTACTCCGAAAAAATCCTCCTCGAAACAATCGCGGGACGGTTGGAATACATCCAAAAACGCGATCCCACTCCGCAACGTGCCGATGATGCCGCCTTCCTTGTAAAAAGCTATCTCCACACCCACGGCCTGCCGGAAGCGCTCGTCGAATGGTCACTTCCCGGCGGCGACAAAATCCTGCTCACCGTCAACGAAGGCCCGCCCAAGTTCCTCGGCACGGTTTCGGTCGTCGGCTCGGATGATATCAAGAAAATCGCTGAACAATTCCAGGCCGCTTTTCCTGGCGATGGAAAAAAACGCGCTTTTGTTGCCGGCTCAGTTTCCTCGGGAACCTCCCGCGTCATTGACTTGCTCACCTCACGGGGTCACTGGGCTGCCAAAGCCGTCGCCACCCCGCTCCCCAGAGATGCCGAAGGAAAAATCCCGATGCGCATTACGGTCAACAAAGGCCCCATATATCTTCTCGCTCTCCCAAAACTGGAGTCGTCTATTTCTCCGGGAAGCAATCTCACTGGGAAGCTCCACGACGTCAAAGGAACCACCGCAAATTCAGAGACCATCATCAAAATTCATAGGTCTGTTAGCAAACACTACCGTATGCGTGGATACGCCGACCTAGAAATCGAAATGGCCAGGGAAATCAAAGGCACCACTCTTCAACTTTTCTTCAAAGTCACCCCCGGAACCCGCTTCAAAGTTCGCTCATTCGACATCAAGGGTATCGCCAAAACGCTCCCAACACACGTTCGCTCTCGCTTCAAAAATATCGCTGGCAGCACCTTCGACGAAAACCAAATCAGCAAAACCATCAAAAAACTTATTACCACCGGAGCCTTCGCCGAATCCCGCCTTGAAAAAGCCGAAACCCCCAACAAGGAAATCGATCTCACTCTTCACCTCAAGGAAGCCGAAGCTCGCGGAGTTTCCTTCTCAGCTGGTTTTGGATCATACGAAGGAGTCATCCTCGGAGCACGTTACTACGACCGCAATCTCTGGGGCCGACTCTGGAATCTTAACGCCGGAATCGAAGTCACCTCGCTGGGTGCCCTTGGCGAGTTTTCACTCACCGATCCCTACTTTCTCGACCGCGATCTCCAATTTAACCGACGCCTCTTTACCCTCACCCGCGACCACGATGCTTATTCGAAGTGGGAGTCGGGTTTCGCGATGGAGCTCTCCTGGGATCTTCCCGAGCATCACTACACCGGCACGCTGGGGTTCTCCAACTCGTATTCCGATATTAGCAGCAACATTCCTATCGATATTATCGGTCAAAAGAACTACGGTGTCTCACGTCTGTCATTCAGGCAACGATACGACCATCGCGACGATCCCACTCTCACCACCACAGGCCTGCTCGCAGAGCTGGACACCTCCCTCGGAATTTCCCTGGGAGATGAGAGCGTCCCCTTCTTCGAAACCACAGCCGAAATTAGCTACTACAAAAAGCTGAGCGAAAACAGTCGCTACGCCCTGGGCATTCGAGGCGGTTTTATCAAACCATCCGGGGACAGCTCCAACCTCCCCATCGACCTTCGTAAATTCCTCGGTGGAGCCAATACCGTGCGCTCATTCACCGAACGAGACCTCGGATCCAAGTATGGAAACGATCCTATCGGTGGCACCTCCTGGTGGGTCGCCAATGCCGAATACACCCGAAAGATCACCGGCCCGGTGCAAGGAGTTCTCTTCATCGATGCCGGGGCCCTCTCTCCCGCCCCTGACGGCCTCTTCGATGCTGACATCGAAGTTGCCGCCGGGCTGGGAATCCGCCTCGACCTCCCTGTCGGACCCATCCGTCTCGAGTACGGCTACTCCCTCACCCGGGATAACGAAGAACCCGCCGGAGCCTTCCACTTCGCCATCGGCGCGACCTTCTAGATTCACCTGAGTAATCGAACTGTCAAAACCTCAGCTCTCAATCACCCACCCGTAGTCCAAATTCCCTACAACGTCCCTCGTAGAAACGATTCGAATCACTCACAAAATTTCAAAAACAGTCTTTGTATCCCCGGCATCTGAGATTTCCCTCATTTCGCCATTGAAAATCCCGCCATCTCCACAAAGGCTCCGCGCACATGAACGTTTCGCTCAATTGGCTCAAAGAACGCCTCGATCTCGGATCCCGCTCACTCGACGAAGTCTGCGACCTCCTGACCTTTGCCGGCATTGAAGTAGAAGGCCTCCAAACCGTGGGAGTGCAGAGCGATCAGATCGTCGTGGCCGAAATCAAGGAAGCCGTCCAGCACCCCGATGCCGATAAGCTCAAGGTCACACAGGTCGATGCTGGTGAAGGCCAATTACGCCAGATTGTCTGCGGAGCGAAGAACTACCGGGTCGGCGACAAAGTCCCCTGCTGTCTCCCTGGAGCCGACCTCGGAGGATTCGTAATTGGCGAAGCCAAAATGCGCGGCGTGGAATCCAAGGGCATGCTCGCTGCCGGTTCGGAAATCGGCCTCACCGACAAAGAAGACGGACTCCTTATTCTCGAAGGCGATCCCGCCGTCGGCACCCTCGTGAAAGATCTCTTCGATTCCGACACCCTCATCGAAGTGGAAATTACCCCTAATCGTCCCGATCTTCTTTCGCACTCCGGCCTCGCCCGTGAACTTGCTGCCCTCCTTCACACCGAATGTTCACCAGTTGAAAAATCCCACGCTACCGGCACCAAGGAGGATGCCTCCGTCGCCGTGACCGGTTCCGCGACCTGCCCGTTTTATTCCGTCCTCTCGATCAAAGGCGTCAAGGTTGCTCCCAGCCCCGAGTGGTTGATCAAAAAGCTCGAGTCCATCGGCTTGCGCCCCATCAACAACATCGTCGATATTACCAACTACGTGCTTCACGAGCTCGGCCAGCCACTTCACGCCTTCGATGCCGCCAAGGTCTCGGGCGCGATCAACGTCCGACAGGCCACCGAGGGAGAAAAGTTCCTCGCCCTCGACGAAGAAACTTACGAGCTCAACGAGAACGATTGCCTCATCTCCGACGAAGACGGAGCTGCCCTTGCCCTGGCCGGCGTGATGGGAGGACTCGATAGCGGAGTCAGCGAAGACACTACCGACATCCTTCTCGAATCCGCATACTTCGCCACTTCGGAAATCCGCCGCACTTCTCGCCGCCTTTTCCTCACGTCGGATTCCTCTTACCGCTTCGAGCGCGGAGTTGACCCCAACAATGTTCTTCCTGCCTCGGCCCTCGCCGCAGCCTTGATTCTCGAAATTGCTGGTGGCGAAGCATCCACCGAGACCGTCATCGCCGGAACTCTTCCCGATGAGCTTCCCTCCGTCAAACTCGATGTCGATCGCCTCATGCAACTGATGGACCAAAGTATCTCACTCGAAGATGCCAGCGCCATTCTCACTCGCCTCGGCTTGAGCAAGCGCGACGGAAGCTCCTGGAACATTCCCAGTTGGCGTGCCGACCTCGAACGCTCCGCTGACCTCGTCGAAGAGGTGGCCCGCGTTCACGGACTCGAAAACGTACCTTCCCGCGTTGGGGGCACCGCCGTTGATGAAAGCCCCATCGACCGCGACTACGACCGACTTCTTGACCTCAAGAAAAAGCTCGTTGCACTCGGATTCTTCGAGACCCAAACCATCAAGCTCATCGCGGAATCACAACTCCGCGATTGCCTACCCATCCGCCCGCTCATCGATGGCGATCTCGTCAAAGTCGCACGCCCACTCAGTGAGGACCACGCCATCCTGCGCCCTTCCCTGACTCCCGGACTCATTGCGACCGCCGAAAACAATCTCCGCCAAGGAGCCAAGACTCTCCGATTCTTCGAAGCCGGTCGCCAGTTCCGCAATGCCGGTGGCGGCAAGGCGACCGACCTCGAAGCTGATTCTCTCGCCCTCCTCATGAGCGGCGAAGCCCAGCCACCAGCCTGGTCACGAGGAGAAAACCGCCAGATCGACCTCTACGATCTCAAGGCCGCGATTCAAGCTCTCCTTGGAGGCAACGCCATTCAGTTCTCACCCCGCCCGCGGGAGGGATTCCTCATCGCCGGCGACGTTCAACTCAACGGTAAGCCCATTGGCACCTATGCTCAGGCTCTCCCATCGCGCGCCCGCGAACTCGATTGCTCGACGCCGCTTTATCTCGCCGAACTCGATCTCAAGAAAGTCCTCGGTCTCGCGAGGGACTTCTTCCAGGTCGAAGCCCTCCCGCAATTCCCCGGCTCGAGCCGCGACATTGCCATGGAACTTCCCATCACCACCACGAATGCCGAAATCGAAAAAGCCCTCGCCAAACACAACGATCCGCTTCTCGTCTCCGCGACCTGCTTTGATCAGTTCAGCGATTCTTCCGGCGAAAAAATTCCCGCCGACAAAAAATCCATCGCCTATTCCTTCACCTACCGCTCCAGCGAAGGCACTTTGAAGCAAAAGCAGATCGATGCCTCTCACGACAAACTCCGCGCGCATCTTGAGAAAACTCTGCCCGTAACCTTCCGTTAACTCATCATGACGAAATCTCTCCTCGCACTCCTGTCGATCTCCCTCCTCCACGGCGAGGATAAAGCCACCTTGCTATTCGAAGACGATTTTGAGCGAAAGGAATCCCAGGAAAAAACCGAGGAGATCGGAAAGGGCTGGGGCTCGAATAGCAAGAAGCGGGCAAAGGGCAACAAGCAGGTCGACCTCAAGGACGGCGCGATGCACATCGCGATCCATCCCGAGGCAGATCACGCCGTTTCAGTCACTCACGAGGCTAAATTCAAAAACGGCCGCATTGATCTCCGCTTCCAGCTCGAAAATAAAGACGATAGCCTCGGGCTCAACTTCGCCGACCTCGGCTACAAAAAAGTTCACGCCGGACACCTCTGCGTCACTCGCATTGGAACCTCCAGCCTCGTCATTTCCGACCTCAAGACGGGCGTCATGGATTTAAAAGTCCGCCAACTTCGCCAGTCAAACAAGCTCTCCCCAACCCTCGTCAAGATGCTCATGACCAAGACGAAGAAGTTTGATCATAAACTCGAGCCGGGCAAATGGCACACACTCAGCGTGCGCATCTCTGCCAACGTCATGTCCGTCACCATCAACGGTAAAGAAGTCGGCAAACTCTCCTCCACCGGCATCGGCCACCCTACCAAGACAACCCTCCGTCTTTCCGTTAAGAAAAAGGCCATCGTCGATGATGTCAAAATTTACTCTCTTGACCAGAAAGCGCCGGAATAGCGACAGCAAGGATGTATCATTCCGGGGCAATCAAGACGTGATACGGTCCACGCCTGATCCACCTTCCGGTGAGGGGTCTCTGCGCTGCGGCCCCAGGCGTTTGAGGTTTATTCGGCCCCAATGCTTTCGCAGTTAATGCCGCCAATACTGCAACAGCCCCGAAATTCTTCGAAAGTCATTGCACCTCCTGCCACGGTGAAAAGAAGCAGAAAGTTGACATCACTCTACACGATATCGCATTCAATTTCTAGTCAATCGAAGGATGCCTCCGCTCGTCTCAGGGAAAACATTCCCTCAAAGCCTGTGGCAAGAAACACTCTAAGGAGAAGAAAAACATGCGAAAGAAGTGACCGTTTTCTGGCTTTCATTTCACTGTCAGTCCCCCTGGCTCACCTCAGGCACAATATCGATCGGTGGAGAGGACCTCTTTTCAATACTCTCGATCGAATCACCTTCATCCTGCACTGGCACGACGTTGATATCGACTTTCACAGGGACGGCTCTGAGTCCTTCGATGATTTTCTGGAGTTGCTCGATGCTGGCTTCGGCGAGATTTTGCGGTCGGGTTAGGCCGGTTGAAATCGCTTCGAGTCCGTCGTTGAACTGAGTCATCTGAGCGACAACGCGGGCGACGGGATCGTTCTCCCCTGCTCCGCCGAGGAGCTTCTGCTTTCCAAAGTCTTTCTTAATCTGATCCCAGCGGGCTTGTTCCTCGCCGGTGAGGACACCTTCGAGCTCCCTAAACTTCAGCAAATTCGCTTCCGCACCAGTGGTGAGGGTTTGAGATTCGTTTTGATAGTGATCAAAGATGAGACCTTCGACTTCCTCCGGCGTCATGAGCGGAATCACCTTTTCAGCGATGCGATTCATGTTCCGATAGGAACCTTGGAGCTTAAAGCTCGGCTCAACGCGATAGGCGTCTTCCTGCGCTGCACTGTCGATGTATTCCAGGTTCACGCGAAGGATGGTATCGCGAATGCGGAAGAGATGTTTGAGAGTTTTGGAAAATTCCTCGATCTCAGCCGGAGTGTAGTTCCCTTCAAAATCAACGCCCTCCTGGCTCCCAGTCTCGGCAATGGCCATGGCGGCATAAACATCCTTTTGACTCTTGGAGGCCAGCTTGGAAAGCACGCTGTTCGAAGTTAGACAGTTTTCGATGAAGCTATATTTAAAGGCTTCCTCATGATCGCCGAGAATATCACCCAAGTTGTAGGTGTCTGCACGGTTCGCGAGCATGTCGGGGATTTGGAACTTGCCACCAGTCTCGGTGTAGGGGTTACCCGCCATCACCACGGCGACTTTTTTACCACGCAGGTCATACGTTCGGGCCTTGCCATTGTAGACACCTTCGATTTTTCTCTGCCCGTCACAAAGACTGATGAATTTCTGCAAAAACTCAGAATGAGTATGCTGAATGTCATCGAGGTAAATCATCACGTTATCCCCCATCTCAAGAGCGAGGTTCAATTTGCAAATCTCTTCACGCGCCGAGGCATTGGGAGCGTCGGCGGGATCGAGCGAAGTCACTTCGTGCCCGAGAGCCGGGCCGTTGATCTTCATGAAGGTTAAACCGAGGCGATTCCCGATATACTCCATGAGCGTCGTCTTTCCGTATC
This sequence comes from bacterium, assembly GCA_018222765.1. Classification (GTDB taxonomy): domain Bacteria; phylum Verrucomicrobiota; class Verrucomicrobiia; order Verrucomicrobiales; family Akkermansiaceae; genus SW10. Next base: position 102,027 of record JAAEZT010000007.1, on the reverse strand, counting down.
CCGGAGGTGAGATGAGAAGCAGGAGCCCCATCCTGTCCGTCCGGGTATCGCCACCTGCCGTGCCCATTTGCTTGGCGAGGTTGTCTCCGACCATGGGAAGATAAACTTCGTTAATTAAACGGTTTCGCACGAAGGCGCTCATGACCCGCGGCTTAAACTCATCGAGACGCATCTCTTCCCGCTTATCCTCGACCAAAGCCTGCTTGGTTTCGACATAAGCTTGGAAAGTCGGAACCTCCGACTCCTCAAAAGCAGCCAAACGGTTCATAAATTCATGGTAGTGAAGCGAAAGCTTTCCCTCTTCAACAAGTCGATGACTTCCTTTCAAGCCCTCGATCTCAGCAGTCAGCTCTACCGTCTTCACCCAACGCTCTTCGTAACCACCCTTGGCCAGCCAGAAGGCGGCTTCGTAGATGGCGTCTTCCGTAGAAAGCGCCATGAACCAATCAAGGATCACCCCAAAGCGACCGGAGATTGAATCCTGAAACGGTTCGAGAACTGACGCGAAGGCCTTATCAGCCCTCTTTGCGGTGAGTTCGCTTTTGAAGTGCTTATAAATATCTGCAGCCTCGCGAGAGACTACGAAGGCTTCATCACCTGTGAGTTCATAATAAAGATACTCTCCCTGCTCTTCAGTGAGGTGAACGTTGTCGTCATCCTCCATTTCGACCATGAGAAGACTGCCCCAAGTCTCAGCGGCATCATCATCTCCAAAAAACTTCTTCCGCTGACCATGCGCCAGCAGACGCCCTCTAAAGCCGGCTTTCTTTTCCTCGTCCCATTCTTCCCAGGCCAACAAAGCCTTGGCGCGAGTGCGGGGGCTGTAGCGTAACAAGCCCGCCTCTTCGTGCATCGGCTTGAGCACTTCAACAATCTTGGCTGCGTCGAGATCGTGTACGCCTTTTAGGTAGCCCTCGGAATACCTCGGCTGCATGAAGGCATTGAGATCCTCCTCTCCCGATTTCAAGAACTTGTAAGCGAGATACTCGGCCCGATAAACCTCCTTGGTCTCACTGATCACCTCCTGGTCCCAAACCGCGCTGGTCGAGAGGAAAGATTCGTCTTTGATCTCCTCAAAAAAATTCGTGCCCGAAAGGTGGAAGCACATCTCTCCTTCACGGGGCACGATGGACAATTCCAGATCCTGTTCGTTGACCGAAAATCGATGCTTTCCGAACTTGATGATGGCCTGACCATCGACAAAGAGTTCCTTTCGGTCCTTGAGAGCCCGCACCGCGTCATCACGCGTTGTTTTGAGGCGGGTCTGAATATCATCACCTTTGACGGCATCTCCAGCCTCGGTCAGTTCCGCAATAATATCGCGGACTTTCTCGATCATCAAATCACCGGCGAAGTAGCCGTTGATTTCGTTGATCTCGGAAAAGCCTTCGAGACGATGCTTGATCCCCGATAGAATCCGCTCGGCTGATTTCACCAACTGATTGGTACGCCGATTACGCTTTTCCAGCAGCGATTGCTTCCGACCTTCGAAGGCCTCGTAAATCTCCTCGCGCTTTGCCGAGAGTTCTTCGATGTATTCATCAAACTCCGCGAACTTACCTTCCAACTCTTCGAGCTGAACCATCACCTTGGTGAGGTATTCCTCGCACTTCTCCGGGCTGTCGCAGAGATCAAGATAGTTGACCACCGACTGGCCCAACAACTTCATCTGCGCTCCGAACTGCGCCACGCCCTCGCCCTTCGCGAGATCCTTGCGCTTGTTCTTCAGCTCGGCACGAACACCATTCAGTGTCGAGTATATCCCCGAAACGCTATCAATGATCGCGGTGGTCTGAGTGGCGTCCTCAATCTTGAGATTCCCCACCACATCGATGAGCATCTCCAACTCCGTGCCGGATTGATCGAGAGCCTCGGCCACTTCGTCGGCGTCGATGACCTTGACCAACTTAGGAAGCTTCGCCTGCTGGGATTCGACCGCCTCGCGGTAAGGATTCAACGACTCCGGCTTGAGCAGGAAGGCTACCGTTTTGGCTGCGGTATCATCTGCGGCCGTCGCGACTTCTTTTTCAAGATCATCGACCAGGGTGCCGTCGACATAGCGCAGGTCGCGCAAGCCAATCACTTCCCCACGTCGCTTTCGCAATTCAGAGAGGTGATGGACAAATCCAAAAATATCATCAGGCGGCGAATGCCTGACAGACTTCAACAAAGTCTCGACTGCCTCCCGAACGGAACCAGTCCGCTCCTTGGTCGAACGTCGAAGCCCCTGGACTTTCTCGAACTCATCAATCGCCGCCGTCGCCGCACCGCGAATATCCCTAAGCGGCTCGGCGAGGTTCCCGGCATTTTCCTGCCCCAACCAAAAGTAGGAATCGATGATGTCTCCAGCCTTCTTCGACAGATCAAGGTAGAGATCGCCATAGTTGTCATCCTTGCGGAGAAGTGTCAAAACTTCACGACACTCAGCCATGCCGCGAACCAACTCCGCGTTGCCGATCTTGAAGAGATACGACTCGTTATTGGAGGCCTGGCTGGAGGCCGCTTCATCGGAGAGATACGAAGTCTGCCAAATCTGAAGTGCGTGATGTTTCTGCGCCTCTTCTTCCGTCCGAAAAAGAATCATCCGCCCGTCCGGAAAGAGCGAGTATCCGTTGCAGACCACCGGAGTGTCCACGGATTGCGAAATCATATTGTAGGAGAGCAGGACGTAGTCACCGCTCTTCCGGTTGTAGAATACAAAGAGCGTATCCTCGCCATTCGCACTGGCGATGCGGCGCTCAAAGCGCATGTCGGTAAGATCCGTCTCGAAGACTTTCGACTCACCGGTGAGAAGCAGATACCCGTTCGAGAAAATAATCCCTTGCTCGTCTGGCAGTAGAACACAGGAATGCCCAATGGCGTCGACACGATGCACCGTCTGGGTCTTCTCATTGAAGACGAGATAGCGATAGAGTTCTTCGCGGTAAGGAAGAATCTTCAGCAGAATCAAAGACCCAACAACAGCATAGAGAATCTCGGCATCATCGAGCGTTTGATCAGCCTCGGTTACCGGTTCCTCATAAATCCCGGATCCGGTCTCGGTGTTATCTTCAACCTTGATGGTGAGATCGCCTCCCACCGTTTCGACAAAGACCCGATCTTCAATCGAAACATGAGGATGCTCGCCTGGACGTTGCATATCACGATGCGCCCGTTTCCACTCGAATTCCTGTTGAGGCGGAAACTGATATTCATGGTCGAAACGGTTCCCAATATACTCGAGGGTGCCGTCCCCCTTCATAAGCCACTTAAAGGCCTTGAGGTCGGCGATCGTTTTTCCGATTCGAAGCCCCATGTAGAGGTTCGGCCCGATCACCATGAATTTCACAAAGACCGCCTGACGATAGTATTTGTAGAGATATTTAAAATCGTCCAAGAAAGCAGAGTCGGAGAGGACTTTCTCAACGGGAACCGGAGAGAAAGTGTGCGATTCCTGATCGTAGTCGTAGACATTAAAGACGTCTTCGATCGAAGTCGTGGCCTTGAGCCCAAACTGGATATTGTATCCGAAGAGAAAGCGGTTGTGCCCGATCGCGATGATATCGCGAGGAACACAGCTATGTTCGGTTGATACCCGCTCGGTTGAGACCAAAGCCGTCTCGACTGAACCGAACACCTCTTGGCGTTGCTCATTGAGCCGACCCATCCGGGACTGCAGCTCCGTCGAGCCCTTCTCAAGCCGGGCACGGATCACCTCATAGGCACCGCCCTCGAGTTGTTGGGATTTTTCTTCTGACATTCTATTCTTCTTAGATTGCGGCCCTCTCCTTTAAGATTGGGAAAAGAACGCGGATCGTGCGGATTTTACGGATTATTTATGAGTGTGGACGATTCGGTGAATCCACTTGGAACGCCGTAGCTTTGAGGGAATTGAAGACTTGGGTATAACGCGGATTATCCGGTAGCTTAACTGTTTCCGGCTCGTACTCCAACGATTGGTGATAAACTTCATCCAGAAAGCCAGGCCCGATCTCATTGTATCCCTGAAAAAAGGCTCCAATAAGTTTGTGTGACTGGTCTCTTTGAATGAGGTCCATTTCCAATATGCCGTGTTGATTCCAAAACCAAGATCTGCCAAGTTTGCCAGATCCGCATTCTGATTAGCCCAACTTCTTCAGGAGGTCGGCGGCTTTCATGTCACCTACTCCGAAACGCTCGGCAGCACCGAGGAGGCCGACGACTTTTTTACGTTCTTCTCCTTTGGCGGTGCTCATCAAGTTTCCAAGCAGAGCACTGATACTGAGATTTTTGATGTCTTCGGTTGAGATTCCAAAGTCATCAATCCAGGTCGCAAGCTGCGACTTGAAGTAATCAGGATCTCCGTTGAAGAATGTCTCCTTCACATCATCGAGCACTTCACTGTTCCCCACGGTGCGATCAACAACCTTACCAGTAGTAATGGCATTGGTGATACGGTCGAAGAACTGGGTCTCGCCACCGACGATATCGATGTTGGCTGACTTAAGAGCCTCACCCACCACGACTGCCTGCTGTTCCGCAATCTGACGCTGGACATCGATCTCGGCGAGTTCGACTTGTTTCGCCTTATCCAGCTCGAGCTTGAATTCTTCGTGCTCCTGACCGGACTCTTCGAAGAGTTTCATCGCGGCCGCTTTCTGTTCGATCGCTTCGGCATCCGCAGTTCCTCTGGCGCGAATGACATCGGCTTCACCCAATCCCTCGGCGGAAGATTCCTTCACGACGGCTTCCGCAATCATCTTCTTGGCTTCGGCTTCCTTCTCGGATGCGGTTTGCTCGGCTTCAGCCTGAATCACACGCTCTTCAGCACGCATCTCTGCTGCCGATTTGGCTGCTTCAGCTTCCTTGAGAACGATGTAGGCATCCTCATCAGCCTTGAGTTGTGCCGCTTCCTTACCAGCCTCAGCTTCCTTAATTTTTCTAATGAGCTGCTCTTCGGCATTCGCCTCGGCAGTGGTCACGGTCACCTGCTTAAAGCGATCAGCCGTGGCAAATTCTTCAGTGTCCTTGATGCGCTGCTGCTCTTCAACAACCCCTTTTTCAACAGAAACCCGCTCACGGATCACTTCCTGAATCTCCTTCTTCTGAACCTCAATCACCTTCTCGGCTTCGATGGATTTCAGCTCGGTGACGCGTTTGCGTTCAATCTCTTCAAGCATGCGCTCGCGCTCGACACGTTCGAGCTCAACGCCATCGGTGCGTTCTTTATTGCGCAGAGCAACCAGGACCTGGCGCTGCTTGTTTTCTTCGGCAATTTGGATCTCTTCCTCGGCGGAAATTCGGGCTTGCTCGGACTTCTGGCGTTCCTCTTCCTGAACTTTTAAAGCTTCGGCTTCTTCACGGAACCTCACCGTCTCCACTTCACGTTCCTGCTTGGCTTCGGTCTCCTTCAGCTGACGTTCGAGTTCAAGAATGGCTTCACGGGCTTCGACATCCTGCTGCTTGATGACTTTCTCTTTATCCCGCTGGATATTGTTCGCAAGCTTGGCCTGCGTCGCAGTCAGTTCGGTAATCTTCTTAATACCTTCGGCATCGAGAATGTTATCCGGATCAAGCATCGAGAGCGGAGTTTGCTCAAGGTAGTCGATCGCGGCATCATCGAGAACAAAACCATTAAGATCTGTTCCGATGACCTTCAAAATCTCGTCCCTAAAAGTGTCCCGATCCTCATAGAGAGCGATAAAATCAAACCGCTTACCCACGGTTTTGAGGGCCTCCGAAAATTTTGCATCGAAAAGAGCGCGGATCTCTTCCTCGGATGAGGCCCGATCACAACCGATAGACTCGGCAACCCGAAGAACGTCTTCCGAGGCATTGTTTACCCTTACGAAGAAGGCAACTTTAATATCAGCGCGAAGATTATCCTTACAGATCAGTCCGTTCTTTCCGGTCCGGTCAATCTCGATCCGCTTCAGCGAAATATCCATATGGTCGATTCGATGCATGATCGGGTAGACAACTCCTCCGTTGAAATAGACTTTTGTCCCGCCCCAACCTGTTCGAACCAATGAGGTTCCCTTTTCCACCTTGCGGTAAAATGTCAGCATTAAAAAGGCTGCCAATCCAGCCAGGACTAACGTTCCAATTCCAATCGCGAGAAGTAACTCGAATCCAAATGCCAAGGGCATTATTTCATTTATTTTCATCATTTTATTTTACGTTTAATTTGTCTGTTTTCGCGATGAACTTCTGGTTCACGTCATCGAATCCAATTATCAAAATCTGATCGCCCCTCACCAATGGCTTATCCTCCTCCGCCAATCGGCAATTAAGCAAAGCCGGAGCCCCTTTGGGCCGACCAACCTCACACTGTCCAAAATCTCGATCCAGCACCCGGCTTTTCACCACTCCGGATGAACCAATCAGCGGTTCCTGGTGCTCTTTGTCATTTTTGATTGAGTGAAAAAACGGACGGAGCGGCTGGGTTGCGAGCCTCACCATAAAAACGCTGAGAATGAAGTTTCCAAAAAGAAATACAAAAGCCAACCCGCTACTCTGTCCCGGATTAAAATAATAGTTGGAAGAAATCGCAACAGCCCACATGAAAAGAGTGAGTAAGCTCAGCACGAGCATCACCGGGACATCCTGGGCGTTCACCAACCGCATTAAAAATCCAAACACCCCGTCGGCATCAACATCGCCATCCGCATCGGCATCTATCGATCCATCGATTTCCACCTTGGCGTCAGCGTCCCCCAAGCCTATCAGACTAAAAATCCAAAAAAGGAACACCAACCCCAACAAAATCGTCAGCGGCAGATTGTAAGCCAAGAGAGCCTGTTCCCAAATTTCTTTCACGGAGATATAAAGAACAAATATTGTTCCTCTCCTCCACTACAAAACATCTGGCAATTTATACCGCACTTAAAGATAGGAGGTAAACCCATCCACCCTACTCTGATCCAGACGTTTAACCATTGCTAACGAAAGGGCCACCATGGCCCGATAATCATGATCGGAGATAATGGCGTTGTGCGAATGGATGTAGCGAGCAGGCGTTCCCAGCACCACCGAGGGAATTCCCTCATTGGCAATATTAAATGAACCTGCATCCGTTCCGCCGCTCGTGCGCACGGTCACTTGATGAGGAATCCCCTCCGCTTGCGCCGTCTCAATGGCAAAGCGGCCAAGACGTGGGTTCATGATGGCGCTCGGATCATGCAAACGAATTTGCACTCCCCCACCAATCACCCCCTGACTCTCGGAAAAAGGCATGCCCGGGGTGTCGTCGGCGGGCGGCCCCTCTAAAACAATCGCCACATCTGGCTTGGTGACATTAGCAAGTGTCTTGGCTCCGCGTAGACCGAGCTCCTCTTGGACCGATCCGGCAACGATCAACTCACAGCATTGAACCTCAGCTTCTTGGCCGACTTGAATCGCTCCCGCCATACCGACGCGATTGTCGAAGGCCTTGGTCATATACCATCCCTTTTGCCGCATCGGCGTCCACGGGCTCCACGGGCAAATTGGATCGCCCAAGCGAACTCCCCACTCCTCGGCCTCGGCTTGCGAGCGCGCAGTGATATCGACAAACATATTTGGAACTCCGATAACCTTGTTCCGCTCAGCCTCGGAAAGGAAATGAGGCGGACGGGAACAAATCGTCCCCATGATCTTATCCCCGGAGAAAGTTTTTACCTCAACTCGCTGGGATAGCAGAGTATGCCCCCACCAGCCTCCAACCGGCACCATTTTTAAAAAGCCATTTGGAAGGATCGTTTGAACACGAAATCCCACCTCGTCCATGTGGCCTTCAACCATGATTTTAGGTCCAGAATCACCCCTGCGACAATAGACCGAGCCCACTTTATCACTTCCGAGCTCGCCATATTCACGGAGTTCATTGACGAAGATTTCCCGCACTTCGTCCTCAAATCCGGGGACGCTGTGGGCTTGCGTGAGAGATTCGAGGAGAGCGAGGCCTTTTTTCTGCATGGGAAAGTCCTAACAACCCACGCTTGAAACTTGAAATAGAAAACCCTAGATAGCCCTTCTTTATGGAAAAGGTCTCCGACGTCAACGTCCTCAACAATACCCCTCTGCCCTCGCCGGCCGTCCTGATGAGCCAAGTCGTCCGGAGTCAGGATCAGGCCCAATTGGTCTCCGAATCACGCTCCGCCATCTGCAACTCCCTCTTCGTGCCGGACTCGCGATTCCTTCTCATCGTTGGCCCCTGCTCCATCCACGACACTGATGCCTGCCGCTCCTACGCCGAAAAACTCGCCGGATTGGCCGAAGAAGTGAAAGACAAGATCCTCGTCGTGATGCGCGTTTACTTCGAAAAACCTCGCACCACAGTGGGCTGGAAGGGCCTTATCATGGACCCCGACCTCGACGGATCGGACAATATCCCCAAGGGACTGGCAAAAGCCCGCGAGTTCCTCACCGAAATCCTGGGTCTGGGCCTCCCCACTGCTACCGAACTGCTGGACCCAATTACTCCACAATACATTTCCGACCTCATTTCCTGGTCCGCCATCGGAGCCCGCACTTCGGAAAGCCAGACCCATCGCCAAATGGCCTCCGGCCTTTCCATGCCCCTCGGCTTCAAAAACACTACCTCAGGTGACGTCATCGCGGCCATCAATGCCATCAAAGCAGCCTCCAACCCGCAAACTTTCCTTGGCGTTTCCCAGGAAGGCGTGGCCTCCGCCGTCTCGACCGCCGGAAACCCCCACTGCCACCTCATCCTCCGCGGCGGCGACGGAGGGCCGAACTTCGATCCAGACTCGATCAAACAAACCCGCGACACCTTGCTAAAGCACAATCTTGCCCCCGGCATCATGGTCGATGCCTCCCACGCCAACTGCGGAAAGGATTGCACGAAAATGCCCGGCGTCTTTGAAGAAATCGTCAAACAACGCGCCGAAGGAGATCGCTCCATCATCGGAGCGATGCTCGAGAGCCACCTCGAAGCCGGCGCCCAAAAATTCCCCCAACCTCTCGATCAACTGAAATACGGTCAGTCCATCACGGATCAGTGCATTGACTGGGAAAGCACCGAGCGAATTGTCAAACAGGCTGCCTCCGTACTCTAGTAAGCGATTTCCGCCGGATCGCACGCTTTCCTTGCTATTCTCAGGATTCTGAGGCAAGGACCGCTGGCGCTTCCGCGCAAACCCAGCCAACTGTATCATGTCCCAGTTCAGAAACCTCGCCATCATCGCCCACGTTGACCATGGCAAAACCACCCTCGTTGATCAGCTCCTTCAGGCTGGCGGCGCCTACCGTGAAAACCAAGCTGTCACCGAGCGGGCCATGGACTCCATGGACTTGGAACGGGAAAAAGGCATCACCATCAAATCTAAGAACACTGCCGTTCACTGGAAAGATCACATCATTAACATCGTCGACACTCCGGGGCACGCAGACTTCGGCGGCGAAGTCGAGCGCGTCATGAAAATGGTCGACGGTGTCATTCTCGTTGTCGACGCCTTCGGTGGACCACAGGCCCAGACTCGTTTTGTGCTCCGAAAGGCTCTCCAGGAAGGCCTGAAGCCCATCATCGTCGTCAACAAGATCGACCGCCCCAACTCAGACCCACTCGGAGTGCACGACAAGGTCCTTGAGCTTTTCCTCGAACTCGATGCCACCGAAGATCAATTCGATGCACCCACTCTTTACGGGTCTGCCAAAAACGGATTCTTCTCCACCTCACACGACGTGACCGAGGGAGACTGCATTCCTCTCATTGAAGCCATCATCGAGCACATCCCCGCACCCGTCGTGGATGCCGAGGCCCCCTTCAAAATGCTCGTTTCCAACATCGACTGGGATGACTACGTCGGTCGAATCGCAATCGGAAAGATCCTTTCCGGCTCCATCAAGAAAGGCGACACCGTTTTCCGCTTCAAGAAAGATGGCACTAAGATTCGCACCAAAATTGGCAAGGTTTTTGAATACACCAACCTCGGAATCCAGGACACTGAGGACGGTGTTGCTGGAAACATCGTTGGTATCGCGGGCTTTGAAGACGCCGACATTGGCGAAACCCTCGCCGGAGACGAAGAAACCGAACCTCTCCCTCCCGTCAACATCGACCCACCATCGGTGCAGATGCAGTTCTCCATTAACGACGGCCCCTTCGCCGGAAAAGACGGAAAGCACGTTCAATCCCGCGTTATTCGTGACCGTCTTCTTCGGGAGAAGAAGTCCAACGTCTCGATTCACGTGGAAGATTCAGAAATCGCGGGTGTCTTTAATGTTTCCGCTCGTGGCGCGATGCAGATCGCCGTTCTCGTGGAAACAATGCGCCGTGAAGGATTCGAAATTCTCGTTTCCCGCCCGACCGTCATTGTGAAGCGCGACGAAAATGACAAGCGCCTTGAGCCCTGGGAAACCCTCTACCTTGAAATGCCCAGCGAGTATGCCAACTCACTTCTTAAGATTCTCAACGAACGCAAAGGCATTCTCGAGAACATGGAGACCAACGACGCCTCCGGCCGCACCCTCATCACCGCCAACATTCCCACTCGCGGAATCATTGGTCTTGAATTCGAACTGGTCAACCTGACCTCCGGTCACGGCATCATGTCCCACCTCTTCGATGAATATAAGCCATGGGCCGGAACCATTTCCACCCGGCAAGCAGGAACGCTTGTTTCCATGGACACCGGCCCTGCCACCGCCTACAGCCTCCTCGCGCTCGAAGGACGCGGAACCCTCTTTGTCAACCCAACCGAGGAAGTTTATACCGGCATGGTGATTGGCGAAAATTCCCGCGCCGATGACCTCCCCGTCAATCCGGTCAAAGCCAAGAAGCTCGACAATATTCGCTCCGCGACCAAAGAGAACACCCAGAAGCTTGCTCCTGCGCTCAAATTTTCTCTCGAACGCGCCATCGAATATATCGCCCCTGATGAGCTGGTCGAAGTCACTCCAAACTTCCTCCGCCTCCGTAAGCGCATCCTCGATCCCCACGAGCGCAAGCGCGCCGTCAAGGCGGCAAAAGCCGAAGGTTAAAACTCTAACACTTCTTCCAATTTCAAAAATCTCATCCTTTCGACGATGGGATTTTTTTTGCGACGCTCAACAGAGAAAAGTAAGTGGCTAATTCCGCCTCATTGTAAGCCTCTGTGGTAACACCGATTCCTCCGACACCGATCGTGTAGCGCTCAGAGATGGATCACAAAAAAGGCCGCTCCGCAAAGCGACCCTCTCAATTAGATTTGCGATAGGTGCTACTTACCCCAGGCCTCCCAGACTTTCTGAATATCATCCTGGCCAGGCAGTTCACCATCAACGATCAGGAATCCATAATTCACGGTCAGAGACTCACCTTGCTTGACGTCCTTTTCAAAGAAGGCTCCGAAGCGTCCGTAGTCGCGGTAGGCCGAATAAACGGTCCCCTTCGGATTACTTTTGGAATTAAGATGAACCACGCCGTATTCCTTTCCAGCGAGAGTGTAATTCTCGGCAGCCCATGGCATATCCTTGGTACCCTTCACTTTTTCAACACCTTTCGGGAAGACATACTTGGTGAGCTTCTTATCTACTTCATTGGCGGGACGATACTGAATCCCGGCGTGCTCGGGGTCTCCCTTCAGCTGGATATCTCCGCGCATCGGTGTGAGCTTGGATTGCAAATCAATTAAGGCCCGTCCTCCATGCGCTCCCGCAGTCACGGTGAAGCTACGTTCTTCTTCAATGAAAGCCTTCCCGTCGGCATCCATCCAATGAGTTACCGAAGTGAACGAGGCAGCATTGCCCTTGGCCTCTTTCTTGGAAAATTTTTGATGCACAATGTCGCCGCCCTTCATGTGCCAGCGGTCGTATTTTTTGCCGTCAAAGCCGATCTTACTCCAGCCGATGAAAATCCCGCGGTGGTGCGTAAACTGTCCACCCGGCCCCTTCGTAATCGGCTCTTTACCTTCCTGATCGAAAACGTGCAAATACGGCTTGTAGGTGTTGTGATGTGTTGTCTTGTCGGTGGTGTCATGCTCATACATGTAGCGAACAAGAACCCTCCCGTCCGAAATCACATCAAGGTACTTCCCTTTCTCATCTTTAAACTCCAGGGCCCCAAACACCGGCATCACGGCTAGGCCGCTCAATAAAAATCCATGCTTCATGATCATTCAATGACGCTGTATTTAACTCGATTATTTCAAGGAACGCCGGAATATGTTCCAAAATATCCCGTATCTACCTCCTCATTCATGAAAACGCTCTTATCCCTCCTCTTACTTTTCTCGGCTAATGCCTTCGCCAAACCCAACGTCATCGTCTTCCTCATCGACGACCTCGGCTGGGCCGACTTGAGCTGCCAGGGCTCTCGGTATTACGAAACCCCCAATCTCGATAAGCTAGCCGCTTCCGGAATTCGCTTCACCAATTCTTATTCCGCCAATCCCGTCTGCTCACCCACCCGGGCCGCCCTCCTTACAGGAAAAGCCCCCCAGCGCGTCGGCATCACCCAGTGGATCCCCCAGCCCTCGACTCTTCACCTTCCTGCGGAGGAAACCACCATCGCCGAGGCCTTCCAATCCGCAGGATACCAGACCGGATACATCGGCAAGTGGCACCTTGGCGAAAAAGACAACCAACTTCCAACCGCTAACGGATTTTCGTGGATGAAATCCGTCAACCGAGCCGGCCAGCCAGCCTCCTACTTCTTCCCCTACACTCGAAAGTCAAAACGCGGAAACTACTGGGATGTCCCTGACCTCAAAGATGGCAAGGAAGGCGACTACCTCACCGACGCCCTCACCGATCACGCCCTGGATTTCATCAGAGACAAACAAGACAAACCCTTCTTCCTCTACTTCGGACACTACGCCGTGCACACCCCGATTCAGGCTCCCAAGGAACTCGTTAAAAAATACGAGGAGAAGAAAAAGAAACTCTACGGCAATAGCGGTGCCGAAAAAATCTTCCACCGTTACCAAACCACCTCCCGCTCCCGTCAGGACCACGCCACCTATGCCGCGATGATGGAGAACCTCGACACCAACATCGGACGCGTCATGTCCAAGCTTGACGAACTCAGACTCACCGAAAACACCGTCATCCTCTTCACCTCTGACAACGGAGGTCATTGCCATCTCAAAAAATCTCCCGGCGTCACCTGCAACCTCCCTCTCAAATCCGGCAAAGGATGGACTTTCGAAGGTGGCATCCGCATCCCCACGATCATTTCCTGGAAAGGCAAACTCAAACCCGGCATCTGTGACACCCCCATGATCTCAATGGACGTCATGCCTACTCTCCTCGATCTCACTGATCAAAAACTCCTCCCCAAACAACACCTTGATGGAACATCCCTCAAACCCGCTCTCCTCGGCAATGCCACTCCGGCTCTCAACGAGCGAACGCTCGCCTGGACCTACCCGCACAACCACGGTTCGGGCCACCGCCCGTCTCACGCCATCCGCAAAGGGAATTGGAAGCTCATCCACTTCGACACAACCGACACCAACGAGCTCTACAATCTCAGTAGCGACCTCGGAGAAAAAGCCGACCTCGCGAGAAAGTATCCTGACAAGGTAAAGACTCTTCACGACGAACTCGCCGCTTGGATCAAGGAGACCACTCCCTAAACACACCCAAGGAAAAATCCCGCCTTCACCCCTATCACCAACAAGGTGGCTGGTCACCAGAGTTCCTCTTTCACAAGCAGGAAGCTCCACCAAGAGAACATGCAGGGTGATTCCCAGAGAGATAGAGAGACTCAAGGCTGCAGAGAGACGTTTCACGATTACTTGGAAAATCCCGCAACAAAATTTGGTCCACCAAGAGATGGAGGAAATCGGAGGCCGATGCGCCCCAATCCGTAAAAGCGTGAAAAATCGGTAATATGCCCATTTGTGCAGTCGCGCTTTTTTTTCCTCGTGCTAGCTTTCGCGCAATCTCATCGTAATCAACGAACTCCCATCCATGACACAAGAAGAACTTTCCGCTGAAATCACTGCCCGCTCCGCCTTCGTCGCCCCGCTGCGACAGGAAATTTCCCGGGTTCTCATTGGCCAAAGCCACCTCGTCGACCGTATGCTGGTCTGCCTCCTTACCGGAAACCACCTTCTCGTGGAAGGCCTCCCAGGATTAGCCAAAACCCTCGCCGTCAACACTTTGGCACAGGCCATGACCGCGCGGTTCGGGCGAATTCAGTTCACGCCCGATCTCCTCCCCGCCGACGTCATCGGAACGCACATCTACAACCCCGGCACCCAGGAATTCACCGCCAAGGAAGGTCCGGTCTTCACCAACCTCCTCCTCGCCGACGAAATCAACCGTGCTCCGGCCAAAGTGCAATCCGCGCTTCTCGAGGCGATGCAGGAAAAGCAGGTCACTCTTGGTGGAGAAACCCGTCAACTCCCCTCGCCTTTTCTCGTCATGGCTACCCAAAACCCGCTTGATCAGGAAGGCACCTATCCGCTTCCCGAAGCCCAAATGGACCGCTTCATGATGAAGGTCGTCGTCGATTACCCTGCCCGAGACGAGGAAAAAGAAGTCCTCCGCCGCATGTCTTCCACCACCACCACACCGGAGGCCTCACCCGTGACCGACTTGAACGCGATCATCGCGGGCCGCGACCTCATCAACGAAGTGAACGTCGATCCGAAAATCGAAGACTACATTCTCGATATCGTTTTTGCCACCCGTGCGGAAGGACGCAGCCAACTCTCCGAGCGTCAGTCAGGACTTGACCTTTCGGGCTTCGATCCACTCATCACAGCCGGAGCCTCTCCCCGTGCAAGCATTCAGCTCATCCGCGGGGTTCGCACTCTGGCTTTCCTCGACGGTCGTCCCTATGCGCTTCCCGAAGACGTCAAGGCCATCGCTCCCGACATTCTCCGCCACCGCCTAATTCCATCCTACGAAGCCCAGGCCGAAAACATGGACGCCGACGCCCTCATCACTCAACTCCTCGACACCCTCCGCACTCCCTAGTCCGCGATGTTGGCTTCCGAACTCATGGAAAAAGTGCGGCGGATTGAGATCCGCACCCGGCGGATCGTTCAAAATCGCACCGCCGGAGCCTGGCACGCCTCGTTCAAAGGACGCGGTATTGAATTTGCAGAGATCCGCGAATTTCAGGAAGGGGATGAAGTTCGCTCCATCGACTGGAATGTTTCTGCCCGTCTCGGCTCGCCATACATCAAACTCTTCACCGAAGAGCGAGAGCAGAACGTCTTCTTTCTCGTCGACCGCTCGGCCTCCGGACAGTTCGGCTCCGGCGAAATGACCAAGGCCGAATACACTGCCGAAGTCGCCGCTGTCCTCGCTTTCTCGGCAACTCTCAACAAAGACCGCGTTGGCCTCCTCCTCTTCTCAGACCAAGAGGAACTCCAGCTTGATCCCGCCCGCGGACACCGCCACGTCCTCCGCATCATCCGGGAACTCCTCGCCTTCGAGCCAAAATCCCAAAAGACCGACCTCGCCGCCGGGATCGAGCACCTCCTCAAGACGACCTTAAAGCGATCCATTGTTTTCATCCTGAGCGATCTCATCACCCCCGAGTTCGACAAGCCCCTCCGGGCCCTCTCTCGAAAACACGAAGTTATCCTCCTTCACGTCACCGACCCCATTGAACGAAGCCTCCCGAACATTCCGGCCCTCTCGATTTCCGATCTCGAAACCGGCGAAGTTACCCGACTCCGCCGCAAGGATGCCCAATCACTTGCAAGCCGCACTTCAGAGGACGCTTCCGTTCTCGCCAAGAAATGCCTTCGCGCTGGCGTCGACTACGTTCCACTCGACACCGCCGTCGATTATCTTCCCGCCATCGTGGGGCTCTTCGATAAGCGTATCTCCCGCCGATGAAATCGTTTCTCAAAATCCTGAAGTATCTCCTCCTAACGATCCTCCTCGTGGGCTTGATCTTCGTGGTCATTTTCTTCCGCGTCTGGCAAAACAACGAACGCCCCGGCTTGGTCAGCGCCACTTGGGATGATGACGAGGTCCTCCTTGGGCACAGCCGTGACCTGAGCATCACCATCCGTGCACCCTGGCACCGCGATGTGATCACCGCTCGCCCGGTCGGCCACCCCGACTCCCTCCCCCCAGTCAAAGACAAATACCTCTTCGCCAAAGGCAACCTCGATTTCTCCGGATATCGCCTCTGGCACTATCGCATCCCACTCGTCGCCACCGACACCATTTCGCTCGAAGGAAAAACCATCACTCTTCCCATCAAGCGCACCGGACGAATCGGCCCGAACTCCGTCACCGTCCCTCTGCCCGAACTGACCATCAACTTACCTGGAAGTATTCCTCCCGACCCCGAAAACCCCCAGGATTTCCTCAACGAAGAACCTCCACTGAGCGAAGAATTCAATGACGCGGTCATCCCCGAAGATCAAAACAACTACTGGCTCATCGTCGGGGTAATTCTCATCCTCCTCGGCGCGATCATCTTACTCGTCAGACGTCAAAAGACCATTAATGCCACGCCGCCCTGGGAGCGTGCCCTGAGCAAACTCGACAGACTCGCCCTCGATGACACCGCTCCGGAAAAGTTCTTCTCCCAGCTCACCGACATTCTCAAGCAATACACGGCCGAACGATACCTCGTTCCTGCCCGCGCCAAAACTTCATCCGAATTTATCCGCGATTTAAAAAGGCTCTCGGACATTCCCGAGGAACATCTCGACAAATTGCCGCCTCTGGCCCGCTTGGCAGATGGAGTGAAATTCGCCGGCTTGACTCCGGACGACGACGACGCACCCCGCTCGCAGAGTCTCGTCCGCTCATTCGTAGTCGATACCACTCCAAAACCTGACACCGAAACCGAAGATGCCTGAATTCGCACACCCCCTCGTCCTCTGGCTCATCCTGCCTTTACTGCTGGGTGTCGCTTGGCGTTGGTTCGGCACTCCAGCCTCTATCGCCGTATCCTCGACCAAGCATTACACCAATGCTCCGGCCCCGAAGTACTTCGCTCCCTGGCATATTCTCCTCTTCTTGGAAACCCTCGCCACCATCGCTTTCATCGTCGCCTTGGCCCGCCCCCAACAAGGGGTTGAATTGATGCCCCAAACTCAGGAGGGAACTGACATTATGCTGGTCCTAGACTACTCGAACAGCATGGATGCCTATGACCCAGACCCCTCCCTCAGCGAGTCTACGGTCAGACGCCTCGTCGCTGAAGAAGCCATCAAAGACCGCCTTGATGTCGCTCGAGAGCAAATCCAGCGCTTCGTCAAACGCCGCTACGCCGACCGTATCGGACTCGTCATTTTTGGGGTCGATGCCTACCTTTCATGCCCGCCCACCCTCGATCACGATCATCTGATTGCCAAGGTCGACCAACTCACTGGCTCGCTCCTGTATCGTCACGAACGAGGGACCAACATCGCTGGTGGGATTGGTGCTGGGGTCAACGCTCTCGTGAACCACAGTGAAAGCCGTCGCACCATGATCCTCATCACCGATGGCGACCACACCGTGGATGACGAGGTGTTCACTCCCGAGGAGGCCGCGGAGGTTGCCCGTGACAAAGAGATCACGATTCACACCGTGGGTATTGGCAGCGACAATCCTTTTCTAGACACCTACCTAAGGAGTTCTGGCGCCAGCATTCAATTCGACACCCGTAACCTTGAAAAAATTGCTGCCATCACCAATGGACGTTTTTTCCGGGCCAAAGATAATCAGGGATTCGAGGATGTCATGGATACCATCGACGCTCTCGAGACAACTTCCCGAGTCCACGAAGCCCTTGTCTTCCAACGTGACCTCTATCCCCTCTTCCTCATCTGCGGCGTCATCACCCTCGCCACCGCCTTCCTGCTTCGCCACACCTTACTGAGAGAGATTTGCTGATGAAATTCCTTTCCTACCATCACCTCATCTGGGTCCTGCCGATTCTTCTCGGCGCGACAGCCGCACTCTATTGGTCCATCCGACAGCGCCGGCAGGCCATTCATCTCCTGACAAACCACGCGGCGAAATGCAATCTCCAGACCAACGCCTCCCCCCTGCGCCGTCGCATTCTTACCGTCTCGCTTTTCTCCGCTCTCGTCCTGACTCTCCTCGCCGCGCTCCGCCCAACCGGTGGAACAGAATTTAACGAAAACAAAAAGCCCGCCAAAAATCTTATCGTCCTCCTCGACGTCTCCCGCTCCATGGGGGCCAACGATTCCGACGGCCTCTCCCGCATGGACGCGGCCAAACTGCTCCTCCGCGAATTCATCAACACCCGTCCCACCGACCGCATTGGCTTGATTTCCTTCGCAGGAGCCTCCTATCCGGAATGCCCGACGACTATCGATCGCACCATGCTCCTCCAGCGACTCGACAAGCTGAAACCGGGCTCGCTCCCTGTAGGAGGCACCGATATCAATACAGCCCTCCTGGAGGCTCAAAACCTACTCGGCGATGATCCCCCCACCGGATCCGCCATTCTGGTCTTCTCCGATGGAGACAATGTCACCGGAGAGAGCCCCGCCAAGGTTCTCGAGGAGCTCAAAAAAGCAAACATCCCCGTCATCGCTGCCGCCTTTGGCAAACCTGGCTCACCAGCTCCCGTCCCAAACTCACCCTTAGAATCCACCGCCGATCATAGCACCCTTAATAAACTCGCCGATGCCACCGATGGTCTTTACCTCGCCGGCATCCCCTCCAAAGTCGACGCTCAAATCGAAGAGCTTTCCACCCGTGTGGACACCATCGAAATCAACGGTGACAGCTTTGCCAAAGAAATCTACAATCGCCCACTGGACCTCTACGCCTACCCCCTCACCCTTGCCCTTATCCTTCTTATGATTCACCTCTTCCTTCCTCTGCGCAGTAAAGCCTGGCACCCGCTCACCGCACTGATCGCGCTCTCCTTCATTTTCTCCCCCGCGCTCAAAGGAGCACAACACACTGACTTCGACCGCGCGCTCAAGGAAGCCAAGGAAGAGGAACTTCCCCTCGCCGTGATCTTCACCGGCTCCGACTGGTCCCAACTCTCCATCACTTTCGAGAAGGAAATCCTTTCCCACAAAGTCTATCAGGACTGGGCCAGGTCCAAGGTCATCACCGTTCTTATCGACCTTCCTCGCACCGGAATCGACAAGGAAAGCCGAAATGCCCGACGCGCCCTCGCCGCCAAGTTCGATATCACCAGCTACCCCATGGTAATCTTCCTCGACACCGACGAAAACAACCTCGGCAGCCTCTCCCATGATTCCAAGGGGGCCGCCTCCTGGATCAAAAGGGCCAACGCCATCCTCGACGGTGACAGCTCGGTCTCCGACACCGCCGCATCCGTGGACTACCTCCCAGAAGCTGTCAAAGAACAACTCGAGAACAAAGACCTCACCGACACCCAACGCAGCATCGGCTACTACAACAAAGGAGTGGAATTCGAACGCGCCGAACCCGATCTCGAACTCAAATCGAAAGACCAGTTCAAGCTCCTCGTTGACCTCTATTCCAAAGCCGCCGAATTCTCCCCCGTCGACCGGCCCGACCTTCTCTTTAAAGCCCGCCTCAAGCTTGGCCTGCTTCACCATCGCAAAGGAAAGTCCATGGTTCCCAACTCCCAGGAAGAGGCTATGATGAAAGCCATGGAACTCCAAATGGAGCCCGTGAAAATGCTCGAAGAAGCGCTCAAATCCTTCCGCAAAGGCCTCGCCCTCTACAAGCAAGCGGCTCCTCTTGAACCTGCAAATGACGAACTCAGCACGAACTTCGCCGTCCTCTATCGAGACATCGCGCGAGTGCAAGGATATCTCGACTATCTGAAGGCCTACCAGACCGCGATCGAAACCACCCTCACCGCCGTCACGCAAGAAAAACGCTTCCTAAAGAGTCTCGAACGAGAGGTCACCACCAAGGAGGAAGTCAACAAAGCAGCCATAAATGAATCTTCCATCGCTATCGACGACCTTGTCAAAAAGGCCCTCGCGATCAAGGAAAAGCCCACCCTCCTCCCCGAGGAGGGACTGAAAGATTACAAACTGGCACTCGAGGATATTGTCCTCGCCCCCTCCCCTCACCTTGACCGCGATCTCGAAGCCTCGGCACAACACATTCAAGACGCTCTCGACCACCTCATCGACCCACAGCAAATGCAACCGCAACAGAGCGAAGGTGACGAAGAGGGCGATGGGGAACCTGGTGAAGGAAGTGAAGGCGGAGAAGAGGACGAAGAAGGCCAAGGCGATCGACCTGAGGGCGAGGATGAAGGTCAGGGCGACGGAGACGAGGAAGGCGAAAAACCGGAGGAATCCAAAAACGACGCCGACTTACGACGCTCCGGCAAAGAAAATGGTGACCTCCGCGACCGTCTCCTAGAACGCCTCGGGAATAAGAATCGCAACAAGAGGATTCCTAGAAGCAAAGACCATTGATCTCCTTCCATGATTCGTTTTTTGGCACTTTTCCTGACAAGCTCCCTGATCTCAGCAGGGCAGGATTTTTGGACTCCCGAACTTCCCTCGGAAATCCAAACCGACCTCCGTTACGAAATCCTCATCGACACCAAAGCCGAAATGGCCTGGGGTAAATTGCCCTCACACCCCAAAATCATTTGGCTCGATATTTCCAATCGACGCACCCGCCAGGGCAGAACGTTGAACACCCTGGGCTTTATCGCGAAGACGCCCGGAACGATCGAATTCCCCCCCATTGCCATTGTCCTCGAGGGAAAGGAATTCTTTATTCGTAAGGGAACAATCCGGGCCGTCCCAAATGACCTTCCAAAAGACTTTGGCCGCTTCAAGGCCCTCTGGAATAGCCTCGAAAAGCCGCCAGAGAAAGTCCACCTCGGCGAAGCCATCGAAATCGACTTCATTGAAAAAACGCGTAGCCAAACCCACCGCCGCCCTAGCTTTTTTAAACTTCCTTCCTCGCGCGCAAGTAATGCCCAATGGCATCAGTTCCGTAAAGTCGAGGGACGCAAACCCTCTCCTTACGACTACTTTTATGCGGACATGAGCTTCTTCGGAAGCCAAGCCCCCTACACGGAGGACGCGGAGATCATCGGCAACGAAATCGTGCAGACCCGCACCTACCGCTCGCGACTTTACTTCACCGACCTCGGAATGTCCACCGGCCATCTTGGAGTCACCATTGGGAAATCGGAATACTTCGCCCGCACCTACCTCATCCCCTTCAGCATCGAAGTCCTTCCACTTCCGCCTATCCCCAATAATCAAGTCATCAATACCGGGCTCGTCGGTGATTGGAATTTCCAAACCTCCATCACTACCAAGTCCATCCAGGAAAACGAGCCCTTCACCATACAGATCGAGGCCCGGGGACTCGGCAACCCCAAGCTCGTCAATCCCATCGACCTCTCCCGGGAAGGCTTTCCCTCGGTCAAAAAATCAGACGATTTCGAGTCAAGAATGAGACGCAGCGCCCGCGATAACTGGAGGGACACCTGGCGGGGGGTATTCTCCCAAACTCTCATTCCAACCGGCAAGGTTGGCACGTATCCCACGCTTACCATCGCCTCCTTCGACACCATCAATGACGAATGGAAACTATCAAAGGTCACGCCCAATCTCACTCTCCCCGGCTTCACCGATGCCGTGGCCGAGATGGAGCCCCGCGCCTCCTTCGACAAGCCCCTCACCCGCCCCGTCCTCCTCAATCTTCCTATCGCAACTTTTGGCGCCCTCGCTCTCGCACCCTTCTTACCCTTTCTCTTCGGACTAGCCAAGAAACACCTCGATAACCGCGATCCCGAGAAGGCTGAAAACGATCGTAAACTTAAAAAACTGATCTCACGGTTCGCTTCGGCTCAAGCCGACCACAGCGAAATCAACGACGAAGTTTACCCCTTCCTCCGCACCCGGCTTAAGCTACCCGACGGAGCAACCGGAAGCGAAATTGCAGACAGCCTCCCTGCCAAGGACGGAGAACTGGCAGAACTGATCCGCGAGCACGCCAAAACTGCCTTCACCCCGCGCGCCAATTCCACCGATCTCAAATCACTTTCAGCCTCTCTCGCCAAGATCAGCTTTCTCCTTCTCCTCTGCCTCCAATCCCTGCAAGGAACTACTTTGGAAAAAGCGAACAAAGCCTTTGAAAATTCCCGCTTCAACGAAGCCATCGCGATTTACAACAAGCTCATCGAAGAAAACCCCGGCCACACCTCGCTGCACTTCAATCTCGCCCAGGCTTATCTCTCCGCCAACGACACCGGACGCGCCCGAGCCGCCTGCCACACCGCTCTGCTTCTCGATCCTCTTGACTCCGAAACCCGCGCCCTGATGGATGAAATCCGCAACCGCCAGGGTCAGCCCGCCCTCCCGGGCACCTCACTCATCGCACTCAGACCCGACCAATGGGTCATGGTAGCCACCGCACTCTGGATTCTCGCCTTCACTTACCTCGGCATCCGCCACTTTTGCGCTCTTCCCAGATGGCCCGCCCTTACCGTCATCACACTGGCGGCATTGCTCGCCCTCGCCGCCGCCTGGCGACAGCAAAACGCCTACTCCGACGATCAATACATGGTTCTCGTTGACGACCTCCCGCGCGAACCAACCGCCGGCATGCCCGACTGGAACTACTCACCCTTCCGCGCCGGGCAAATTGTCAAGGTAGACGAAACCACCGGAACCCACGCCAAGATCGCATCGGCTGAATCCTCATTCTGGCTCCCTTTGGAACACCTTCAACAAGTTTGGTAATATGAAAGTTCTCGCCCTTCTCATCGCCCTCAGCTCCCTCGTTTCCGCCGTCATCTGGACCGAGCAACACACCCGGACTCTCGACGAGCACAGCCTCGCCTTCGGCAAAAAACTCCCTAAAAGCACCGTCATCATCGGGCGGCTCGGCCTCGCCGACACCCGAACCGCAGTCGTAATCTCCGCAGAAGGACACCTCATCAGCCCCTACCTCGGAAGTATCGACGGAGAGCCCTCACCCTACCTCCTTTATCATCCCGATGGACGCCGTGAAGAACTCACCACCATTCTTGAAAAAGACAAACTCAACTTTGCAATTCTCAAAACCGAATCTCCCGGCCTCGCACCGGTGCCCCTTTCCGAACGAAGTGACGATACCTTCTTCGTCACCGGTTGCGCTCCCATCACCAAACTTGGCGAGCAAGCTCACTTTCAGGTCTGCCACCTCCTCGCCCAACCAGCCGAAGACTCCAAGGTTGTTTCCCTCGATCTCCAAACCGTTGGACTCGGCGATGCCGTATTCAATCTCGACGGCTCCCTGACCGGCATCATTTCAAAATATACCAATGGCGGGCCTCAGGCCACACTCCTCTCCCGAATCATCGAAAAAGACGCCAAGCTCAGTGAAGTTCTCCCCGAGTTGGTAAAGTCCAGCCCCACGCAACTTCCGAAAGCGCCCAGCCTTACCAAAGACGAACTCAAGGAACTCGAACAATCAGCCCTCCGCCTGGCGCGGGAAAAAGAAGCCCTGCAGATCTTCCCCTCACCCTTGCCCAGCGTCCTCATCTTCAACGTCGACAAACAACGGACCCACTCGATCATCGGCACCATCGTTGATGCCAATGGACTCATTCTCACCAAGGCGAGTGAGCTTGGGCCCAACCTCGCCGTCCGTTATAATGGCAAGACACATCCTGCCGTCCTCCTCTCGACCGACGAAAAAAGCGACCTCGCCCTCGTTGGCATCGAAGCTTCCGATATGCCGGTGATTCAGTGGCACGAGGACATTCCCCCCTCGGGCAGCTCACTGGCCGCACCAAAACTACTCAAGGAAACCACCTCTGAAATGCTCAGCGAAGAATCCGCGCTTCTCGGGAACTTCATCGGCATTCAAAAATCAGGAACCCCCACCATTCATCAAACCAGCTCGGTCACCAGCTTGGGGGTCGTCACGGAGCAGCTCGACAACGGCCTGCAAATCTCCGCCATCCGCTCCAAATCCTCCGCCAGCAAATCAGGCCTCACGGTTGGAGACACCATCGTCAACATTGACAAGACCAAAACCCCCACCCGATCCACCCTCACCAGCTTCCTCAACAGCAAAGCTGTCGGCGACGAAGTTCAAGTCAACATCTCCCGCGGCGGCTCCACTCAGACTTTCGCCGTCACGCTGGAATCCCCTGACCTGATGCCTCCGACCACCGGAATCTCGGCCAATTCCTATATCCCCGTCATTCCCAGCGTCCGACGAAGCCCTTTCCCCGACTGCCTTGTCCACACCCTCTCTCTCAATGCTTGGGACTGCGGATCTCCCCTTTACGATCAAAACGGCAAGGCTATCGGCCTCAACATCGCCTCGCTCTCAGCCGGAAAAACCCTCGCTCTCACACCCAGGGAAATCCGCGCCTCCCTCGAGCGCCTCCTCACAAACTCCCGTCAATTTTAAGCCATGAAATTCCTCCTACCCTTTCTCTTTTCTCTCTCACTGGCATTGGGACAAACTCCCGAGGAACTCGACCGCACCCTCAAAAAACTCGCTCCCGACCTCGTTGCCTCCACTGTCGCCATCATGGTCGGACAAGGCTCTGGCTCCGGCGTCATCGTGACCGCCGATGGCCTCGTTATCACGGCCGCTCACGTCACATCGACCCCCGGAAAACAAATGAGCGTCCTCCTCTCGGATGGCCGAGAGCTTCCCGCCACCAGCCTCGGCGTCGATCACAATACCGATGGTGCCCTACTCAAAATCAACTCTCCCGGACCATTTCCCTTCCGTCCCTACATCAAAGAAAAGAACTACGAAGTCGGTGAATTCGCCATCGCTACCGGCCACCCTGGTGGACCTGTCGTCGGCCGCCCCAGTCCGATCCGTCTCGGACGGATTATCGAAGCTGGCACCAAAAGCGGATTCAACGACGCCATCACCACCACCGCGACCGTGATCTCCGGAGATTCGGGTGGCCCGCTCTACAATCTCAAAGGAGAAGTCATCGGCATCAACAGCAACATCGGCATGCCTTGGTCGGTAAACAAACACGTTCCCCTCCCCGCCATCGTCGCAAAATGGGACGAGTTGATGAACAACGAAACCATCGGCGCAGCCCAGTCAATGACCCAGCAAACAGAATACTACTTCGACGAACCCTACGCTGGCCTGCGCGAAAAGTTTGAAACCGCTCTCGAAGAAAATTCCGGGGATCCCCTCGCTGCCGAACTCCTCAAACACCCTCGACTTCTCGATCCCCACCACATGCAGGACTTTCTCGACCGCATCGATACCGAGGAAGAAGAGGGGGAAACTGTCGACGAAATCCCAAAAGCACCGTACTTTGGATTCACTCTCGATCTGAAAGCCTCTTCTCCGAGAATTGCCTCCATCCAACCGGGCGGCCCGGCTGAAAAAGCAGGTCTCGCCAGAGGTGACGTCATCACCAGCGCCAACAACCAAGCCGTAGAAAGCCCCATCAGCCTCGCACTAAAGTTAAAAACCAAGGCCCCGCTCACGCTTACCACCGCTAACAACAAAACAGCTACTCTTTCCCCCGAAGAAGTCCCCGCCAGGCGCCACTTCCCACAACCTGTCGCAGGACTCATCTCAATGATGATCACCAACGACTCCGGTAAACAACCGGACTCAATCCAGAAATCCAACCTCGAATTCCTCACTTCACTCAACGTGCTCCAGCAAGCATTGCAAAATTCCGTTCTCGAGATCAAACGTGGCGATAAAACAGTCATTCATGCCACCGTTGTTTCCCCCACTGGACGCTTGGTCACCAAAGCATCCGAGCTTTCCAAACCGGAAGAACTCCTCGCTTACTTCAAGGGGAGGACCTACCCCATCACCATCATCGGCACTGATAAGGCAACCGACATCGCCTTGATCAGTATCAACGCCGACGGCCTGGTCTCCGTCCGATGGGAGGAGGACGAACCCTCACCCGCCACTCTGGTTTTCTCCCCGCTTCCCGATGACATGGCTTATGGCGTCGTAACCCAACCTGCCCGTTCCGCCCCCAAGAAAGGATTTGAAAAGAACGTCTCCTCAAAAGAACCAAGCGCATACCTTGGTGTCAGTTTCTCGCCCGAAACCACTTCCGCCATCATCTCGGGTGTCGACCTTGACAGCCCGGCTGATAAAATCGGGTTCCTCGAGGGCGACGAAGTAATCAAGATGAATGGAAAATCCATCGACACTTCCGAGGAACTCGGCGAGGCTATCTCCAAACACGGGCCGGGAGAAAAAATCATCATCATCGTCAAACGCGGCGACAAGGAAATTACGCTCAAACCAATCCTCGATGTTCGTCAGGCCAAAGCCATCGGAACCTTTGACCGGACAGCCGCCCGCCGGGACGACTCGCTCTCTTCTCTCAGCGGACGGGGCGGAAAACTCAGCAAGCGTCGCAACGACTTCCCCCGCACCCTTTACCACGACCAGGTCTTAAAACCACAAAACTGCGGCGCTCCCCTGATCAATCGCAAAGGAGAAGTCGTGGGACTCAATATCGCCCGCGCCCTTCGCCATCGCAGCCTCGCCATCCCCGCGAAGACGGTCAACGAAGTGGCGAAGAAGCTGCGAAGGTGATCATGTTTAAAGTCCTTTTACTTCTCCCTGGTCTTTTAAGTGCCGCTCCCGAGTGGAGCGTCTGGCGCGGACCGGCGAGCGAGGGGAACTACGACCACGAAACGACTTGGAAACACGACTGGCTGCCGACCGGAGCAAAAACGCTCTGGCAGACCAAAGTCCACACTGGCTACTCCGGTATCGCGGTCAGTGAAGGGCGAGCCTACACTATCGGCAATTCCGAGGGTGAAGACCTCATTCAATGCCTAAGCATCGATACCGGGAAAATCATCTGGAACGAAAAGTATCCCCAGGATCTCGTGCCGAAATACAATCCCGGCGGGCCAAATGCCCCACCCATTATCGAGGGTAAATGGCTCTATACTCTCAGCAAGCAAGGCCTCGTTTCCTGCCTCGACAAAGCAACCGGGAAACCAAAGTGGCGAAACGATCTCGCCACCACTGCGAAGGCGCCCATGCCAACGTGGGGATTTGCCTCCTGTCCTGTTATCGTGGGAGGGCGGCTCTTCCTCAACGTCAACGAATCGGGTGTCGCGCTCGACAAGCAAACCGGAAAGCTCCTATGGAATTCTCCACCCTCCTCCTGCGGATACGCTGCGGCCGTCCCTTTCACCTGCCGCGACCAGGATGCCGTCGCGATCTTTGGCCACAAATCAATGCACGTCGTGTCCCAAGCCAGCGGCAAGGTTCTTTGGCAAGTGGATTGGCCCACCAAGTATGGCGAGAACTCCGCCGACCCGCTCATCATCGACAACAAACTGTATCTCTCCTCCTGGTGGGGCCAGGGAGCCGCTCTCTTCGACCCCAATAAAGACTCCACCGAGCCGATTTGGACAAACAAGGAATTTCAAAACCACATCCAACCACCTGTTCTCTACGAAGGTCATCTCTATGGCTTCGACGGCCCCGTTCACAAAAAGAAAATCAAAGGCTTTCTCCGTTGCGTCAATTTCGCCACCGGAAAAACCGTTTGGAGCAAACCCGACCTTAAAGGCTCCCTCATTCTCTCCAATGGAAAACTTCTCATCCTCTCCAACGACGGCTCCATCATCGCGGCGAAGGCGCAAAGCGAAGGATATCGGGAACTAGCCCGTCATTCCGGACTTGGCAGACGCACTTGGAGTCCCCCTGTCCTTCATCAAGGCCGCCTCTACGTCCGCGATGCCGATGGCACCGCAACTTGTCTCGACCTGCGATAGCTACGAAGCTTGAAAAACGTCTCCATGAACGATTTAAACACGAGGCTGCGTAAATTAACCCCAATGCCTCTTCTCAAAATTCTTCTCTCCTTCTCTCTTCTTGCTTCTGCATTCGCTGAACCTTTTCAACCCAAGTTCTACGCCTTTCAAAACGGGGTCAACTTCAAGAACTCCGCAGCCACGCTCAAAGAGCTGGGCTTCGATGGCATCAGCCAGGTTCGAGCCCATCCCACCGGCTTGCCCAATCAAGTTCAGTCCTTCGAAGCAGCCGGACTAAAAGTCCTCAGCATCTATCTCAACGTCAACGACAAGCCCATTGAGCCCGCCACCGTGCAAGCTCTCGAAAATCGTGACGCCCTCATTGAACTCACCATTCAAAAAATGAACCCGAAGACCGTCGAGGCTGTTCGCCAAACTGCGGCAGTGGCGGAAAACTTGAAAATCAAAGTCGCTCTATATCCTCACCACGGGTTCGCCGTCGCCACCATGCCTCAGGCCATGGACCTTATCAAAAAGGTCAACCACCCTAATCTCGGCGTGATGTTCAACCTCTGCCATTTTCTGAAAAACGAAGACCCCAAAACTCTCGAGACAACGCTTGAAAAAGCCGGCTCAAAACTCTTTGCCGTCAGCACATGCGGAGCTGACCTAAAAGGGGAAAGCTGGAACCAACTGATCCAGACCTTGGACAAAGGCGATTTTCCCCAAGAAAGGCTTTTAAGGGCCCTAAAGAGACTAAAATTCAGCGGCCCCATCGGCTTGCAATGCTACGCAATTAAAGGCGACAAATATAATAACCTTCAGAAATCCATGGCCGCCTGGAAGATGATTATCAGGAACTTAGCCAAGTAAGCACTTTGGTCCTTCATAGTTCAGTCGCCCCTTTGGAGCACTTCATCAAAATCAATTTGCACAAAATCGCCCCATTTTATGAAGCCTTACCACTTCTTATCTAGTTTTCATGGTCCAGATTTCATCAGTCCCATACAGCTACGATCTGGGGGATTAATAACGTGTTCATCTGGGACTTTTCCAGCTATATGCTTTTCAAAGAGAACAGCCTTATGAAGTCCGCTCTTCTTATTCCATGCCTCTTGCTCCCCTTATTCGGCCAAGTTCGCATCAACGAATTCATGGCTTCCAACACCCGCTCGGTGCCTGACATCACCGATTTTGAGGACTATCCCGACTGGATTGAGCTCCACAACCCCGGGGCCTCCGCCGTTAGTCTCGAAGGCTATTATTTAAGCGATAACCCAAGTGATC
The DNA here is from genome assembly GCA_018222765.1 of bacterium. Taxonomy (GTDB): domain Bacteria; phylum Verrucomicrobiota; class Verrucomicrobiia; order Verrucomicrobiales; family Akkermansiaceae; genus SW10. The sequence continues at coordinate 73,207 of JAAEZT010000007.1, read as the reverse complement.
GATTCAAGTGGGCCATTCCCGCCGGCGCGTCAATCCCGGCTGGTGGATATCTTATAGTCATCGCCGATAGTCAGAATGCTGCTCCCGGCGAAGAATTTCCGCGCGGATACTGGCCATGGAGGGATTTTACTGTCGAAAAATATCACACCAATTTTTCACTTTCCGCAGAAGGTGAATCCGTCGTCCTAACTCAGGCCCTCGGAATCAATACAAGCAACTTAATCACCGAAGGTGCAACCTGGAAATATCTCGACGATGGCTCGGCCCAATCAACGCAATGGCGGGCCCGCACCTACAACGACGTCCCGTGGAAATCCGGTAACGCACCTCTCGGATACAGAAATAGTCCGGACACTGAGATCTCCTATGGTCCGGACAGAGACAATAAACACGTTACCAGCTACTTCCGGCATACTTTCAATCTCACCGATCCAACAATATTCACTGGCTTAACACTCCGCTTGCTCGTCGACGACGGCGCAGTGATTTACCTTAATGGCGAAGAGATCCTTCGACAAAACATGCCCTCAGGCACCATCACCTCGACGACCCGCGCCCTCGACTCAATCGGAGGAAGTGATGAGACCGATTTCGACACATATCAAATCCCCCCTTCTCTCCTCGTGGCCGGAAACAATGTCATTGCCGCCGAGGTTCACCAAGTGTCCTCAAGCAGCTCCGATCTCGGTTTTGACCTCTCGCTCGATGCTTCCTCGTTCACCAATACCAACGCGATCGACACGATTACTTATGGCAACTCCGTCACCGACATTTCCTATGGCCGCGATCTCACTACTCCGACCATCTGGCAGCATTTCGTCGAACCCACTCCTGGTGCAGCCAATACCACCAACACCGTCGCCAATATTCGCCTGACCAGCCCGGTAGCTTCCATCACGCCCGCGGCCGGACTCTATACCAATCCAGAAAACATAGCCATCAGCACCTCGGCTGGAGACATTCACTACACTCTCGACGGGAGTGAACCCAATGGTAGCTCGCCAATTTACACGACACCCATCGCCATTTCAACCACCACCATTGTGCGCGCCCGCGTCTTTGAATCAGGAAAAGTCCCCGGACCGGTCGCTACATCAACCTACCTCTACGGAGAGACATTCAACGGCCTCCCCATCGTTTCGGTTGTCGCCGATCCCGAGACTCTATTCGGCAATGATATCGGCATTTACGAAAATACTCACGAGCGTGTTACATCTGGAATGAACGAAGTCTACAAGGGCAAGGACGCCCCGGGACATGTGGAATTTTTCCCTCAAGACAGCAGTGAAGGATTCGCCGTCAATGGCGGTATCCGTATCGGCGGTGAAAACAATTGGGGCAGCCATGATCAAAAAGCTCTCAACATCTCCCTGCGCGGAAAATACGGAGACGACAATCTCAAATACGACCTCTTTCCCGGCAGCGGAATTCCAAACCACTCTGCCTTCACCCTCAGGGAAGGTGGTGACGACTGGGACGGCGCGATGCTCCGCGACGGCATGTGGAACTCCATTGCCGAGGGATATCTCAATGCTGAGACGACAAATTTCCGTCCCTCGGTCGTCTTTCTCAACGGAGCTTACTGGGGCGTCTACAATATTCGATCCCGCTGGACCAAAGAATGGATCTTCGAAAAATACGGCGTTAGTAACGGCGAATATGACCATGTCGGATATGGCCACTTCACCAGTGACGACACTACCCTCGGAGCAGAGGAAGGCGAAATCACCGAGTGGGTGGAGCTTCTCGACTTCATCGACAACAACGACATCAACACGCCCGCCGACTGGGCATTTGTTGAATCCCGCGTCGATCTTGATAGCTTCATCGACTTCATAGTGAGCGAAAGCTTCGCCAACAATACCAGCTGGAAGCACAACCGGGAGTTTTGGAAAGCTCACGCTCCCGGAAGCAAGTGGCGCTGGTTCCTCCCCGACATGGATCGCACTTTCAAACTAGACGACATTGATGAAAACGAGTTCGACTCCATGCTCCGCAATGACGCTCTTCTTGACCGTATTAAGAACCAACCAAAATTTCAGGCACGTCTCGCCCAACGATACGCAGCCCATATTTCCGCCACCTTTAATCCCGCCCGCATCGCTGCTATCGTCGACAGCCTTGGAAATCTCATCGCCCCTGAATTGGACCGGCACGAGGACCGCTGGCCCGATAGTATCGACGCGGCCCAACAAGCTCGCGATCTTCAGGAAATTAAAGACTACACCACGCAACGATCCACAAGCGTGCATGCCGAAATTTCATCGGAACTCGGCATCGGGACGGCGGTCGACATGACTCTTGCGGTGACCGGATCGGGATCCGTCCATCTTGCCGGAATCCCCCTGAGCCCGGGCGTCATTCCGATTTTCCCAAATCTGGATGCCACTCTCACCGCAATCCCCGCTCCAGGATTCCAGTTCGATTCCTGGGAAGGAATTTCGGGCGGAGAGACAACCACCCTAAATACCTCCGGCGCCATTGCTATCACAGCCAACTTCATTCCTGCTTCCGGATCGGTCGTCGGAGGCACCTTGGTCTCCAATACGACCTTCACTCTCGAAGGATCCCCTTACACCATCGACGATGATCTCATTGTAGCAAGTGGCACTACACTCACCGTTGACGCCGGAGTAGAGATCAGAGTGAAAGCAAAGCGCAACATTCGCGTCATAGGCACCCTTGACATCCAGGGGTCACCCGGATCGGAAATTACGCTCAATGGTTGCAATGGACAAACTTGGGGAGGTGTCTCCTTTGAAGAACCCACCACGACATCCTCTCTTGCTCACCTCATTATCAGAAATGCCTCCCGGGGCGCAGATCCCACCATCTACCCCGCTGCTATTTCCGGACTCAATGCCACCGTCAACCTCGACTTCATCGATCTCCGTGAATGCCGGGGACCACTCTTCTTCCGCGGAGGCTCGACCTACCTTCGCGACAGCGTCATCCACATCCCTATCACCGGAGATGGTATTAATATTAAAAAAGGCTACGCCGAAACCATCCGCACCACCTTCCTTGGCAACAACGCCGTGGACACCGATGCGATTGACTACGATGGTGTTACCAACGGAATCATTCGTGATTGCTTCATTTACAATTTCCAGGGCTTCAACAGTGATGGGATTGATACCGGCGAACAATGCGTCAACGTCCTCATCGAAGGAAACGGAATTTATTTCAACTCAGATAAGGGCATCTCCGTCGGCCAAGGTTCCTCGGTCATCCTTCGCAAGAATCTCATCGTGGGCTGCCCCCAGGGAGTGGGAGTCAAAGACTTCGGCTCCACCATTGAAATCGACCAAAACACCTTCGTCGATTGTAGCGAAGCCATCGCGGTTTTCGAAAAGAACTTCGGTAATGGCGGAGGCCACGCCACCGTGACCAACAACATTATTTCCGGCTCCGATATTCCGGTGTCGGTTGATTCCTTTTCCACGGTCATCTCAGAATACAACCTCAGCGATACTCTCGCTATCTCCGGAACGGGCAATCTTTTAGCCAACCCTCTGTTTGTCGATTCAAACAGCCTCAACTTCCAGCTTCAACCCGGGTCACCCGCCATCGACACCGGAGATCCACTGCACGACCCCGACCCCGACACCACTCGTGCCGATATGGGCGCAGCTTATCTTTACCAGGCCAGCGACTACCCCTTCACGCTGGAACAAACCGTCGTAGTCAACGAAATCCTTTCTAACTCCGGGTCCAACCCGGATTGGATTGAACTTCACAACCGAACCAATGCTCCCATCGACATCGGGGGATGGTTCTTAAGCGACAGTGCTACTGACCTTGCCAAATACCGCATCCCGGGAGACACGATCATCCCAGCCAATGGTTTTCTCACCTACTATGAAGACGCCAACTTCGGAACTGCCAGCCCCGACCCCAACCGCATCACCGGATTCGGGCTCAGCGACGACGGCGAGACAGTCTACCTCAGCTCGGCCGAGAACGACCAACTCACCGATTATCGTTTCAAGGAGGACTTCGGCGCCTCCCTTCCGGGGGAAGCACAGGGCTACCACTACAAGAGTAGTAGCAACAGTTACAACTTCCTGCCACTCGCCACCCCAACTCCTAACGCACCCAATGACGGACCACGTATTGGGCCTATCGTGATCTCGGAAATCATGTATCAACCTGCTGGCAACGAAGATGCAGAATACCTCGAAATCCTCAATGTGAGCGACCAAGGTGTAACCTTATTCGATTCCGGCTCCAGCACGGCCTGGCAATTCACTTCCGGAATTGAATACGAATTCCCTGCCGAACTCACCGTGGCTCTCGCCCCCGGAGAACGGCTCATTCTCACGCAAAACCTCACCGCATTTAACAGCGAGTTTGCCATGCCTGCAGGAACGCAATTATTGGAATGGACTACCGGAAAATTATCCAACAGCGGTGAAGCGGTTCAACTGGGACGCCCTGGCCCCGTTGATTCGAACAACTTCGTCACTTACGTTCGGGTCGACCGCGTCAACTACGACGATGATGCACCCTGGCTGACTCAACCCGACGGCGCGGGCCCGGCGCTCACCAAGATTGCAGAGAAAGAATACGGAAACGATTTCATCAATTGGACCTCTGCGACTGCCTCGCCCGGAGACATCGCTCCCGGAGATCGCTACAATAATTGGGCCTCACTGAATGGCGTTTCTGATCAAGACGGCGACGATGATGGCGACGGACTAAACAGTATAATGGAATACGCTTTGGGCACCAATCCAAATAGCGCGAACTTCACTCATCCGCTTACTGTGACACCCTCCGGCGGCAGCTATTCGTTGAAGTACAACCTTAACCTCATTCGCCCCGACGTTGACCTTGAATTACAAAGCTCAACCAATCTTCAGGACTGGGCTACTCTCACGACAACCCCCTCGATCATCAACGACACCGAACACATGCGTGAGGCGAATCTTACAACGGATGGTCCGAGACGCTTCCATCGTCTTCAAGTCACCTTGAAGCCTTGAAGAGGAGAGGAAAAGAGGAACTTTGAGCTATCCACGCTGGCGAGCTAGCACACCCTTCATGAAGATTTTCCTTCTCTTTCTGTGCGCCCGCTTTGTGTAGTTCAATCCAATCGGAATCGTCTTCGATATCGGTAATATCCGGATAAGCCCGCACGCTCGACGCCATGATTTCATTGATCCGAAGCCCGGTTAATCCCTGCAAAAATGAGCTCATCCAAACAACGAAAACGATCGTTCAGTTCATCTGTCAAAAGAATGCCACGACAAAAAAATCGTCAAACAGCATTCCTCTGCTCCTCAAGCTTCTTTAATATTTCAAAAAATCCCAACTCCCTTGGCACACTACTCCTCTGGAAAAACCAAACGGTAATAACGATTCGCGTGCTCAGTTCCCGGGGCCGAGTCTGTGCGCGGAGGACCGGCATCGACCCATTGCAGGGTTGAACTTGGGCTCGAAATCAACTCCGGAATGCGTATCCAATCTAATAGATTCGACGAGAATTCCACCTGATATACCTGATCCGGAATGACCTGCCATTCGACAGAAAAAGATCCGGCGGGAAACACATCCCGGCAATCAGTCGCCGCATCTCCAATTCGCAGAAGATAGCAGGCTGACAACTGCGCCTTTCGAGTCACTGCAATGTAAAATTCATTACCCAGCTCACCCGGAATGGTCAGTGAAGAGTCTGAGCTCATCACCAGCTCTTGACTCAGGTTATACACATCAATATTCAACGAGGTTGGTTGACTACTGTGCGAGATAGAAACCGCCCTCACATCCTCATCCGAAAAACTTATACGGTAAAAATCAGGCAGATCATCTGAAATCCACCCCAAAGTTGACTCCCCCGCACTCACACTCATTGCAGCAGTTGGAACTGAATGAGAAGGATCTTCCAATCCAGCATTCAAAACCATGAGAAGGTCGTAGGGTACGATAAGTTCGTTGCTCAATTTAACAACCAAAGATGTATCGGAATCTGCACGATACGTGAGAATTTGAGGAAGATCAAACCGGCTGTAGAATCCGACGGTCAGAGGGTTCCCATTTTCAAACACTTCAATCAAGGGATCATCTTGATAGCAAGCAAGGGTGAACAACTCCCCCTCAGCCAGATCGACGCGATAGTAATCATGCTGATCCGATTCGGGAACTACTTGCAACTGATGATGCGCCAATGACACATGAAGCTCATAACGATCGTTGTTCCTCAGGGTGCCATCCCCACCGTTTCTACCCACTTCGATGAAATAGGTCCCAGGATTTCCCAGTTCAACATTGATAAACGAATCATTTTGAGATCCGCTGCCTCTGGCACCATCGCTGATTTCTGAATCATCGTTCTCGGCAATGGGATTCCCTTCGCTATCGAGGACCCGAACAAAAGTGTTCAAGCTAAACGAGCGGTCAATATCGCAAATCAAGCGACTATTCGGAACACGGGATTTGAAGCGATAAAGATCTTTGGTTCCATCCCCTCCTCCACCTCTCATACTGGTATGTGGCAAGATAGTAGAATCGAGAATATCGCTGCTGGGCTCAAGAGACCACTCCGCCAAATCAAGATCTTGGGCTTCTTCCAAAGTATTATTGGGCTCCAGATCAAACCGATCACCCCCCAGCCCGACCTGCCCAGAAACTGTCAACAAGCGGGAACAGTCTCCAATCTGAGTCCATCCATAGGCAATTGGATACGCGGTAGCCTCGCTATCATTTCTTACTGGTGGCTCCATCAAGACATTAGTGGAAAATTCAACTTGATAGGGGGTTAGCGCTCCGTCCGCCGTTGAGATCGTCAAAAAATAATCGCCAGATGCCACGGGCGTGAAAGAAAGTTCGGTTTCCTCACCCACCGATCCCACTTTCAAGGGATCACGTCCAGGCGACTCCAACAAATAGGAAACCGGGGCGCCCCCCGACTTCGACATGATCAATCTCACCGCTTGATTTCTCTTGAATGTCATCCGATATGAATCGCGGGCAAAGCCCTCGGCATTCAACAACTCCCCAACAAAACTGGCTTTCTCAATATTGGAGAACGGTCGCGACTCATCAATAATGAGACGCCCGACCGATGGGGGAGTCAATTCATCTTCTGGTGAGGAGATCGTAGCTACAAAGTCATAATCCCCCATTCTTGGATTCAAAATCTCAACGAACAGCGATTGGTTCGCAGTCACAGAAAAGCCATCAATCATTGCAGTGAGTCCATTCACACCGGAACTGGAGGACGCCAGTAATTCGCCCAAATTATTCCGTAATTTAATATCGAGCTGTTGGGCCTCGGCAGCCAGTGAAAGACTCTCTCCAGCACCTAAATCAATCCGAAAAACCTCGATGGATTCTCCAGACTCTGATCGTAAGGTAATCGCCCGATCATGGAATCCCGTAGGAATGAGACCTTGATCAATCAATTGGGCACTGGAGATAGATTCGTTTCCCACCTCGTCAAGAATCAGATTCAAATTCGCAGAAAAATCAAACACCACTTCCTCGATTGTCAAAGGCTGCAACCTGACGAAATGCCGTCCGGATTTTCCGGCAATCAATGAGACCCGATCAGACTCGCCATCGCCAAAAGAACGCTCTTGCAAGATCACTCCGTCGGGATCTTCAACTCTCGCCCGATATCGCCCCAGACCACTTGCCGCAAAATCAAAAAGCATTGCCTGCCCGAGAATCACTTCCAATGAATACACCCCACCCGGATTGGGCGCAGACGATGCCAGCGTTCCGGATCGAGTTGATTCAAGAGCATTCGAAAGCGGAACATCTGAAGACGGCGAAAAGGGCTCCAAAGGAATGGTCTGGGAGTATGCCACACCGCTTAATAAACAAACCAAAGCGATCAAAGATAATGAAACACCCCTGAAAGGAGTCAATTGATTGAAATTGTTGGCAGTCATAAACATCCTTCTAAGGTTTTAAAGTTGCGTTGAGTCTGAAAAACCATCGCTCTCCTATCGGGAGGGAAATCTCCCGCACCTGAACCCTCCCGATAATCTCAGTTGGAGTAAGGTCAACTCCCTGCCAGGTCTCGAGGTCCGATGATCGTTCAATGAGCAAGTCAACGTCAGGAGCTTCGAGTGACACACCCAGCCCCAATCGAACTTCATGCCCCTCATTCTCATGACTGAATCCCAGACCAGCATCTGCCACCATAGGGTCGGAGCCCAGGGCATATTCAATCAAATTGGAACGACCATCTTCATCAGGATCGCCATAAGCGCTTATGACACTCCTGTCAGCCGACCAAAGAGCATAAGAATCTGCCCCAAAAACGCTTCCCGGCGTTGGCTCGGAAGCGGTCCAATTAATGAAGTCGTTTCCATAGGATTTTTCAGAAATCTTTCTCAACGCCAACCCATCACCGCCAGTTTCAAGGGGCCAGGGGAAATCATCGTCATAATTCACTCGATCAACCCGAACGTATGACCGGCTTCCATCACCTCTGCTCGGCCCCGGGCGGTTGAGCTGAACCGCCTCTCCTCCATCATTGAGCCTCCCTGAAGTCCATTGAAATTTCTTAATCGAAGGATTGAAGTTATACGGGCCCAATTTCGCCAAGTCCTCTACAACCAACATCCGCTCTCCGGGCTGAAGAACGACATTGGGCTGAAAAGCATACACCACCCCATCCGCAAGCCACCAGGGCGCAGCCTTATCGAAATCATACAGACTTACCGGAGTATCGCTGATATTCAACAACTCGATATACTCGGAAGCATTCTCATCGGATGGATGATACATGATCTCCGAAATCACGATCGGCCCTACCACAGGCGGCCCATTTTTTTGAGCCAAGGTCGCGTCTTGTTGAGCGATGAAGTTGTACGTCCCGCTGCTGGGCTTATAGTAATACCCCAAGGTCTGGCCTTCTAACGAAGGACCGAATTTTTCCTCGAACCGATAGTCAGTCAAGATCACCCCATTTCCTGAGGAAAGATAGACTGTCTCTCCGGTATCGCTCAAGGAGAAGGGCACCAAACGCCCCGGGTCCGTGCTCTCCTCACCAAAATGAATATCCTCATAAAACACAATGAACCCACCAGCAGGAATCATCGTCCCATCCGGAATGCAGAATTTCGTCAAATCCCCGCCATCATCACTCAAAAACCATCCACTGATATCGGTCATTTCATTTGATCGATTGTGAATTTCAATCCAATCGACCTGACCAGACCCCGAATTCGCCAACACTTCGTTAATCACGATCATGTTTTCAATAAGGAAGGGGTAATGATCTGAATCGAAAAGATAATACGCCCCCCGATCCGCAATGGTGGCGTCGGGATCGAGCGTATGAAAAGGGTCCCCGCTATCTTTCGCAATGGAATCACCCCGCAAAGAGAAATTCAATTTTGATGGTTCAACAAATCCAGGAAAGCCCAACAAATTATTCACTCCGAGCAACTCATCGGTATCGCTCAGGCTATAACTAATCGAAACCGTCGAAAGGGAATCCCAATCAACCGGAGCCACCGATGAGTTGGAGAAGATGGAATTGGTGATCACAGCCTCACTTCCCCCAGCGCCAAAATTTTTCTCATAGACCGACACTCCAATTCCACAATCCACAAAGGTATTCTGATCCACCGTAATTTTTGACCCCTGATCTTTCACTCCAATCCCAAGAGGACAACCTACGATGAGGTTATTACGGGAGATCACTGTAGACCCCTGTCCCACCGAAATCCCTTTGTCGGAATTGTAATAAATCTGATTCCCCTCGATGATTACGTTGACGCATTGCTCACCAGTATCGATTCCATCGCTATTAAATCCATAGAAGCGATAGATTTGGCAATCCCTGATGACCCCGTTGACGACCCCATCGTAATCGATGGCATCGGTATCCGGAGCATTGTTCCCTAAAAAAACACACCGCAAAGTTTGCGCCTGACCTTGCTTCACATTCAAGCCATCACCCGTAACCGGAATGTGAATGAAGCTATCCCGTAAGATCAAACTTCCACCGCGGAAAAACAGTGGAGCCAAGCCTTCATCGATATTGAGAAATTCAATCACGACATCGGAATCGAGGCCAGAGATTCCGGCCGGATAGGTCACCGGATCAAAGCCCCGCCCAGAATCCCTCACGGTCAGATACGATAAAGTAGAGGTGGTCGAGGTTTGCTCAAAGGAAATACCACCCCATCGCGCTCCCCTTTGTCCTGAGATACTCACCGGCAATTCTTCTGTCCCTTCAATATTCAAGCTACCCTGCACACGGAGTTGCGCGCCCTTGGACATGATAATCGATACGCCTTCTTCAACAGTGAGAGTCGTTCCATTCGGCACGGTCAAATCATCCACAATCGTATAAGGTGATCCCGCCAAGGTATAGGCAGTGTCACCAACGAGAGTTCCACTGACCGCCGATCCTGAATCCGGCACAAAGCGTGCTGTCAAAACCGTCGTATCGGTAAGCATCACCTCCATCTCCGCTCCACCCTCCTGGCCTTGCCACTCCTCGAATCGAAACCCGGGTGAGGGACTAGCGGAGAGCTTCAATCCAATATTCGGAAAAACTTTGAGCGTTCCCTGCTCGATCGGCACTCCCTCGATCTCAAAACTTCCCATGCCATCAGCTACCAGAACCAAATCTACAGCGGGATCTAATCCCAGGACCGATTCAATTTCTGCAATTACATCTCCGCTTCGAGCCGTTGCAAAATTCCTCATCCTTTCAATCGATGCTGGGTAGTAATGCTCGGTCGGCACATTATCCCAACGAGCACGCTGCCGCGGAAGCTCAGGGATCATCAATCCACTGAAGTGATCAATTAGATCATGCATTCTTGTCTCATCAAAAGTCGTGACCAGATGGGCGGCATAACGTTGTGCCAAGAGCCTCCTGAACTCGCTTGCCCCACGTATTCGGCTAATAATTTGATCACCTGCCATCAGGGCTCCCATACTCAGCGCAAGGGTGGTATTTCCAAATGTTCGATCCATATCGGGAATGAAGTAGCGCCACTTGCTACCCGGACGATGGTCACGCCATATTTCCCGATTCCCTCTCCAACTGGAATTCCGCCCATATCCCTCCGCAATCACAAAGTCCACCGCACTCACGATATCGATCCGGCGCTCAACCTCCGCCCAATCCGTCGGGTCACTCAAATCTGCTCCGTTTAAAAACGCAATTAAGTCGCTAAATTCATCAACGGTCCCATTATCCGCAACCCCACCGTTCCCAAGATCGATCCGGTCATACTCACCGTCATTGGTGCCATAATGCTGAAAGAGCCAATTGTCGTCCCATCGATCCCTGATATTGTACATCCCCCAGTATTCTCCATTAATGAAGAGAACCGCCGGACGGAATCTATTGGTCTCCACCTCCAATCGATCACGCACCATGGAATCAAAGAGGGCATCCGTAAGATGTGCCCTTCCCCAGTCGTCACCCCCTTCTCTCAAAGTGAGAGCGGTAAATTTCGGAATTCCGGAACCAGGGAAGATGTCATAATCAATTCCATCATCTCCATATTTACTCCGGGTAGTGAAATTTAATGCCCGCTGAAAGTGAGTGGACCAATTATTTTCTCCCCCAATCCTGAATCCGCCGTTCACCCCAAATCCCTCGCCTCCATCTTCAGGAAAAAACTCCAAGTGTCCCGGAGCATCCTTCCCTTTATATACGGATGGCCCCACCCCGACCTTCGCCTCATGCAGATTGTAATAGATTCCAATTTCGTCTCCGAACAAGGTCTCTGGGTCAGCAACTACCGAGAGATATGGCAGTCCGCCAAATGACTCACCGATAAAGTAAGTCTTTGTCGAAATCGGACCGGGAACTTTCCCGGCTACATAACAACGAGAGCGCACGACCGTCGTTTCAAAAATTTCAATCGGCTCTGAATATAGATATGAATCGGGTGAAGTAGGCGATGGATTACTTCCATCCAGAGAAAAGTAAATATCTCCCTCTGGAGCGCTCAACTCAACGTTTATGGGCCCATCGAGCAAGCCCCCCGCAGGCGATATTTCAACCTCACCACTCTCCAGACGAAGATCAGATACGAGGCCCCCGGTATTGGGCGCTCCCGGAGTTGACTCCGAAAAGTAAACCCACACGTCCGGATCATTTTCATCACGACCGCAGGACACATCTGTCACCTGTTGGGAGTAGCTCACCGATTCACGCAACTCCGGGCCTACAATCTTTATGCTCGTGAGAGACAAATCAAAACGCAGATCCGCTGAGAGATTGTTGATCTGGTGCACCTCCACCGCCACGACATTTTCCCCCTCAACTAACAAGCCCTGAGGAAGAGTATATGAACTCACGAGTTCTTCCTCATCCTGAGTCACTGGCAAGAGCGCTGGCGTGAGAAAATTGACAAAGCCACCGGACATGTTCTGACTGGCGATCAGGCTGCCATTCAAATAAACTAGGGCTCCATCATCCACGACTATATCGAGCGTCATTTCTTCAAAGTCAGCCAAATTCACAACCTGGAATTTTTTCCGATAAAAGGACGTGATGTGGCGATTTTCGTCATCCGCTCCAGAGGAGAGAACTGTCGAGACCGGGTCCCCGTAGCCCAGAGGAGCTTCACCCGAACTCCAGGCTCCATCATCAAAATCCGGCTCTCTCCAGGAAAGCCCGAGATCGGAACCATCGTCGAGATATTTCCAGGTATCCCCCATCCCGATATGGACCGCATTTTCACGAACAACCTCAGTAAGCAAAATAGTTTCGCCCGCAGATGAAAGAGAAAAGTTGGTATGGTGTTTCTCGGTCGTATACCTGGGACGACCATGGGAGGTCCGGCGCAATTTCACCCCGGCATACGTGTCATACCCGTCTGCAATCACCACCAGAAAGCCACCCGCCGGAATCATTGCCTCTTTGGGAAAAGACCACCTCAAAGGAACCTCCGGATCATCACTCAGATGATATCCCCTCAGGGACCGATCTTCAGCACTCGTATTGTGCAATTCAATCCAATCCGGATAGTCTTCGAAATCGGTGATATCGGGATAGGCCCGAGTATTCGAAGACATAAATTCGTTGATTCGAATCTCAGCGAAACTTGCATGAATAATGGCAACGGATATGGCGTAGGTGAAACCCCAATTCACTCTTTAAAAGAATACGACGAGACCAATTCAGTCAAATAGCATTCTCAAATCCGAAAAATCTCTACTGATTCAAATATTCCGACACAACCGACGCCTGCCCCTCGGGCTAGGTCAGTAGTTGATTCACCGCCAATTTACGAAACTCCCCTTGATTCACTGAAGGCCACACGACCTCAGCCTGTGCAGTAGCAATCAGTGTCGTTTGCATCGTTGTTGTGCTGTTTTAGGCTCCTTTCATCCTCTCAACCCGCCAAAAACCTTCACTCAGTATTTTTCCGATAAGCGATCTCGCCATTCCAGTCATCCTTTCCTAAAAACTAGCCATGATACGTTATATTATCACCGCATTGACCGCCGCAGCCACTCTTCTCATGAGCTCTTGCTGCTGCTGGTAAAGCTTCTAGGTCCCCAAATTCTCGCAAAATCGGGGTCTTTTTGTTCCCACCCCCATCCAATTACCCTAAAAAACCACTCAACGAAGAGTTTGAGAAAAAGCTGGCACGCGACTTGCTATTCTCCTCTCAGACCAGCAAAAAGGATCATGAAAAAAATCGAAGCTATTATTAAGCCGTTTAAGCTCGAAGAAGTCAAAGAGGCTCTCGCTGAAGTAAACGTTCAAGGAATGACCGTTACCGAAGTTAAGGGCTTCGGTCGTCAGAAAGGCCATACCGAAATCTACCGTGGATCTGAGTATACCGTGGATTTCCTCCCAAAAGTTAAAATCGAGATCGTCGTAAACGACGAGGACTCAGCCAAAGTCGCTGAAGCCATCGTCAAAAGCGCCAATACCGGAAAAATCGGAGACGGGAAGGTTTTCATCTCATCCATCGAGGAAGCCATCCGCATCCGGACCGGAGAAACCGGGGCCGAGGCGGTCAACGTGAGCTAACTCCGCCCACTTCCATCAAGCCATGAAAAACCACCGGTTCCGCGAGGAACGGTGGTTTTTTCGAGTCCGGAGCTACGGTCTACGTCAAATCCTCAGCCGTGACGCTCCGTTGCTCACGGGTTCCCAGCTCCACCGCCTGGTCCACCACTCGGTCGGGATCGTCGTCGAAGCGATATCCATGGCAATTGGGGCAAATAACCACCTCGGCCGTCACAATCGAATCACAACCTTCGCAAACCTTGTATCCGACAGGATTGTTTGCGATCTCCTTCGCTTTCGCGAGACGGGCTTGTTGGGTCACATCAGGCATAGACAAAAAAAGGGCCAAGAGGATTATCCTCTCGGCCCGACAAATCGTTCAAGAGAATTCTTTAGGCAGGTTTAATCGCCTTGTTCGTGCGGCTCTTAAGGTTGGCCGCCTTGTTCTTTTGGAAAATGTTCTTCTTGGCCGCCTTATCGACAGCGGAGGTAAATTCCACGAAGATCTTACGGGCTCCCTCGTTGTCCCCGGCTTCCGCAGCAGCGAATGCTTTTTTCTGAAGAGTTTTGATGCGGCTCTTGGCTGCACGGTTATTTTCGGTGCGCTTCTCAATCTGACGCACACGTTTTTCTGCTGACTTGCTGTTGGCCATAGGTCGTTGCCGCTGTTTGGGCGGAGCGGGAAAATAGGGATTCCCGACCCACTGTCAAGTTCCAGTCTTCGAAAAAATTCCCGTCGCGCAAATCCCCCACATGTGGGATGCTTTGCCCATGAAAGCTTCACTTGCCCTGATTGTCACCCTCGGCCTCGGGATCTCCCTGGGCCAGGAACGACCAGAAATCCCCGAAGACCTCCTCGACGACGAACATTTCCGAAATGAAAGTGGCCTCAACGAGTTCACCGTTCCCTCTATTGTCAAGGTGTTCAGTGAGTTAGAGAAAATACCTCCTCTTACCTACACCAATAACCACCTCAAAAAACACGAAATTCTCCCCCTCGACCGCTCCCGCCTTGCCCTCCGCCTCGGAAGTCTGATCGCAGATGGATTCATCGCCGTGCAGACCGGAAATTCCGAAGATGTCCCTGATATCGCTTCGCATCTCTCTCGCTACGCCAAGGCCCTCGGTGCCGGACATCGCATCAAACGCCATGCCGCCGCACTTCTGGACCACGCAAAAGCCAAGGATCTTCCGGAACTCAAGAAAGCCCTCGCCGCCACCCAGCGCGATGTCGAGCGAGAGCTCATCGGCCTTCGCGACCCCGATCTCTCCATCCTGATCTCTCTCGGAGGTTGGCTTCAGGCTCTCGAAGCCTCATCCAGTGCCGTCGAGGTCAAATTCACCCCCGAAAAGGCTAAAATCCTCTTCCGCGAAGATGTCGCCGACTACTATGCCGAGTCAATCGGCTCCCTGAACCCAAAAATCAGCGAGCAAGCGCACATCCTCAAAATGCGCATCCTCCTTCAAGGCCTCCGCAATGCCATGACCCTCACGCCTCGCAAAAATCCGACGGTGGAAGAAGTCAAAGAAATCTCCGGCGTGGCCAAACAGCTTGCCGAAATCGCTCGAAAATAAATCCTCGCATTCATGACTCTTCTTCTTGGACTCGGTATCATCGGCTCCCGCAGCGCAGACCAGCTCATCGCCGCCGGACATTCCCTCAAGACCTGGAACCGCACCCCCAAGGATCGTCCCGAATCGGTCGACGATCCCATCGAGGCTGCTCGTAAAAGCGACGTCATTATTTCCTACCTCCGCGACGACGACGCCGTACGAGAGATCTTTACAAACATCCTCCCCGAGCTGACCGAAGGAACAGCCGTCATCAACCATTCCACCATTGATCCTGATACCACGGTTTGGCTTGATCAACAGTGCCAGGAAGCGGGTTGCCACTTCCTCGATGCTCCTTTCACTGGCTCGCGCGATGCCGCCGCTGGAGGCAATCTCGTCTACTACGTTTCCGGCAAACCCGAAATCCTCGAGCAACACCGCGACCTCCTAGGAATCACATCAAAGGAAATTCTCTTCATGGGGGCCCCTCCCGCCGCTACCGTCGTCAAGATCACGACCAACCTTGCCACGGCCTCCGCAGTGCAAGCACTCACCGAGGCACTCGAAATCGCCCGCCGTCATGGAGTCGATCCCCGCGACTGGCACAAGGCGGCCCAACTAAACGGTTGCTATGCCCCCGTCATGGGGATGAAAATCCCAACGCTTCTCGAAAGCGATTTCTCCCCGCATTTCTCCACCGAGAATATGGCCAAGGACACCCTCTATGCCCTGCAACTTGCCGATGCCGCCGGAGTCACCGCCAATGGCAACCAGGTTACCTGGAACAATCTCTTCGAAGCAGAAATGCGCGATGCTTCGGAAGACTTTTCCGCCACCGCCCGCCAACACCACACTCTCGACGCCGACCTCGACGAACCTGTCGAAAAATCATGCTGCCGCATTCGCGTCACCGGACCCGATGCCGAACGCTATCTCAACGGCCAGCTCTCCAATGACGTCAAACTCGCCAGCGAGGACGAACTCATCGACGCCTGCCTCCTCAATGCCAAGGGACAACTCGAACATTTCGTGCAA
Organism: bacterium; assembly: GCA_018222765.1. Taxonomy (GTDB): domain Bacteria; phylum Verrucomicrobiota; class Verrucomicrobiia; order Verrucomicrobiales; family Akkermansiaceae; genus SW10. The sequence goes on along the minus strand of JAAEZT010000007.1, from coordinate 56,664 downwards.
GTCCACCGCGACGGAGCGGACTTCATCATCGAAGGTCCCTACGAACAGTCCGCCGAACTTCTCGCCCGCCTCGACAAATACCTCATCGCCGACGACGTGGAACTCATCGACGAAAGTGAAGACGACTCCGCTTACGCGCTCTACCCCAACGAAACCCGCCGCATTCTCGATGGAATCCCAAAGTGGCCCAACGAGCTCTTCCCCGGCCTTCTTCCACCCGACGCCGGACTCGAGGAAACTGCCATCTCCTACACCAAGGGATGCTACACCGGACAAGAAGTCATCTCCCGCATGAAGCGTGCCGGAAAAACAAACAAACACCTCGTCCGACTCACCCTAAACAAGCCGCTCATCCCCACCAACGCCAAACTCATCGTTGATGGAAAAGAGGCCGGATGGATCACCTCAGTCGCTACGTTGGAAAGCGGACAGGATATCGCCCTAGGCTATCGCCTGCGCAAATTCATAGAATCCAACGAACTCGAGGTCCACTCTCCCACATCAGAGGAAGTCATCGGAACCGCCAGGGTCCGCACCAGCGACTAAAGATCTAGGAAGTTCTTCAACAACTGCTTTCCTGAGTTCGTCAGAATTGACTCCGGGTGAAACTGCACCCCGTGTACATTGAGATCCTTGTGCTTGAGACCCATGATGATGCCATCTTCAGTCATAGCGGTGACTTCAAGACAGTCAGGCAGCGTCTCCTTCTTCACAATCAACGAGTGATAACGCGTCGCCTCAAAGGGATTCTCCAGGCCCTTGAAAACACTCTGGCCTTCGTGATGAATCAGCGAAGTCTTCCCATGCATCAGCGTCTCCGCCCGCACCACTTCCCCGCCATAAACCTGACCGATGGATTGGTGACCTAAACACACTCCGAACACCGGCAATTCAGCACCAAAAGCTTTGATCACATCACAGGAAATTCCCGCTTCGTTCGGAGTACACGGTCCAGGTGAAATACAGATTCTCGAGGGATTCAAATGCCGCAATTCATCCACCGTTACAGCATCATTGCGTAAGACCTTCATCTGGGCTCCGAGTTCACCAAAATACTGCACCAGGTTATAGGTAAACGAATCGTAGTTATCGATAACAACTAGCATGACAGTGATTGGGTAAGAGGTTCCTCGGAGGCAAAACAGACATCAAAGTTACCGGGGTTCATTTTACCACAAGAAGGGCGCCTTAGCTGAACCTCCGCAACCTTGCCAACTTTCTTACCGTGTTCGCCAAAAAGCTTCACCCCCTTGGAGAATTTCTCGTCATTAAAAACACAGAGGTTTGGGAAAAACCCCGGGATGAGCGCGTCGGTGACGCTAAGATTCTCGTTTCGAGGTAAGGTCTCAATTCCGACATTCTCAGGAATATTTATAGAGCGGGTCACTTGATGCCACTCGCGATGTCTAAAGATTTCCTTCATACTTTCGGAGCGAGAGTTTTGGCCAATCCAACTGCCCGCATCATGGCAGCAGCCTTATTAACGGTTTCGTTGTATTCGTAGGTCGGCACACTGTCGGCTACGACACCGGCACCGGCTTGGACATACACCTTATCGTCTTTCACAAGACAGGTCCGCAAGGCGATACAGGAATCGTGATTTCCATCCCACCCAAAATAACCAACCGCACCCGAGTAGGAGCCGCGTTTGTTCTTCTCCATCGAGTTGATGATCTGCATCGCACGAATCTTGGGCGCACCACTCACCGTCCCCGCCGGGAAGGTCGAACGCAAGACGTCGTAGGAACTATGCTCCGGCGAAAGACGCCCGCTGACATTGGAAACGATATGCATCACGTGACTGTATCGCTCGACAATCATCTGATCATCGACTGATACCGAGCCGTGCTCGGAAATCCGGCCCACGTCATTACGCGCAAGATCAATCAACATGACATGCTCCGCGCATTCCTTTTCATCGGCGAGAAGTTCCGCAGCTAAAGCATCGTCTTCTTCCTTCGTCTTTCCTCTCCAACGCGTTCCCGCAATGGGACGAATATCAATCCTACCATCAATCGCCCGCACATGAACTTCGGGGGAACTTCCTACCAAAGAAAAATCAGGCGTTTCATACACGAACATGTAAGGCGAGGGATTGATGTGCCTCAGCGCGCGATAAAGATCAATCGGCGCTCCATCAAAGTCTGCTTCAAATCTCTGGCTCGGCACGATTTGAAAGGCATCACCGGCCGTGATGTATTCCTTGGCCTGTACCACCATGCCCTCGTATTCCTCCTGAGTCGTATTGCTCCGCGGTTCGGGAGCTTCGATGTCAGCCAAACCATTGAGCGGAGACATGTGCAGCGGACGATCCAGCATCTCGACCACCGCTTCGATCCGGCCACGGGCATCAGCATAAGCTTCCTCCGGCGAATCCGCTTCATCGAGCATGGCATTGGCAATCAAGAGAAGGCGACGCAACTTGTGATCAAAAACAACAAGAGTATCCGCGAGAAAGAAAATCGATTCCGGCAAGCCCAAGTCGTCGTCCGGCGTTTGCGAAACCGAAGGCTCGAATTGCTGCACCGCATCGTAACCCACATAGCCCACCGCCCCGCCAAAGAAAGGTGGGGCATTGCCATGAGTCACAGGACGATAGCCGTCCATGAGACGCTGTATTTCATCAAGGACATCACCTTCACGTTCACGCGTCTCCACCTGGCCACCACGTTCGATGGTAACTTCATTCCCCCGTGAGATGAATACCCAGCGCGGCTGGCTGCCAACGATGGACCATCGTCCGCTGGCATCTGTGCTCTCCGCACTCTCAAAGAGAAAGGCGTTTTTGCCATCGCGGAGTTTCAGGAAAGCCGAGACCGGAGTCTCGAAGTCAGCAGCAAGCTGAGCATACACAGGCACGACGTTTCCGGCCTGTGACAACTCAGCAAACTCCTCTGCACTTGGCTTGACGGGGACCTGATTCACTCGAGGCGTAGTTTGCTCAACATCACGACGCTGGCAACCCTGAATCTAACCTCCGAACAACTCTCCGTAAAATGCCGGATCGACCTCGGGCTCCAGTGACTGCCAGGCCGTCACCTCGTTTTGGCTCGCGGCACAAATCTCGAGCTCATGACCGGAAATCCTTTCCCGCACGACCTCACACGCCTTTACCGGGCAGTTACAATCGCTGCTCAGATGCCCCAGCACCACACGTTTTAGGCCCTCTGGGACCAATTCAGCAATTAAATCAGCTGCTTGGTCATTCGACAAATGCCCATGCTGTGAGGAAATCCGCTGCTTTGTGCTAAAAGGTCGCTTGGTGTCAGCCTCCAACATCCTCCACTCGTAATTAGCTTCCAACACCAGGCCTTCAACTCCTTTCAGAGCCCGCAAGACCTGCGTATCGACATGCCCCAAATCCGTCGCCACGCCCACCCGGCATTCCCCCTTCGAAATAACATACCCAACCGGTTCCACCGCATCATGTGGCAGCGGAAAGGTCCCGATCTCAAATCCCTCCCACGAAAATTGCTGTCCGGCCTCAAAAGCGACCCATTCAGCTTGCTGGTTCAGCCCCTCTTGAACTACCCGCCCGGTCATCACGCTCGCCACAATCGGCACCCGCCATTTCCGCAAAAAGACATCCAGCCCCCGAACATGATCGCCATGTTCATGCGTCAATAATATCCCGGTTAGCTTTTCCGGACTCACTCCCAGCGCCTCCAGACGTAACCCCAGTTGCTTCGCGCTCAGTCCGGCATCGACGAGAAGATACTTCCCCTCACTTTCCACCACGGTCGAATTTCCACCGCTACCACTTCCGAGAACTGCAAAACGCATCGCCTCGACAATGCTCTAAATACAGCCGTGAAGCAATCATTTGAAATGAGGAATGTTCATTCCCCTCGCACGTTTCTCACCAAGTTCTCCTGGTTCCTCGCAATTGTCTTCACAAGAGTTCCGGCCACGATGATAAGGACGATCGAAACACCCTCATCTATGATCGAGAGGTTTGATGCTTTCTGGTATTCGGTAATGCTCTCAGTCTTCATGTAGGCTTTTGTTGAAACCCGGGTCATGACTCCGGAAAACAGCCACACGGCCCACCACCAACCCAACAATTGATTCTATTTGCGGCCTCACGAAATCGCCCCTAATATCTCTAAATCACCCATGAAATTTTTTCTCCTACTTCCCTTGGTCGCTTTTTTCGCCATGAGCTGCACGCACACCAGCGGCACGCCTGAGGCACGCATCAGCAAGAACCCCCAATTCTACAACTCACTCGACGATCGTGAGCAATTCATGGTCAAAACCGGCCAAATCGAAAACGGCATGTCCAAATCATCCGTCTGGCTCGCCTGGGGAGAGCCAGACGCCAAAAATTACGGTCAGGACGGCAGCACTCGCACCGAGCAATGGATCTACCGCAACTATCGCCCTATTTACACCCAGTCCGTCTTCGGAGCCTCGGGCTACGGCCGGCGCCACTACAACTACGGGTATTACGGAAGCGGCCTGGGACTGGGCGTCTCTTACGTCCCCTATCCCTCGGCCCGCGTCGATTTTGAAAACGATCGCGTCGTCCGGTGGACCCGGGGCAGCAGCCGCTAAGTCTACTTCAGCAAACTCTTCCCGGTCATCTCTTTGGGAGTCTTGACCCCAAGCATGTCAAGGAGAGTCGGAGCGACATCCGCAAGGATTCCGTCGGCGACCTTCCGGTTCTTGTCATCTTCGGCGACATACCAAAGATGCACCAAATTGGTGGTGTGCGCGGTGTGAGGCGAGCCATCGGCATTGCGCATGAATTCGCAATTGCCATGATCCGCCGTGATGAGAAGCTTTCCTCCCAAACGCAAAGTCTCTTCAGTCACGGCCCTTACTGCGTCATCAATTCGTGTCACTGCTTTTTTGGCAGCCTCCACCACGCCGGTGTGCCCCACCATATCAGGATTGGCGAAGTTGATAATGACCAGATCGTAATCCTTGAGGTGCGATACGACGTATTCTTCGACCTCCTCCGAACTCATCTCCGGCTTAAGGTCATAAGTCGCGACGTCCTTGGGCGAAGGAACGACCTTGCGATCCTCCCCCTTGTAATTTTTCTCCAAGCCGCCGTTGAAGAAATACGACACATGCGGGTATTTCTCGGTTTCGGCAATCCGCAGCTGCGTCTTGCCTGCCTTCGACACCGCTTCGCCGAGCGTCATCTTGATAGTCTCCGGCGGGAATACCACCGGACAGTCGTAAGTCTCGTCATATTCCGTCAGCGTCAAAAAATCCACTTTGGGGCGCCGTCCCGCCTTGAATTCCTTGAAGGTCGGACGAGTCAGGAATACCTCGCAAAGTTGACGCGCTCGGTCGGCCCGGAAGTTGAAGAATATTACGACATCCTCATCACGCACACGCTTTTGCTCGTGGCTGAAAAAGATCATCGGCATGAGAAATTCGTCGGTCTTATCCTGCGAGTATTTTTGCGCGATCGCCTCGCTGGCCAAAATATCGTGCTTCTCCCCTTTTCCCCAGACGATGGCATCCCAAGCCAATTTCGTCCGCTCCCAGCGACGATCACGGTCCATCGCGTAGTAACGACCAATCACGGTGGCGATACGGGCATTATACTTCGCCAATTCATCCTCAACATAACTCACATATCCCTGTCCACCGGTCGGCGAGGTGTCCCGTCCATCGGTGATGGCATGCACCATCATGTCCTCGCAGCCGCTTTCACGAGCCGCTTTGGCCAGGGCAATCAACTGGTCTTGGTGACTGTGCACTCCGCCATCGGAAACCAAACCGATAAAGTGAATCCGCTTCCCTTTCGCCTTATTAAAGGCAGCTTTGAGAGTTTCGATATCCTTCAAAGTATCCTCCTCGATCGATTTATTGATCCGGGTCAGGTCCTGATAAACGATCCGTCCCGCGCCGAGATTCAAATGCCCCACTTCGGAGTTCCCCATCTGCCCGTCGGGAAGCCCCACATCCAGTCCGGACGCCGAGAGCGAACCTTTCGGGTAAAGTTTCTCCATTTCGTCGTGAAATGGCGTGGCTGCCAACTCCACGGCATTTCCGTCTTTCTTCGCCGTCCTCTTGCCACCGGGATTCACACCCCAACCGTCACGAATAATCAAAACTACAGGTTTTTTGGCCATTGCAAGACCGTGTTAAGCCGATCAGCCAGCGACTAAAAGCTAAATCCCTTTCCCCTCGGTCTTCTGACCCTAATTTACCAAATTCACCGAGTCCATTTCTGATGAAATTTTTGCACCACCCGATCTTGCACCCAAATCACATCAATCATCTAAAACAACAACTCCGCCAATGGCGTTACCACTCACCCCAATTCCTTGACCGCCCGATGTGCCATAAGGATTGCGGCTTTCGCGTCGGCTTCCGGAGCGGAGTCGGCATTGGCGATAGCAATTCGACCAAATGGTTGGCGACCAATCCTTGTCGAATTCCCCGGACCTCCGGTGGTATAGCCATGCGCCCAACGATTCACCGATATACTCTCAACATCTCTGTCGAAATCAAATAATTCCCCGTTAAGCATTCCGCCAAGGTGATTCCGAATCTCTTCTTCGTAATCGCTAAATTTTAAACCAAGCATCCGATATCGGGCTTCTCGATACTGCTCGATTCGGGGCGTCCCATATTTTTCTCCGTAGGGACAGCTGATCATCTGAATCACGCAAGGGTCATCCGGTGAATTCGTGAATTGATAACCCCCCATACTTACCGGGAAATCCATGAGAACTGCCTGGTGCATGTTCCCGGGCGACATGGCCAAACCAATACCCCGCTCTTTCATCGCTCTCCAATTCCGCAATCCCACCGTGGTATACTGCAACGGACTCTTCTCCTGCAGCCTTAATGCCGACGCCTGTCTCTCCGGAAGGTCCGGCACGATGTGTGGGATCATCTTGTTATGGCAAGCCAGAACGACAGCTCCAGCCTTCACCCGGAAGAGCCTATCGCTCTGGATATAAGTCACGAACACCTCACTGGAATCTTTGGGGACACCACCATGTCGCACCTCAATCACAGTACTATTCAGCCTGATTCGTACGGCATTCCCGGATTGGTCCAATTCAGAGTAATCGAACCGCGAAAGCAGTAGCTCTTCGGCATTCTTCCCCTTTCCCACCGTGGGAATCATTTTCTTAACCAAGGCCCGGGCAACCCCTGCATTACCATCTGGAAAATGATGAATATATGGATTTTCCTTATCGTATACTGCCACCGGCGAGAATCCCAGTGCTCCGCAATTCTTGGCGGCCCGGATGCTCATCAAGTCGGTTCCCGTGCTGGCCCAGTCGAGTCCGGAATTCCTAGCCATCCTTAGTACACCGGGATCATCAACACCCAGGACGTTTTTCAAATAATCAAAGTACGATGTATCATCGAGATAGTCTTCCAACTCACCCTTGGGGACCTTGATTGAATGCAACCCACTGTTGAGAACACGAAGTAATTGCTCTTTCCCCCGATCACTTAAAGCTGCCTCCCGGGCAGCTTCGGCACTCGACAGCCGGGAACCCTGCAAACCTTCGATGTAGTTCGGGTAATTGCAATACGGATGCCTAACCACCTTGTCTCGCCCGAAAACCTGCTTGTTAAAATAAGTCACGGCCCCAAGATCGTGCCTCTTAAAAAAATCTCGATCATAGGCCGTTTTAAACAACTCAAGATCAACCCCGATCTCCTTGAAAAGCTGGAGCACAACTTCACCACCTTCGTGAGGCTTGACCAGAGTTTGCGAACCGCCGTAGGTGATTCGGGTATTCCCATTTATGGTATGTTCGTTACGCTTGGCGTGCCCTCCAAAATCATCGTGGTTATCTAGAATCAAGACCTTCTTATCCCGCCCATGTTTCTGCTGATAAAAGTAGGCCGCTGAAAGCCCACTGAGACCTCCACCAACAACGATCAGATCGTAGACCTCCGCCAACTCACTGACTTTTCCCCAGTCAGATTGCGGCCCCCATGCCCGGCTATGCGCGTGCTCATTTGAACCCGGGTGACTGCCTCTCAGCCCCGTCCGCAAAGGAGGGTAATATGATGGATCAAGCGCGCGCCGTGCGACCGCTTCATTGGACAACAGGGAAGCTCCTGCAGCCAACAGGGATCCATTAACAAAATCTCTTCTTGTGATCTTACTCATACCTTTTGTCCTCAAGCCAACAAATCCTGCCGCCGGCTGGAGTTACTCCATTTTGGCAGTGAGATAGAACGAATCTCAAACACCAATGTATTTTGGACGGCAGTCGCAGACCTTTACAAGGCTGAAGCTGTCCTCGCAGCAAATGACCGTCAACACGGCGCAAAAGGGAGGGTGATTGTCGTATCGAAATCTAGACAACCGAACACCTATTCGATAGGTTTTGCCTATAATCAGATTCTGTAGCAACTGACACTTGCATTTTTTCAGGCGAAGCAATCAATAATCCAAATGAAAGAACACCAAATAGTGCCCTGCAATAGTTTCAATTTAGCAAAACGTCTCGGTGCCTACTCGGCTGTCGCCGCAGCGACCGCCTCGGTGGCCGATATAGCCGGGGCTGCCGAGGTAATATGGGATATTCCCGACATCGTAGTCGGGGATGATCCTGGTCTTCTGTTCAACATGGTAACTGGCGAAACCGCCAGCGCCGCCAACGATGATGGAAACGTAACCTCAGGCTCGATGCGTTTGATCGGCAATTACGCTGCCCTGGCAGGTTTTGGCAGAGCTTATATCTACACTCCCGCCTCAAGTACTTTCGGCGCCTTCGTGGGTGTTGGGTCAGACGCTATCCTGCTTGCAGCCGGTACCCAAATCGGCGAGAGCCAAACCTTCGGCGGGAACGCCGACTACCCTTCGATTGGCAACTATGCGAACTTGGACAACTGGAACCCGGAGGGCACCCGGGGATTTGTTGGAATTCGTTTTAAACTCGACGATGCCACCCACTACGGCTGGGCCGACATCACTTACAATGACGCCGTGAATACCGCAACGCTTCACGCCTTTGGCTACAATGACACCCCCGAGGCCGCATCTGCTCCCCCCACCGATTCAGCTCCTGCACCACTGACCATCACCAAATTTGAACACGACACAGATGCCAACACGGTGACCCTGACCTGGCGGAAAACTACCGCCACATCCTACATCCTCAAATACTCGACCGACATGAGCGACTGGAGTCAGGATCTGGATGACGGCATCACCGCAGCCGATGACGAGAATCCCGAAGATGCAGATCACATCACAGTGACCTTCACCTTGTTCGAAAATCTGACAGAAGAACCTGATCTCTTTTTCCGTATCGAAGAAGAAATCTAATTTGAAACTCCCCGGGAAATCACTTATCTTGTTTCCCTGCCTGATAACATTCACAACCTAACCGGAGCACTCACACGGTGTGTCGATTATCAGTCATCACTCTCTCGTTTTTTAATCAGATCAACCGATGATCGAACCAAAACGCCTCGCCAAACGCGTCCTATTGATCGGGTGGGACGCCGCGGACTGGAAGCTCATCGATAAATACCTCGCCGAGGGGGCAATGCCGAACATGCGGAGATTTCTGGATCGAGGAGTCCGGGGAAATCTAGCGACGCTCAAGCCCGTTCTCAGTCCGATGCTTTGGAATTCGATCGGAACCGGGAAACGGGCGTATAAACACGGAATCCATGGGTTCACCGAACCGATGCCGGATGGCAAGGGAGTGCGCCCTTCTTCTAGCACCACTCGAAAATGCAAGGCGCTTTGGAATATCCTGACTCAGGAGGGAATGACCACCAACGTCGTCTCTTGGTTCGTCGGACATCCCGCGGAACCGATCAACGGGATCTGTATCTCCGACCTTTTTCAAAAAGTCCCCCTCGACAAAAAAAATCCTCAACATTGCTCTCTCCCGCCCTTATCCGATGGCTGTATATTCCCCGCGTCACAGCGCGAGAAATTGGCAAAACTAAGGGTTCACCCATTAGAAGTGAGCGCAGAGGCCATTAAATTCTTCATCCCCCAAGCCACGAAAATTGACCAGGAAAAAGACCCGCGATTGAAAATGTTCGCGAAGCTCTACGCAGAGATGCTCAGCGTCCACAACGCTGCAACCTATACCATCCAACAGAACGACTGGGACTTTATGGGAGTCTATTACGATTCCATCGATCACTTCGGCCACGGATTCATGGAATATCACCCGCCGCGCATGGCCCACGTTAGCGGGAAGGAGTTTGAAATCTATCGGGACGTGATGGCGGCTTGCTACAAGTTCCACGACCTTATGCTGGGGCGGTTGATGGAGCTTGCCGGGGAGGATACTACCCTCATTCTCTGTTCGGATCACGGATATCATTGCGACCATCTTCGGCCAAGGGAAACGCCAAAAGAATCTGGCGGTCCGGCCGTCTGGCACCGGGATCAGGGAATCATCGCCATGGCCGGTCCTGGCATCAAAAAGGGCGAGAAAATCTACGGTGCCAACTTACTCGACATCGCTCCTACTGTTCTCAATTTGCTTGGGCTTCCTGCGGGAGAGGACATGGATGGGAAGCCGATGGCGCACGTGATCGGCGAACAGTGGTGGCATCCCCCGAAGATGATCTCCAGCTGGGAAGACGTGCCCGGCGAAGCGGGAATGCATCCAAAGGGCGAACAACAGGACCCCTTCGCAACACGAGAAGCCTTACGCCAACTGGTAGAACTGGGATACATTCAGGAGCCCGACGAGAACGAGGAAAAGGCAGCCAGAGATGCTTCACGCGAAGCCAACTACAACCTCGCCCGTGCCTATCAAGACGGAGGGTTGCTGGAGAAGGCCGCCGGTCATCTGGAGAAACTCTACCGGGACTCCCCCGAACAAACTCGTTTTGGCCTCGACCTTTCCCGGGTCTATCTGAAGCAAGGTCGATTCGAGGAAACCCGCTCGGTGGCCGAGGGCTTGCTCACAATGATTGAGAAGAGAAATCTCATAAAAATCAAACAGCTCAACGAGGCCTTGCGCAAAATTGATGAGCAGCCCGAGGAGGTCATCGCCACCGTGAGAGAGAAACAGGAAAAGAGGCACCGTAAACAAGTAGACGCCGAGGAGGCCCAAACCACGAAGAAGAAGCATGAAGCGCGAAACATCGAGCCTCTCACCTTCCTTAAGAAGGAGGAATTTCTCGCGCAACGCAGAGGTCAATTGCAAAAAACAGTCGATATACTCCGCCATTACAACGTGCGCGCCGCCCCGACAGTCTGCTTGCTGCTTGGACGCTTGGAGGCAATGGATGGCAATTTCAAAAAAGCCCTCACTTACCTGGGCAAAGCGGAGCAAGCCGAGCCACGACTGCCCGGATTGCATCTACAGCTCGCCCAAACTTATCTCCGCATACGTAGAAACGATGAAGCAATACGGGCCTGCGAAAAAGCCCTCGAAATCGACCCTGACAATGCTCAGGCCCACGAGGTGCTGGCGGCCGTCCTAGCGCGCCTGAAGCGCCACGAGGAGGCCGCCAACCACGCCCTGAGCGCGGTGGAACTGATCCACAACATGCCCCGAGCACACCTTCGACTCGGTGCGACACTGACAAGACTTGGCCTATACGAAAAGGCCGTAGAGGCATTCCAAACCTGCCTCAAATTGGCACCGAACACGCCCACAGCTCATCGCTACCTCGCGATGCTCTATCGCACCAAGCTTGGACGCCGGGATCTTGCGTCGACACATTCCTTCAAGCTCAAGATGCTACAGGATCAGAAGAGAACGGGTCGTAATCCTGCTGCCAAACCGGAAAATTCACCGTCGTCCCACCCGAAGCCGACCGTGAATACGGTAGCGATATCTTCCGAGCCCGGATTATCGGTCGATCCAAGCGAGGTCATCAACATTGTAACAGGTCTGCCGCGATCGGGGACCTCGATGATGATGCAGATGTTGGTCGCAGGAGGCCTTCCTCCGCTCACCGATGGAATTCGCGAAGCCGACATCTCAAACCCCAGGGGCTACTATGAATATGACAAAGCGAAGCAGCTTGGTAGCGACGCGGATTGGATCAGCGAGGGAAAGGGCAAGGTCGTCAAGATTGTTGCGCAGCTCCTTCCGCTGCTCCCAAGAAAAATTGACGGCGCGCCCGCTCACTATCGTATCGTGTTCATGGAGCGAGCTCTCGAGGAAGTCGTCTCCTCACAGCGCGTCATGCTCGACCGCCAGCAACGCAAAGGTGCCGCACTCGATCAAACCCGCCTTGCCGAGATCTTCTTCGGACAAATACAAAAAATCCAGACCGTCATTACAGATCGCGGAATCCCCTGCATTAGAGTCCAGCACGCAGAGGCAATCCGCGATCCTCTCTCCGTGGCGAATCAACTGAACCGCTTCTTTGACAAATCGCTCGACACGACCGCATTGGCCACCGCCGTCGACCCGACCCTCTACCGGGAACAAGGAAAAGACTAACGCGACGCATGCCCCCGCCGATGCCTTTGGCGAAATTGCGCTGGAGAAACCCCCATCCAGCTTCCGCAGCGAACTGCTGGCAGCTAACTAGACCGTCCATGTTACAGCGATAGGCTCAATCCGTATTATCAAGCACAAGGACCACCCTCTTTTTGGGCTTCGAGTTTTTCACTGGGTTCGGGGCATAGCGGTGAGCAGATCGGGGTATTAAGTTCGCCTTCCTGATAGGACCTCTAAAACTTTCTTGGCCGCATTGTGGCCGGGGACCCCGCTCACCGCACCTCCGCGCTTCGCGGACGAGCCACAAATGTAGATCTGTGGATGAACAGTCTCCACTCCCCAAGTACCGACCTCATCCTCGGCGTCGGCAAATGGCCAAGTCAGATCGCCGTGGAAAATATTACCTTTGGGCAAGTGGATTGCCTTTTCGAGATCGACCGGGCTCATCGCCTCAATGCAAAGATCGCCATTGGCGTCTTTCGCCAGACAGGATTCGATCGGCTCGTCCAAGTGTTGGTTGATGCCCGATAAATATTTCGCCACCACCTCTCCCCGCACGCGCTCGTTGTCTTCCTCAAAAAGACGGTAGGGCATATCGAGCCCGAATAAGGTCAAGGTGTGAAAACCACGCTGCTTCAAATCATCGGATAAAATGGAATCGTCGGTCAAGGTGTGGCAGTAGATCTCCCCCGGGGGCCTCTCGGGAACCTTACCAGACATACTCTGCCGATAGCTTTCAATCATCTGCTCATAGCCTTCGTCGATATGAACAGTTCCCGCGAAGGCCTCGCTAGCAGGATAAAGATCAGAACGGAGCTGCGGAAGTTTCTCCAGCAACATGTTAATCTTGAATCCAGCTCCTTCGACAACATCCGTCCCGACGCTGCTACTAACGCCGGTCAAGCGATCGAGAACTTGGGCGGAGGCATTACACAGGACGAAGCGAGCATGGACCTCGCATTCATCGCCATCCATCTCATACGCAATCGAGGAGCGGGGTGCGCCCGGGTTAAGCTTGGAAACCTTGGCTCCCGTTTGAAAGGTCACTCTCCCCGTGGACTCCGCTACCTTAACCAACTCATGGACAAGTGAACCCATCCCACCCACCGGGACACGCCACTCACCCGTCCCCCTGCCGATGACATGATAAAGAAACGACCGGTTCTGCAACAAGGTCGGGTCATGCGGGTAGGTTGGCACACCAATCCGGGCATCAGTGAACACCATCCCGCGCACCAGGTCATCCGAAATCAGCTCCTCAATCACCTTGCCCAGCGGCTCCTCGATAAGAGCCTGCCACGCTTCTTTTCCTTCGCTATCCAGACGTGCCCGCATTTGATCACGACTCACCAATGGCTCGGTCAGACTCGGCCAGATGATTGCGGCCAAGCGCTCTTGCATCTCCTGCAGCGCGAGGTAACCCCGGTAGTCATCATCACTGCCAGTGAGCCCCTTGAACGCGACTCGATCCGATTCAGGATCACCGTAACGAAGAAGTAGTTCGCGACGCGTTCCATTTTCGAATGTGGGCGTCCAGGAGGCAGTTTTTCGAGAGCGCAACTCCAGATCGAGTCCGAGATCCGAGACGATCTTCTCCGGAAACAGGCTCACCAGATAGGAATAAACAGAGAGGCGGGCCTCCACTCCTTCAAATGCCATTTTCGATTTGGTGGCACCACCAATTTCCGCATTGCGTTCCAACACCAGGACTGACAAGCCTGCCTTGGCGAGATAACAGGCCGACACGAGACCGTTGTGCCCGCTTCCGATAATCGCGACGTCATAACTTGAATTGATTGCGGTCATCTCGGGTAAATGAAGTTTAGTTTATTCATGATTTCTCACGATAGAGTGTCGGATCCACCGCGGCAACCATCGCCGGGGGCATCGAGCGATCCGTCGGAGAACAGACTGACGCGATCGACCACAGATTGCGAACCTAGAATTGCAGCCGAGTATCGCAAGGTAAGGCAGGGAATCCCTCGGTCCGCGGTAGCTACGCCAATTTTTTGCAATTGCTCCCCAAAAATCTCGGGCACGCGGGTTTGTCCGAACTCTCACCCCATGCGACCATGACGATCAAGCATGCTCCGTTGCGAGGCGGTGGCCTCCTCCAGATTTCACCCCATGAAAATGATGCGGGGTATTGATGATGCCCTGCGTTGAAACAGGGGTAGCCGGTGCGGTGGTGCTGTATGCAGCGAACCGTTTCGTTTTTTCGGGGTTATGGCGTTGATCTAACTTTGTTTGGGGTTGACGTGGCTGCATTCTCCTCCGTTTTGCGGCGGTTTACAACTTGTTCATCACTATCTTCGGGAGGCCGATAACGCCGCACTCAAAATCAGAGCAAGTCCTCCTCTCTCCAAAAAAAATCGAACTCTTCGAAAACCCTTTGCACCTCAGGCGGTATCCCTTCCTAGAGTCATGCGCCTTTTTTTACTCCTCTTTCTGCCAACCTTTCTCCTAGCCGAAGATTGGAAACTCCGTGCCCTCAAATACAATAACCCCGGACTCTCGGTCGATCTCGGTGTCGGACTCTGGGCCTGGCCCATGCCGATGGACTTCGATAATGACGGCGACTACGACCTCCTTGTCTCCTGCCCCGACAAACCCAGCAACGGAATCTACTTTTTCGAAAATCCAACTCAAGATCCCACAGTCAAACTTCCCACATTTAAACCCGGAGTCCACATCGCGAGGACCAACCACAACACGCAGGTCAGCTACGTTGATGGCAAAGCCCGCATCCTTCGCGAGAACTACGAGTTCGTTGACTTCCGTGATAACAATTTCTCAAAAAAGGAAAAGATCTACCCCACCAACAGATTAGAAGGCCTAAACAAAACTCGCGCCCGCATGTGGCGTTATGTCGATTGGGAAGGCGACGGCGACCAAGATCTCATCGCTGGTATCGGCGATTGGTCCGACTACGTTTGGGACCACGCTTATGACGCCCAAGGCCGCTGGCAAAACGGCCCGCTTCATGGCTGGATCTACCTCATCAAAAACAAACCAAACGGCTACTCCAATACTCCCGTCAAAGTGGAAGCCGGAGGTTCTCCCGTCGACGTCTACGGTTGGCCGTCTCCCAACTTCGCAGACTTCGATAGCGATGGCGACCTCGACCTCCTCTGCGGAGAATTCCTTGATGGCTTCACCTACTTCCAAAACACCGGTACTCGTTCGAAACCAAAGTATGCCGCGGGCATCAAACTCAGGGGCAGCGATCATAATCCTCTCGTCATGTATGTCCAAATGATCACACCCACCGCTCTCGATTGGGATCGCGATGGCGACATTGATCTCATCATAGGTGACGAAGACGGTCGCGTCGCTTTCATCGAAAACCTCACCCCGAAAAAAGCCTCCACGCCGGTATTTGCTCAACCGGTTTATTTCCAGCAAGAGGCCGACACCCTCAAATTCGGGGCCCTCTCCACGCCCTTCGCCCACGACTGGGATCAGGACGGCGACGAGGATATCCTCTGCGGCAACACTGCCGGAAACATCGCTCTCTTCAAAAACCTCGACGGCAAAGGCAACAAATGGGCCGCCCCTAAACTGCTAGAAGCCGACGGCAAAACTTTCCGCGTCCTTGCCGGAGAAAACGGATCCATTCAAGGCCCCGCCGAAGCCAAGTGGGGTTATACCACTCTCTCCGTCGCGGACTGGGATGGCGACGGGCGCTACGACATTCTCTACAACTCGATTCGCCCCGAAATCAAAATCCTTCGCAACACAGCCGAGGGCCTCAGGGAAGAACCGCTCAATCGAAAAATTAAAACTCAATGGCGTACGACCCCACTCGCCACCGATTTCGATAAAGATGGAAAACTCGACCTCGTCATTCTCGATCACGAAGGCTATCTCACCTGCAATAGCGCCCGCATCTTCCTTGACGAAAATCTCAAGACGATTCGCCTCAACAGTCAAACCGCCGGTCGCTCGGGCCGCGCCAAAATAGCCGTTGTCGATTGGGATGGCGATGGACGCAACGACATCCTCACCAATTCAGAAAACGCCACTTGGTGGCGCAACTGCGAAAGCGCCGGAAACGGGAAAGTCATCTTAAAAAAAATCGGCAACCTCGCCAAACGTAACGTCGCCGGACACACCAGCAGCCCGACCGTTTGTGACTTCGATAAAAACGGGAAACCCGACCTCATCGTCGGCGCTGAGAACGGGCGGCTCTACTTCATCAAACACGAAAACTGCCTTAGCTACCCTCCCGAAGCCCTCAAAGCCAATCCTCCCGCCAAGGTTCCGCCACCGCGTTTTCCTGGACTCCTCAGCGAAGACTTCATCTTTACCAAGGCGCCTCATCTCTCCTGTCACGCTTCCACTATTGCCGAAACAAGCCGCGGCCTCGTCGTCGCCTGGTTCGGTGGCACGCACGAAAAACACAAAGACGTCGGGATCTGGTCTAGCTATAACGACGGCAAAGGTTGGAGCAAGGGAGTCGAGTGGGCCAACGGTATTCAACACGCTGACCTCCGCTACCCCACTTGGAATCCCGTCCTC
This sequence comes from bacterium, assembly GCA_018222765.1. GTDB lineage: Bacteria > Verrucomicrobiota > Verrucomicrobiia > Verrucomicrobiales > Akkermansiaceae > SW10. Next base: position 39,766 of record JAAEZT010000007.1, on the reverse strand, counting down.
TATCAGCCAACGGGGGACGCTCCGCTCTCCCTCTTCTTCAAAGTCGGCCCCAATCCGCAGACTTGGTGGGGCGAGGTGATGACCAGCTACGATCGCGGACGCTCATTCCGCGATCGTAAACGCCTCCCCGAGGGCATCAACGGCCCCGTGCGGTCGAAGCCACTCCTTCTCGCCGATGGAACCCTCCTTTGCCCATCTTCAACCGAGCACGGTGGCAACTGGCGCTTTCATTTCGAACGACTCAAAAACAACAACTGGAAGCGCGTCGAGCCAAAGAAACAAGACTTTCAGGTCATCCAACCTTCTCTTCTCACCCACACCGACGGTTGTGTTCAGGCACTCTATCGCTCGAAGCACAAAGCCATCATGCAAAACTTCTCCAAGGACGGCGGCATCACCTGGACCCCTCTCGAAAAATCTGGACTCCCCAACAACAACGCCGGCATCGAAGCCCTCACCCTAAATGACGGTCGCCATCTCCTCCTCTACAACCACCTCACCAGAGGACGCCAAGCGATTCACCTCGCCATCAGCAAGGACGGTAAAAGCTGGCATAGCGCCGCGATCATCGAGAAAGCTGACAAAGGAGAATTCTCATACCCCGCCATGATCCAGACCAAAGACGGTAAAGTCCATCTCACCTACACATGGCACCGAAAACGCGTCCGCCACCTCGTCATCGATCCAGCCAAACTCAAAACAGGCCCCGCCCTCAGCGACGCGCCTTGGCCAGAATAAGGGTATCCAGTTCCGACCTTAAATCCGACTAATTATCTCCCAGTAATTTGATCCGGATATTTCGGAAGCGAACTTCGAACCCTCCTGGAGAATGATACTGTAAGGCGATTACTCCCTCCTTGGCGGACTTGGCTGGATTTTTGTCATCGAGTTCGATCGTCACCGTTCCGTTCAGTTCCTGCGTCAACTTCGATCCTTTGGTCGTGATGCGATAACGGTTCCACTGGTCACCCGGCTTAATCACAGGAGCCTTGTCCTTGTATTTCCAGACCAACGTTCCGCGTCCCCCTTCTTCGTAGAGCTTCCCCCAACAGCCGTTTGCAAAATCAGCCTGATAGCCTTTCACGACCCACTTATTGGCGCCGCGCTCGGAATGCTTAGATCGATATTGAATTCCGCTGTTTCCCTTCCTACCGACCAATAAGCAGTCCAGCTCAAGCACGTAGTCTGAGAAGGGTTTTTTGAAAATCAGGAAAGTATTCCCTCCCTCCAGCTTCTCGATTTCCCCGGAAATATAACCATCCCTCACCCGCCAAACCTTGGGGTCGCCATTCCAGCCGGTTAGGTCTTTCCCATTAAACAGCGAGATCCACCCACCGGCATCAGGTTTCGGAAGAGTTACTATATCCCCGGCTGACAAGGAGCTAGCAACAAAAGCGAGAGAGAGAATCTTAGCGGTGAACTTCATGATTTCAGAAAGGCCCTAGTGCAGACCGCACGAAGGATACGCTGGCCACTGCACCAATCTTAGCGCTTGATTGGAAACTTCCAAACCTCATTAACAAGCACCTGACTCCCGAACAACACCGCGACATAGCACTCAGGATCCTCATCCGATTCACAAAAAAACTCACGCATCAGCCTGCCGCATTTTAAAGGCCCGCTTGAATGGCCAAGGTGCAAAAACCTTCTTCCAAAACGGATCACTCGCCCACCCACCTGAAAAGGAATACGTCGTCCTGTCAATTAGATGCCGCGCTGCGAGAATAAAAGAGGCGCACTTGCCGCCTAGGTAAGTTAATCTCCTGCAGATCGCCATGCCCAGCAGCTCTCAATTCATCTACGAAGTCCTCGAACACCAAAAGACGGACCTTCTCATCCACCTCCTTCAGACTGAGGCTGACTTGGCTTCCCTAATTGTCATTTTACGCACTAAAGAAGCCCTTCACGCCGTCACCGCGGCGCTCAGCCAAGCCGGACTTCCTTTCCAATCCCTTCACGGGACCAAAAAGACCGAACTCCGCGACCGCGCGCTACGGGATTTCAAAGAAGGCAGGCTCAGGGCCCTCGTCGCAACCGAGGCTGTCGCCCGTGTCAGCAATCTCGACGGCGTCCGCCATATTCTGCAATTTGATTTCTACGAAGTCGCCGCCGACTACCTCCACCGTCTGGATACCGTGCGGAAATCGCAGGGAAGCATCGCTACCTTCGTCACAACGAAAGAGAAGAACCTCCTGAAAAAACTCGAAGATCTCGCCGCCGAAAAGCTCCTTCGCTTGGAGTCGGAAAGTTTCGCCTACGCAGCCAGCGGAACGGCCCCAAAAACCAAGAGGGCCAAAAAGAACGTCTCCAAACCCCTCCAGCACAAAAAGCCCAAGCTCAGAAACGGAGGCCGCGACAACAAAAAGAGCAAGCGAACCAAGAAACGCTAATGCTCAAATCGATTTGGAATATTTCTTGACTCTAACATCAATCAAAATCACCCCGCTCTTGGCACTGAATCTGCGGCTAGCCAATCCCGGTGCCACCACTGTCCCCCAACCCTCCCGGAAAAGCTCCCTCAGTTTGTCACCCACCTCTAAAAATGGCTAAATCAAAAAAAGGACCACGGATCCTCTTCGTCACTCCTGAGATCTCCTACGTCTCCAAAAGACTCAGCGTTGATGCCGAACGACTTCGCGCCAAAGCTGGCGGCCTTGCCGATGTCTCAGCCCTCCTTGTTCACGGCTTGAGCAGCACGCACCAGGACATCCACCTGGCCGTCCCCCACTACCGTAATCTCTTTCAGGACGAAGGCAGCCGCATGCACCCGGGTAAGCGTTCCCGAATTTCCGTAGGCAATCGCATCCACTTGGCCGAGGATTGTAAATTCTACCGCCGCGGAGGTGTCTACCAGGCTAGCGCAGACGACCTGCTCAAGTCAGCCCTCGCCTTCACTCGCGACCTCGTCAACCATATCATCCCCCGCGTCCAACCGGACATCATCCACTGCAACGACTGGATGACTGGCCTCATCCCGGCCGAAGCCAAAAAACTTGGCATCCCCACTCTCTTCACCATCCACAATATCCACACCCAGAAAGCCACCCTGGCCGATCTGGAAGATGCCGGAGTTTCAGGAGGCGACTTTTGGGATGAACTCTATTTCGAAAACTATCCCCAGAGCTTCGACGAATCCTTCTGGACCAATCCCATCGATCTCCTCGCCAGTGGCATCATGGCCTCCGACCACGTCAATGTCGTCAGTCCGACTTTCCTCGATGAAATCATTACCGGCCAGCATTCAAAAATTCCGGGTAACATTAGCCACCTCCTTTACGAAAAACACGCTGCCGGTTGGGCTTCAGGAATCGTCAACGCCCCGGACCGTTCTTTTGACCCACAGGTCGATAAATACATCCCTGTCGAATACGGTCCGCGCCGTCACCACACCGCCAAACCAGAGCTCAAGAAAGACCTCCAGCAGCGGATGATGCTCAAGGTCGATTCAAAGGCTCCTGTTCTCTTTTGGCCTTCACGTCTCGATCCCATCCAAAAAGGTTGCTCACTCCTCGCTGAAATCCTTTATCAAATCACGCACGATTACAGCCACCTCGGCCTTCAGGTCGTGATGATCGCCGATGGTCCTTACCAACAGAATTTTCAGAATATCGTGAACGAACATAGTCTCTCCGACCGCGTCGCCATCCACCCCTTCTCGGAAACGCTTTCCCACATCGGCTATGGGGGTTCGGACTTTGTCTTCATGCCATCATCTTTCGAGCCCTGCGGTCTCCCTCAAATGATCGGAACACGCTACGGAGCCCTGCCCATCGCTCACGCTACCGGCGGACTCATCGACACGGTGAAGCACTTGAACGTCGGGGAAAGCTCCGGTAACGGATTCCTCTTCGAGCACTTCAGTGCCGAAGGCCTCCGCTGGGCTGTTGATCAGGCCATGGAATTCTACCAACTGCCCGACGAAGTCCGGAATCCACAAATCGCCCGCGTTATGGTCGAGTCCAAAGAAGCTTTCTCCGACAAGCGCGTCGTCGCCGACTACATGGAGCTTTATCAAAAGCTCGACCGACGGCCTACTTCTTGAGCCACTTCGCTCCGTATTCGTTTTTGGGATTACGATAGATCGAGTGAATGTGATCGAGGGGATCTCCACCAAGATCCTGTCCGGTGTATTCGATAATCAACTCGGGGGCCATAATGTGATACGAAGCATCGCTTCCAGGAATAAATGGCCCATGCCAGGCGAAGTGGGCTTGCTTCAAGTGCTCGTCAATTTCCTTCATGCGCAACTTGGCCGCCTCAGCGGGGAGATCCGCCACCCAAAGACCAGCCAGTTTCAGCAGAATCGCGTGTTGCGCCTTAGTCAGTGAGTCGCACTTCAAGCCCTTCCCTTCGGGAGTCACTCCATCGCGACCTGGTCCCGCTTGCATCCTGCCACGCTTCGCAGCCACGACAGCTTGCTTGCGCTGCTTTTCGTCGAGGCTCTTCATGAACTCATAAGCATAGGCGATTTCGTTTTCCATCGGAACGATCTCCTCCTTGCCAAGATAAAAGACATGGGGCTGCGTTCCGATAAATGAGGGAGAATTCGTCATTTTATCACCCACTATGGTCAGGTTCACTGCGACATGATGACCATCCCACTGCACTCCCCAGGGCTCCGTTTCCGAGGGAGTCCCAAAGATTGCGATCCAATAATTGGCCGAACCAAACCCTCCCCGCTTCACAGCGCGCGCCTCGTTCCTGATAAGCAAGTCATCCGCCATCATGATGTTTCGGGATTTCAAGTAACCCGATTCGCTCATCACGGTGGAGAGAAAAGCACAAGCTGCTTCCAATTGAGGCTTCTTCAAATCTCCCAATCGCAGACCTCCGTCATCCGCCTTGGTCGGCACATTGGTCCACTTCTGTTTTTCGGGATCATTGAAAGGCAAAAGCAGCTGCTTTTTCTCATCGGCCGAGAGCATTGCAATCAAGGCATTCGCCGCCGCCACCCTTGCTTTAGGAGACCGGTCCGATTCCGCAGGCTTGACTGCCGCAAAGACCTCGCTCGCCAAAGTCCACGCTTTGTGGGTCTTGGAGAAACTCACACTCACTCCACATCCGAGGACCAACAGAGACGCTGCAATACGATTCATGCCTCTACTTCAAAACGAATCTCGGCTTCATGGGAAGCCTCTTTTTCCGCCAAGCCCTGTGACGCTTCTCTCAATTTCAATTTACCCTGACCTGCGATCTTGACCGACTCTCCCAGGTCAGCTAAATTATTAGCTGGATGTTGCTGATATTCCGTTGGCCACTCCACAACACCTACAATCCGAAAACAATGAAACGACTAAAAGCCACACTGATGGTGGGTCTGTCGCTAGCGACCTGTGCCCATGCCGATGAGTTCAAAGAGCGCGCCAATAAAATTGCCGCGCTCTACAATACCGGAATGACCGCCGTCAAACGGGGGGACGCCGCAAGAGCCAAGGCCTCATTCCAACAGGTCCTCCAACTCCAACCAGGGCATGGACCGGCACGACACCAATTGAATCGCCTCCAATTGAACGTCAAACAAGTCCTCGAAAAGCAGCGCGTTGCTCGATTCAAAACAACAAAACTCGAGCAAGTTGACCTCAAGGACGCCTCGCTTCAAGAGGCGCTTGAAGTCCTCAATTTCCTGACGACCAAGGCTACCGATAAAAAATTCACACCGAATTTCATCATCCAGGACCCCGCCGGAAAACTCACTAAAAAACAAGTGAACCTCAACATGCGAAACATCCCGCTAGCGGCGGCCCTCAAGTATGTCCTCGATCAAACGGGAGCCCGGGCGCGCTATGACGAACACGCCACCGTGATTAGGCCAAACTAGCGACCGCAGTCACACCGTTGATTTTTTGCGAGCCATGGGGAAGATTTTTCCCTATGGCTCTCTTCGTGAAGAAGTGGAATTTTCAAGACCGGATCATCGCCCCCTCCCTCCTCGCTGCCGACTTTGGCCGGGTCGCAGATGAAACTACCCGCGCGATCAACAGCGGAGCGGATTGGCTTCACCTCGATGTCATGGACGGACATTTCGTCGATAATATTTCCTTCGGACCCGCCCTGATCCAGGCCATCCACGAAACCAACGACGTCTTCCTGGACGTTCACTTGATGATCACGCGCCCAGATCACTTTCTCCCCCGCTTCGTCGCCGCCGGAGCCGATATGATCACCGTTCACATCGAGCCCGAAGCAGATCACGATGTTGCCCTCACTTTGAAAGCAATTCGCGAAGCCGGATGCCAGGCCGGACTGGCACTCAATCCCGCCACCCCATTTGAGGCAGTGGTTCCCCACCTCCAGGATATCGACCTCCTCCTCGCCATGACCGTTGTTCCAGGTTTCGGCGGCCAGTCGTTCATGCCCGAAGTCATGCCCAAGATCGAAGAGGCCGTCGCATTCCGCACAGAACACGAATTAGCTTATCATATCGAAGTCGACGGAGGAATCGGAGCCGAAACGGCCCCGATTGCCATTGCCGCCGGCGCCAACGCCTTGGTTGCCGGCTCATCGACTTTCAATGCTCCCGATATGAAGGAAGCCGTCTCCCGGATCCGCAAAAGCCAGATTGCCCCGGAGGAGGCCCCTTGATAGGATGCTTAGATGAAAGCGTTTTTCTGCTCTCTCCTCATTCTAATGGGCGCGATGCACGGTGCCGAGTGGACCGAAATGCGAGTCTGGACCTCGACCTCGGGATCGAAAGTCACAGCGGAAGCTTCCAGCCTGACCAACGGACAAGTCACTCTGGAGACCAAAAGTGGAAAACGAATCACCCTTTCCATTCGCAAGCTGGTCGAAGCGGACCAGAAATTCCTTGAGGCCCACTTCAGCAAAAAACACGACAGAGATCCGCGCAAGGGACCCAAACCCGATGCGAATCTCGTCACTGGAAAAATCCTCGGCCCCATCGAGGCTGATCGGGATTCCAGCTACTACCTGTATATTCCCGAGAGTCTCACCAATGGAGTCGAAGCCCCCTTGCTTCTCTGGACCGGAGGCGGGGGAGGAAAAAGCGAAGACTTAAAACGCCTAATCAATGGAGCGGAAATAATCGGGATGATTCTCGCCGTCTCCGTTGAAGCCAAGGAAGGCGGTGAAGATCAATGGCCCGTCAGCCTTGCTCACTGCAAGGATTGTGTTCGTCACATCACCCGAACCACGCCGGTGGACTCCGAATCCATCTTTTATGGCGGCCAGAAAGGCGGAGGAGCCGTCGCCATCCACAACGCCTTCAAAATGGGCTCAGCCGGAACAATCACCATTTCGGGCTACATTTCACGGTGGAGCGATGGCTCCACCAAAGGACACCATTTCATGGCCGGTCCGGCCCGATGCTCCAGCCGTTACCTCACCGCTCATGCCGCAGTCACGCTGGGGCCGACCGCGATGCACTGGATGTTCCCGGGAGAGAACGGCACTGGACATCAAGACATCACCGACCTTGGCCTCCTCTGGATCTACGCTTCACACCTCTACGGCGAAATCGCCGCCGGTCAGGAGGAAAAGACACAATTTGAAAAACGATTTTTGCCGTGGCTCAAAAGCCTGATTGAAATCTCACCGGGAGAAGGGCTGTTCTTCGTCAATCACCTCCTGGAGGAATGCCCCCTCAGCGGAGAAATCAAGGAAACTATGGAAGGGATACAATACAAACTCAATGCCAACGTCGGGGCCCTAAAATACGTCAAAGGCCGGAAAGCCACGATTGAGTATTCCGACGACCAACTTTCGGGCTTTGGGATTCAATTCGAGGTCATGAAGAACCACATTACCCCCAAGATCGAAATGTCCGCCAAACGTCTCAAAAAGAAATATGGGGAACTACCGGAACTGGATCGGATCACCGAGGACCTCACCAACCCGACCGGCGGATAAGCTCCCTATCGCTTATTGAACCTCGCGACCTCGCGTTGGGCTTCGCGCAGCTCGGTCTTCTTCTTGAGATCGTGACGCTGGTCACTATGACTCTTTCCTTTGGCCAGCCCCAATTCCACCTTCACCCGACGGCCTTTGAAATAAAGCCTCAGACAAACAATCGTGAAACCCTTCTGCAAAGTTGCCTGGGAGAGTTTGAGAATTTCGCTCTTGTGAACGAGTAACTTGCGGGGCCGCTTTGCCTCGTGCTGAAAATACGAGCCAGCAGTCTGCCACGGCTGGATATCACAGCCATAGAGCCACAATTCGTTGCGGTCCAAGCGGGCGAAAGCATCGCGGATATTCACCTTCCCATCGCGAATCGACTTCACTTCGGTTCCCTTCAAGACCAATCCGGCCTCAAATTTGTCCGTGATGTGAAATTCACGGTTCGCGCGTTTGTTATTGGCAACATCTCCAGACATGGGACTAGACAGAGAGAGCTACCGCAAACCGCCCCGGGCAATTAAGCCTCGGTCTCGATCAGCTTGATTTTACCCTCGATAATCTCAGTCAGCGCAATATCGGCAAATCCCATACTGGGAACGGCATTGATAAGCGGAGAACGACCTTGATTCAACTGAGCCACCCGTTTTGACACGAGGTTGACTAGGACGAGAGGATCGGGGACAATTTCGGCAGCCTGTTCGACAAGATCACTTTTCATAGGTATCGCACTGGATCGTGGAGGGGGCGGCTGGTCTTCAAATGGAATTATATTATCAGCAGACATCTCTCCGGAAATATTGCGAGCGAAGGAATCACCCGCGAGCGGAGTGGAAAACCACAAAACAAGGTGACTGACAAGCGCAAAGTCAGTCAGTCACCTCGAAATTGCCATTAAAACTCTAATCCGACCCGAACACCGACCATTCCGGGGTCTCCAGGGGATCCAGCGGCGATTGCATCGTTAATGAAACTGTAATATTCTTCGTCGAGCATATTACGCCCGAATACAGCCGCATTCCAGCCATCGCCATTGTATCCAATCTCGGCATCCCAGATTTCGTACGCCCCCTGCTTGAAATTGGCCGAATTCGCCGCGTCGTAGTAGGTCGTCCCGATGGACCGAACAGAGGACTGAAGGTAAATTTTCTCCGTAACATCATAACGGAAGCCCACGGCTGCCGTGAATTCCGGGAGAAATGGCACCTGACTACCATCGCGATTCACCCCACCAAGATCGGTGTAATCATCGAACTCAATCTCACTAATTCCCGCCGAGGCACTCAGCGTGAGATTGTCAACCGGACGCCAGTTTGCCTCCAACTCCAACCCAAGAGCCGTCACCCGCTCGGCATTTACTATGATGAAATCCGTGGTTCCCGGAACGGAGGCATTAAATTGATAGTCGTCAATTCGCTTGAAATAGCCTCGGAGCTCTGCCCCCACGGAGGAATCCGCACTTTCATAGCGAAGTCCAACTTCACTTTCCCAAGATGTTTCCTCGTCAAAAGAAGAGGTATTCGGATTATCGCTGAATGCGGTATACCCCTCGGGTTTGACACCAATCGATGTTCTAGCAAACCATGAGGTCTCGTCATTGAGCTGATAAGTCGCTCCGAGTGTGGGCGAGAAATACCAGCCTTCGCTCTCAGCGCTGTTAGCTGGAGGCCCAACAAGAACCCCCGGAGGTAAAATTGGATTCCGGACACCAAAGATCGACTTGTTACGTCCCAACTCGGTTTCGGTGTATTGCAGGCGCCCTCCAGCGCTCAGGGTAAGTGCGTCGTTAGCATCCCATTCCATGTTTCCAAACAAGGAAACACTTTCCTCATCCAGCGAGAAATTCGTCGTTTGGGTTTCAAAGGTACCAAATTCGCTCGTGACAAAGAAGCGATCCGCAGATCCGCCGCTGTCTTTATTTAAATAGAACACTCCCCCACTCCATCGAACATCCGCATCCTGATCCGACTCCAGACGAAGCTCTTGAGTAAACATCTCCTGCTCCTGAGCTATTATCGATGTCGTCACTGGTTGGAAAGTCAAATCCAAATCCGCCGTACTCGGGTCAAGTTCCCATTTTTGAAAGGAACTGATGGATTTAAAATTGGCCCATCCCAAATCTTGATTAGTGTGAAGGGAAAGTTGCAGGCGATCCAAGTCGGTCCGCCCCTCAAAATCACTGTTGTTAGTGAAGAGATCCTGGCTCCGAAGGAAATCGATTCCCGGTCCAAATTGACTGCTCACCCCCGGAAGAGCAGTCAGGCGCTGAGCACCATCGCGATTGGTCTCCACCATCGCCCGAAAGCGCAATTCGAAATCAGCACCCGGACGGTAATAAAGAGTCCCCAATGCTCCGAACTGCTCGCGTTTATCGACATTGCCGGAATCAAAGGTGTTGTCGTTAAAGCTATCCCGGCGCTTGAAATAACTCTGCAAGGTGTAGCTCCATTTGTCATTGATGGGCCCACTTGCACTTAAACGATAATTCTGGCTGTCGTAGCTGCCATATTCCGCACTCAACTTATAGTTCGGCTCATCAGTCGGTCCCGCCGTGCGCATCTCAAGAACGCCACCGGCTCCATTGCGGCCAAAACGGCTCCCCTGCGGACCACGGTGAAGCGTCATCTGCTCCAGATCAAAAAACTCGGTGGGATATCCGTAAACATCGCCAAACGGAACATCATCCACAATCATCGCCAAGCCCGCAGGGCCGAAGAAGGTCGTGTTGCTCGTCCCGCGAATCGACAGGATGTCACCATAGCCGGCCGTATCAGAACTAATCGCACCAAAGCCCGGCAAGGCACCTTGGAGCTGACTCACCTGCTCCGGTTGGGAAATCTTCACCAATTCCGGCGTTTTCCCCTCGGACTCCCGCTCGCCCGTCACTACCAAAGGCTCCAGAACCTCTTGGGCCATCGCCACAGAACCAAACAACAATGCACTTAAATAAAAACTGACTTGTTTCATGAAAGGCCAAACCTGACTTCGATTCACCTCCCGTCAACTCCGAAGATTTTTCCTTTTTCTGCAATATTCAGACTTCAAAAACCGTAGGGCGCTCCTCAACCTCACGGCGTCATATGCAGATTTTAAAAGCCTTTTCCATTCTCCCGCTCTCCCTTCTTGCCATCTCCTGCTGCGAGCGCAAATCCTACCCGATCAAACAGCCAGATGAAACACTGGAGGATGTCGTCACAACCCCCTCCGAAAGGTCTTCCTCTGAAAGGTCTATGACCATCCTCGGAGAGATCCCCAATCCGCAAAAACACATTCTCCCTCTCACTAAAAAAATCCACGCTCTCATCAAGCCACATTCCGGCGAGATGAAACCCTACACCGAAACCGTCCCGAAATCCGATGGTGCAAAGTTCGACCTCGTCCCCATCCCCGGCGGAACCCTGACCCTCGGCTCTCCCAACAGCGAAGCAGACCGCGCCGATGACGAAGGACCCCAGCGTGAAATAAAGATCGAGCCTTTCTGGATGGCCACCACCGAAACCACCTGGGGACTCTACCGTTCCTTCATGGAAAATGGCGCAGCCCGCAACAAGGACGGCACCCTGAATCTCGACAGCGACATCATGTCTCCCGAGCCTCCCCTTGCCAGCAACCCAGAACTCATCGACGCCATCTCCCAACCCACTCCGCCCTACATGCCGATGCACTTTGATATGGGAGACAACGCCGGTTACGATCCCAACTACCCCGCCATTGCGATGACCCAACACGCCGCTTCCAAGTTTTGTGAATGGCTCACCCTCCAAACCGGCCACTACTACCGTCTCCCCACCGAAGCCGAATGGGAATACGCCTGCCGCGCCGGCACCACTACCGCCTACTCCTTTGGCGACGACGCCAACAAGCTCGACGAATACGCCTGGTATATCGACAACTCAGACTTCTCCTATCAGCCCGTCGGTAAAAAGAAGCCCAACCCTTGGGGCCTTTTCGATATGCACGGCAACGTCTGCGAATGGACCCTTGACGCCTACCAACCGAACTATCAGGCGATCGCCGATGGCTCAACTTCACCTCTTGCCCTGACTTCCAAACGTTACCCTCGGGTCACTCGCGGTGGACATTGGGACTCAGACCCCCAAGACCTTCGCTCCGCCGCCCGTCTGGCCTCGGAAATCAACTGGAAGATGACTGATCCCCAACAACCCAAATCCATCTGGTATCACACTGACACCCACTGGCTCGGCTTCCGCGTCATCCGCCCGGCCGCTACTCCAACCGTCGAAGAAGTCCACCTCCTCTGGAACACCGGTCCGGGACGTCCATTCTAGCGTCCTCCCATTACAATCAGACTGGACCGCGACCCCCGCCTTATGATGCCATGCGGTATGGAAGAACGAGAAAGAGAGAAGGAAAAAAAGACCGTCCCGCCTCCAACCATCAAAAAAAACCCTCCGGCAAAGCCGCCAACCACTACGGTAGACGCAGCTCCGGAACACAAAAACAAGGAGGAAGCAAGAGATGCTGAATCCACCGATAAAATCTTCGTCGAATCTGAAAATGCCATCGGCGAAGAAGCCGAGCTCGGAAATCGCATCCTCGGCGGTCTCATCGACGGATTCCTCTGCGGAGTGGTCATTCTCCTACTCACCCTGATCCTACCCGGATTTCTGGATGGTCTCGCTCGGTTGCTCTGGATCCCCTACTTCCTTCTCAGGGACAGTCTTCCCTTTCTCGATGGCCAGAGTATCGGCAAGAAAGTCGTTGGCACCAAGGCCGTCCGCGAAGACGGCACTCCCCTCACCGGCGACTTCAAAACCGGCGCCATTCGAAATGTCTGGATGCTCCTCCCCTTTGTCGAGCCCCTCGTCCTGATTGTCCGAAAAGACAAACCCGAATCAGGCCGCCGCCTGGGCGACGACTTTGCCAAAACCAAGGTGATCAACGTTGATTAGTAATTTTGTAAATGAATCTCGTCCGCTTCATCCGTCATCTAATAGATGAAAACGAACTTGCAGGCACTCGAGAGAAAACAAATCAATCAGATCCCGAGAACGAAGAGAATCGGCTCCCGCGTCCCGATCAGGCCAACCGCCTGCACTGCTGCCAGTAGCGGAATCACGAGATTGTTGCGAAGCTGCTGGGTTTGCTCCGCGGTTCATACACACAGACACAAAAAACGCCCGGTGTTTCCACCGGACGTTCCTAAAATAATCGAGCTGAAGATTAATCCTCAGTGTATGCGCGGTGACCTTCTTTCTTGAGTTCCTTGAGTTTGTCAATCGCGGCATCCGCCTTGTCTTCGTCTTCCGCAAGGAAAGCCATTTCCAACTCACAGAGACCAACATAGGTCAGGCCCATCAGACGCTTGTAGTCTGCGGTGGCCTTTTTCTTTTCTGCTTCATCCTTGATGTCCTTGAAGATCACGGGGAGATGTTTGAGGGAGTTCAGAGTTGCAACCTGTCCCTTCTGGGCCAGTGCCACTTTGTCGGCCCAAGTCTCAGCTTTACGCAAGCCTTTCAAGGATCCGCTCAATTCGTCCATTTCTTTACCGAGAGGAGTATCGTCCCCAACAACTGGAGTCATCGTTGCCATACCCATCACAAATGCGACGGCCAAAGTCTTAATCGAGAAATTGAATTTCATAACGGGGAACTACTGGCTCAACGCCTCCCATCTGTCAAAACTTCCCTTGAAAATCTTCAGGCGTGCATCTCTCACCATCCCACGTTATCGCTCCTCACGTGATTCGCGGACTCATTTTCGACCTCGACGGAACCCTCGTCGATTCCCTCCCCGGGATCGCCACCAGCATCAATAACGCACTGAACGAAGCTAATTTACCAACCCACTCCCAAGCAACTATCGAGAGCTTCATCGGCAATGGAGCAAGGACACTCGTGGAACTGGCTCTGGGGGACAAGCGAGATCGCACCGAGGACATTCTCGCCTCTTTCCACCGACACTACGCCGAGGACTGGAAGTCCGGCACCCTGGTTTACCCCGGGATGCTTGAGCTTCTCGGAGACCTTCATGCCAACGAATACCCTCTCGCGGTCCTCTCGAACAAACCGCACCAGCATACCTCAAAAATCGTCGCGGAGCTTTTTCCTGACCATCTCTTCGATCAAGTCATGGGTCATCAGGAAAGCTTCCCTAAGAAACCCGACCCCACCATGGCTCACCACATCATCGACAAGTGGAATCTCAAACCAAGCGAGGTTGCCTATGTCGGAGACTCCACCGTAGACCTCGCCACCGCCCACGCCGGCGACATGGTCCCGCTTATTTTCTCCTGGGGATACGGAACGCCCGAAAACACTCCCCTTCTTCACAAGGCCGAGGACCTAAAGAGCTTTCTTTAGAGCTTGCATAATCACCCGTCTCTCATCCTCTGAAAGCCCACCGGTGAACCCGACCTTCCCGGGAGATTTTTCAAAAATCGTAGCGTAGAAAACACACGCTGCCAGATAAGCTCCTTTGGCTGACGGATGACTTCCGTCTCTTTTATAAAGTTCCTTTCCCAATTTAGGATTCTCTTTTCTCACCAGCGACCAAGTGTCGCCCACCGGGGCCAATCGTGCCTTGCAGCGTTTTGCCGCCGAGAGGTAATTCTTACTTAACTTCTTCTGCATGGACTCATAAGTCGGAAACAATTTGGGATTCGCTTTGTCGCCATCCCGTCGTCCCCACGTTTGATAAAAGACCGTCTTCGCTCCGCTAACATCGATCAGCTTATCAAGCTTCACCGCCGCCTCCTCAAACTTCTTCGGAAAGACTGCCGGAGTCTGGCTTTGGTCCTGCAGGACCACAAAATCCCACTTACCTTCCTTAATCTTTTTCGTGGTGGCCTCATTCCCCAAGTGGAACGCCAGCGTCTTGCCCCCCGGCGTCACGAATTCAAGCTCGGTAGCCTTCCCTTCCGGAGAGGCCGCAAACAACTTTATCAATGTACCCCGAATCTGCCCGGTATAGCTATTCCCAACGAACAGAATTCGAGTCCTCTCTTCAGCGACCGCAACATTACTAAGGAGGCAAAGGTAGAATATGATCTGGAGGTATTTTTTCATAAGATTAAAAGAGTGCGATGACAATATTCACGTTTTCCTCCTAGAGTCAGTCCCCTTCCTAAAAAGTGAACAAGCAGAGAGCCTTTTCATAATCATGATCTTGTCGAGGCATGGAAAATAGCCAATGCTTCGCAGAATTCACTCTCAAACCACTAAAATCCATGAACCCAGAATCATCCCACCTCTCTCGTCGTAAATTCGTCGGCTTCGGCCTCGCTGCTGTGGCAGCAGGAACAACAAGCTCACGCGCCCAATCACCCAACAGCAAACTCAGCATGGGCATCATCGGATCCGGCGGTCGCGGAGGAGCCAATCTCAACGGAGTCAAGGGAGAGCACATCCACACTCTCTGTGACATCAACCGCAACACCCTCGCAGCCGTTCAAAAGCGATTCAAAGATGCCAAAACCACCACTGATTGGCGGGAAGTGGTCGCCGACCCCAAAATCGACGCCGTCGTCATTAGTACTGCCGATCACCATCACGCCCCAGCCGCCATCGCCGCGATGCGGGCCGGAAAGCACGTCTACTGCGAAAAACCGCTCGCCCATACCGTGCAAGAAGCCCGCTGGATGCAGGAGGAATACGCCAAAGGAAAAGTCGCTACCCAAATGGGAACGCAAATTCACGCCGGAGGCAGCTACCGTCGCGCCGTGGAGCTGATCAAGGCGGGTGCGATTGGAAAAGTCAAAGAAGCCCACGTTTGGTGCAGCCGCTCGATCAATGCGGTCAATCCATCTGTCCTCGAATCCAAACCGGCCGATGACTTCATCGATTGGGATGTCTGGCTCGGACCCGCCGCAGACCGCGCCTACAACCAAGGCTACTGGAAAGGCGGTAACCTCAACTGGAATCGCCGCTGGGAATTTGGTAACGGCGTGCTTGGCGACATGGGAAGCCACCTCATCGACCTCGCCTGGTGGGCCCTCGACCTCCGCCATCCAACCGCGGTCAAATCCGAAGGCCCTGCCGCCGATCCTATTGCCGCCCCGCCGTGGCAGGAAGTTACCTGGCAGCACCCTAATGATGTTACCGTTAAATGGTATCACGGACCTGAAGGCATGAGACGGCGTAGCGACCTCATCCAACCCCTCGTCGGTGGAGATACCAAGATCAGCAAATGGGGCATCGGGGTCGCCTTTGTCGGAGAAGACGGCGTCCTCGTTTCCGACTACGGAAAGAACATCCTCAGCCCGTCCGATAAGTTCAAGGACTACAAACGCCCCGAACAAAGCATCGAGAAATCCCTCGGGCACTACAACGAATGGCTCGCAGCCTGCCGTGGCGAAGGAAAATCGCTCTGCAACTTCGATTACTCCGGAACGCTCATCGAGCACAATCTCCTCGGCAACGTGGCCCACCGAGCCGGCAAAGCCCTCAAGTGGGATGCCAAGAACTTTAAGTTCACCAACGACGAGGCCGCCAACAAGCTCCTCACCAAAAGCTACCGCAAAGGCTGGGAAATCAAGGGATAGAAATCCGCAGCCTGTCATCACTTTCCGGCTTAGCTTATCGACATAACCCCAAGACCGCGAACAGCTTGGAGGCTGCGGCTAACTAATCTTCTAACCGCTACCTCGTCACCAAACTGAGTGACGAGGAAGTTGCAGAAGGTATCCACGCAAGAAAGGCAAAGACCTCGTTATGCACGTCTCTAGGTCGCGTGTTCCCAAATACGAACATGTGCTCCCTGAGATCGTTGAACTCACCTCCGCCACAAACGCCAATATCACGATCCTTTTCCTTCGCAGAGTTCAAACCGCTTGAGAAATCAAACAAGGCACCGGTCGCCTTCACGCCTTCTCCACCGTTGAGCAGGTCGAAGAGATACTCCAAGGCTCTAGCGAATACCCCAAAGGACGCCCGTCAAGGCTCCCAGCCGGCGGCGACCGCCGTGTCAAAATAGCGACTCAGATTCTGAGCATGTGAACACAAAAAACGGCGACCCGTAGGCCGCCGTTTTTAAATTCATTAGAGCCTCAATTAATGGGCTCCGTCCGAAAGTTCAAGCGGCTTATAGCCACCCTTTCTCTTGAAGTAGAGATAGAGCAGGATGTATGTGATCAACATGACCAATGGGAAGATTGTCATGTTAGCGAGAGCTTTCTGGGCACTACCGGCCTGAGCAGTTTCGACGGCTTCTTTGGTCTCTTTACTCTGACCCTCGAGAAGCTTCTCAACTTCCTCTCCCTTGAGACTGGGGTAGTCAATTGTGCCATAATAAATACTTTTCTCTTCGAGAAGGTCAGCGGAAACATTTCCGTCTACAACCAACCCTGGAACGTCCTGAGACTGTTGAAGACTTGCAACTTGGGAAACCTCTTTGCGTGCTTGAAGGGCACCAATGTATGGAAATCCAAGAACACCCACGGCAAGCATACCGATACCTGAAACCGAATTCAGGGTCAGCGCGCCACCTTTAGGCGTTTGCTCGGAAACTATCCCCAGCATGGTTGGCCAGAAAAAGGTCTTACCGAGCGCATAAAGAGTCGCTGCAGCAAAGATCAATCCAACTCCAGAAGCTCCCGAGAGAGCAAAGAGGCCTGCAATTGCCAAAATACAACTGAGGATCAACAGCGGAAGAGGCTGCAGACGGTGGACAATTGGTCCTGCATAGAAACGCAAGACCATCATAATGACAGAGGTGTAAACCAGAATCCAACCAGCGTGGAATGTCACGGCATTGGCCATAATTCCAGAAATCCAACCGTCTGTGCCAATCTCGGTAGTCGCAAGAGGGGTCATTAGAAGGATCAAAACGAACATCAACGGGCGTCCAAGACTCTTGGTGTATACTCCGAGGGCTACAGCCGCTGCACCACAAAGGATCATGAAGGCAGCTTCGTTACCGGGAAAGTCGTTGTCCAACTGAAGGAACATCAAAACACTCACTACCGCTGCGCCACCGAATCCAAATTCAGCAAGCATATCGCGGTAACTCACACCGGCAGCTACCCGCTCTTGTACCGGAAATTCGCAACGAATCAACATCACGAGATAAATGATGGCCGGAATGAAAATGAGACCCAGCTTGGTTTCCCATGAGGCTCCTCCCATCAAGATCACCGCGATACCGGCGATGACCAAACCACCGGGCCAACCGGCGTGAAGAATATTGAGCCACTTGGTTTTCTCCTTATCGTATATCGTTGCGACGACCGGATTAATGAAGGCCTCCACCGTTCCGTTTCCGAGAGCCAGAATCAGACCACCCCAAAAAAGAAGGTCCTTAGCAAGCTCGGGATTGGTGTCAGCAACAGAGAGGCCATAGATTCCCATGATTCCCCAAATGATCTGACTCGCCGCGGCGAAGATCATGGCGAATTTGTATCCAACCTTGTCGATGATCAGACTAAAAAGAATGATACTGATCGCAAATGGCCAGACTTGGATTCCCTTAAAAATTCCAACTTCAGCCTCGTCGAGACCAAGGAGGTCACCGGTGATAGCAGGATCATCAAGCAGGAACATCCGGGTGATGAAGCCAAATGCCGTGGTAATCAACGCAATGAAGCAGCCCCAAAAGAGCGCCTTGCTTGGTTTTTCGTTACTCATAGTTCTATTTTTTACCCATCGGGGTTGACGGGGAGACTACCCAAGCAGGGGAAAGCACCGCAAGCACTGATTCGCAGATTCGCAAGTCGTGATTTCTTTCAAATTTCTTCAATTTTTATCAAGAATCAAAATCACCGAAATTCCACGGATTAAGGCTTCCAATCAAAAAGCAGGGCCACTTGGGCCCTGCTTTTAGGGGAAAGACCACAATCCGGGGGCTCTTAGCCAGAATCGGATGGTGTTCAAATTTGGTAGGACCCTAAGAGTCCTACCAGGTCGCCGTAGCAACCATATTTTAAGCCCATTACTGGGATTGGAACAGTTCGTAGGTGTCTATTATGAACTTGCTGTTAGACTGCCCGGCAATCCACGGAACGACAAGCAAAAAAGCCCCTTTAGGCGTTTTTTCTCCGCTGCAGGAAGAGATCGATACCATCGCTGAGCGCAATCCAGCTCGCCTCGATAATGCTGTCAGAGACTCCCACTGTTCCCCAAGTGCTCTCCCCATCGCTATGCACAATGAGAACCCGGGTCCTGGCCGCGGTGGCGTCCTCCCCATCGAGGATCCGCACTTTATAGTCCACCAATTGCACCTGCTCAATCTCCGGGAAAAATGCCACGAGCGCTTTTCGAAGGGCACCATCGAGCGCATTCACCACCCCGTGACCTTCGGAAACAGTATAGTTCGTCTCGTTACTCACATCGAGTTTCACCGTGGCCTCACAAACCGGATTGTGCCCATCGCGATACTGCCGGAAGGAGCAATGATACTCGTTGAGGGTCCAGGGACGCTCGCAGGTTCCAAGTTCGCGACGGATGAGAAGTTCCAGCGATCCGCCGGCAGCCTCAAAAGAATACCCGTCCTGCTCCAGCTCCTTCACTTTGGTAAGAATCGAAAGCGCCTCGGCACTCCCCTTCTCCAAAGTAATCCCAAGCTGCTCGGCCTTCATGAGAATGTTCGATTGACCGGACAGCTCGCTCACGAGGATCTCCTGCTGGTTTCCAACCTGCTCGGGACGGATGTGCTCGTATGTCCTAGCCAGCTTCTGAACCGCATTAACATGCATTCCTCCCTTATGCGCAAAAGCGGTCCGGCCAACAAAAGCCGCGCGGGCAAAGTGAGGGTTGTTTGCGACATCATCCACAAAGAATGACAAATCACGCATCTTGGAAACATCGTCGACGGCCTTCAATCCCATCTTGAGCTCCAGGATTGGAATGACCGAAGTGAGATTGCAGTTACCGGTTCGCTCGCCGTAGCCATTAATCGTGCCTTGAACCTGCGTTGCTCCCGCTTTCACCGATGCGATGGCGTTGGCCACTCCGAGTTCACAATCGTTGTGAGTGTGAATCCCAAGTGGGACATCGGGAAAAGCGTCCATTACCACGCGACTCATTTCCGCAATCTCCGCAGGGAGACATCCGCCATTGGTGTCGCAAAGAACGAGCCAATCGGCTCCGCCTTCCACCGCAGCGCGAAGAGTCGCCATGGCATGTTCTTCGCCGTCCTTGTAGCCGTCAAAAAAGTGCTCGGCATCATAAATGACCTCGCGCCCTGCCGCCTTGAGATAACGCACGGTGTCACGAATCATTGCCTGATTTTCCTCAGCGGTGGTCCGAAGAACTTCGGTCACCTGAAGCTCCCAGCTTTTCCCGAAAATGGTAATGACCGGTGTCTCGGCATCGATGAGGAGCTGAACCTGCGGATCTTCCTCGACAGTAAGATCCGCCCGACGCGTCGAGCCAAAGGCTGCGATCTTGGCGTGATTCCAGGTTTCCCTGGCCGCAGCTTTAAAAAACTCGATATCTTTTGGGTTCGATCCCGGCCAGCCACCTTCGATGTAATCGACCCCAAACTCGTCGAGCCGCTTGGCAATTCGCACCTTATCCAGGCCGGAGAGGAAAAAACCTTCGCCCTGCGTACCATCGCGGAGAGTCGTATCGTATATGCTGACTTTTGAATTTTCGCTCATCGTATGTGCTGAAATCGGCGGCACGGTATGGCGACCGACCGAGATCTGCAATCCCTCTTTCAGAGCAAATCAGGCAATATCAGGGTATTTTTGCTACCACCCCTGCAATTCCCCTACTCTTCCAAGAATGCTAATGCCGTATTTCCCTTTCGTGCTACCGCCATCCGTGAGGAATTTTTTAACCAGCGGGAAGGCCGGCTCCCCCATCCAATCGAGCACGTTGTGAAGCATCATTTCGTTTGTGGTGGATTTGAAAAGGAGATCATTCAAGCAGGCCATGGCATCCGTGGAATCACCCAACTTGACCAAACTCCAGGCCGCCATCATGCGCACTTCATGACAGTCGTCCTTGAGAGCTTTCTTCAAAGTTGCTTTGGCTGAGGCTGCATCCTTCTCAAGCAAATGAAGACCCACGACCGCCCACCACCGAACACCTTCGTCTTGATCGCTCATCGCCTTCACAAAGTCATCGAGATTCTTTGCATCACGAACCAAGGCCTTGTCGGCGGCATCAAGATAAGACTCGAGCGGGTAAAGTTTCTTGTTCCTCACCATCTCGTAGATCGTCATGGAATTCTCTTTAGCTCGACGCATCCGCATTCCTTCGGGAAGAAGTCCGGAATCAAATAGCTCGAGTTGTTTTTTACGAAGCGCAGCTTTCAACTCAGAAATCCTCGCTTGGTGCTTCGGATCCTTGATCAGATTTTCGACATTATCGAAATCACTTTCGTTGTCGTAAAATTCCTCGGAAACCCGCGGACGGAAAAAGCGCCCGGTCACTTCATTGGTCTTACCGTCACGATGATGCTTCTCCCAGGCCGGCGTGGCGGGAGCTTTCCAAAGATAGGCCAAGTGCTGCCCCGCTGGAGCGTAAGGCATGTAATTTTTGTGATAGGCGAACCTCTTATCGCGCATCAGGCGGACATGATCGAGACGTTCGTCGGCCCGCTCACGAAATCCCAAGTGATGCTTCGGCTCGGCTTCCACGCCTTTACCTAAAAAGACCCGCCCCTGGAAAGTGTCGGGAATTTCCGCACCAGCGAGACTCAACCAGGTCTTAGGCATGTCCACAAAACTCACGAGGCGTTCCACTGTCGAGCCCGGCTTATCGGCGGGATAGAGATGCTTGTATTTCTCAGGAATCCGCACGATCAAGGGACAATGCACTCCGCTGGCATAGAGGAAGCGCTTACTCCGTGCCATCACTCCGCCGTGATCGGAATTGTAAATAATGATGGTGTCCTCGTAGAGTCCGTCTTCTTTCAAAGTTGCGATGCACCTGGCAACATCGCCGTCCATCCGCTCCACCGCATCGGCATACTTCGCGTAGTTTTGGCGAATTACCGGAAGATCAGGATGATAGGAAAAGAGAGTCATCTTCGAGGGATCGTTCTTCACCTGATTCACAGATCCATGCGCCTTGCTCTCATGGCTGGTCGTCGTGTTGTAGACGCAGAAGAAAGGCTGGCCTTCCTTGCGGGCCTTCCACCCATACGGTGATCTCTTTCCATTCCCCTTTTTCTTTCCAAGATCCCAGGCCTCATAATCATCACGTCCTCCAATATTGTAGTCGGTCTTTCCGGGGTTGGAGGTATGGTATCCAGCTTTCTTCAAGAGATCCGGATAGTACGGAATCTTGTCGTGAGGGATCTCATTCCGGCTCCGCATCGGCTGGGTGCCATTGGAAATACCATACATTCCCGTGATCCAGCACGACCGGGTCGGCGCACACACCGCGGCATTATCGAAGCAATACAGATAGCGGAACCCCTCCTTGGCCAATTGGTCAATAGCCGGGGTCTTGGTATTCTTCCCGCCATAGCAACTGATCCAGGAAACCCCGTTATCTTCGCTGGTGATCCAGAGAATGTTAGGTTTCTCCGCTGCGTTGGCCGGTTCCAGGGTCGAGCTCAGGAGAAAGAGTCCGGTGATTACTTTGTCTCGGAAATTCATCGTGCTCTACTACGAGCATGAATTCCTGAATCAATCAATGCGATAGATTACTTCTTCAATTCCCTCAGCTGGTTACGAACCAAAGTCGACTGTTCGGCATCGAGAATCTGCCAGCAAGCTAGGCCGTTTCCAACGAGGTCCCATTCATCAAATTCCCAAACAACTTTCTTTTCCTTAGTAATTTCGAAGATCTGCGGATCATCGTCCCCCGCGTGGCAGTTTCCAATGACGAGATTTCCGTTGGCCAACTCCTGAAGACAGGTGGTCCAGCCCAATTCAATCTCGGTATCCGGCACTTTCTTGGTGATGTCCCACACCACCTTCTTCTCCGGTGACACTTCAATCACGCTGTTGCCACTGCCGGTCGCAATCAACGTGTTACCGTTTCTCAAACGAATCGCACCATAAACCCGGGTGTTGGTCGGATACTCCCATACGACCTTGCCGTCTTTGTCATATTCCGTGACCACACCGGGATTCTCGGCACAGGCAAGATAGTGCCCGTTGCCCAACATCCGAACGAGACGCGTGCTCTTGCGACCGCCCTCCCCCATGCTGACGACTTTCTGGGTCGCCCCCTTCTTGTCGACGTGAATGAAACGACCAATCCCGCTCTCCGCAATCATAGTGCTCCCATCTGGGAAACGCGCGAAAGCATGCACGTCCACGCGCTTGCCTTCGTTGCCATTCGCCTTGGCGCTTTCGTATTCCCAAACCACCTTTTTCCCTAAGGTGATCTCCTGGGTCTTAGTCCAGGTGTCGTGGAAGAGAATGTTTCCACTCTTCAAATAATGCACATCGTGGTGTCCGGTGTGCCCTCTCTGAGGACCAGCAGTATCGTGCTTCCACAGAACGGTTCCATCAGCCTCGCAAATCGCGAGGACATTTTTGCCATAAGATGCGCCAACCAACACCAAGCGGTCTTCCTTCGCTGAAACCGGTAAGAGAGCGCAACAACCCATTAGGGTGAGTATTTTTTTAATCATCATTTTTTAAACCATTATTTCGCGAATCGGCTCGGCGCCCCCCACTCCGACCAATCGCTGGTCGAGACCTCCATAAAAATAACTCAGATGATTCGGATCCAGCCCCATGCGATCAAGAACGGTTGCGTGGAGGTTCCGGACATGGAGACGATTGGTCACCGCAGTTCCACCGAGCTCATCGGTCTCGCCGTAGCTCACGCCACCTTTAATACCACCTCCGGCCATCCACATCGTGAAACCGTAGGAGTTGTGATCCCGTCCCGTTCCCTTGGCGTATTCCGCTGTCGGCTGGCGACCGAACTCACCGCCCCAAACCACGAGCGTTTCATCGAGAAGCCCGCGTTGTTTGAGGTCCTTCAGGAGACCAGCAATCGGCTTGTCGGTCCGACCGGCGTGATGATTGTGATTCTTTTCCAAATCACCATGGGCATCCCAGTTGTCGTCATTGTGGGCGCCACCGGAATAGAGCTGAATGAATCGCACGCCCCGCTCAACGAGGCGACGCGCCATGAGACACTTGCGGCCGAAATCCTCCGTCTTCCCTTCGTTCATGCCATACAGTTCTTTGACATGCTCGGGCTCGGCTTCCAACTCAATGGCCTCAGGCGCAGTGGACTGCATCCGATAGGCCAATTCATAACTTGAAATCCGCGCCGCAAGATCACTCTCGCTTCCACGCACTCCAAGATGCTCGCGGTTCATTAGGTTAATGTGATCGATCAAGGTGCGCTGCTGATCCTGCGGCATACCGTGGGAGTTCTTGAGATTGAGAATAGGATCCCCTTTCGAACGAAAGACCGTTCCCGCGTAACTCGCCGGCATGTAGCCCGAGGACCAATTCTTCGCGCCGGAAATCGGACCACCGGTTTTGTCCAACATGACGACATAGCCGGGAAGGTTTTCATTGGTCGACCCCAGACCGTAGTTCACCCACGATCCCATTGAGGGCTTCCCGCCAAGCAGGGAACCCGAGTTCATCATCAACATCGCCGAGCCATGAATCGGCGAATCCGCCGTCATGGAATGAAGGAACGCCATGTCATCGACGCACTCACCCAAATTGGGGAAGAGATCGGAGACGTATTTTCCGCATTCCCCATACTGTTTAAATTTCCACTTTGGCCCAACTACGCGGCCTTGGTTCTTCTTCCCGCCACGACCGAAAGTCTTCAGCTTAATCGTTTTCCCATCGAGCGGATAAAGCTCCGGCTTATAGTCAAAAGTGTCCATGTGGCTCGGACCGCCATACATAAAGAGAAAAATGACCGACTTCGCCTTCGGCGCGATCATCGACTCCTGGGGAGCCAGCGGATTGGCATAAGAATCCAAGGTCGCTCCATGTGCTTTGTTGAAAAACCCTTCCTTTGCCAACATTCCGGTGAGGGCCACTGAAGTGAAACCACCGCCGATATCGCGAAGAAATTCCCGCCGGTCAACCCGGCCGCAAAAAGTGTTCTGTGGATGTTTCATAGGATTAGTCTAAGAAGATAAATTCATTTAGGTTTAATACAAGCAGCGCAAAGCGATCGAGCGCCTCCTCTTCGTTCAGACCATGCTTATCACGCATGGCATCAAAAAATTCGTGACTGTATTCCAGCTCCCGTTCTTTGGCCGGACGCGCCAGAGCAAGCTCGAGGCCAAGCCGGACCCGCGCTTTGCGATCATCCCCGGCTTCTTTCCGCAATCGCTCGGCGAAGACCTTAGCCTGATCATTCATGAACTTACTGTTCAGAAAGCCCAACGCCTGAGTCGGCACCGTCGTAGCAAACCTCACCGGACAACTCGTATCAGTATCGGCGACATCAAGATCTGCCAATTGCGGCGGCACCATCGAACGCTTCACCTTCACGTAAATCGTCCGGCGCACTTCATCTTCAGGAGACGATCTCCCCCAGGAGCCTCCCTTTTTTGACGAGGTCGCCAATACCTCTTCGGGCAGCGGAACAAAGACACCCGGCCCACCCATTTTGCGATTCAGGGTTCCGGTAACGGCCAATATCGAGTCGCGGACTTCCTCCGCCGTCAGACGACGCATGTCGAAGCGCCAAAAGCTATTATTGTCAGGATCCTTCGCCAAAGCATCAGGGTTCCCCTTTGAGGACATTTGAAATGTCCGCGACATCATGATCAACTTGTGCATCTTTTTCAGGCTCCATCCTTGCGCCACAAACTCCGTCGCCAGCCAATCGAGTAACTCCGGGTGAGTGGGATCTTCGCCCAAGAAACCAAAATCATTCGAGCTACGACAAATTCCACGTCCGAAGTGATGCTGCCACACGCGATTCATCATCACACGAGCTGTCCTTGGGTTGTCATCCCGGGAAATCCACTTCGCCAGCGCGGTCCGCCGCCCACTGGAATTGCGCCCATTCTCCGGAGCCTCGGCTTTCAATTCTTCGCCTCCAAAAATCCCCGGAATTCTTGGGGTCACCTCCTTTTCCTTATCCTCGGCATTGGCACTACCGCGAATGTGCACGTAGGTCGGAGGAAGATCTTTGCCGGTTTCCCTCGCCGTCATGATCTCGACTCCCCGCTTGGGTGGATCAGCTTCCTTTTTGCGAATCTCATTCTTTAAACGCTTCCAGCGATTCACAAGATCCTTCTCCGCCTTGGCTCCCTCCTTGGACTTGAGCACTTTTTCCAGAGAGAGTGATCTGCCCGATGAAGTACCGGCCCCAAAATCAAAAAACTGTCCTCCGCTTGTTTGTGTGACATGCGCCGCGATGACATTTCGTCCTACCTGTAGCGCATCGAGAAATCTTTTATCTGCGGCAAAGTCATCGTAGTCATCCCGGAAACCCTTACGCTCAATCACCGGTTGTCCGTTAACGAAAATCTCAACATCCTCGTCATGGTGAAGACTCAAGTTCAGCCTCTTCGGAATCTCTTCAAGCAGAAATGAAGTCTGCAACCATAGCTCGGGAGTATTCCAATTGGTATGCACAATCATCTTTGGCCCCTTCGTTCCGAATCCGGCCTTCCCTTTCCTCCACTGATGATTCTCAGCGCGAAAACCTACCTCGGACCATCCGTCGACAGCCTTTGTCGAGTAATACCATTCCTGGGGAGTCTTTGTCCGGGCATCAGAAACCAGCCAGCGAGCGGGCTCCACCGAAGCGCCATCCTTACCGACCGTCCCTTTCCCAAGCGATGTAAGAAGCTGCTTTTCGATTTTGGCTTGCTCCCTCTTAAGGTTTTCAATGTGACGACGGTGGCCCTCCATGATCGCTTCGTGGTTGTCATCAACTCCCTCGAATACCATTTTCTCCACCGGACCCTTGCCACGTGAAAATGGCACGATCCCTCTGAAGAAGGACACGAAACTATAGTAGTCTTCTTGCGAAATCGGATCGCCCTTGTGATCATGACAGCGGGCACATCCCACCGTCATTCCCAATACAACCTCGGTAGTAGTACGAACATTATCATCGAGAATATCGTAATAGGCCTGCTTTCGATCCGCAGGCTCATCGTCCCACTGCATCAAATGATGATAGGCCGTCGCCGACATGGAATCGAAAGTCGGCTTGGCCAACTCATCTCCAGCCAACTGCTCGGTCAAAAATTGAGTGTAGGGTTTGTCCTCGTTGAGAGCCTTGATGACATAATCGCGATAACGCCAAACGAAGGGCTTGTCGCTGTCCCGCTCGAAACCATTGGTCTCGGCATAGCGAACCAAGTCCAACCAATGACGTGCCCACTTTTCCCCGTAAGCGGGTGAAGCCAAAAGGCGATCGATCACCTTCTCCCATGCGTCGGGAGACTTGTCATTTTCGAATTCCTGAACTGCAGAAAGGGAGGGAGAAAGCCCGGTCAAATTGTAGTAGGCCCGACGAATCAACTCCGCCCGCGAAGCCGGCGCGTTAGGCTTCAGTCCCATCTTATTCACCCCATCGTAAATGAAGGCATCGATCGGAGCTTTCCACTCGGTATTGCCCACAACCGGAACATCCGGGCGCGCCATTGGCTTGTATGACCACCGGCTTTTGCTGAACTCGTTGATCGTGGTGATGGATTTGTCGTCCTCTTCCACCTCTACGAGGAAATCCGCATCCTCCGGAGTCCAGGGCATTCCCCGCTTTACCCAGTCCGCCAAAACGCCGCGCGCCTCCTCAGACAACTTTCCTTTCGGCGGCATTTCAAGATTTTCGTCTTCATAGCTGATCACATGAAGAATAAGACTCTTCTCCGGTTCCGCCTCATTGAAGGCCGAACCATGGTCTCCCCCGATAATAATCCCCTTCCGGCTAATCATCTGAAATCCGGATTTCACTTTGGCATGACCCTTAGAATCCTTGCCGCCATGACAACGAAAACAATTCTCCTCAAGCAATGGACGAACCTCCTTTGTGAAAAAAGAGATATCCTCCTGTGAGAATTCCTTAGCCGACAGACACGGAACAAATCCGCATATCAGCATTCCTAATAGTTGCTTCTTCATCTTCATCCTTCTGAAATCCATCCAAGTCTACTTGAAATCACGTCGGCTGCAGCCCGAATCTTTCGGGCCACCCCGTCCAAATCACAGTCCGGCAAACGCGATGACGGTGCCGTAATCCACAAAGCCGCAATTGGGTCATTCTTCCCATTAAAAATCGGAGCTCCCACGCAATACTGCCCTTCTCTCTCCTCCGATAAATCAAAGCCATAGCCTCTCTTCCGAACCTCATCAAGATGAGCCAAAAACTCCTCCTTATCCAAAATGGTATTCTCGGTAAAATGAGTAAACTCCATGCGATCAACAATCTTCCGACATTCTTCATCAGGCAAATAAGCCAGAATCGCTTTCCCCGGCGCCGCCGTGTGTAACACAAAGCGCGTTCCCGGATCCACTGAAAACTGGAAGGCGTGAAGCCCCGGAACCTGGTCCAGCACCACGCCTTCACTCCCCGTCAAAGTCCCCAAAAGAACAGTCTCCTTCAGCTGATCCCGCAGGGTCCGCATGATATCAAGCGACTTCTCAAAAAGATTCATCTCCGACACTGAGGACGCGCCCACCGTGACAAACTTGGAGGTCAGACGATATTTCTTACTCGGCTCCAGCCGCTCAAGGTATCCTGTCTCTTCCAAAGTCACCGCAATCCGGAAGGCACTATTCTTGGGAATAGCGAGGGCCTCGCACAACTCGGTCACATTCAAGCCCTCAGGGTACGACCCCAGCAATTCGACCAAAGCCAGCGCGCGGTCCAGAATAGGAACCCGATAGCGACTCCGGTCAACATTTTGCAGTTTGTTTGCCATTTGAAACGTGTTTCACACCAAGTTACAGACCACGACAATCCGATATTTCACTTTCCTCACCGAAAACCAAACCTGACGGACAGATTTCGAGCGACCATAATTACCAGGCACTCAACTCCGCTAAGTTTTGTTTTTCCGAGCAAAAGAATCTTGTAAAAATTACTCATAAGAACATATTGTTCACATTAACACTATAAAGAAATTAGAGATCCTCGCGGACGCTGCCAAGTATGATGCCTCCTGTGCCAGCTCCGGCGCTACTAGAAAAGACTCCTCTGCCGGAAAAGGAGTCGGCTCAACCGGTGGGGTCGGCATTTGTCATTCCTACACACCCGATGGACGCTGCGTCTCGCTCCTCAAGATCCTTCTTACCAACGTCTGCCTCTACGATTGTCACTATTGTATCAACCGTCGCTCAAGCAACGTCCGCAGGGCACGCTTCACCGCCGAGGAGGTCGTCTCTCTGACTCTCGATTTCTACAAACGCAATTACATCGAAGGCCTCTTCCTCAGTTCGGGAATCGTGCGCAGCGCCGACTTCACTATGGAGCAGGTGGTACAAGTCGCCCGGACGCTCCGCGAGGTCCATCACTTCAGAGGCTATATCCATCTCAAGACCATCCCGGAAGCCTCGGACGAACTCATCGCTCAGGCCGGAAAATACGCCGACCGCATCAGCATCAACATCGAACTCCCCCAACAAAAGAGCCTCAAGAATCTCGCTCCGGAAAAAAACATCTCCCGCACCCGACAAGCGATGCACAAAATCGGTGACAAGATTGCCGAAAGCAAAGCCGAGAAGAGTCGTAAGAAATCGCCCTTCGCGACCGGGCAAAGCACCCAGATGATCGTGGGGGCCGACCAATCACACGACGCCCACTTTCTCAGACGCGCCGGTGATCTCTACGGAAATTTTCAACTCCGGCGCGTCTACTACTCGGCCTTCAGCCCCATCCCGGATTCCTCGGTTCGCCTCCCCCTAAAATCGCCTCCCTTGGTCCGTGAACACCGTCTCTACCAAGCTGATTGGCTCATGCGCTTCTATGGATACGAAGTCGATGAAATCACCACGAAAAGCCAACCCAACCTCGATCTGGATATCGACCCAAAGCTTTCCTGGGCGCTGCGCAATCGCGACTTCTTTCCCATCGATCTTAACAAAGCCGACTACGAAGTAATCCTCCGCATCCCGGGCCTCGGAGTGCGGAATGCCAAACGGATCATCACGGCCCGCCGCTTTCATCACATCCGCGTGAACGACCTCATCAAGATGCGGGTCAATTTGAAAAAATGCCTCCCCTTCATGATCACCGGCGATCATCAACCCGCCTCACTCGAACTGGATTCCGAAAAAATCCGAGCTCTCCATGCCCCTCCCGCGCAACAGTTGGAACTCGATTTCTCCGTGCCTATCCCCAAAAGCGAAGTTATCGGAGGTGAATTCTAAACGATGAGAACACTTGTTCATCCCGAAAACTTCGACGACTGGCGTCGGGTCGCCCGATCCCTCCTCGCTGCTGAAATCCCGCCGGAGGATCTTCTTTGGCAGAGCCGCGAACAGTTCGGACTTTTCTCCGAAGCACCACTCCCCCCAAGCACCGGTAACCTCCCCAGAGTCCCGAAGGCCTTTGTCGACCTCGCCCGCACCGTCTCCTGCCATCGCTCGGGAGATCAATGGTCACTCCTCTACTCCCTTCTTTGGCGACTCACCCACGGCGAAGCCCATCTCCTCGCGCTTTCCACGGACTCTCAAATTCATCGCATCAGAACGATGGCTAAGCACATCGGCCGCGACATTCATAAGATGCACGCTTTTGTCCGCTTCCGAAAAATCAATGACTCACCTAAAACCAATCGCGAGCAATTCGTGGCCTGGTTCGAAAGCGAACATCGCATCGTGCGCCTGACCTCTGCCTTCTTTCGCAAACGCTTTACCGGCATGGATTGGTCTATTCTCACCCCAGACGAATGCATGCACTGGGACGGCCAGAAAATCCACTTTACCGACGGTGTCGACAAAACCCAAGCCCCCGACTCAGACTCCCTCGATGAGCTTTGGAAAACCTACTACCGCAACATCTTCAACCCCGCCCGCCTCAAGGTAAAAGCGATGCAGTCCGAGATGCCAAAGAAATACTGGAAGAACCTGCCCGAAGCTGAAATCATCAAGGAACTCATCGCCACCAGCAGCGACACCACTCAGGAAATGCTGGCAACTCCCTCTTCCCCCGAAAAGCCAGCACCCCATAACACCTACCTCGAAAAACTCCGCCAACTGGACAAAAACCCGAAGACAAATTCCCCTCCTCGGGCATAATCCCCCATGATGCGAAACATTCTTCTCATTGGCGGCTCCTCCGGCATCGGATTAGCAGCAAAAAACCTTTTGGAATCACAAGGCAACAAAGTCATTGCCACCTCCCGGAGCACCTTCGAAGCCACCAACCCGCAAGCTACCCTAAATATCCCCGAGAGTCTTGATGGCTTGGTTTACTGCCCCGGCACGATCAACCTCAAACCCTTCCATCGACTTACCGATCAGGAATTCCTCGCCGACTGGGAAGTCAATTTCCTGGGAGCTACCCGCGCACTGAGACTTGCTCTCCCCTCCCTCAAAAAAGCGCCTTCAGCCTCCGTTGTTCTCTTCAGCACTATCGCTGTCAAATGCGGCATGCCCATGCACGCCAGTATTGCCACCGCCAAGGGTGCGGTCGAAGGGCTCACCCGAAGCCTCGCCGCGGAGTGGGCCCCGAAAATTCGCGTGAATGCCATTGCTCCATCGCTGACTGAGACTCCCTTAGCTGCCGGAATTTTGGCCGACGAAAAACGCCGCGAAGCCGCAGCCGAGCGCCATCCTCTTAAGATGATCGGACAAGCAGAACACAGCGCGGAACTAGTCAGCTATCTTCTCTCAGACGCTTCACGGTTCACTACCGGACAAATCCTCCGCCCCGACGGAGGTCTCTCCAGCATTCGCCTTTTCTAGCCTCACGCCGCATCCTCCTTCGCCGACAGCCCTGAAACGGTGAGCCACCTGTTTCAACAAGTTCAACACGACCGTATCCTGCACCAAACGCACCGCCATTTCCTGAATCAGTGTTTCATTGGCCCCAGCGACCCCTCTTCACAAAGACCCGGAATTGAACCGACAGTCCTAAAATCGAAATCCAATCGAAGCCTCAAAGGCCACACTGTCCTCCGTGATAAATTGGTCACCCAAAAGCTGGAAGTCATCGCGGAAGATATACCGAGCTCCAGCCTGGACCACTACTCCACTAGGGTAGTGTGCCCGGAACCCGCAAAAAGCCTGGGCCACGAAATTTGCATCCGAATCAAGAACATCATCAAAGCGATCATCGATACTCACCAGCTCGATTCCCGCTCCGCCTCCAGCATAGAAAGAAAGCGCACCGCTCAGTTTGGCCTCCAACTCATAATTCGCGGTGATATTGACGAAAGAAATATCTCCACTCTCGAAAAACCTGAACCCGCCAGGCTCCACGAATTCAAGAATGGCTTCATCCCGATGACCTAAGATATCCAAAAATACCGAGTGGGCTACCGAATGGTCCTCGTAAACTATTCCGCGAATCTGACCAAAGCCATAGGCTGTGCCGGGCTTATCCAAGTATCCGCCTCCAATCACCACCGCTCCTCCGGAGGAGCCGAATTGCGCTTGCGAAATGGCGGCAGAACAAATCAAGGCCAAGGCCGTGAACAGACAGTTTTTCTTTATCGTATTTTTCATCTTTTTTTAGCTAATCTTTCTTGCGATAGGAATCTGGGCTCACCGAGACAGCACGAATCCCGCGATCATATTCGCAATCATCATATTGGTGATGATCATGTTCGTAATCATGATATTCGTAATCATCATTCTCGTCACTCCACGATCCCCCTCCCAAGAGCCTCTTCAGCGGCGGCAATTCACGAAATCTCTGCTGATAAGCCAGCTCCGCATTGTCCACTCTCACCACCTTGATCCGGCTTAAGAACTTCTTTTCCGGCAAGTGCGCACCCGTTTCCGAAAAAATCGTGGTATCTCTTGCTCCCCGATGAAAACCAGAGAGAACGCCCCCCTTACTCACATAAAAGCGATTCCCAGAGCTATACGCCACTGCCAAATGACTTCCCTTCTTCACCAACACATTGCTGCGCAAGACCGTCCGACTCACCTGAACACCCGGCGCAGCCACCTGATCCCCATCCACCATTCGGGATGACGAACAGCTCACCAACAAGAGGACAAAGCCACTTATAGCACCAACAAACCTACGCACAAAATATTGAACGCACGGGCGGATCACTTTATTCAGAATTAGTTCACCTCCCCCACTTCTCAAGTTTTCATCTTTCAAGCGACAGTAATGTCGCTGCCGAAGCTCTCTTCTCACACGAAGGAAGAATCGTCACGATGACGACGCCCTCTGGAGCAATCGTAAAAGCGAGCATTGCAACCGGAGCCATCATTCGCCTCTCCACCGAGAAAAGAGCACATGATTCTCCCGAGTTGCTCTTTTGCTAAATATACTTTAGAAATATTAATGATTCGATTTTTCGCGTTGCTTCTCTCTCTCACGACCGCCCTCCTATTCTCTTCCTGCGGCAATCAGGTCCAGGCCAGGGATCCAGTCACCTACAGAGGAACAGCGAAACACACCGCCGCCTACCACAACGGCTGGGCCTACGCCCCACGAGGGGCTCCCACCAAGGTCAAACTGGCCATCGCCGCTGGAAACCGCCTCCAAAACAAGCCCTACAAATGGGGCGGTGGCCACGCCCGACTCAATGACTCCGGCTACGATTGCTCCGGCGCCGTCTCCTACGTCCTCCGCGAAGCCGGACTCATGAACGGTCAAATGTCCTCGCGCGGTTTTCTGAACTACGGCAAGAGAGGCTACGGAAAATGGATCACCGTCTACGCCCGCAATGGCCACGTCTTTATCACCGTAGCTGGCCTACGTCTTGACACGGGCGGCTCCAGCCGACGAACCGGCCCTCGGTGGAAACCATGGACGCGAAAATCTGTAGGCCACGTCGTTCGCCACCCACCCGGATATTAACGGCTGGAATCAGGTAATAATCTCTGAGATCACCTCCCCACCGGTTTGGCTGAGTTGTTTGTATCTTCCCCCGTGGAAGTAGGTAAGCTTGAGCAGCTGCGGAATCAATCGATGACGCCGGAGTCCTGCCCAAGAAAGGTTGGCCGGCGCGTAATTATCGTTTCTGGAATACCCTACCCTTTTTCAGACTCTTTGGCCATTTCTGCTATCTTAGGCGATCCCCGACGCAATTTCCTCCGCCCAATGTTTCGCTAATCCCGCATAGTCGGTATTCCCCTCCGCATAGGTGATTCCACGCGACACATTGATCACGCTGGCTGCCTGCCTACCGCTTCCCTTGAGCGCCTCGACACTCCCACCCTGTGCCCCCAGCCCGGGAATGAGCAAAGGCACATCGGGAAGATTCGCGAGAACATTTTCGTCGGCATTGGTCAGACCAACCACCAGTCCGGCCGTTGTTTTTCGTCCCTCACTTACGGCCCGGTCACAAAGATCGCCGACCCGTTCGAAGAGCGCCTTTCCTTCACAATCTCTGCGCTGAAAATCAACACTGCCGGAATTCGAGGTCACCGCCAGAAGATACACCCCCTTCCCATCCCAATCGAGAAATGGCTCGAGCGTATCGTATCCCAGAAATGGATTCAGCGTCACCGCATCAACCCCCCAGTTTTCAAAATAGGACCGAGCGTAGTATTTTTGGGTCTCTCCAATATCACTCCGCTTGGCGTCCAAAATAACCGGGACCTCATCCGGCATCTCCTCCAGCAGTTGTTCGAGAATCTCAATCCCGTGGAGCCCCATCGCTTCGAAATAGGCCATGTTCGGTTTGAAGGCTGCGGCATATTCCGCGGTTTCACCTACCACCCGGCGCAAGAACTCAGCAATACCGTCAACTCCTCCTTCCGTGGAATCCGGACGAGGATCTAACCCCACACAGAGGGCGGACCCGGTTACTTCGAGACGATTCTTGAGACGATCAGCGTAGGTCATGGAAATGTTCTAACCACCTCCGCCCATCTTCACAAGCGCTAGCCCTCCGATTTCCGCCTCATCCGAAGTGCCATGATCAATAACACCAGCGCCACCACAAAAATCCCGACATTCTCGGCTAATTTTAGCGGATAATTCACCGGCTCACTGTTCTTACTAAAACATCCGCAATTAATATTGAGCCCCTTGGACCAAGCATCTGAAAGTGCCCAACAAAAGGACGCCAACATCCCCATAATAATCACCAACCCTCCCGACTTCCCAAATCCACTAATCACCGCCAAGCCTGCAAAAACCTCTACCCACGGCAAGGTGTAAGTGACCACCGCATCGTAAGGCTCATTCAAAAACTCAAATTGGTAATTCCCCACCGACTCCAAAAATGCCGGTAGATCCTGCAATTTCACCACCCCACTCCAAACAAACAATCCCCCCAAGCACAATCGAAGCAGCCATTCCAATATTTTACCCTTCGTCATCCCACGCGGAAACTACCACAGACTCCCCCAACAATCCTGCCAAAAAGGTTGGATTCTCTCCCCCGCGATTCATTATGGAGCGACTCTCATGAAATGGTTTTCCCGCCTCTTTTCGGTCACCGCAATTTCCATCACCGGATCCAATATCACCTGTAAAAAAGGCAAAATCACCCCCAGCCTGATCGGAGAGCTTCAGGATATCTTCTCACACCTCAGTATTTTCAAGGGCGAAATTTGGATCGATGGAGCCGGAAAAGTCTCCTTTTCCACTGAAATCCCCTCCCGCTATCACCAACGCCTGCGCAACCTCCTCATTGGCGTTCATCCTCCTTCCTAAATTGCTCTCTTTTCATTTCGCTCAAAAACACTAGATTTTCGTCATGCTCTTTTCCAAGACAAGCCTCTTGATCCCTCTGGTCGCAATTCTCGCTCTTCCTTCCTGCAGTTCCGACCCTGAGCAAGCACGCCTATCCAGCGAAGCCCGCGCGCTCGATGGACACGCCCAGGGCCTCTACAACGCTTCCTTCGCCGCCGAAAAAGCAGGCGAAGTCAGCAGCGCCGTCAAAGGCTACAAAAAGATCAACCGCCTCTACCCGATGTCCCCTATCGCAGCCGAGTCACAATACCGCGTCTCCCGTCTCCTGCAAAACGATGGGGAACTCCTCAAGGCGTTCGAGTCATACGACAGCTTCCTCAAAAACTATCCCGCCTCTTCCCACTACGCCGACGCGATGAAGCAACAGGAAGTCATCGCCCACAATGTCGCCAACGGTCAGATAAAAAATTCCTTCCTCGGGTGGAAATCGCGCATCGATGCCAAACGCACCGCCGAGATGCTCACCAAGGTCCGCAACAATGCCCCTCGTTCCGTCTCCGCCGAAAAAGCGCAGTTTACCATCGGCACGATGTATCGGAGCCGCAAGAATCCACAGAAAGCTATCGAAGCCTTTCGTAATCTCACCCGGGACTACCCGCTTTCCCAATACGCCCCCGAAGCGCAATACCAAATCGGCGCCATGCTTCTCGATGAAGCAAAAGGCGGAAATCAGGACGCCGCCAACCTTGACCGCGCCCGAAACGCGTTCGAGGACCTCCTCATTCGTCACCCGGGCAGCAAGCGCGCAGCCGATGCCAAGCGCCAGATTGCCAAAATCTCCTCTGAAAATATCCAGCAGTCCTACGACATTGCCGAATTCTACCGCAAGAAAGGACAAAACAAGTCAGCCATTCTCTACTACAAGGAGGTCGTCCGCACCTCCAAACCAGGCACACTTCGCACTAAGGCTCAGGCCAAAATTTCCGAACTGGGGGGATCCTAACCACTCATGATTCGATTCTTTCTCACCCTCTGCTGCCTCGGCCTTCTCTCGTCCTGCGCAGGCTATCGCATTGGCAGTAAAAAGCCGAAGCATCTCGCCGCAATCAATTCTCTTTACGTACCGCTAGTCGAAACACGCACTTTGTTCCCGCGTTCGGAGGCCCTCACCACCAACATCGTCGTCGACGCCATCACCCGGGATGGCACATACAAAATTGGCACCGCATCCAAATCCGACGCCACATTGCTCCTCACCCTCGAGGAAATCACATACCGCCAAACAAGCTCGGACCGACGGGACACCCTCCGCTCGGAGGAACTTAACCTCGAAGTGAAAATTAGCTGGCAACTCGTCGACCCAAAACGTCCGGGGAAACCGCTCGAAGAAGGTTCCAATAGCGGCCGCACCCGTCTCTTCGTCGACGACAACCTGCAAACCGCCCGGGCCAATGCTCTCCCCGACGCCCTCCAACGCGCCGCTCAATCCATTGTCTCTCGCATCGCTGATGGATTCTAAAAACTCTCCGCAAGTCACCTTTGTCCCCACTCCGATCGGAAACCTCGGCGACATCACCCTGCGGGCCATCGAGACCCTGCGCAAAGCCGACCTCATCGCTTGCGAAGACACCCGCCACTCTCTGCGCCTTCTCAACCATCTTGAGATTTCCCGACCTCTCATTTCGCTCCACGATCACAACGAGCAACATCGCATCCCCGAACTCATCACCCGCGCACAGGGCGGCGAAAAAATCGCCATCATCTCCGACGCCGGCACTCCCTGCCTCTCCGATCCCGGGCACCGCTTTCTCAAAGCCTGCCACGATCAAGACGTCGAGTTCACCGTCCTCCCCGGCCCCTCCGCCATCACAACCGCGCTCGTTGCCTCCGGATTTCCACCCCACCCTTTTTCCTTTCACGGGTTCCTTCACGTCAAAAAAGGCAAACGCGGCAAGCAACTCCAAGCCGCTCTCGACTCAGCCGAGACCACTCTCTTCTTCGAATCCCCCCACCGGCTCCCCTCGACTCTGACTATCCTTAAGGAACTCGCACCCGACACCCTGATCTGCGTCGCCCGCGAATTAACCAAGGCTTTCGAAACGCTCCACCACGGCACCTCTACCGAACTCGACGCCTACTTTTCCGAACGAAAAGTGAAGGGAGAAATCGTCCTCCTCATTCCTCCCCACTCGGACAAATGAGAGTAGACAAATGGCTTTGGTCTGTCCGGCTCTATAAAACCCGCAGCCAGGCATCACACGATTGCTCGGCCGGAAAAATCAAACGTGCGGGCAAAGCCCTCAAGCCGAGCGCGGCCTTAAAAGTTGGCGACACTATCGAAGTCCCTTCGCCCGACGGTACCTACAAAAGTATCATTGAGGTGATCCAACTCATTGAAAAACGCGTTGGGGCCCCCCTCGCCCGCGAAGCGTACAACGACAATACGCCAGCTGAAATCCTGGCTGAAGCCGAACGCCGTCGTCTCGCTAATAAAGAAAACCGCGAGCAACGCCGGGAAGGCGATCAAGGCCGCCTCACCAAACGCAAACGCCGCCAATGGGAAGAAGGCGAGAGCGGAGGATTTTTCTAATTCGCAGAACGCACAAACGCGATCAGGTCACTCGTCGCCTGATGACAGATCACCGCCTCCAACCCCTCCGGCATCAGAAATTTTTCCGAAACAGAACTTCTCGAAAATGCCGTGGCCATGAGACGCGAGCCACAATAGAATCACTTTCATGTTCGAATTCTTTGATACGCTCGAAGCCTGGCCCAAGACCGGGATGCTTCTGGTCGCTACCTTCATCGTCCACCTCATCATCTCGCGCATCGTCCTTCGGGGCATGAAGCAAATGGCTTCGCGCACTGACAATGATCTCGATGACCGCCTCGTTCATTTCCTCCAACGCTTCTACGTCATCGTCCTCATCTTCGTCGCTTTCCTCATCAGCCTGCGCATTCATGGAATCCAAATTACGCCCTTCCTAGCCAGCGCCGGCATCGCCGGCATCGCCATCGGCATGGCCGCCAAGGAAACTCTCGCCGATATCCTCGCCGGAGTTTTCCTCATCGCCGACCGACCGATTCGCGTGGGCGACCGGGTCAAAATCGACTCCATCGGCCGCCATTGGGGGGCCTGGGGAGACATCGTCGACCTCGGCCTCCGACGCACCCGCATCCGCAACACCGACGGCGTCATTGTCAACTACCCCAACAACCTCCTCGCCAACTCCGTCATAACCAACTTCTCCTTCGAGGAAGACCCCATCCGCGTCCGGGTTCGCTTTCAGGTGAACTACAACGTCGATCTCGACAAAGCCTGTGAGACCGCGCGAAAAGCAATTCAAGAAAGCCCGCGGGTTCTTCCGGATACCGCCGAGGTCATCGTCCGTTCTCTTTGGGATGAATCCGGCGGCCACATGCTCTCGGGCATCCTCCTCGAGGGACGCTACCGCATCGCCGAAGTACGCGATCGCAGTAAGATCCGTTCCGTTGTCCTCGCCAACATCGCAAAAGCATGTCAGAACGAAAATATCGCCCTGGCATCCCCGAGAGTTCGAGTCGAATCAGTTTAATTAATCGATCTTCCGAAAGCGGTAGAAGATCTTGGTATTCACGGGATTGGTAGCGACAGAACTATCCGTCGATGTTCCGGTGGTTTCGCCTGCTTCGATCACTTCGTTGTCACTCAGCTCAAACCAATTTGGATTGGAAAGATCCGAGGTGTATTCCAGCGAGTATTCTCCCGGAGGACCGGACCAGCCAATGACGACGCTTCCGTTCTCCTGACGCTCGATATCGGTAATTACAAGAGGGATATCGAGCGGAGCCACCAAATCGCTAATCTCAGTGGCAGACAAGGCCCGGGTGTAAATTCGAATGTCATCCATTTTACCGGTCAAGGAACGATTGGCAATTCCCTGGGACGCTCCAATTCGGACATTATTTGCAGTAGATGAGTTGATGGGCGTTCCTCCGACTACCGACAAAGTATCGAGAACTCCGTCGATATAGAACTGAAGATCTCCCACCGTGGTTCCAATTGTTGGATTGAGAACAACCGCGCAATGATGCCAGGTATCATCAGCCATGATCGCCGTCCCGTTGCTTCCCGAACCGGCGACTTCCGTTCTAATAATTCCAGTGCCGTTCGCATTCACCCGGGTATCATAACGGGTTCCAGTCGCCCCCGTCCCCCACGCCACCAGTGTTCCATTGGCATTATTCTGCACACTCGGTCCTTTGAACCAAAAAGCGACCGTCCGGGCACCCGACCCTCCAATGCCATTGTAGCCCAAAACATCGACCCAACTATTTGCCCCATCGAAAAC
>JAAEZT010000076.1:2000-3076 GCA_018222765.1 bacterium | reverse complement strand
GGCGCTTCGCCGCTCACAAAGTCGGCGATGAACCCGGCGGCAAATTCAGACTCACCGTCACTGCCCTCGCCATCGGCTTCCGGAGCCGCGTCCTGGGCCGCAGCAGGAGGAACCGCAGTCTCCAGAATCAGAGCCTGCTCAATGATGAAATGCCGGAGCGTTTTCATGGCCGCTTTTTGATGACGTTTGGTTGCCGCCTGATCGGAGGATTCCATCGCGGTGGTCGCAGCCACGAGTTGTGAAAACGCAGTTTCGAGCATCGCGTGTGGTTCACCCACCTTGAAAAGTTCCTGGCAACGGCTCGCAAGTTTCCCTTGCTGCTTGGCAAGATCTTTCATCGCGGAAGCCTCCGCCGTGTTGGTATCGCGAAAGAGAATCTTATGTGCCGAAGCCACTGACAACACGTCAACCAATCGCTCCACGTCAGGATCGGTAAAACTCATGATCTCGATACTCGGCAGACCATGAAGCATGGTAATGACCGCAAACAAGGATTCGCCGTTTTCCTTAAGAGCCGCTCTCGCGAGTTCCATCTGCTCTATCGCTCCCGGCACTTCCTTGGCCTCCAGCTTAGCCGAGGCCTCACGCATCAACTTGGCAGGCTCGGCATACGCTGAAATCCCGGAGACCGAGGCGTGGAGGTTCCCATCTTTCTCAGCCTTCGCGAGCAACCCGCGCTGCTCCGCGGCCAGAGCTTTCAACTCCTCCGGCTTAGCCGCCATCACCTTGCGCGCAAGCTCGTCTTGTTGGTATTCCAGCGTTGCGGTATTCGCGACGGCGACATGTAAGAATTCAACAACCTCGGAAATATATCCGGTCTCAAATTTCACGGCTTCGATCAAGACATTCACTTCCTCCAGCGATTCCGCGGCCACCTCCTGGGCATCGAGAGCATCAAGCTTGTCGCCGCCTTTCAGAGAAGCAACGGCATCCTCGAGATCCGCCACCGCGAAGGCCAAGGGTGAACCGGCATCGACACGCGCGGCCACCATGTCCAGCAGCGGGGCGACATCAAGCATACAGCGTCGCAGGTTGTCGAGAACCGGTAAGATTGGTGACGGGTCGTCGGATTTCAA
>JAAEZT010000076.1:0-1523 GCA_018222765.1 bacterium | reverse complement strand
GGTGCTCAAGCCGAGAGTTTGAAGCCCCAGCTCCACGGACCAACGATCCACAAGTCCTGCAAGTTTCGCCAGTGACTGCTCTGCTTTACCTTGCTGTGAAACGGCTGCATCCTGTTGCCCGGCCAACAATTTCTCAATCGCACCCGCCATCGCCCGATCCGCCTCTTTCAACATCGCTTGAATCGGAGGCGCGTCGGGCCAGCTTTCGTCAAACAGTTGGGTCCGGGGCGCAGGCACAGTTTGCAGAAGAAGAGTCAGCAAGCTCTTACGAAGCTTTGTTTGGGTTTTTGAAGATTGTGCGCAGCCTGCCTTAAAATCTTGCGCAGACATGCCGGCACATTCTTCGCGGAGCACCGCCTGGGCATTGACAATCGAGCGCATCTGATCGCGAGTTTTGATCAGCGTGGAATATGCCCCGCTGAGACGCACACTAAACTCTGCATCAAGCAAGGTCGTGACTAATCCAGCCTGCAGAGGCTCCGCTTGATCGCCCTTGCCTTGCTTGATCAGTTCCGCAGCTTGACGCATCCGCTCTTCGGTCTTGGCCCGCTGCAAATCTTTGACGCTTTGAATCAATCGAAGAACAGCCAAAGGTCGCTTTTCATAGCGCATGCCCTTCTGAAGATCAGCGATCAGACGCTGAGTCCACTGCGCCAACTCTTCTTGCTCCATGGCGAGAGAGGATTTCTTCTCGTCCGATTGATCTTGGACCGCACGCCAACGCAAGGACGCCTGAATCTGCGCCAGCATGCGGGCTTCCCGCGCGTAAACTTCCTGAGCCGTATCAATCGATCGGAGCAAGACGAGGCTACCCAGTTCCCGTGCGGCTGTATTCACGGATCGGGCTGCGGATGAAGGATCGGGTGATTCATCGGTATCGCCCCCGGCGACGCCGGACTGATGACGCAAGCGCGAGGCCGCCTCACCCAGATCTTTGTCGGCGATACCAAGGAGGGCCGAACGAATTTCTTCGAGGGACTCACCCTCCGGGGCATCAGAAACATTGTTGATGGCGAGGTCATCGAGCAATTCCTTCAACTGTGCCGCAATTCCATTCAGTTGGTCCCGGATCAGTTCCTGCCGGATCGCCTCGATCTGACAGGACTGCATGTAGTCAGGAGCTGTCGGTTCAAGATTGCGGACACTTTCAAAGGCTGTCCGCTGCTGGCGATATGCGGTCTGAACGCGCGAGAGCAGACCGTCTTTCTTTTTCTGGATTTGTTCGAGGTAATCCTCTTTGGAAAGAAAAGTCACCCGACGAGTCTCCGAACGAACGACGTGCGGGCCACCCTCTCCCGGATAACGGTCGCTGACTTCCAGAGTGAAGGAAACGCTATCGCCGATTTTCAAATCAGGAAGTGACTTCCGGTAATCCCAGTCGACCGGCTGCTCGCCCTGACCACTCTCGGCGGAGGGCTTGAACTCAACAGATACTTCATCACGTTGGTTCACCCGATAGGCGACCGCTGCTGAACCGATACCGTGATCATCCTGGACACGGGTTGCGAGGCTGATCGGACGAC
>JAAEZT010000006.1:57920-172809 GCA_018222765.1 bacterium | reverse complement strand
CAGGATTGGAACGTTGCTGTCAATTAAGCAGCAAGTGCGAGCTCGTTAGAGTCTGCAATTATTTGTTTTGAACGGCTTTTTTAAGAGGCCAACCGATCAACCTCTCCATGCAGCTAGCGTTTCCAGCGTTCAGTCGAAACCAGAACGCCCCCACGTGCTGGGGAAAAGGTGGACTTGGTTTGGAAAAAATTCAACTGAATTGTCGCTCGTGATGTGGTTGGTTTCTTTTCCTGCCAATTAAGCTGTCTAAAATTATGAATACTTTTCTCAATTGCCATTCCCTTGCCTGGGTCGCGCTGCGCGTATTTGCGGGGCTCCTGGGGATGACACTGCTCGTGTTGACGGCTTCGGCCAGAGAGAAGTTCGATGAGTCGAAATTGGAGTTTATTGACAACGGAACAATTAAACTGGGCGTGAGTCCGGACCTGGGTGGAGCGATTACTTACTTGTCGAAGTCAGGCAGCGGGAAAAATGTCATCAATAATCATGACTGGGGAAGGCAGATTCAAATGTCCTTTTTTGGTGGTCCCGTGCCTTACGAGGAGGATGGTCAGAAGCCGAAGGAGCACTGGGAGCACATCGGTTGGAATCCGATTCAGGCCGGCGATGATTTTGGAAATGGTTCAAAGA
The DNA here is from genome assembly GCA_018222765.1 of bacterium. Taxonomy (GTDB): domain Bacteria; phylum Verrucomicrobiota; class Verrucomicrobiia; order Verrucomicrobiales; family Akkermansiaceae; genus SW10. Next base: position 172,179 of record JAAEZT010000006.1, on the reverse strand, counting down.
TCGTCGAGTTCACCAAGAAAGAGACGAGTCTCTATTTGAAGTGTATTCCCATGCAGTGGCCATTGAACAATCTTCCCGGTGAGTGCACCTACGAGAGTATTATCGAACTGAAGGGGAATGCAGTCCAAGTGCGGTGCCGACTTGTAAATGCCCGCTCTGATAAGACCCAGTATCCCGGGAGACATCAGGAGCTACCGGCAGTTTACGCGAATGGTGAATACTATCGCTTGATGACTTATCGTGGTAACAAGCCCTTCACTGGCGACAAGCTTGCCCAAATTCCCAAGAAAGTCGGGGGAGGGTTTCCCTGGAAATACTGGCTGGCGACGGAAAACTGGGCCGCCTTGGTAAACGACGACGACTGGGGGCTGGGAATTTATAAACCAAATAACAGCTTGTTCATCGGAGGCTTCGCCGGGAGGGAGGGGATTGGGGGCACGCATGATAATGCGACTGGCTACATCGCTCCATTGCATACAGAGATCCTGGATCACAACATCACCTACGAATATGACTACTCCTTAATTCTTGGCAGTCTCGATGAGATCCGTGGCTACGCCGTGAAGAGAGGGAAGAGCGTAATGCCGCCTGACTGGAAATTTAAGAGTGATCGTCAACATTGGCATTATCAGGCGAGCGGAGGAAAAGGGACGGATGCTGGTTGGCCGATAACGGGGAGTATTGAGTTGGATTTGGGGAAACCGGGCATGGCGGCGATGAGCCCACCGACTTTGTGGCAGGCAAAGGATGCTCCGGTGCTTTATCTTGAGGCCGCTTTTCAGACCGAGCGCACAGAGGCCGCGGTTGGATGGTCGAACTACAATAATGAAGATCACCATCCCGTTTTTAAACCGGGGAATCATGCTCACTTTGAGATCATTGGAGATGGCGAATTCCGAATCTATCGGGTCGATTTGAGTGCTGAGAAAAGCTACCGGGATGCCTTGAGCTATTTATATCTGAAGCCAGTGCTGCAACTGGAGAAGGGAGCGTGGGTGAAGATTAAGCGAATCCGCTTGGGGAAATAGCCTGGAAACGCAATTATTCTGTGGTTCGGAGCGAATGTTGTTAGGGAATCTTAAATAAAATGGCCAAATCGTGGAAAAATGCCGGATTCCTCTTGCCTGTGAAGGGAACTTTGCTACAGAACCCGCCCCGCGAGACCGCATCAGGCGATTTCGTGGCCTGATTCCTGAATCAACCTTAAGACCATGGCACGACTTTTTGGCACAGATATCCCTAACGAGAAGCGCATCGAAGCTTCTCTCCCGTACATTTTTGGCATTGGTCCATCGACCTCGTCAAAGATCCTTGAGCACGCAGGTGTGAATCCAGACATTCGTACTGGTGAGCTGAGCGAAGAGCAACTCGTTAAGATCGCTTCTGTGATTCAAAACGAGGGCATTTTGATTGAGGGTGACCTCCGTCGTGAGCGTCAGGGACAAATGAAGCGCCTCGCTTCAATCAACTGCTACCGCGGAATTCGTCACAAGCGTGGCCTTCCTGTTCGCGGACAGCGCACCCGCACCAACTCACGTACCCGCAAGGGTAAGCGGAAGACGGTGGGTGTGGCCAAGTAATCCCGTCCGGATTATTTGAATTTAAGATTTTATCCATACAATGGCTGAAGAAAACAAAAACGAGGAGACCGAGGAAGTCACCGACGCAGCACCTGCTGCCGAGGAAACTCCTACGGAAACTCCAGCTCCTGAGGTGGCTGCTGAAGAAGCAGCTCCGGAAGCGTCTGACGAAGCAGCTCCTGCTGCCGAGGGTGAGGATGCTCCTGTTGAGGGCGAAGCAGCCGAGGGTGAAGATGCCCCGGCCAAGAAAGAGGAGAAGCGCGACATTTTTGCCGAGCTTCTCGGAGAGGAATCACCTGACAAGGTTAAGATTCACAAGTCCAAGAAGAGCAAGAACGTTGCCAAGGGTATCGTTCATGTTACTGCGACTTTCAACAACACTTGCGTCACCGTGACTGACGAGATGGGGAATACCATCGGATGGTCCAGCGCTGGTAAGATGGGCTTCAAAGGTTCTCGTAAGAGTACTGCTTATGCCGCCCAGGTTGTTTCGCAGGATGCCTGCCGTCAGGCCATGGCCCACGGACTCAAGGAAGTGAAGGTTCGCGTGAAAGGCCCTGGTGCCGGTCGCGAGTCTGCTGTTCGCGCCGTGCAAGGTCTCGGAATTGACGTGAGCCTCATCCTCGATGTTACTGCAGTCCCGCACAATGGTTGCCGTCCCAAGAAGGCGCGTCGTGTTTAATTCTTCTCACCCTTAATTTTAGAAAGATAGATCAATGGCACGCTATACCGGCCCAAAAGATAAGATCAATCGTCGCTTCGGAGTCCCGCTTTTCGGACCCTCGAAAGCTCTCGAGCGTCGTAACTACCCTCCGGGTCCCCACGGGCTCCGTTCCGGACGTCGTAAGAAGTCCGATTACGCAATCGCCCTCGGCGAGAAGCAGAAGCTTAAGTTCATCTACGGTGTTCTTGAAAAGCAGTTCCGTGGATACTACCACGAAGCTGGACGCCGCCGCGGAATTACCGGTGACATTATGCTTCAGTTGCTTGAGACCCGACTCGACAATGTTTGCTACCGCCTCGGCTTCGGCAACACCCGTCAGGCCGCTCGCCAGCTTGTGAACCACGGTCACGTTCTCGTGAATGGTAAGAAAGTGGACATTGCTTCCTACCAGGTTCGCTCCGGAGACACGATTCAGATTGGTAGCCGCGCTTCCTCACAGCAGCTCGGACTCCGTATGCTCGACCTCACTCAGTCTGTGCCTTTGCAGGACTGGTTGACTCTTGATCGTGAGAAAATGGAAGGAACCGTCGCACGTCTCCCTGAGACCGAAGACCTTGACTCACCAGTCAATCTCCAGCTGATCGTGGAACTCTACTCACGTTAAGTTCAACGCATCCCAAATTTTCAAAACCCTGTCTCGTTTATCGGGACGGGGTTTTTTGTTTGTCAGAAGGTGATAAGAGAAGAGGATGGTTTTCAATGAATGGATTTGTGTGGTTGATTTGGATTGCGGTGATCATTGGGATCATTTTCTGGGCCTGGGGTGGATTTCGAAAACAGAGGTTGGCCAAGCTGCGGGCGAAGAATGCCATGAAGAAATTGAGTGAAGAGGATTGGGGGTTCCTTGAGGAACATGTGCGGATTGCCACGATGATTCCTGAAGAGTTGAAGGAGAGATTTGAGCAGATCATTCAGGTTTTGATCGGCGAGAAGAACTTCGAGGCCTGTGGTGAGTTGGAAGAAGTGACGCGTGAGATGAAAATTGTCGTGATGGCGCAAGCGGCCTTGCTTTTGCTGGGCCGGAAGCATGATTTTTTTCCGGAGTTAAGGAGTGTTCTGATTTATCCGGATGCCTACCAGGGGAAGGGCAAGGATGGAAATAAGCAAACACGGCTCGGCGAGAGCTGGGATTCCGGGAGCGTAGTGCTTTCGTGGAGGAGTAGTTGGAAGGGGGGTAAGAATCCCGAGGATGGGCATAATGTTGTCATTCACGAGTTTGCTCATCAGCTGGATCAGGAGAATGGCCGGGCCGATGGATTGCCAGTGCTGCGGGATCGAAAAGCGATCGGAAACTGGGCGCATGCGTTTTCGGGTGCTTTCGAGGAGTTTTGCAAGGATCTCGATGCCGGACGTCGTACCGTGATGGATCCATACGGTGCGACCAATCCAGCGGAGTTCTTTTCCGTGGCCACGGAGTGCTTTTTCGAGAAAGCGAAACAGCTTGAAAAGGAGCATCCTCCGCTCTACCGGCAATTGGCGAAATATTACGGTCTTGATCCCGCCCGTTGGTAAATCGATAGAAAATGTCGATTCAAGCAGCATTTCTCTTGCAAGAGAGAGCTTGCCTGTGCAGAAAAACCCCGCTCCCCGGGGAGAAGATGGCCAACCGCCTCCATAGATGTCTTTGCCCCGGTTTTCGGAGTGCTACTAATTTAGATTATCATGGAAAGTCTCTCAAAGCGCGTCGCCTCAGTGACACCGTCACTCACTCTTTCGGTCACAAATCAAACCAAGGCTCTTAGGGCTGCCGGTGAAGAAGTTTACGGTCTCGCCGGTGGTGAGCCGGATATCGATACTCCTGACTTTATCAAGCAGGCGGCCTACACCGCTCTCACCGAAGGAAAAACGAAATACACTCCTGCTGCAGGCATTCCTGAATTGCGCGAAGCTCTCTCCGAGAAGCTGGAGCGTGACAACAAGGTGAACTACGATCCCAAGCAGATCTGCGTGACCTCCGGGGCCAAGCAAGCTTGTTTCAATGCCATCCTCGCGGTTGTTGAGGAAGGTGACGAAGTGATCATTCCTTCGCCATACTGGGTGAGCTACCCCGAGATGGTGAAGCTTGCCGGTGGTGTTCCCGTTTTGGTTGAGACCAAGGAGAGCAACAAGTGGAAGATCACCGCGGAAGAGTTCGAAGAAGCGATGACTCCTTCGACCAAAATGATTATTCTCAATACTCCGGGTAACCCAACTGGATCAGTTTATTCACGTTCGGAAATCGAAGCGATTGTTGAAGTGGCCTCATACGAGGACATCATCATTCTTGCTGACGAAATCTACGAGCACCTCGTCTATGGAGATGCCGAGCACGTGAGTGTCGCTTCAGTCAACGAAGACGCTTACAACCTGACGATAACCGTCAATGGTTTTTCCAAGTCTCACTCCATGACCGGTTGGCGTGTGGGTTACACCGCAGCTCCTCCGGAATTCGCCGGTGCACTTTCGTCAATTCAGGGACACACTAGTTCTAATGCGACGACCTTCTGTCAGTATGGCGCTTTAGCTGCTCTGAAAGCAGACGAGTCCGCTGATTTTATTACCAACCTCAAGGGCGAGTATGACGTTCGTCGTCAGTTCATGTTGGCCCGCCTCAAGGCGATTCCCAATGTGAGCGTAGTTGAGCCCAAAGGAGCTTTCTACTTTTTCGTTAACTGCACCAGTCTGGGGCTTAAGTCGGTGAATCTTTGCGACAAGTTATTGACTCGCTACAAGGTGGCCGCCGTTCCGGGAATTGCCTTTGGACATGATATGGGCGTTCGTCTCAGCTACTGCACGACTCTTGATGTTCTCAACGAAGGAGTTTCTCGCTTCGAAGAGTTCTGCCGTTCGCATTGATTCGAATCAATCTACGAAAAAGGCGCGGGGGACCGCGCCTTTTTTTGTGATCATATATCGAGGAGCCTTAGGCCTCCTTGACTTTTTCGTCTTCGCTGGTGCTTGCGGTGTGTCCGAGTGAGGGAAGAACTTTGCGGACGAGTTTCTTGAGCCCGCCTTCGCCTTCCTCGTAGTCGACTTCGGCCTGGCGGTGTGCTTTTTCCCAGGCGGGAGCGAAGCCGGGGGCTTGCTCGCGCATCAGGCCGATAGCGTTTTCGATGATGGTGAGTTGGCGGAGTTCGGCGCGGCCGGGCTTTTGCTGCACCGTTGAGAGATTAACGCGAAGCGTTTCGTTCTGCGCGCGAAGGTCTTCGAGTTTCTTCTGAATGCTCTCGTTTCCCTCGGCGTTGACCTTGAGTTGGGTATTGAGGTGCTGCTGAAGTTCTTTGCTTTCTTCGGTTACCCGGGCAACTTCTCTCTTCATATTCCGTCGGGCGGAGAAGCCCGATTTCCAGGTAAAGAAAGTGATAAGGAGTCCAAGGAGGAGACCCCCGGCGAAGGGAGTGAAGAGGAATTCTTTCAGTGTTTCCATAAGAGTCGGCATAGCAGTGTTAGCACTAGCCTTGTCCTTTGTCTAGTGATGTCACTTCGATTGCTCGAGCATTCTCACCAGTGAGACTTCGGCTTGCGCGCGAACGTCTTCGGGGAGCTCCACTTGCGGGCTGAGGTTTTCCAAGCAAGCGTGGAGTTTTTCAAGAGTATTCATCTTCATGTAACGGCAATCGGCGCAAGCGCAGTGATCAGTCGGTCCGGGGATGAGGTTTTTCTCGGGGACTTCTTTTTGGATGCGGTGAAGCATTCCTGACTCGGTGACGACGATGATGTTCTGCGATTCGGCTTCCTTGCAGAACTTGATCATTTTTTCGGTTGAGCAAACTTCATCGGCGAGAAGGCGAACGGCTTGCGTGCATTCGGGATGTGCTACCACGACGGCATCGGGATACTCGTCCTTGATTTCCTGAATTGACTCACGGGTGAACTCGACGTGGACGTAGCAAGATCCTTGCCAGAGATCCATTTGGCGGCCGGTTTGTTCAATGACCCATTGTCCGAGGTTGGCGTCGGGTACGAAAAGGATTGGGCGGTCGGCCGGTGCTTGATTGACGATGTGCGGAGCATTTCCGGAGGTGCAAATGACGTCACAGAGCGCCTTCACGCCCGCGGAGCAGTTGATATAGGCGATGACGTAGTAATCCTTCTCTTTGTTCTCATTGAGAAAGGCTTGGAGCTTGTCGGCGGGGCAGGCTTGTTCGAGGGAGCAACCTGCGTCTTTGTCAGGAAGAACGATCGTTTTGTTCGGATTGAGAATCTTGGCGGTCTCGGCCATAAAGTGGACGCCGCAGAAGCAGATGACGTCGGCGTCGGTTTCCTGAGCTTTGTATGCCAGACCGAGGGAATCGCCGACATAGTCGGCGAGATCTTGAATGGGGCCGATTTGGTAGTTGTGGGCCAGGATGACGGCGTTACGTTCTTTTTTGAGGCGCAAAATATCTTCCTTGAGGTCGAGGACTGGTGCGTCGGGCATGGCGAGAGTTTCCCGAAAAGGGATTTGCAAGGCCAGATTAATCGCCGGGAAAGGCGTAATCGACATCTCCCTTGGTCAGCTCGCAAAAGTAAAAGCGGTTTCCAAATTGTCCTGGATGGATAAGAGTCTGGAATTGACTGACTTCTTTGGGCGATGGCGATTCAAGAAGCCATTCCTTGGCGCAGTGGACGAGGAACCGTCCCTGAGCAGTCACCGGGTGTTGGGTCAGACCCAGATCGCGTGCGGCATTTTCGACGGAGGTGAAATTGACGTCCTCGGTGAGATCTTGTTCTCCGGGGAAATCGAGAGGGTGGGCGTTCGATTGGTGATTGCGATAGCAGCGGAGGGTCCCGGCCGAACGGGCGGGGTGATGGAGGGATGCTTCGTCCATTCCGTAGTCGATGAAGGTGAAGAGTCCTTTTTCGAAGATCTCGGAGAGTGGTCCGAGAAAGGAATTAAGGTCCGGGTCGCCCTCGGTGACGAATCCGTCGGGAAAATCTCCATCATATGAGAGATTGATAGGATCAGGTAGGATGGCCCACTGGAAAGCCTCTCCATCATGATCGACGGCGGCCTCCCACCATTCGTTTTGGGTTCTGAGGTAAAGCGGCACGGGGAGGGCGTCGAGGACCTCATTGGCTACGAGAACGCCGATTTTAGCCTGAATGTCCTCTGGTTTCGATGTGATGGTGGCTCGCTCACCAAGGCGATCTTGTAGAAAGAGACATCTTTCGGGAAGCGGTTCGCTGATTACGTAATGGGTAGCTTTGGCGAACTTGGAATCAAGAGTGGGGAGGTAATCGAGGATATCGAGGGCCAGAGCTCCGTCGTGGGCTCCGATTTCCACAATGGTGAAGGAATCGGGAGAGCCGTTGTCGGTCCAGAATTTGTGAAAACGTCGCGCGAGGAGCTGACCGAAGACCGGACCAACGGAAATGCTGGTCATGAAATCGCCCTCCTTGGAGGCCGTGGGCGTGCTTGGTCGGGAATAGTAGCCGTGGGTGGGGTGATAGAGGCATTCCGCCATGTAATCATGAAAGGGAGTGGGGCCATTATTTGAGATTCGCGCAATGAGTTCATTGGCCAAGTCAGAGATTGCCCCGGAGTCGGATCGGGGATAAGGAAATGCCTGTTGCAGGCCCTCTGGGTTTGCAGTCATGCGAAAGCTCATGTTTGGACGAAAGAAAAAGAAGGAAAAGCGCAGCTTGTTCAAGCGCAAGGGCTTTTGGATTTTCACGATTTTCTGCCTGACGATTGTGGGGATGGGGATCTATTATGTCGATAAGGAGTTACAGCCCTATCGTGATATCGCTCAGGAATACGACCTCGCGCTGATTCCCGTGGTGGAGCAGCCGAGTTTTATTTTGGACCGTAAAGGGCGCGAGCTGGGCCGTATTTTTGTTCAGAACAGACACAATATTCCGTTGGAGGAAGTTCCTCCGGTTTTCGTGAACGCGGTGTTGGCCCAAGAGGATCAGCGGTTTTACGACCATGCGGGTGTGGATTGGGTGGGTGTTGGCCGTGCGGCATACTTGAATTACAAGAGTGGACGCCGGACCCAGGGGGCGGGAACGCTTACAATGCAGTTGGCTCGAAATGCCTTCAATCTTCTCAATGAGGCAGAAGACAAGGGTTGGTCGGGATACGAGCGTAAGATTATCGAAGCCTTCCTGGCGCTGAGGATTGAGGAAGATCTCCATTTGCAGCTGAAAGGTGAGTTTCCTGATTTCCTAAAGCGGAAGAAGAAGGTGAAGGAGCAGATTGCCGAGTATTACCTCAACCGCGTCCCTTTCGGGGCGGGATTTTACGGGGTGAGATCTGCGGCTCTGGGTTATTTTGGAAAAGAGCCGGTTGATTTGGAAACTCATGAATGTGCGTCTATTGTGGCTTGTTTGAAAAATCCTTCAAAACTGAACCCTCTGAAATTTCCCGAGGTTAATCGGAAGAACAGGGATCATGTGCTTCGTCGAATGGCCCAAGAAGGAATGATCACCGACGCGGATCGAGATCGGCTGATTGCCCTTCCAGTCACGACAAATCCGAATCCTATTCGACGGGGTAAATCGCATTTGTATGAGTTGATTGCCAAGCAGGCAAACCAATTGGTGGGAGAGGAAGCGCTTTCGCAAGGCGGTTACATCATCCGCACCACCATTGATTTGGCCTACCAGAATAAGGTTGAAGAATCCCTCAGGGCTCAATTGGAAGAGGCCGAGAGCAGGTCCGGATACCAGCATCAGACGTATCAGGATTTTGATCCTGGGAGCAAAAAGAGTCCGGAGTATCTGCAGGGATCTGCGTTGATGGTAGATCACACGACCGGAGAGGTTTTGGTTCACGTGGGAGGACGTGATTATGCTCACTCGCAATATGATTTTGTGGAGCTAGGACGACGGCCGCTGGGAACGGCTCTTTTTCCTTTTATCTACGCCGCAGCATTTGAAAACGGTTTGAACCCAGCAAGCCAACTATTGGACGAGCAGTTGGATGCCCGTCAGTTGATGGTTGGAGGAATGGAAGGTGTCGTTGGTGAGTGGGGGATGGAAGTTCGTGAGCCGCATTACGAAGGAGAGATTACCGCACGAAGGGGACTGAATTCCTCGAAAATTTCTGCAACCGTCGGGATGGGAGTTAAATTGGGATTGGGGCAGGTTGTCGGAATGGCCAAGGATTTTGGAATCGATATTTCGAGTGAGAAGTTACTGAACAGGCTTCTTGTTGGCTGGGATCTCGTGAGTCTGCCGGAGGTTGTTATGGCTTATACTACTTTTCCTAGAGGAGGCTCCCGCGTTGCAAAGACTCATTATATTTTGTCGATTCAGGATGGAAATGGAGAGTCGCGGTACCGATCGGATCTATCCTTGCTTGAGAGTGAGCCGAGTTGCTCCGAGGCAACGGCATTTCAGGTGCACTCGATCCTAAACGATGTCATGAAGACTGGTAACCTTGCTAGTGTTTCCGATGAACTCATTGATGCCCCATTCTCAGGAGGTGGTAAGTCAGGGACTCCCTACGGATTTAGTGATGCCTGGATGGTAGGCTACAATAGCCGGATCACCTGCGGGGTCTGGATGGGATTTTATAAGGGAAGCCGTACGCCGATTCATGGAGAGGCATTTGCCAAGGATCTTGCGTTCCCAGTTTGGAAAGAAGCGATGAATGTGGCCTACTCCGATTTCCGGGGTGGGGAGATTGCCCAACCCGCGTCTGTCGTGCGTCTTCCGACATGCCGGATGTCAGGGATGAAGCCGACACGTTATTGCAGTGAAGCAGTAGAGGATCCGGAGACCGGAGAATTGACGTTCCGCTCCACCAGCTATCAGGAATATTTTCACAAAGGAAGAGATCATGGGATCTGTGCCATTCACGGAAGTGGAGTGAATCCCGAAGAATTAGCTTCAATTCCGACCCGCCGTAAGGCTTTGGCGATGATCCCAATTAAGCCCCAGGCGCCGTTTTTATTGGGATTCGACCCATACCAAAGTGAAACTCCAACTTTGGATCCGGAAGGACAAAGTGATGAAGATTACGTGGGAGCTGAGAATTTGTTTATCGTCAGAGATAAGGTAAGAGGGGAACGTGAAGCCTTGCTGCGACTCCCTAAGCCATCGCGATTTGAACTTAAAAGATAGAACCAGAAACTGTGTCTGCTAGTAGTGATTCTGAGAAAGCCGCGGCGCGTTGGATGCCTTTTCAATGCCCGACTTGTTTTGCCCTATTTCGTTTACAGAAGGGAAACGTGGGAAGGCGGGGGCATTGCCCCCAGTGTCAGGTTGTTCTGACTGTTCCTGTGTTCGGGAGGGAGTATTCTCCGGGCCAGGAGCAAAAGAAAATCGCTTCCACGGCAAAAACCATCGCGGTGGCTCGGGCCGAAGATCCGGAGGAAATTAAATCCTGGAAGGATAGCCCCAGTCTGAGGAAGAGAAGATATATCGGAGAGTCTGATGAGATGCTTGATTGGGAAGAAGCCAAAAGTGAGGAGGGTAAACCATATTCATGGATGGTAGCGTGTAGTTGTGCTTTGATGGTGGCGGTTTTATCGGCGGTCGGGATCGCTGTGGTAAAGAATGCTCCCAGTAAAAGAGGAGCGTCCACACCCACTGTGATCGGTGGTGCGGCGAGTGCAGCGATATTGGAAAAAAGCTTACAACTTCCCCAGAATGCCAGCTACTTAAATGAGGATGGTGTTGATGTCATCAAGAAGACAGTCGACGAGTATGACAAATTTGATGTTGTTAAGATTGAAAATGCCGTTAAGGGATTTTTGACATCGGGCAACATCCAAGGGCGTCTTAAATTTGTCAGGGATCCGGAGCGAGTGAAGCCATTGATGGAGGAATATTACGGTAATGAGGAGTTTGAGCCGGAGGGGTTTGAAGAACTCAATCGGGGTGAAATCAGATACCGTGGGGATTTTTTCACTTCGTTCGTCAGGATTGGAGATTTTTCCTCCGGGCCAATTGCGATCGAGCGTTTTGAAGATGGCGATGACTTTTCCTATCAGGTGGATTGGGAAAGTTGGGTGGGGTATTGCGAGATGTCGGCGGAGGATCTGGTTAGAGCCAAGCCTACGGAACCAAAATTACTAAGGATCATGCTTCGTCAGGGATCTTATTACAATTACGAGTATAGCGATGATCAGGTCTGGGCGGCCTACCGGCTGGGTTTCAGAAACAGCGATCGCACTTTGTTTGCGTATGCTCGCCGGGATTCAAAGGAGGGAGAGGTTCTTGCTGAGTTATTTCGGGATTCAGAGGAAATGGTTTACACATTGAAGATCCGCTATCCCGTGAATGCACGTTCAGGCGATCAAGTGGAGATTGTCGAGCTAGTGGGGCAAGGGTGGATTGAAGATTCTCCAAAAGTAGAAGAGGAAAATGAGTGATTTACCGCGGTCGTCTTATGATAAAGCACTGGCCCTAAATCTAGATTCATCGATCTACGGGACCTTTGCTGAAATCGGTGCAGGGCAGGAAGTCGCCAATTGGTTTTTCCGCGCTTCAGCGAGTGCTGGAACGGTGGCAAAAACGATTTCCGCGTATGATATGAAAATTAGCGACGCTCTCTATGGCAAGGGCGAGCGTTACGTTTCCAAGAGTCGTGTCGTGGATATGGTCAACTACGAGTATGAATTGCTTGAGGAGCGCCTCGGCGAATCACGTGGGAGTGAGTCGCGCTTTTTTTCCTTTGCCAACACGGTGAAGGCGCGAGGCTATCAGGACTCCGGAGAATGTCATGGATGGTTGGCGGTTCGGTTTCAGGAGCAATTCTTCAAGGAGTCGGGAACGATTCTCCTGCATGTGCGATTACTGGATGAGGAGAATGTTGACCAAATGGAGGCTTTGGGGATTCTTGGAGTGAATCTGATTTGGGCCGCCTATCATCATAGCAGGGATTTGAGCGCGTTTGTTTCTTCGTTGATCGATTTCCTGTCGGTGGAACGGGTTGAAATCGATATGCTGACTTTTTCGGGTGCACCATTTGCTATGGTTGACAACCGGATTTGTGCGCTCGAGTTGGTAAGGCAGGGGGTGACTCCTGCTACAGTTTTCATGCCCGATGGAGAGGTTGTTCAGGCGGCCGAGGTGTTTTATAAAACTCCCTTGCTTCTATTGAGGGGAAGCTTTCTACCAGTTACCAATTTGCATCTGGATATGCTGACGCAAGCCGGGGAGGTTTTTCCCAATAAAGGAGTTTCCGAAAAAGCTCGGCCCTGCCGCGAAGTTTGTGAAGTTTCATTGAGCAATCTCTTGCGGGATGGTGAAGTTGATTTGGTGTCCTTCCTAGACCGTGCGAATACTCTGCAGGCCTTGGGGAAGGTTGTGATGATTTCCAATGCGCCCGAATTCCACCGGGTTGCCGCGATGCTGCGTCTCTATACTCGTGAGCCGGTGGGGATGGTCCTATCGATTGGGCTTCTTAATGAACTCTTTAAAGAGAAGTGGTCAGAAAATCTTGCGGGAGGGATTTTGGAATCGTTCGGAAGATTGTTTAAGACCGGGATCGCGCTATTGGTTTATCCGTGGCGAAGTCGAAACGGGGGTGAGTTGGTGACGGCTGATAATTTTAGAGCCCCTGATGGACTGAGGCATTTGTATCAGCACTTTTTTGAGAATGGGATGATTCAAAGTATCGCATGTGGAAATGAGGAGCTATTGGAAATGACAGGGAGGCAGATCATGGCAAATGCCTCTGACCGCAAAGAATGGAAAAAGTGGGTTCCTGAAGAAGCTCGGTCATTGGTTGAATCCCACGCACACTCTTAAGGTTATGCATTTACTGGATACTTCGGCCATATTGCTCACACTCGCCGCTATTTTTGGATACATTAATCACCGTGTATTCAAGCTTCCGAGCAGTATTGGGATTCTTCTCATGGGATTAGTCTTGAGCGCTCTGCTTCTCTTGTTTGGTGACCTCTGGCCCGCGCTTCGGGATAATGCCGATTCGTTTGTCACACAGATCGACTTCAACGAGACGGTGATGCAGGTTATGTTGAGCTTTCTGCTCTTTGCCGGAGCGCTGCACGTGAATCTGAATGATTTAAAGAACCAGAAATACGTCGTGGCTATTTTAGCCAGCGTTGGCCTGCTGGTTTCCACTCTTCTGGTGGGAATTGCGGCATTCTTTGTTTTCAAATGGACCGGGTTGAATGTGCCGTTTCTATGGTGTCTTGTTTTTGGTTCGTTGATATCGCCGACCGATCCGGTTGCGGTGCTTGGAATTCTCAAAAAAGTAGGTGTTTCAAAATCAATTGAAACCAAGATCACCGGAGAGTCTTTGTTTAACGACGGAGTCGGGGTTGTCGTCTATATCGCCTTGATTGGCTTTGCTGTTGGAGGTGGGGACCGGGGCGCGATGGACGTGGGACTTCTGTTTATAGAGGAAGTAGGGGGTGGTTTATTGCTGGGTGGCCTGCTCGGATATGTTGCCTATCGGATGTTGAAAACCATTGATAATTATCAGGTGGAGATTCTGATTACCCTAGCCTTGGTGACGGGAGGCTATCAACTTGCTAGCTATTTTCATTTTAGTGGCCCGTTGGCCATGGTGGTGGCGGGTCTGATGATTGGGAATCATGGTCGGGAGTTGGCGATGAGCGAGACTACAAGGGGTCATCTTGACCTCTTTTGGGAGTTGATCGATGAGATGCTTAACGCGGTGTTGTTTCTCTTGATCGGACTGGAAATTTTTGTGCTAAGTTGGAATTCTTCGGCATTGTTTGCCGGAATCATTTTGATCGGTGTCGTAATTGGTTCAAGAATGGTTGCGGTTTCTTTACCTGTGATTGCCTTGAAGCGCTCCCGGGAATTTTCGCCCGGGATCATTCGTATTCTAACCTGGGGCGGTCTTCGGGGAGGGATCTCCGTGGCTCTGGCTCTGGCTCTTCCCAAAGAGGGGATTGAAGATGGGGTCAGGCAGTCCATTCTCATGGCGACCTATATCGTGGTTATTTTCTCGATCGCGGTTCAGGGACTTACCTTGAAGCCGGTGATTCTTCGCGCAATGGGCAAGAAGGCTAGCTAGCCTACTATTCACCTTCCTTTTCAGGCTGCTTGATTTCGATTGGGTCACCTTTCCAATTTGGAAACCCCTGCTTGAGTTGCAGACGGTATTGCTCAGCTTTTCCTTCCTCTCCCAGAAGTCTGGCGGACTGGGCCGCGCCAGCGAGAGCCCGTGGTTTGATGAGTGGATCATCGAGAACCATTTGAATTGTTTTTTGGTAGTCCCGCAGCGCTTGCTCAGGCCGGTTTTGACGGAGGGCAACTTCCGCTTTGACCAAATAGAGTCCGGCGAGATGCGGCCCCTTCACATCAAGGGCGAGAGCTTTGTTGGTGGTCTCTATGGCCTCGTCGTATTTTGCCAGCCCGATCTGAGAGAGCGCGAGATCGAGCATGGTATCCGCTTTCCATCGTTTTTCTTGCTTAAGGCTGAGAATGATCGTCCCGGTTTTCAGCGCTGCGGCAAAATTTTTGTTTTCGTTTTGAGCCTTGGCCAAGGTTCGCCAGACTCCGGGTTTTGTTTTGGCCGGATTTTCAGGGTCTGTCGATTTCTCTAAATAAGTGACGGCTCCTTTAACATCTCCTTCGTGAAAGAGTTGGACGCCGAGCCAGGAGAGAATGTGGGAGGGGATTTCCTTGCCGGGTGCGTCTTGGAGGATTCTCTGAATGGCGTTGTGAAGGGCCTTGGGATCACGCTGGGCAAAGGCTGAGAGAACGAGAATGTTTCCCACCGGCTCACTGTAGAATTCTGGCGCAAGATCGCGGGCTTTTTCAAGGTAGGAAGGCACGTCATCGAGCTCATTTTCCTTATAGAGTCCCCAACCGATCCAATAGTTGGCATTTGCGACAGTGTTCTTGGAGATGTTTGGAAAATTGGCAAGGAGCTGACGATAGCGCTCAACCATAGTGCGATATTTCTTTTCTTTCCTGAGAACTCTTCCGCTGCCCTGATAGGCAAATGCGGCCAGGATGGGTTCAGGTTGCATCGCGATGAGTTCTTCGAAGTCCTTGAGCGCTGAAATTTCATCCCCCAAAGCCAAGATGGCTTCCGCTCGCTTGGCGAGGATCTCCGCTTTGCGAGAATCATTAGGGAAGTCAGCGAGGAAGCGGGTGTAGCTGCGGTTGGCTCCGTTGAAATCACCGAATTCGCTGAGGCACCAGCCGCGTTTGTAGAGAAGATCTGCCCGGTATTCTTTTTTAATGAGGTTTAACTCGATCCGGTTGAAGGTTTCCCCGGCTTCTTCGAAATCGCCGGCTTGGTAGAGGGTCTCCGCCTTAAGGAAATTTGCCATGTGAAGGCGCGGGTCGTTCGGATTTTTGTCGGCGTATAGCTCAAAGAAAATGTCGACTCTTTCGGAAAGGCCATTGTGTTTGAGCAGATAATCACATTCAAGACAAAGGTAGGCCGACTCGAATGCCAGTTCGGTGTTGGGGAGGTTTCGGTCAACCCTCCTGAAGGCTGCCCGGGCCTGTTGATATTCTTTAAGGGCAAGAAAGGCACGCCCTGCTCTCATGGAGCGGCGTGCTTCGACTTGTCCTTTCGCGCCGTAGTCGCCCATTGAATAGAGCCTGACGACTTCCTGATAGTCTTCTTTGTCGAGGGAGGCCTTCATGAGCGCGGTTTGGGCCAGCGCTTTGTTGGTTCCCAGACTGATTCGTTGTTCGTTTGTCAGGGATGGATCGTTCATGCGGATCTTCAAGACGGCATGAAGGTTTTTAGCGGCTTCGCCGCTGAGGCCAAGTTCGGCCGAAGCTAGGCCAACGTAAAACATGGCTTGGGAGCGATAGATGCTTTTTACGGCTTCCTTGGTGAGAGGTTTAAGGAGTTTGATTGAGCGTTCCAGTTGTTCATCTAGGTAATACTGGTAGCCGAGCATAAAAACAGCCCACTCTTGGTGAGGGTGTTTGGGTTCTGCAATAATGGTTCTAAGGACTTCAACGACTTCTTTAGTGCGATTAATTTTGAGGAGACATTGAACTCGTTTGGTCAGGGCGCTGAAGCGAAGATCCCGGTTCGTGACATGGAGGGCGGCGACACCGAAATATTTGGCTGCCTCCGCCCAGTTTTCTTCGATGTAAAAGAGGTAGGCAAGTTGCCGGGCGGCGTTGCCTACCCATTGACCTTTGAGATGCCTGTTGATGACGTCCCGGTAGTTGGCTTTAGCTTGATCGAGTTGGCCGAGGGTTTGCAGGGCGTGGCCGAGATGAAAGCGGGCGAGGGGGGCGTGCCGGGAGTTGGGAAATTGGGCGAGGAATTTTTCGTAGAGCCCAACAGCGTGCTGTGAGTAATTTGCTTTCTCGAGGCGGTCGTGAACTTCCTGTCCGTGGGTATAATATTTTTCGGCGTCGGCAAAGAGGCGGTCTTCGTTCCGGTATTGCGCGGTCGTTGGCATCGTGAAGCCGCAGAAGAAGAGCAGCGTCAGAAGATACCTGGGGGTGAGAAAGTGAGTCATGGAAACCGGGAGTGTACCAATGGTCATATTGAGAACGGCGCCGATGTTAGAAATTGGCATGTCTTCCCCTGAAAATCAACCTTTGCAATTGTGGTTGCGGGCTTGCTCATCGGGGAGATTCGTCATATCGCATTGTTATGGAACATCATGTCTATTTTTGGCTAAAGGAAGATCGTCTCAACCCTGGTGACCTCGAAATCTTTGAAAAAGGGCTGAAAGCGCTCTGTCTTTCGAAAAATATAACGTCATCCAAATGGGGAAAGCCTGCTGAGACTCCGGAGCGTCCCGTGACGGATCATTCGTGGAGTTATGGGCTCTCGTTGAAATTCGGTTCGATGGAGGCCCATGACCGTTATCAGGGCGGTGATCCGGTGCATGAACTGTTTATCGAGTCTTTTAAGGATTGGTGGGCCAAGGCGCTGGTGATGGACCTAGCTTAAAAGATAAATGGGAGTAAAGGAATCGGACCTTTACCCCCATCTGGATTATCTGCAAAAAACGAGATAAAATTCTTATTTCGTTCACCTAAAGAAGTAAACGTTGAGCTCGGCTGGGCAAGGGGAAAATGTGCTCATAATGAATTTATTTTTGGCCATTTTTATTCTTGAAGATGTGGCCATGGTAATGTTTGCGATCCCGCCATGTTCCGTAACCAGTGGTAATTGATGAGGACGAAAAAACCGCCACCGGGGGAACCGGATGGCGGATGGAAAGTTAGCTCGAAGCCAATTCGTTATTTTTGGGGAGTGCCTTGGGGTTTTGTGTTATTACCCTGCTGCTGTTGGGGTTTACCCTGCTGCGGCTGTGGTTTTCCCTGTTGGGAACCCTTGTTTTGTGGAGCCTCTTTTTGAGATTGCACGGTTGGAGTTCCAACTTCCGACTTACCGACGAAAATTGCCCCTGGTTCGATGGAGAGTGAGCCAGCTTTGACGTCTCCTACCATTTCGGCACTACTTTTGATGTCCACACGTTCGGTGCAGGAGATGTTTCCATGAACCTTGCCGTATATGACAACCGATTTGGTTTTTACTTCTGCCTTGATGTGGGCGTTTTCGGCGACGGTGAGCGCGCCGTCCGAGGCAATTTTTCCTTCGATACGTCCGTCAACGAGGAGGTCGTTTGTGAACTTAACGGAACCATTGATGTGGACGTCGTTGCTGAGAATGTTGCGTTGTCCGCCTGTAGCGGCTACGCTGGCAGAGGCAGGTGCCGGAGCGGTGGCAGGTGCTTCCTTAGTTGGAGCCGCTTGTTGGGGAGGAGCCGCCGCTGGTGGAGCGAGTGGCTGAGGAGCGGCGGCGGGTTGATCTCCCGCGAGTGACTTACTTTTGATTTTTTCGAACACGGTTCTTAGTTTCTACGAATTAGATTATATGAGCTAGGGCAGACAGTTTGCAAAGGAGGAAGTGCCAGAGACGCTTAATTTGAGGGGGAGTCTGTTGAAGCGGCTGGTGTTTCAGGTTTTGGATCCTCTGGGATTGGAGGTTTAGGATCAACCGGCTTGGGGTCTTCGGGAAGGGCAGGCTTTGGAGCGGCTGGGGTGACGGACTTGGGAGCCTCTGGGGTTACAGGGTTAGAAGCTTCTGGAACGACAGGCTTTTTCGGGAGATCGGGATTAGTGGGAAGAGGGTCGACTTTAACGGGCTCACTGGCGGCCTCGGGCTTGGGAGCGGGAGGAGCAGGCTTGACTTCGGTTGGGGTGCTTACTCCGAGAAGCTTGGAATGACGTTCGGCAATTTGGCGGATGTTTGCATGAATTTCGCCATATTCCGAGGATGCACGATCATAGTATTCCCCGGCTGCTTCGTCGTTTCCCTCGCCTCGGGCGATGTCACCAAGATAGATAAGGGCCATTGAGCTGATGGCAGCTTTTTCTTCGACCGCTTTCTCGTAATTTTCCTTGGCGCCCTCGAGATCGCCCATTTTATGCTGATATGAAGCGAGGGAAGCCAAACCGCTGGCGTATGCTGGGTGGTCGGGATACTCGCTGACGAAGGATTTAAGTGTTTCGATGGCCTCAGATTGTTGCAAATCTCTCCATTGAAGCTGGGCTTTGCGGAGAAGAGCGGTGCCGCCGGCATTGGTTCCGGCTTTTTCGGAAGCCTGGGTTTCCAGTTCGGGAAGAGTGCGTGCGGCGCTGACTTCAGCCGAGTAATTCTCAAGTTCTTGTTGTTTTAGGCCGTCGATTACTACGTAGGCCACCAGACCAATGACGACGATGATTCCACCGATGATCAGCCATTTCTGGTTGGCATCGAGGAAGGCCTCAAATGAGGATGGCTCCTGGGAAATTTCACCGATGGGGCTGGGGGCCTGATCGGGTTGAGGTTGCTGTTCGGATTGTTCGGACATAATGCGACTGTGTTAAGAGGGATTAACGCCTCGGAGCATGGGAAGCAAGCCCTTGTGAGACGATTTACGTCAGGAATGGTTTTGTGGGTTGGAAATCGAGCCAGCTAGCGTAGGATCCGCACGTTGATGAGTTGTTCGGTCTATGTGGTGGCAGGTGAAGTGAGTGGGGATACCCATGGAGCGGAACTGATGGAAGCGCTTCAACTTGAGCTCGGTGCGGTTGAGTTTCGTGGCTTAGGTGGGAAGGCCATGGCCGGGCTGGCCGAGGCTGGCGTGTCCGACTGGGTGGATGAGGCAGCGGTGGTAGGATTTATCGAGGTTATTCGGCGATATGGTTGGTTTAAGGAGCGATTTGATCGAGTTCTTAGGGAAATTAGGGACTGGAAGCCCGAGATCCTCCTGCTGGTGGATTATCCAGGTTTCAATTTGCGTTTGGCAAAGCAGGTTAAGGAGTTCTGCCCTGAGACGAAAATCGTTCATTATGTCGCGCCGCAGGTTTGGGCATGGAACCAGAGGAGGATCCCACAAATTGCAGCGTCACACGACCTGATGTTGTGTCTCTTTCCTTTTGAAGTTCCGCTTTTTCAGCGAGCTGGCCTGAAAACGAGTTGGGTGGGGCATCCTTTGGTGGATGAGTTGGAAGAGAAAAGAATTTCGGCAAGTCGGGAGGATGGCGTGGTGGGGTTATTCCCAGGGAGTCGCCGCAAGGAAGTCAGCCGCATCTTTCCGCTGATGTTGGAAACGGTGAAGGTGATGCGGAAGAGGGATGAGACGCCAATTCGATTCAGGACCGCGGCCGCGAGCGAGCGGGTTCAGGTCATGATGCTGGATTTACTGGCGCAGAGTGAGATTCCAGAAGGGGTGGTGGAAATCCAGCTCGGTGAAAGCCAGAGGCTGATGCAGCAGGTCAGTCTGGGCGTGGTAGCCAGCGGGACCGCGACGCTCGAGGCGGCCTATTACGGATTGCCCTATTGTTTGGTTTATCGGGTGGCTTGGCCGACTTTCCTGATGGCGCGCCACCTAATAAAGCTGCCTCATATTGGTTTGATCAATATTCTTGCAGGTCGGGAAGTAGTTTCTGAGTTCATTCAGAATGATGCCAACTCGTATGAAGTCGCCGGCTGGCTTGGAAGGTTTCTGGAAGATGAGTATTTGCGAGACAGGCTTCACAGAGAACTCTTAGAGGAGGCTTCTAAATTGGGAGAGACCGGAGTGCATCGGCGTGCGGCAGAAGAAATTTCAAAATTGGTAACAAAATGAGTGAGACGGAGGAGCCTAGTAAGGTCAGCGGAATAAAAATCACGCTGGCGGTCATTCCAGCGCTTTTGATCGTCTCTATTATCATTGCGCTCTACCTCGGAGCGAATGAAGAGCAGGAGGAGCAAAAGCCGCGGGAGGGCGACGTCACGATCCCGGAGTTGGCCGACTTCTTGGAGAAGCTAAACCACCGGATTGTTGAGCGAGGCATTGAATCAGACGAGGGTGTTCGTGGCTTGAAGCAAACCTGGTCGATGATTCAGGGGACGCTGGAGCCTCCTAATCTAGGCTACGAAGTGTTCAAAAAAGTTGAAGACACTGCGGCTGGTAAACTTTGGCCGACCTTGTGGGTGAATGTTGGTGCTGCTGAGCCGAAGGGAATCAATGTCATAGCCGTGCCTTACGGCGCTAGTGGGACTCCGGTGGCTTTTTCGCTTGGGTTGGCGGAATATTACACGATGCACAAATCTAAAAAGGGCATCAGAATTGCGTTTTACCCTCCTCTGTTGGAGGGGGATCCCAAGAGCTGGATCTGGGAAAGAATCGGGAAGGAAGAGGAAAGCTTGGAGAGTCTTCTTATTTTGGAAGGTGGCGGCTCTCCTCTCAATTGGGCTGATATAAAGGCTACTGAAAGGTCAGCAGATATTTTGAACCAACTCGTCTCCAAGAAAGGTTGGGCGGGGAACTTCGAGATTGCGGACGAGCGGGCAGGAGAGATTCATGTCGCACTTGGGGAGCAGGGGAAAAGCCAAATTGTCAATCATGCTGAACGTCTCATCCGGATGATGTCGGTGATGAAAGCCTTGCTGGAGCAGACCGGGAAATAGAAAGAAAATTCTGTTACGTGAACAGAATCGCCTGAAGTGTCTGTTGCTCTGTCGGAGTTAGTCGACTGCGACTGCGGCTTCGTGTTCCTCTTCGGCTTTTTCGAGATCGTATTTCTCTTTCGCAATGACACGAATTAACTTTGGCAGCATGTCGTCCCAGTTACTGAGAATTTCTTGGGCTCTCGGTGAGCCGGTTTTTTCGGCGTGGGCCTCGATGAGTAATTTCAGTTCCTCCTTGTCCTGAGCGCGGCGCACACGACGAGCGACGACCATTTCAGGGTTTAGGCGGGACTGGAATTTCCCATCGATATCGTAAATATAGGCGGTGCCTCCTGACATCCCCGCTCCGAAGTTTTTACCGGTCTTTCCGAGGATGACGGCGAGGCCGTTGGTCATGTATTCGCAACCGTGGTCGCCGACGCCTTCGCAGACGGCGGTTGATCCGGAGTTACGGACGCAGAATCGTTCTCCAGCCCGGCCGTTGACAAAGAGTTGTCCGCCGGTCGCTCCGTAGAGACAGGTGTTGCCGACGATTGAGTTTTCCGCTGCGACAAAATTTTCGCACATTTCCGCAGGGGGACGGACGGTGATTTCGCCGTTCGCCATGCCTTTTCCGACGTAGTCATTTCCTTCACCGATGAGGGTCAGCTTGATTCCTCCGCACAGGAAGGTGCCGAATGATTGTCCTGCTGATCCTTTAAAGGTTAGATTGATAGTGTTGGCGGGAAGGTCGTGGTTTCCGTATATCTCGGCAACCCGGCCAGCGGTTCGGGTTCCGATATTTCGGTCGGTATTGACGACTTCGTATTCCTTTTCGAAAGGGTTTCGGTCCAGGCATCCGGCGGTGGGATTCCCGGTCTCGGAGCCTCCGGTATGAGCGGCGAGATCCTCGAGGATTTGCAGATCAAGGGCGGGCTTGTGAATGCCGTCATTCCGCTTACTGGTGCAAATTCGAACTTCATCGTCGTCCGCTTTGTCGGCAAGAACGGCCGAGAGGTCGATGGTGTTGGCTTTTGGGTGATCGGGGACTTCGCGCTGCTTGAGATACTGTTGGGGACGTCCGATAAGGTCGTTTAGTGAACGAACCCCCAGAGTGGCCATGATTTCGCGGGCCTCTTCGGCTACGCCCATCATGAAATTAACGACGTGATCAGGAGTTCCCTTGAACTTGGCACGCCATTTTGGATCGGTGGTGGCAACCCCGACAGGACAGTTGTTCAGGTGGCACTTGCGAACATAGACGCAACCCATGGCGATCATCGCGATGGTTCCGAAGTTCATTTGCTCGGCGCCGAGAATTGCCGCGATGATAACATCCCGTCCGGTGCGCAAGCCTCCATCGGTGCGCAGCGTGACAAGATTCCTTAAATTGTTCATCATGAGAACTTGATGAGCTTCGGAAATGCCGAGTTCCCAGGGCAGTCCGGCATGCTTGGTGCTCGAGAGCGGGGAAGCTGCCGTTCCACCGTCGTGACCGGAGATTAGGATGTTGTCGGCGCTGGCCTTTGCGACGCCTGCGGCCACGGTTCCCACTCCGGATTCGGAGACGAGCTTTACCGTGACTTTTGCTTTTGGATTCACTTCCTTGAGGTCGTGAATGAGCTGGGCCAAATCCTCGATCGAGTAAATGTCGTGGTGGGGTGGGGGTGAGATTAACTGCACGCCGGGTTGCGTATTCCGCAAGCGGGCGATGAGGGCGTTGACCTTGTGCCCGGGGAGTTGTCCCCCTTCGCCGGGCTTGGCACCCTGGGCCATTTTGATTTCGAGCTCGTCGGCATTCACCAGATAGTGAGCCGAGACTCCAAAGCGACCGGAGGCGATTTGCTTGATGTAGGAACGAGCGTGATCGCCATTGGCGTATGGTTGGAATCGACGTGGATCTTCGCCGCCTTCCCCTGAATCAGACTTGCCGCCGATGCGGTTCATCGCAATGGCCAAGGTTTCGTGTGCCTCGGGAGAGAGGGCACCCATGGACATGGCCGCTGTGGTAAAGCGCTTGACGATTTCTTCGGCAGGTTCCACTTCGTCGAGCGAAACACCGGAAGCGGGAACTTTAAAATCGAGAATGTCTTTGATTGTGATGGGATCGCTCGCGAGAGTGACTTTGACGTAGTCGTCGTAGTCCTCCTTCTTGCCGTCACGGACAAAGGTGTGGAAATTCTTGATGACGTCGGTGGTGAGCGCGTGGGATTCGCCGGACTTCCGGTAACGGTTGTAACCAGGGTCGCCTAGATTGAGGGTTTTCCCTTCTTCAGGATCGACCTCGAAGGCTGCACGATGGCGAACGAGAGATTCTTCGGCAATCTCAGCGAAACCAACTCCGCCAATACGCGAGTGTGCGCCGGTGAAGGCATAATCGACAACTTCCTTCCCTACTCCGAGTGCTTCGAAAATTTGTGCCCCTTGATAAGAGTTGAGAACAGAGATGCCCATTTTGGACATGATTTTAAGGAGGCCTTTTTCAAGAGCCTTGCGGTAATTTGACATCGCTTTTTCGGGAGTAACCTCACCGAGTTTACCTTTGGTGTCGGTGGCAACAACCTGACGAACGGTGGCGAAGCCGAGGTATGGACAGACGGCAGTCGCGCCAAATCCGAAGAGACAGGCGATCTGGTGGGTGTCGCGGGCTTCGCCGGTATCGACAACTATGGAGCAGCGAAGACGCTTGCGGCAGCGGTTTAGGTGATGGTGAATTGATCCGGTTGCGAGAAGCGATGGAATTGGAACGCGTTCAGCGGAAGTGGCGCGGTCGGAAATAATGAGAATCTCGGTGCCATTGTCTACCGCCGTTTCGGCTTCGGCGCAGATGCGATCCAGAGCTATTTTGAGGCCGGCTTCACCTTCGCTAGTAGGCCAAGTGGTATCGATGACGAGTGTCGAAAAGCCGTGTTCGGTTCGGTTAATTACGGTATCGAGTTCTTGTTCAAACAAGATGGCTGATCCCAGCTGAAGAATACGGGCGTGTTTGGCGGTCTCGGTGAGGAGGTTTTGTTCGGGCCCAAGACCGGCACCAAGGGACATCACGGCCCATTCCCGGATGGGGTCGATGGGAGGATTGGTGACCTGGGCAAAAAGTTGCTTGAAGTAAGTGAAGAGAAGACGTGGGTAGCGGGAAAGCGGAGCCAGTGGGATGTCATCCCCCATGGAGAACACTGCTTCCTGCGCGCCCTTGATCATGGGAGGAAAGACCATATCGAGGTCCTCAGCGGTCACGCCATGAGTGACCTGCTGGCGGGAGAGTTCAACCGGTTCGAAATCGACTGAAGGAACATGTGCCTCGTGCGAGGTGAAGTCCTTGAGTTCGATGCGGTGTTCATCAATCCACTTGGCATACGGCTTCTGGGCGGCAAGTTGTTCCTTGATCTCACGGTCATTGAAAAATTCTCCGGTTTCAGTATTGGCTGAGATCATTTGGCCGGGACCAAGACGTCCACGACGAATGACGCGGTCGCTGGGTAGGACAACCGCTCCGGATTCAGATCCGATGTAAAGGAGCCCATTATCGGTGAGAGTATAGCGCGACGGGCGCAGGCCGTTTCTGTCGAGTCCGGCGCATAGCGTGGTTCCGTCAGTGAAGACAAGTCCGGCAGGTCCATCCCAGGGTTCGGCGAAGGAGCGGATGTAGTTGTAAAACGCTCGGACGCTTTCCGAGATTTCCTGGTCGTGACGGAAAGCCGGAGGAACCAACATGCACATGGCGTGCTCCAGGCGGCGTCCGGAGAGGACGAGAAGCTCAAGAGCGTGATCGAGAGAGGCAGAGTCGGATTCTCCGTCGGAAAGGAGGTCTTTGAGGAACTCCACATCGGCGCCCCAAATTTCTGATTCGAAAAACTCTTCACGGGACGCCATCCAGTTTCTGTTTCCGCGGACGGTATTGATTTCGCCATTGTGGCACATCATCCGGAATGGTTGACCGAGGGGCCAAGCCGGGAAGGTGTTTGTAGAGAAGCGCTGGTGATAAAGAGAGATGCCGGTTTGGAAGTCGGAATCCTGGAGGTCGCTATAGAAAGCACGCAGGGTCGCGGGCATGGCGAGTCCCTTGTAGCTGATGAGTCGGCTGGAAAGAGTGGGGATGTAAAAATTGGTCTGCTCCTTAAACTCACGCTCAACTTCCCGTCGGACGAGGAAAAGAAGACGCTCGAAGTGATCGGCATCGACGTCGGCAGGACGGCTGACGAGGAGATGAGTAATCACGGGTTGGGTGTCGAAGGCCAGCTTGCCTAATTCATCGGGATTGACGGGGACCTCACGCCATCCAATGAGGGGGATATTGCGTCTTGTGAGAACAGATTCGGTGAAGGATTTAATCTGAGCCGCTCCGTCTTCAGGGAGGAAATATACCCCCACTGCGAGATCCTCGGCAGATCCCGAGTAGCCAAACCCAGCCGCTGCCTTGGCAAAAATGGGCCGGGGAATTTGGCAAAGCACGCCGGAGCCGTCTCCGGTTTTCATATCAGCATCCACGGCGCCTCGGTGGGTCATGTTGCAGACCGAGGTGATGGCGTAATCGATGATTTGGTAAGACTTCTCGCCATTCAGGTTGGCAATAGCTCCCATACCGCAATTTGCGGTCTCATTGTCCCATTGGTGGAGGGTTCCGGAGCTATCGGGAGTGTGACGAGGATCGTAAAAGTTCATTATCTGGAAATCGAAAATATTGTGCAGAAAGTGTGCCCATTCGCAGGGGGCGGGACATTAAGGGAGAGTAGGGTAGGTTGCCAAGTGGAACTTGTGAGGGGAATTCAGTCTTTTTTTTCGTGAACAAATCTCGGGATATGGCGCTTTTGCGGGGGAATGAAACCCTTGATAGGAGACCCGTTCGCCCGATTTATCTTATTTTCAAGCTATTTCGCGGAGCAGGCCGAGCAAATCCTGATTGATGAGCTCGTGTTCGGGCCCAAGCGGCCGGTTGATCGGTAAATCGATGGGGGAAGAAGCTCAACTGACGGAATTTGTGTAACCTTCATCGATCTCAAGGTTAGGGACGGAATTCATTGCCGCACCCTGTAAGATCGTAGCTTCTATTATGATGCCGGTTGGGGCTGGTATCTGGATGCGGTGACTCCTGATGGAGGCGGTAATAAGGTTGACGTGGTGAGCCAACATAAGGGGTGTTTTTACCTACGTTAGGTGGAGTTTTCCTCCATTTGCCATTGTTTCATACCTCCGGCGACGTTGGAAACGTCGTCGAATCCATTGGCGAGCATCCATTCGGCGGCGCGGGCGCTGCGCATCCCCACGGCGCAGTGGACGAGGTATTTCGTGTCCTTGGGGAGATTGGCCGCGACCTCAGGCCATCCGCTGAGCGGGAGGAGCTGCGAGCCCTCGATGTGGGACATGAAGTATTCGTCTTGCTCGCGGACATCGAGAAGGATGCCCTCGAATCCCTCGGCGAGTATTTTACGAAGTTCGAGCGTTGAGATTTCAGGAACAGGTGACATTGAGCAGGATGGTTCGGTGTGTGAGACAGGTTCTTTGATGGTGGCATTTTCGCCGCAGAGCGGACAGTTGGCATCTTTTTTAATCTTAATTTCGCGAAATGAAGTGTCGAGCGCTCGGTAGTGAACCAAGCGGCCGAGTGGCGGCCTGCCAATGCCAGCGAGGAGCTTGATCGCCTCCATGGCTTGCAGGCTGCCAATGATTCCCGGGAGCACGCCCAAGACTCCGGCTTCCGCTCATGTCGGCACGGCACCCTCGGGCGGTGGCTCGGGGAGCAGGCAGCGGTAGCAGGGGCCGCCGAGGTGTGGGGCGAAAACCGTGACCTGACCTTCGAATTGGGAGATGGCTCCGTGGATGAGAGGTTTTTTTTGGAAAAAGGCGGCGTCGTTGGCGCAAAAGCGGGTGGGGAAATTATCGGACCCGTCTAAGATGAGATCATAGCCGGAGAGCAGATCGAGACAGTTTTCGGTGTCGAAACGTCCGGGATGTTCGATGATCTTGACGTGAGGGTTGACCTTGGCGAGGCGCTCGCGGGCGCTTGCGAGTTTTGGGGTGTCGGTTCGATCAGTATCGTGAAGAATTTGGCGGTGGAGATTGGAGAGATCGACTTGATCGGGGTCGATGAGGCCAATCGTGCCGACTCCGGCCGCCGCGAGGTAGAGGATCGCGGGGGAGCCCAGTCCGCCCGTGCCGATACAAAGAATTGAGGAGTTTTTGAGGCGCTCCTGACCCTCCTCGCCAATTTCATCGAGCAAGATCTGTCGTGAATAGCGGGTCGATTCATCGGGCGTGAGTGGCATGGGGAAACGATGTCTTTGCGGAGAGGATATTCAAGGAACGATTGCGACTCCTTTACGAGGGTGATAGACCTTTGGTGTGAGAGTCGCCATTGTTGCCCATCCATATAAGCCTGATGCACCCGCTGCTGTGGTGAGGGTCCGTGATAGCCTGATGAAAAAAGGGATTGAAGTGGTTCTCGAAGAGGAGACTGCGAGGTTGGTGCACGAGGAGGGATTGGCCGATTTTTCAGATCAATGTGATTTGGTGATCTCTTTGGGGGGTGATGGAACCTTGCTTGAAACGCTCCATCGGATTGGTCCGACGGATTTACCGATCGCTGGCGTGAACATCGGAACGCTGGGATTTTTGACAGCCTGCACCGACGAGGAGATCGATTCGCTCAGTGATCATTTGGCTGCTGGTGAGCCAAATATTGTCGAGCGGTGCATGCTGCAGGTGGAAATGATCGAGGAAAGCGGCAATCCTCGGCAATTTTTGGCGCTCAATGAAGTCGTCTTGATGCGGGGTGAGACCGGGCGCTTGGTTTCATTGGAAGCCCGTGTCGATGGCGAGATTTTGAATCATTATCGGGCGGACGGCTTGATCGTGGCGACGCCGACCGGTTCGACAGCTTATTCTATGGCAGCTGGTGGGCCACTCTTGGGGCCACATGCCGGAGTGTTTGTGATCACGCCGATTTGTCCGCACAGCATGAGTAACCGTTCGCTGGTGGTGGGCGATAATTCTATCATCGAACTCTCTCCCTGTGGAGGCGGCAAGGAGCCTATTCTATTCTCGGTCGATGGACGCGATATTTTGCGAATCGCGAAGGACAGCGTGGTGAGAGTCTCCTGTCACCCGCAGTCCTTGCGACTTGTCCGGTTGCCTGGACATTCGTTTTACGAAACCCTGCGGAAGAAGCTCCACTGGCACGGAGGCTAGTTTGCTTTTACCAGCCCATTTCGGCCAGGCGAAGAGAGAATTCTTTTTCCTCTCCCTCGTAGTCGATGAGATAGTTGCCAACCGCACCACTTGGATTGGTAAGTTGCACGCCCACGGCCCGGAAGCGGGGAGCGTCAGCGCCACTGCCCTCATCAGTCTGATAGTATTTGATCCTTCTGCCCATGATTGTTGCGGAGCGGAAGACTTGCGGCTTGGAAGTTGGAATAAAATCGCCATTGACAAGTTTTTGCCCCCTTACATTAGGGGGGTATTGGTGCGACGCCCACATACTTTTTTTTGCTAAAATAGTGAGGCGATTCGACGAGTAGGAGGGATTGGTGTAGGTCAGCCGGAATCCATCGGAAGTTTGCTCTCTCACCGGTTTGCCCCAGGATTTCTGGAGGGCCCGGTTGTGAAGTGTTGGAACTGGCCCGGCGGATTTGGCCGGTCCGCTGGAACATTGCGCCAGAATGGGTAGAAAAAATAACAGGACGTATGCTTTCATAGAGGGTAAACCTACACGGGTGTTGAAATACCTCCAGAAAAAGTGCCCGAAACCTTCGTAGGCAAGAGAGCGATTTCCGTAGCTTGGATTAGCCAGTTGTGGGTGCTTATTGCTGATCTTGAAACTCAATAAGCACAAAAAACGCAGAGCATGATGCCCTGCGTTTGAGAAAATTAAATTCCTTCAGAGCCTAGCGGTAGTAAGACGGCTGCTGTTGCTGGGGAGCGTTGGCATATCCGGCAAGGCCACCGGCACCGGCTCCGATGGCAGCACCCTCGGCGGCGTGTCCGGATTGGTGTCCGATGACTGCTCCAAGGCCTGCTCCGAGGAGCGCTCCTCCGGCAGCTTGCTGGCTCGGAGTTCCTTGGCAGCTTGTGAAAAGTGCAGTCGAAACGATAGCGCTGAGGGTCATTAGTGTCTTTTTCATAAATGGTAATTTTTTTAATTTAGCGGTGTCTGTATGATCGCCTTTGTTTGTCAAATATTCATGTAAATATACAAAAACTTCCGGCGCCGTAGTTTGATCAGCCTGATTCGATAAATTAGGGTAGGATCTGCCTCTAAATTAGGGCGTTAATGCGATTTGGCATCGCGGAGCCTCGATAAAGTAGTCAAGGCGTATCCCGTCCCGTAAGGTTGGTGGTAATCGTAGAGCGGGTAATCCCACCAGGAGCCGTCTTTTTCCTGTTTGCTTAAAATGTGCCGGGATAGATGGGGGATGAATTCCTGCCGGTCTTTGGGATTGAGCATCAGGAGACATTCCGTGGCATAGTAAAATCCGTAATAGTAAAAGTAGCCCGAGATCGAAAAATGAGTCTCATGGGGAACGGGGCGCTTTCGGCCAATGTCAAACCATCCTTCACGGAGACAAAGTCGCTGAAGCCAGTGCTGGATCAATTCATCGGTGACCCGGTTATCACCAAACTTGCGCATGGCGGCGAAGCAGACTTGGGTGCGCCCGAGGGAACCCGCAGGGCGGTTGATGCCGTAGCGAGGGCGGAGGCGATGATCAAGCGAGTAGACAAAAGACCAGTCGGCGGTTTTCTGTTGTTCGATGGAACGGAGTCCTCGTTTTACCTCGCGGGCGGGAGGACTGATTCCCATCGTCTCTTCCGCTTTCTTCATCGCGAGAAGAACAGTGGCCGTAGTAAATGAAGTAGGGATGCCGGAGAAGTGACTAGTGAAACCATCGAAATCCAAATAGCCCCAGCCGCCACGAACATCTTCGGTTTTGCTCAGCATCTGGAATTGTAATTCCGCGAGCTGTTTTAATCGGGAGCGTTTTGCTTCATCATTTTCGTGATAGTCGTAGAGCGCAGAAATTGCTCTCAGGCCATAAGCGTGTCCCCAGACATTATAGGTTGTGGTGGGGTCGACGTGGCGGAGCTTGGGGAGCTTTTCAAAGAACCATTGTTCGCTCTTTGCGATGGCTTCTTTGGTCTCAGGTCGCTGATCTTTACTATCAAGAAGGCCGGCCAATGCCAGGGCCGATGCGCCGCTGCGAAAGGCGAGGTGGGCTTCAGGGACCGGAGCGTAAATATTGAGACCTTTGGTCCGTGTCGGACCGCCCCAGGAGCCGTCCTTGTTTTGCTTTCCGATGAGGTAATCAACCCCTCGTCTGATTGACGCCTCTAATTCACCTTCTTTAATTGGCTCAATCTCTTTGAGTTGGGCTAGTTTTTTTTGCTCCGAATATAACGGAGAGAGGAAAAGGAAGAAGATCAGGAAGCGCATTCGATCTTACTCTGAGGCTGGCAGAAGGATGACTTGATCGGCGGCGATGCCTTCCAGAATCTCCACGTGGTCTCCCCAGGTTTTCCCTAATTTCACCCCGCGGACTTCGTCTTTTCCGTCAGCCATTTTCAGACGGACGGTGGATTTATCCCCGTCGGTTTTCACGGCGTTTTTGGGGATTGTGAGGGCCTTTTCATTGCGGTAGGTGATGAGTTTCACTTTGGCTTTCATGCCGCCGACCAAAGGAGAGTCTTTCGGCAGAGTCACCTTCATGGAGAGCTTATATTTCCCGTCTGCTCCTGGGATGCGGTCGAGACTTGTGATTTCAACCGGGAATGTAGTGGGGCCGATGCCATCCACTTCAGCGCTACCTTTGTTTCCTGAGGTGAGCTGCAAGCGCTGGTTTTGTCCGACCACTCCGTGAAGATTAAGTGGGACTCCGTTGGCAACAAATGAAACCAGAGCGGTCTTTGCGGGGGCGGTGCCGTTGACGAAGAGGAATTTTGAGGTTCCGCCAAGGCTCCATGAGTGTTTGGAAATTTCTCCGTAAAAGATATGTCCGTCATCAGGTGCTTTGAATACCAGCCATTTCGCATCGGCTTCGAGGGCCTTTAGTTTTTTGTCAGCTTCGGTATCCTGTCGTTTTTGTTTAGCGACGGCGTACCGTTTTTCCTCCAGTATTCGCGGGAGGTTTAGCTTGGCGGTATCGAACGAAAGCTTGGCAGTGTCAAATGCGCGCTCCAAATCGACGGCTTGTTCCGGGATGGTTTTTTTTAGTGTTCGCGCGGTGGAGAGCTCCACTTTTTCGAGGCTGAACTTGGCAGTTTCCACGGAGGAACGTTGCCGCTTAAGAATGATTTCTTCGGTCTCTTCTGTCACGCCGTCCTCCTCGTACATTTGCAGGAGCTGTTTCAGCTCCTCTTCGACATATTCGAGACTGCGCTTCGCTCGTGCGAGACTTTCGCGGGCATCCTTTTCCTGAATCGCCCGGCTGGTTTTCTTGAAGTAGTCTAATGACTCCTGATGGCGTTCGAAGGCGATTTCTTCTCCTTCAAGTAAACGGGGAGTGGTGATTTCGAGGTCAGCCAATTCGCGTTCGGCCCGAGCCAGAGCAATCTTGCGGGTCGCCACGGCCTCCTGACTTTCCGCGAGGTGCTTGTCGTAGTCCTCGCGCTCGAAGGCAATGATGGTTTGGCCCTTTTTCACCGCCGCGCCGTGAGGAAGAAGCTCTTTGATTTCGAATTTGCTCCACTGCTCGGGATACAGCTTGTGAACGACAACATCGTCGGGAAGGAAGGTGGCGTCGATGGATAAGCTGGTTTCGAATGGTGTGCTTTTGACGACGTGCTCGCTGGCTGAGAGCGTGGCAGTTCCAAGAAAAGAAAGGAGAAAGATTTTCGTCATGTTAATTGGTTTAGTGTCTGCGTTGATAGCTGCCTTTCCGAGCGAGGTAAAGGGTGCGATTTTTTTTCGATTTTTCAGAAAGTGGGACGAGATCGGAGACGACTTCGAAACCTGTTTTGCGGAGTTCTTTTTCCAGTGCGGGGTCCGGTCGGTTCATCACCAGTCCCAGAAGGCCGCCGTGTTTGAGTCTTTCGTTTAGAATGGCAAGGAAGTTGCCCGAGGTGAATGACCAATCCTTGGGCGCGAGGGTGTTGAGGTGGTCCAAGTCGGCAACGACCGCTTGAATGCCACTGAATTCTTCCGAGAGAGGCTCGAAGGGGGATCTATGATCGAAATAGACTCGTTCATCATCGAGGGGATCGCTTGGCAGGAGTTTTGAAATCCAGTCAGGGAGCTTGCTTGATTCTGGCAGAATGACAAAGGAGGCTTTTTGTTGGGGAAGTGCCTCTCGAGCGGCTGCGATGGAGTGACCGAAACCCAGACCGAGAAAAACAATGCGTGGCTGGCGCGCCGGGCGGAATGGTTTGGCGACGAGTTCGACCAGCTTGCGGTTGGGATATCCAAGGTGGCTGGCGTCGATTTGACTACCACTGCACTCAAGAAAATAACGCCCGTCGTGCTCAATAAGATCGAGGGTGAGCTGACTACAGGATTGGGACTGCTCGATGAAATTGCGGGGTTTCATTGATTGATTCGTGGAATTGCTCCAGGGCGAGTTGGTTTTCTTGCCAGATGCCCATATAATCCAGTAGAAAAAACTGGTAACGATAAATGAAGAGCAAATTCCTCCCGATGAGTCAGCCCCCGCACCATCAGCTCCTTCTTCAGGAGGGCAGATCCCAAGAGCCGATAAAAAGCTGTTGGCTGGACTAATGGGAATTTTCCTTGGTGGGTTTGGAGGCCACGAATTCGTCCTTGGAGATAACAAAGAAGGGATTATTCAACCTGTCGTTTCCTTTGCGACCTGTGGATTTTCTTCGATTATTGGACTGATCGTAGGGATCATCTACATCACTAAATCTGATCAGGAATTTGTGGACACCCATGTGAATAACAAGAAGGGCTGGTTCTAGGCTCTTTTGGTAAAAGATTCTAATTGATTAGTCTAAGTGACATATACACGGTTTATTCACATGGTGAATGAATTGTGAATAATTGAGAAAAGTGGGGAATAAAAAAATCTCGCGTCTTTGTCCTTGCACCTTGGGCCCAAATAATTAGCTTCTGCGCGCACCACAAGTTGGTGGCCGTAGCTCAGTTGGTAGAGCCCCTGATTGTGATTCAGGTTGTCGCGGGTTCAAGTCCCGTCGGTCGCCCCATTTTCAAAAGGCCGCTTCTCATTGTGAGGAGCGGCTTTTTCTTGATCTAGAGCGTTTGTTGGAAGTCTTTTACCTTTTGGCGGGTGAGGAGGATCCAGGCCGTAATGGGATAGATCATCATAATGAAAGCTCCGGCCACACCGCCGAATTTGTAGACGAGGCAGAGAGTCTTCACGATGGTCTCGTTGGAGCCGGATATCCCGTCGCAGAAGGTCTGATAGGCTGGAAAGGCGATGGCGATGATCAGGATGATCGAGGCGATCTTGGCGATGATCGACAGTAGACTGTATTTGTTGGAGAGCCTGACGCCCCAACGGGCATTGAGGAGCATGGCGAGGCCGCTGGTCAGGAGCATGGTGGCCAAGATCGCGCTAAAAATCTCGAAGTAGAGATTCAGCGAAAGCGCCTTGTCGAGGGCTTCGAGCGCTTCCGGAGTAAATTTGGCGGGAGCTTCCTTGTCTTGTTGAAATGACTGGAGGATGGAGGTTCTGGGGTTGTTTGAGCCTAGTTTATTGAAAATGATTCCTCCAAATCCCACCGTGGCGACCAGAAGGTGTAGGATCCCGAAGACTGTAACTTGAGAGGGTTTTGGGACTAGTGGTGAAACGCCATCAATCAGGGTTTCAGATTCCGGAGCTTGGTAGGGATTTTCCACGCCTGATGAGACTAGAGAGCGTCCTGTGGCGAGGAAAGACCAGAATCACGCCATGACGCTTGAATTTCCGTCCAATGACCGCTTAGCTCTCGCCTGCATGAGTGACGAGGCATTGGCGCAATTGGTTGGCGGGACCGCAAGGGTCCTTTCGGAGAAAGAATTGGCCGAAAAATTAAAGGAAGGAAGACCCCTCCGGATCAAATTGGGGGTGGATCCCACCGCGCCGGATATCCACCTCGGGCACACTGTGCCGCTTGAGAAGCTGCGCCAGTTTCAACAATTGGGTCATCAGGCGGTGTTAATTATTGGTGATTTCACCGCAACGGTTGGAGATCCCACCGGTCGGAGCTCGGCCCGTCCACCTCTCACCCGCGAGGAAGTGCTCTCGAATGCCGAGACATATACTGATCAGGCTTTTAAAATCCTCGATCGTAAGAAAACAGAGGTCGTCTTTAATGGTGAGTGGTTTCGTAAAATGAGCTATG
The DNA here is from genome assembly GCA_018222765.1 of bacterium. Taxonomy (GTDB): domain Bacteria; phylum Verrucomicrobiota; class Verrucomicrobiia; order Verrucomicrobiales; family Akkermansiaceae; genus SW10. The sequence goes on along the minus strand of JAAEZT010000006.1, from coordinate 137,825 downwards.
AAGAGGTTCTTCGGCTTAATGCTCGGGTGACGATGCAGCAAATGCTTCAGCGAGAGGATTTCAAGGAACGAATCGCGAAAGGCCAGGAAGTTCGACTGCATGAAATTCAGTATCCCATCATGCAGGGCTGGGACTCGGTAGAGGTGCGCTCCGATGTCGAAATTGGAGGAACCGACCAGCTCTTCAACATCCTCGTGGGTCGAGATTTGCAAAAAGAAGAGGGACAATCACAACAAGTTGTCATGCTCATGCCGCTTCTTGAGGGGCTGGATGGGACCAAGAAGATGTCCAAAAGTTCCCACAACTATGTTGGTGTGAATGAGGCCCCAAACGAGATGTTTGGGAAGCTGATGAGTATCAGTGACGAGCTGATGGATCGTTATTATCTCCTCCTGCTCGGATCAGCCCGCGATGCCTCGCTTCATCCGATGGAGGCCAAGAAGGAATTGGCCAGGCTTCTGGTATCCCGCTATCACAGCGATGAGGACGCGAGAGCGGCCATAGAATTTTGGAATTTACGTCGTAGCAAAGGTGATGTGAGCGTTGGTGCCTTAGATTATCGTCCTCCCGTTGATCAAAGTAGTGTTGCGCAGGTCGTAAGGTCAGCCTTTCTTGATGTCTTCGATCTTCAAAAGTCGCTAGGCGAGGTTAAAAAGCAATTTGTCATTCCCGGAGCAGTGCAGTTGGACGGTGTTAAACTAACTGACCCGGCCGCAACCTTTGAGGCTCAGTCTGGACAAATTCTTCGATTGAGTAAAAAGCACTCAGTCAAGATAGTATAACAAAACTGAGCATCTTCGCTAGCCGAGCTTGTCTGCTTGGCGTAGGTTCCGCCCGACAAGATATTATCTATGAGTGATTTTTTCTATGCTCTCCTCCTGATACTGGTAGTGATCGGAATTTTTAACGTGATCATTTTTGTTCACGAACTGGGTCATTTTCTGGCCGCCCGATGGCGCGGCCTGCAAGTGGATCGATTCCAAATCTGGTTCGGGAAGCCGATCTGGAAGAAGGAAGTTAATGGCGTGCAGTATGGACTGGGCTGGCTTCCCTTCGGAGGATTTGTGGCTCTGCCCCAGATGGTCACCATGGAGTCGGTTGAGGGAAGTAATCGCGGCAAAGATGAACTCCCTCCGGTCAGCCCGCTTGACAAAATCATTGTGGCCTTCGCGGGGCCGTTTTTCAGTCTTTCTCTCGCCGTTTTGGGATCGTTGTTGGTATGGCAGGTCGGGAAACCCCAAGATGCCATCACCTCAACGGTAATTGGTGGCGTTGTCGCGGATGGTCCGGCGGACAAAGCCGGCCTCCTTCCGGGGGATAAGATTCTCGAAGTGAATGGGGAGCCGGTGGATTGGTTCCGCGGAAGTATCTTTAAGGGGGTGCAGGAGCAGATCATGCTCACCGAGGGGGAGATAGTGAAGTTCAAGATCGAGCGAGATGGAGAAGTTCAATTTGTGGAATCAAAGTTCGGTATTGAGGAGACTGCATTTTTTAGGCGGCGTGCTCTTCCTCGGGTTGGGATTGGTGCAGCCGGCCCCGCCATCATCGGGGAGATCCTCGAAGGTGAAAATGAGAGTCCTGCCGAGCGTGCCGGACTGAAAAAGGGAGATCAAGTGATTCAGGTGAATGGCGTCGAGGTCGTGGGGACTCTTCACGTAAGTCAGTTGTTGGCTGACAATGAATGGAAGGAAAGCGTTTTCCAAGTGAAGCGCGGTGATCAAATTATCGAGTGCAGTGTCACGCCTTTAAAGCCGCAAGGTGAGATATTTGAGGACCAAGACCCTAAAGTCGGAATTCTTTGGGATTGGCAGGCGAATATCGAGACTGCCATGGTGCATCCAACGCCGTATTTTCAGATTGCAGACAGCCTGAAGACAATGTGGGTCACGATTTCGAAGGTCACTTCTCCATCTTCGCATGTAGGTGTGGATCAGCTTGCCGGTCCGGTTGGAATCGCCCGAACCAAATATCTTCTTCTCAAGACTGAAGACGGTTGGTTGCGGGTGATGTGGTTTTTCGTCCTGTTTAATGTTAATCTGGCGGTCTTGAATATGCTCCCTTTACCCGTCCTGGATGGTGGGCACATTGTCATGGCAATCATTGAGTGGGTTCGCGGGCGTCCGGTTAATCAGCGCGTGCTGGAGGTGGTTCAGACTGGATTTGCGCTACTTTTGATTGGCTTTATGCTTTTTATCACCACGAAAGACCTCGGGGACACGATTCCATCGGGCGGTGAAGGCGGTAAAGTGGTGTGGCCCGAAGTTGCCCAGTAGGGGGAGCTTGCTTCCTTGGAGGTGACCTGTCATAGCTACTGCCTCGCTTTTTCTGATAGAGATGAAACGCACCCCTCATTCCGTCAACGTCGCCAGGCTCACCTATGTCGTCATTTGTGAACTCGCGGGCTTGGCGATTGCCTTGAGCACCCCCGCAATTGAGTTATGGGTCGGATTGTTTGGAGCGCTCATCGTGGCCGGTTTTTTTATCTTCGTAGAATCCTTGATGAAGGATTTTACGCTGCGTGGGTTTTCAACCGCGACCTTCGGTGTGGCAATCGGTTTGATCTGTGGATTTCTCTTAAATCGCGTTGGAATCACTGATCTGGTCAAGTTGGTGACGAGTTCCTTCCAGGATGAAAGCATAGGAGATTCACTCGTTTTGGCTCTCAATGTCGCGATCTACAGTAGTCTGGCATTTTTGGGAGCGGTGCTCGCGTTGCGGAGTAATCAGGAGGATTTTTCCTTCATCATTCCCTACGTGCGATTCCGTCAGGATGCCGCTTCGGGACAGCCTCTTTTGCTCGATGGTGAGGTCATTATGGATGGGCGGCTCCCACGAATGATGGCCGCTGGATTTTTGACCGGACGGCTTCTTGTCCCGCAATTCGTCCTAGATGAACTTCAAGTCATGGCCAATTCCGCTGCGGCAGGGAAACGGCAGCGGGGACAACGCGGGTTGGAGATTCTGGATGAGTTGCAGAAAAATCCCGGAGTTCCAATTACCATTCATGATGCGCGTGGGATTGCCGAGGATGAATCATTTCAGGGGCGACTGGTACAGTCCGCCAAGTTGCTCGGAGCGCGCTTGGTGACTACAGATGAGAATCTCACCAAAGTGGCGCATCTCCAGTCGGCGGATATTATCAATCTGAATGATCTCTCGGACGCTTTGAAGCCAGCCGTAGTGGTCGGAGAGTCGATGCGACTTGCCTTGGTGCGTTCAGGAAAAGACGAACATCAGGCGGTGGGGTATATGCCGGATGGTACTATGATTGTTGTGAATCACGCGATCTCGAAGATCGGCACTTCACAGGATGTCACCGTGATTAGCACGCTTCAGACGAGCGCCGGCCAAATGGTCTTTGCCGAACTTCACGATAACGAAGGAGAGAAAGGTGAGTGAGGTCAAGGCGATCTCAGTAACCCAACTCGCCCGCCGGATTCGGAATCTTCTTGAGATTCAAGTGGGCGAAATTTGGGTGGAGGGAGAAGTGAGCAATGTTCGCAAGCAATCGAGTGGTCATTGGTATTTTTCGCTGAAGGATGAGTCGGCTCAGATTTCCTGTGCCATGTTCGGAGCGCGCCGCCGGACCGGTAACGAAGTGATCGAGGATGGCGCCAAGGTGCAGATTTTTGGAGAGACCAGTTTTTATGAAGCTCGGGGGAGCACCCAATTGATCGTTAAGAAAGCTCAGGCCGTCGGGCAGGGGGATTTGCAGGCGCGATTTGAGTCACTTAAGAAAAAGCTCAACCAGGAAGGGCTCTTCGACCAAGAAAGGAAGAGGGAATTACCGGGGTTCCCCAAAGTCATCGGAATCGTCACGTCCCCGACCGGAGCGGCACTGCAAGATATGAAAAATGTCCTCTCCCGTCGGGCTCCTTGGTTGACTGTTGTGCTTTTCCCGGCTTCGGTTCAAGGGAAAGGAGCCGAGCAGGGGATTGCCCGGGCGATCAGGCGAGCTGTGAATGCTGGGGCTGAGGGCTTGCCCCAGCCAGAGGTGTTGATTGTAGGACGTGGTGGTGGCTCGCTCGAAGATTTGTGGAATTTTAACGAGGAAATTGTTGCGCGCGCGATTGCAGATTGTCCCATTCCTGTTGTGAGTGCGGTGGGACATGAAATTGATTTCACGATTGCGGATTTTGTCTCCGACTTGAGAGCTCCCACCCCAAGCGCGGCTGCAGAGCTGGTGGCGCCGGATCAGGTCGAGCTGCGGGACCGTCTCGATCGGATGGGTGAGCGACTAACGCGAAGTGTGGAGAGCCGTCTTGATCGTCTTGCCGACCAGATGGATTTTTACGAGCGAGGAATTCTCGGGCAACCTGCGGAGAAAGTATTACAATCACCAATATGGCAACTGGAGCAGTCCCGGAAGTCATTTTTTCACGCGGCGAGTGGCGCCTTGACGGAATTGGAGAACCGCATTGTCCATCATTCCGCCAATTGGCATCGTTATCATCCACGTGAAGTCTTTAGGCGGAGACAGGATCGTTTGGATGCGACTCAGGAGGCTTTTCTCTGTGCTGCGGAAAATGCGCTAAAACTTTATCAGGAAAAAGTGCTTCGTCTGGAATCCGTTCTCCACGTTCTCGGGCCCAATAGTATTCTGGAACGGGGGTTTTCGATCACTTTTGATGAAGAGGGTGAGATTGTCAAAGATCCGAAAAAATTGAAGAAGGGTGAGCGAATTGAGTCAATGCTTCGTCACGGTAACCTCAGCAGTAGAGTGGAATAGATCTCTACTTTTGAATAAAGGATGGCGACCCTTGTCGCGTCCTTGTTCCTATTTTGAGAATGGAGGAAAGTTATTTTTGATCTCGGATCTGATTAGACGAAAAAAGTCGAATTCCTTCTGGATGTTCAAATTATTGCCGATTCTCATTGGACTCGGAAATTTCCTTTTGCGCAGCGGACAGCTTGAGGATGGAAGCCGCCGGTAATTCGAAGCGCTTCGGTTGATCGAAACCAATCCAGGTGGCCACGACGCATTCTTTTCCAAGTGAGACGGTCCAATAGTCGGCGTGTGAGAGGGATTGTCCCGAGAAGAAAACCGGGAGGTTTTCTGGGATGGCATGATCGTTGAAGGCTGGGAAAATAGCCGGGGGGCGGGAGAATAGCGTTCGGTCTGTGCTTTCGACTTTGCGGATGAAGACCGTAGCAGGCCTTGAGCCGCCCTCGAGAATCGTGGCGTAAGCGGTGGCCAATTCGAGTAAGGAGACGCTGAGGGTGCCCCGAAAGAAGTCATCGCCGCTCCCAAACGTTCCCTCGAGGCCAAAGCGACGAAGGAGCTTGGAAGCATCGTTGAATCCCAGCTGTCGACCGGTTGCGACAGGGTTTCCTTTGATTGGGAGATGCCCGCGTTCCAGGGAGGCTGTATTAATCAGAGCCTCGATCAATTCCGGCCCGAGATCACGGCGGGAGTCGAGGGCCCGATTGAATCCTGTGGGACGTTGTTCGCGACATCCAACGACGCCAAGGATGTCGCCATTTCTTGGATCGAGGGCGAGGCCGGCCATTTGGGCTCCTTCGGGAAGATCGCTTGTCTTCACAAGATTCTCCAAGGCATATTGAACCTCGATATCCAGCGAGGTAGTGACTTTGAGTCCTCCTTCTTTGATTTGAGATGAATCGAAAACCGTCTCAAGAGGCCGTCGCATCACCCGGGTGCCGTGACTCGTTTCGACGATTTCGGAGTTCGGATTCCGGAGTTCGAGGTCTTCACCCTTGATCTCTTCACCTTCGGATTCAGAGATCTCATCAATCGCGACGAGACGGGCTAGCACTTCGTCGCGCTGTTTGAGGGCTCCTTTGAGGTTTCGCCACGGAGAGCAGGCGTGGGGAGCTCTGATGATACCGACGAGTAGGGCGCAGTGGTTTCGATTGAGTTCGGAGGTGGGCTTACCGAAGTAGGTTAGAGCGGCCTCCTCAATGCCGTTGCACCCTGAGCCGAAGTAGATGCGGTTGAGGTAGTGAGTGAGGATTTCGTCTTTGGTGAAATTGGCCTCGATTCGGTAAGTGAGGGCGATTTCGAGGAACTTGCGATTGAGTGATTTTTTTTCGCGGAGTTCGTAGGTGTTACGAGCGAGCTGCATCGAGAGGGTCGAGGCGCCCTGGGTAAAGTCGCGGTCTTTGAGGTTGCGCACGGTGGCCCGGGCGAGGCCGATGAGGTCAACGCCTTCGTGTTCAAGAAAGCGGCTGTCCTCTCGCGCGAAAAGGGCTTTCCTGAGGAAGTCCGTGATCTCAGAGTCTGTGATCAGGCGACGATTTTCTCCGTGGATCGTTCCGTATTCAACACCATTGCGATCGATGAGCACGGTTCGGGCAGGCATTTTTTTGACAAGAGAGAGATCGAACTTGCTGGCCTGCCAGACATACCATGAGACGACACCCAGTAAGGGAACCAAGAGGGTGAGGCTAGCCCGCCAGGCAAATCCCCACAAGCGCCGCATTGACCGGTGTAACGCCCCTCGTTGACGTCCTTGTTGGTAAGATCTCCGGCTCATGAATTATTTATGGAATCGCAGGAAGAGAAGCTGCAACATTGGCTTTGTCGGGTGGAGAAATTGAAATGGAATTCCCATCGGTAGTCGGATAGTCGACCGCGCAGAGTGGCACCACGGTCAGGAAGAGCGCGGAGTTGTCTTCGTAGGGAGTCCGATCGACATTAATGATGGCGGCGCAGTCGGGGATTTTTTTCAATACAAGCATGTCTCCGATGTCAAAGAGACTGGTGGCATCGTCCTTGCTTGGGAAGAAACACTCGATGAAGACAGGATAAGGAATGGGGTCGCCGATCTTGTTTGGCCGCACGAGGGCCTGTGCTTTGATTACGGCCCCGGAGGTGAGGAAATCCTCGCCGGTAAGGGCTCTCACCTCGGAGATCTGGTATTCTCCGGTGATGTATGTGAGCGTGCGCGACCTGTTAAAGTTGGTGAGATAGCTTCGGCGTAGCTCGCGATTAAGAATGCTGAGATCTTGGCCGGAGATCTTTTGAAATTGAGCTTCCAACTCGAGTGGGCTGCTTACTTTCTTTGGCGTAGGAGCGGTGGTTGGGGTGAAGCTTTCCAAGGGGGTGATCCGCCCGACCTTGAGCATGAGATCGTAGCTGGTTGGATGGGTGGGATCGCGAAAGAGGTTGAGGCAAATGACCCAAGAGGCGATGGCGAATGCGATCGCGAGAATGTTGGCAAGGAACCACCAGAATAACGGGGGACGCTTTCTGGGAAGTTCGTCGAGTTCGAGCCGGGCCATCCCTACTTACACTTGGTGCCGTCGATGGCGGGGTCGTATTCAGGTTTTTTGCCTTCTTCGGCAGGCTCGAACGAGGTGCCACATCCGCAGGACCGTGCGGCGTTGGGATTGAAGATCTTGAAACCGCGATCGGAGAGCTCGTCGGCAAAATCGACGGTGCATCCCTCGAGGACGTCAAAGGAATCGTGCGCTACGATGAAGCGGGTTCCGGAAAGGTCGATGATTTTATCGCCATCTTCAGGCTTGGCAATGCGCATGGTGTAGGCCAAGCCAGCGCATCCACCCCGCTCGACCCCGAGGCGCAGGCCGCTGCCTTCCGGAGCATTTTTGGTGGTAAGGAGTAGCCTGAGTTCTTCAGCCGCTTTTTCAGTTACCGTGATCATAAGTTCTGCGCGTCATTTTAGATTCGACCGACCATCTGTGCCAGTGTTCTTTTTTGTCAAGGTCGGGCTTGTCAGTCCTTTTTGCGGTAGCTTCAATGATCCCATCGACAGCGAGATCAGATCTTCCTTCAAAACCGTTTGGGCGGGACGTCTCTTGGGCTGGCTTCTGCGCCTCCTGGGGATGAGTTTGAGTAAGGAATTTAGAGGTGAGATCCGCAAAATCAACGAATGGCCGAGTCCCGTGATTTTTGTGCTGTGGCACAACCAAATTGGAGTTTCTCCTTATCTCTGGCGGAAAATGTTCCCTAAGCGAAAGTGTGTCGTGCTGACCAGTGCGAGCAAAGATGGCGCTTTATTGGCATCTGCGGTGAGTGTTTTTAGAGTGGGAGCTGTTCATGGGTCCACTAGCCGGCGGGCCGCGGCAGCCTTGATAGGCCTCAAGCGGGCAGCCAAGGCGGGTAACGATCTGGTGTTTACCCCGGATGGTCCACGCGGCCCCAGATACGAACTTCAGCCAGGAGTTATCAAAATCGCGCAAACAACCGGGATGTTGGTGCAGCCGATGTATATCGACTATCAATCGTGTTGGAAGTTAAAGACTTGGGATCGCTTTCGAATACCCAAGCCATTTAGTAAAGTAATTCTTACTCTGGGTGATCCCTTGGAGATTCCACGGAGGTTGAATGCGGAGGAGTTTGAATCTCAACGAGCCGATCTTGAAGCTTCCCTTCGGGTTGGAATTGGCGATCTTTTAGAAAACCATGGCAACAATCATTGATGGTAAGAAGGTAGCGGCGGATGTTCTTGAGAAATGCGCTGAGGAAATCACGGAATTGAAAAGTCAGGGCATTACTCCCGGTCTGGCAGTCGTGTTGGTCGGAGAGGATCCGGCTTCCAAGGTCTATGTGAATTCCAAGGTCAGAAAATGTGGTGAATTGGGAATCCACTCAGAGAAAATCGTATTGTCAAGAGAGGCGACTCAAGAGGAGGTATTGGAAACCGTGAAAAACCTGAATGAGGATCCAAGGATTCACGGGATTTTAGTGCAATCTCCTCCGCCACCGCAGATCGATGAAGAGGCCATCGTTAGAGCGATCGATCCAGCCAAAGATGTTGATGGATTTCACCCTGAGAATGTGGCCAAACTCGCTCTGGAAGATCCCACGGGATTTGTTCCCTGCACCCCGGCTGGTTGTATGGAATTACTCCGATCAGCGGGAATAAAAACGTCCGGAGCTAATGCAGTCGTGGTAGGTCGGAGCATGATTGTCGGAAAACCAATGGCGCTTCTTTTAATGGCCCGTGGAAGTGATGCGACGGTCACCGTTGCTCATTCCCGATCCCAAGATCTGCCCGGGATTTGTCGGCAGGCAGACATTATCGTAGCCGCGGTGGGGCGTCCCGAGTTCATTACGGATGACTATGTTAAAGAAGGAGCGGTGGTGATCGATGTGGGGATCAACCGCGTCGATGATGCTGAAGCCCAAAAAGGATATCGGCTCTGCGGCGATGTGGACTACGCCAGCGTGGCTCCCAAATGCTCCGCGATTACGCCGGTTCCAGGTGGTGTTGGCCCCATGACCATCGCTCTCCTGATGAAAAACACAATCAAGGCTGCAAGGTTCGCAAAGGCTTAATTTACCCTCGCTATACAGACGGCTCGTTGGAGTGGGGCTGAGATTCCCACCATGCATAGAGCGCAATTTTCCCGGAGGGCCTTCCGGTCCAAGCGAGGAGTTGGGTTTGAAGTTTCCAACAGAGAGTGTAGCGTGGCTGCGCGTTAGCGAAAGCGATTGTTTAGGACCTTTCATAAGAGTGTCCTGGATGCCGCACACGATAAGCACGGTGTCGGGTTGGGTTTGGCTCATTGTCGTCGATTGGCCCGGGCATTGGGAAGGGGATTTGATCCTCGAACCGCGTGTGGAAAATGGAGCAAGCTTCAGATTGCTGGTGCCGGTTTCCTGAAAGGGGTTTGTTTTCTTAGATAATGCTCCCTTCTCGTCCCGCTTTTGAGGTGATATAATTTTCTCGATGAGAGTTGGGCTAGCATTGTTATTTGGATCGAGCGTCTTGTTTGTGTCGTGTGGGGATTTGTTGAAACCTCGGGTGATCAAGCCGAAGGTGGCTAATCAGGGAGGTTTGTCCGAAGCGCAAGGAACCGTGAGCGCGGCGGCCCAATTGAAGGCCAAGAAGGAGATGGCAAAGAGAAGTTCGGAGGGAGCACAAATTGGAATGGCTCCAGAGGAAGTGGGATTTCTTCCAAGTACGGTGGGAGACAACGCAACGGTCGGTGGTCTTAAGTTGCCGTCAGACAATAGTATTGTTTGGTCTTCGATGGATGATCCCACTGCCGACATTGCTTTTGATAAGCCGTTTTTAAAACCGCAGAGGCGAGGGGGAAGCTGGGAGAACAGCTATACCAATGCCCGCCGTGAGTCGATGCGCACGGGTAAGCCAATCGTGATGTGGTTTACCAACGAAGGGGCTACACCGAGTCCGATTTGTAAGACCTTGAATCGAGAGGTTTTTGGAACGAGTGATTTTGTGAAATGGGCAAAGAGTAATGTTATCAGGTTGAAAATTGATATTTCCGGCGGTTCTGGAGATCGTGGAAATGTGGGAGATCTAACCACCCGGAAGAGGAAGTATGTCGCCAAGCTAAAGAAGCAGTATTCAGTCCTGGGTTTTCCTACAGTCATTGTTTTGCAGCCGAATGGATCGGTCTATGACCGGTATCACGGCTACAAAAAGGGCCACAAGTCCAGCTACTGGCGGGAGCTGAAAGATGCCGTGTTGACAATTACTCATAACCAGGAAGTTTGGCGGAAGAAAATGACAGCCAAGGGCTATCGCTCCTGGAGGGGGCGGAATGACCAGGTCATTTTTGCGCGCCTCGCTCGTTATTCCGAAGGGAATCTGACTTTAATCGAGCCGAATGGCGGGAAAATTCAAACGCAAGAAAGCCGCCTTTCCAGCTCCGACCGAGAGTGGTTGGACGCTGAAAAGAAGAAGCGGGGGCTTTGATCCCTTAAGGTTGATAGACCCGAAAGAACATCCGTGGTTCAGTTCCATCAAAGGTGAAAGTCCGTCGCGTATAGGGAGACCCCAGTGGTGAGGCGGCATTGCTGATGGTAAGATCCGCTGGAGTCCAGTTGGTCAGATCGGAGCTTCGTTGTCCTACCGGACTATAATTTGGATCGTCGTTACGGATATCGTAGGTCGTAGAACCGGTGACCGGATCCAGAATGACGATTGGTGAGCTGCTGCGGTCGGTGGGATCTCCTCCGAAGAGGTATTCCTCGAGATTGGTAGCCTTATCCCCATCATCGTCGCTCGCAGGATCAGCTGCGGGAATACCTTGCTCAATGAGCCAGAAAGCGAAGGGCGCTAGGATGTAATCAGTGAAGTCCTGGGCGCGTTCGACGGCCTGTCCGGCAGGAGTGAAGAGGTTGGGTGAGCCAAAGGTCGAGCTGCTGGAACCGTCGTCGTATCCATTGACGGTTGCAGAGGAGTCGTCGAGAGAGCTGACGAGCGGTGAGGGATCGTTCTCAAGTTCGAAGATCTCGCTACTACTGACTCCGCTCTTAGGGGCGATTCCCTCACCGGCAGCTCCGAAGATTTTCGTTCCCAGCGCGTTGGTGATCACGATTTGGGTATTGCTGGAATTGAGGTCGAGAGAGGTCAAGTCCGTGCCGCTGACTACAGGAGATCCGAGGAAAATGTTGCTCCAGGCGTAACCACTTGTCGTGAGCTCATTGACTCGATTGATTTCGGTATCAAGTCCTCCACCGGCAGTATCAGTATCGATAAAAGTAAGGATGGTTCCGTTTGCGACATTGTCCCAGGTCGCGGCATCGGAAAGGTCGATGGTCGTGCGGGCGGTGAAAACCCCACCGGGATCGGAGGTGCCTACGGCAATCTTCCACCCAGTGAGGCTGGTCGATCCGGGTCCCCCATCGCCGACAACGACAAGTTCAAACCAGTCCTTGCCGTTTCCTGCGACACGTCCGAAGTGGGAGTCGGCGGAGGCGGGAGCGCCATCATCATCGATGGCCAGGGTTCCGCCATTGAGGAAGCCCAGATCGTCGACGGCATTTAATTCATTGACGATGACACTTGGTGCGGGATTGAGTACCTCAAGATTGAAAACCAAATAGCTGAGATTCAGAGAAGTTCCTCCGTTGTCGGCCTGAATTGTGACTTCATAATTTCCGATGTCGGAAAAGCTAAGCGGGCGATTGTTCTGAATGCTTATCTGCCCGGCCAATTGGGTCAGGGTGAGGAAGTCCGGCATGGTGAGTGCGGTGACGGTCAAATTTTGTCCGCGGGGATCGGAAAGAGTGACGACTTCATTGAAGTTGCCCCGCACAGATTTTCTTGAGGAAAGGGTCCCGAAAATCGGAGGGGTATTTATCGACAGATAACGATTTAGGTTCTGGGTGGAAGCTCCGGATGCCCAGGTGTTACGTTCGGAAAATGTCGAGGCTGAGCCGTCGTCGTAGTTTCCATTAATCGGATTCACAGTATTGACGGGATCTTCTTCAAGTTTGAAGACGTCGAGTCCGCCCAATTCGATGAATTCGTCTGGAGTTCCATTATCGTCGTCGTCTCTGGTGCCCACCGATTCACCACTTGGCCCGTAGAGGACACTGTCGTCGGATGCTGTGACGGTGACGCGAGTGTTGCGACTGCTTATTGCTGGGGAATCCGGATGAGTGCTGGCAGACTGATCGATGAGGATGGGATCATGCATCCAGATGTTGGTCCAGCTATAGCCTTGGAGGTGTAAGTTAGAGAGAAGGTTGAAACCGGTATCAGCGATAGTGGCATCTTCGGTCAAGGTGAGGATGGTGCCGGCGGGAATGGTCGCTAGCGAGAGGTGGTCGGAGAGGTGAAGAATTCTCGTTTGTTCGTCGCTCGTGATAGTGAATGTCCAACCACGCATATCGACGGTGGTATTTCCGGTTCCTGTTCCGGTGACGATAAATTCGATCCAGGCTCCGCCATTTCCTTCAATGCGGCCGAGTTTGGAATCGGTGGCACCATCGAGTTCGTCTGCTCCGCCCCCGTTTAAGTAGCTCCCTGGATCGACTCCGTTGTATTCGTTGAGAATGATGGGGCAATTCCCCGGAGTGACTGAAAGAGAATAGATTTGGGTCACGGCCGCTGTTTCTCCGGAATCATCAATCGCTTGAATTTCAAATGTTGTTGTGCCCTCGTCGATGTTTGAGGGTGTTCCGGAGATGAGTGCGGTACCGTCTCCCTGATCGGTGATGGTGAGCCAATTAGGTTTGTCGATGATTGTCAGAGTCACCGAATCGCCGGGGTTGGGATCGAGCGCGGCGATTTGGAAGGGAGCACCCGAGATATTGGATTGGCTGATCCAAGTCACATTGAAAGGCTCGATAAAAATGGGAGGAGAGGCTGGAGGAAGGACGGGCGCTGATCCGGGGGAGGCAATATCTCCGCCGGTGCTTGTGGTCGCTCCGAATTGTCCGTCGGAACTGAGCTTGCCGGGGACCTCACTGCCGTCGGTGAAACGAGCGAAGCTAGCGCCTGATGTTGCGGAAGTATAACTGAAGTTATCGATCAGATTATTGAAGTTGTTGTAGAGGTAAACTCCGTCTCCGCCTCCGCTGAGACCAGGGAAATCGGAAAATTCGGTTCTCAGGAAAACTTTCACACCCGTGAGACTCCACATTTCATTGAGGAAGGTGTCAGCATCATTTTCGGCGAGAACAATGGCACTTTCGCCTGCGGCCAGACTGTAATTTGGAAAAATCTGCACGCCGCCCAATTGACTGTCGTCATCCCAGCTGTATCCGGCGAGATTCACGGCCGAAGCTCCAGTATTAGTAATCTCAAACCAATCACCATTCGCTCCGGTGTTGGTATGGCCACTGTTGGGCATGACCTCGGTAATTCTGACCTGTCCGGCGGCAGGCAAGGTAAAGAGAGCGAGAAGCGTGATGGTTTTCTTCATCTGAATATGAGTAAAGATTAGTTTTTTTAAATGCTTGTTAAAGAGGAAAGACCTTTGGGTTTGAGCTTTTTCCTATAACGAGCAATCTGAGGCATGGCGTTGAGCGATGTTGATACAGTCGTTCGATTCCTGCTAATCTTCAAGTCGCCATTACTGACGATGTCTAAGTTAACGGGCAAAATCCGAATTCACATCCAAATTAAGTTATGATCCCTCAGGAAATCATTCGTAAAAAGCGGGACGGCGAGTGCCTCTCGAAAGCTGAAATTTCCTTCTTCTCCGAGGGGATTGGGAATGGCTCAATTTCGGAAGGCCAAATCGCGGCCTTCGCGATGGCAGTGTATTTTAAAGGAATGACCCTCGATGAGCGGGTTGCCCTGACCGAGGGAATGAGAGATTCCGGTGAGGTTCTCGAGTGGCCCGCCATGGACGGACCGGTAATCGACAAGCATTCCACCGGGGGAGTCGGCGATAATGTCTCGTTGATGTTGGGGCCCCTGATTGCTGCTTGCGGGGGGTATGTTCCGATGATTTCCGGGCGCGGGTTGGGGCACACCGGGGGGACTTTGGATAAGCTCGACTCAATTCCCGGGTATCAGACGATACCGACTAATGACTTGTTCCGGGAAGTGGTGAAGGGATGTGGCGTTGCCATTATCGGGCAAACAGGTGATCTTGCTCCAGCGGATAAACGCTTTTATGCTACCCGGGATGTGACCGCCACGGTGGAATCGATCGATCTCATCACCGCTTCGATCCTCTCGAAGAAATTGGCGGCTGGCTTGGACGCGCTGGTGATGGATGTCAAAACCGGAAGTGGTGCCTTCATGAGCGAATATGAGGGGGCGAAGGAGCTCGCGGAGAGTATCGTCGGGGTGTCTAATGGCGCGGGCGTAAAAACGAGCGCCCTGATTACCGACATGAACGAACCCTTGGCCGCAAGCGCCGGGAATGCCCTCGAGGTGCTGGATGCGGTGCGATTTCTCCGGGGTGAGAATACCCGTTCTCGCCTCGATTCGGTGGTAATGAGTCTTTCGTCAGAGCTTCTTGTGCTTGGGGGATTGGCGAAGGAACGAGATGAAGCCCGGTCGCAATTGAGGAAAGCGCTCGATTCGGGGAAAGCCGCCGAGGTGTTTGAAAAAATGGTGTCGGGGCTCGGTGGGCCAGGGGACTTGGTGGCACGTCCGATGGAATATCTTCCCGTTGCGGAAGTGAGGGCAGAGGTGCCCGCTCTCTCCGGTGGCTGGGTGGACCGAATCGATACTCGTGAGCTTGGAGTGGCAGTAGTGGAGTTGGGTGGCGGACGAATGCGGTCCGAGGATGTTATTGATTATGCCGTTGGGCTCAGCAGCTTTGTGGAACTCGGGCAAAACCTCGAAGAGGGCGAGGCTCTCTGTCAGGTCCATGCGCGAAGCGAAGATGACGCGGCGCGAGCGATTGCGCGGGTTCAAAACGCGATTTCGCTTTCGGAAGATCAAAGCAGCGGGCAACCGGTGGTTTATGAGGTGATCTCTGGGTGAGAGCATTAAGATTTTTTGCGCTCGCTAAAGGAGCGATGCAATTATTTCCCAGAGTAATTTATGGGGCGCTGACGCTTGGCATCTTTCTCCTCTTTCGGGCGCGGCTTCGAGTTGCAGAAGGAAAACTAAATTCAATGCCATAACGGGGCCTGTGCTTTTGTCCCAGTGGACGGGCAGTGCCTTCGATGATGCGAAAGTGTGAATTTAAGCGGGTGATCTTTGAGTTAAGTTTGATCTGACGGAACACGGGCACCCTTATTTCGTGAGAAGAGATCATCAAAATGGTAAATTTAGAGATTTTCGTCTTTTTTTGTAACCTTATTTGGGTTGGATTCGAATCAACTTTGGAAGCTCGACGAGCGGCCATTCGAAATCCCAATTATTAAATCGATGAAATCCAAACAGAATCTCCTTATCGGCGGTGGAACCGTCATGGGCGCAGTTGCGGCTGTTGTAATTATGAAAATGTGGCCATCCGGGAGTGAGGACACCGCAGATACCTCAGCTGAAACGGATCCCAAGGTTGAATCCACCGAGAGTGGGGACGAGAAAGAAGGGGTCGCTGATATGGATGGTAGCAGGAGCAGGGAAATTACTGATCGTATCGCAGAGAGAGTAGCCGAAATTGATCCGGAAGAGCTTGAAGGGCGTCGGGAGGAATTCCGCAATGAGATGCGTGAGCGCCAGATGGATCGCCTCACCAACAAAATGGCTAAATGGAGCGCGGCTCTCGGCCTGGATAAAGAACAGCAGGAAAAGTTGCTCGAAATTGCGGACAAGCAGTTTGATGAAATGCAATCGATGGGAGGTATTGTTGAAGGGAATGATCCGGCGGCTGTTTCCGATACCGCAAAACGAGCCATGGCCATTATGAGTGGACGCGCTTTGGAGGAATCGATGGTTGAAATGCTTTCGCCCGAGCAAAAGGAAAAGTATAAGAATTTTGAGAGTCGCCAGACTCAAAATAGTGCGGAAGCCGGAGCTCTTCGTCAGCTCGCAACCTTGCAGGAAGATCTCATGCTTACTCCTGAGCAGCGCAACGATGCATACGGGATCATTTACGCAAATCGCCTGGAAGGGCTTGAAGAAAGTTCGGATGTCTCATCGATGATTAAGCAATTCACTAAGCAGTCTGGAGTGACTCTCGATCCAGCACTTCAGGGAATGATTTCCTCGATTGCCAATCAGGGTCTCGAAAAAATGGCGACTGGTGATCAGCTCGATGGGGAATCGATTAAGGATTTCGCGGCGGAAGCAATGGCTAAATCGGTGACTGAGCAGGTTGAGCTCTTGCGTCCTGTGTTGACTGAAGGCCAGCTGGAGCTTTATCGGAGCCAGCTTGAAGGTCGCTTTTCGAATCTCGAGAACATGATTCCGAGAAGACCCAAAGAGGAGTAAACTCCACGCTTTTATTGTCATCCTTTCCTTGCGACCCTAGACTCGGATATGCGGCGCGTCTTGTGGTTCATCTTGGATTCAGTTGGAATCGGTGGGGCTCCGGACGCGGAGGCCTTTGGCGATGAGGGTAGTGATACCTTGGGTCATATTGCGGCGTGGTTTGTCACGAATGAAGGGCGATCGCTCGATTTGCCCAACCTACAGCACTTGGGCTTGGGGGAAGCTTATCGCTTGGTCCATGGACGATTCCCCAAGGGATGGCGTGGTCAGGACGTGATTGGTCATTATTCGGCGGCTACCGAGATCTCGACCGGGAAAGACACACCGAGTGGTCACTGGGAATTGGCTGGTGTTCCGGCGACTTGGGATTGGGGATATTTTCCAAACGAAAGGGAATGTTTTCCGGGGGAGCTTCTTGAGAAGCTTTATAAGCGGTGTGACCTGACTGGATCGCTGGGGCATTGTCATGCCAGTGGGACGGAAATCGTCACGCGACTTGGCGAGGAAAGCGTGCAATCGGGAAAGCCGATTTTCTACTCCTCGGCTGATTCGGTTTTTCAGATCGCGGCACATGAGGAAGCATTTGGATTGGAGCGTCTCTACAAACTATGTGAAGTTGCGCGGGAGTTACTGATGGAGGACAATGTTGGGCGTGTGATTGCCAGGCCTTTTATTGGGGAGGCAGGTGGTTTTGAACGAACTGGAAACAGAAAAGACTATGCGGTCACTCCACCGAAGCCGACGGTGCTGGAGCGTGCAAAGGAAAGCGGGAGGCATGTTTGTGGCGTGGGCAAGATTGGTGACATTTTTGCGCATGTCGGTTTTAATGAGGAATTGAAAGCCAGTGGACATGACAGGCTTTGGGAGCGAAGTCGTGAAGCGATGGGATCTGGTGAGTTGGTGATGACCAACTTTGTCAATTTCGACATGCTCTACGGGCATCGACGAGACCCGAAGGGATACGGTCTTGCCTTGGAGGAATGGGATGAGGAGCTGGGGCGCTTTCTGAATGAATTACAGGAGGGGGATCTGCTTGTGATCACAGCGGATCATGGAAACGACCCAACCTGGAGGGGGACCGATCATACCCGTGAGAGAGTACCGGTGTTAATTCATGGTGCTGGACAGGGAAATGGCGGGATTCGGGACACTTTTAGTGACGTTGGGGCAACAATTGGTGATTGGTTGGGAGTGAAGATGGACGAGGGGCAATCGATCTTGTAGAGTTTTTTCATGCCGACACCACATATTGAAGCCAAAGAGGGGGCTTTTGCGGAAACTATTCTTCTTCCGGGAGACCCTTTGCGGGCGAAGTTTATCGCGGAGACCTTTCTCGATGAGGTGATGCAAGTGAATGGAGTGCGGAATATGTTTGGCTATACCGGACTTTATCGAGGAACGCCGGTTTCCGTCATGGGGAGTGGAATGGGGATTCCATCAATTTCGATTTATGCCAAGGAACTGATCACGGATTATGGCGTGAAGAATCTCATTCGAGTCGGTAGTTGCGGGGCTGTTTCCAAATCAGTGAAGGTTCGGGATGTCTTGATCGGGATGGGAGGATGCACCGATAGTGGAGTGAACCGGGCGCGATTTGGTGGGTATGATTTTGCGGCGATTGCAGACTACGATTTGGTGGAGGCTCATGTTCTTGCAGCTCGAGAACTGGAGATCCCCGTAAAAGTTGGAAACCTCTTCTCGGCAGATCTTTTTTATACTCCGCAGTCCGAGATGTTTGATCGCATGGAGGCGATGGGAGTGTTGGCGGTGGAAATGGAAGCAGCGGGTTTATTCGGGGTCTGTGCGGAGTTTGGGGTTCGGGGAATGGCGATTTGCACGGTAAGTGATCACATTCGGACGGGAGAGAGCACTTCGAGTGAGGAGCGGGAAAAGAGCTTTACCGGGATGATGAAAATTGCCCTCGAGGCAGCGGTGAGAATCTCATGACCGATCAAGAACTTATCAACCTGGCAGTTGCAGCGCGTAAATCCGCCTATGCGCCTTATTCAAAATTTTTTGTGGGCGCTGCGATATTGGGTGAGTCCGGAAAGGTGTATTCCGGCTGTAATGTTGAGAATGCCTCGTATGGACTGACCAATTGCGCCGAGCGGGTTGCCATTGCCAATGCCATCAGTCAGGGCGAGTCTTCGTTTGAACTTTTGGCAATTTCGGTCAAGGGAGGCGGGAGCCCGTGTGGAGCGTGTCGGCAGGTAATTAATGAATTTTGTCCTGCATCAATGCGGGTCCTGATGGCCGACGAGAATGGCATTCTGGTAAAAGAAATGTCCTTGGGGGAATTATTACCCGATTCCTTTGGCCCCGAATCATTGTGAGATTCTAATCGGAAGGCGTAATGTTCAGGCGGAAGAATTGATTTACTTCATAGGGAAAATCAGGCATCCAGGTTTGTCCATTACCACTCTGATTGGCACGAGAAGTCCAAGTGATGAGATCTGACGAGCTCTCCAGACTATAGTCGAAGCCATTCGAGGTCGGGATAGCAAGTCTGACGGTGTTGGGTGTGATTAAGTCGATCGCTGAGATACGACTCGGATGGGGTTCGTTTGACTGGGCGTATGGAATGAGGGTGAGATTGTCGATGGCGATTCCCTGCGGAAAGGATCCGGCGCTGAACGATTGTCCAGGATTGAGTTGGCCGGGCGTGTGAACTCCGGAGAGAACGTTCCAGCTGAAATCGACCGCTTCTGAACCGTTCCCCGTGAGCCCGAGGCTATCCATGCCAGGCGGAGTAGACGATGTTTGGGATACCCCGATGTCGGTTGAAGTTGTTCCTGATGCCGGGCCGTTGGTTGCGGTGAAGCTGCCTTCATAACTAATAAATTGTTTTACGACACCATCGACGATCAAGGCCATTCCGTCAGGGGCGCCATTCTGAATCCCGGAAATCTCGCTGTAGAAAATATGGTGGCAGGAATCGCAGATTGTTCCCTGCATGAAATTGTCGAGAGTCCGGGTGGAGTTATAAGTGCCTCCGCCATTTCCGTTGTAGAGGACCAGTTCAATGTTCGAGAGGTCGTTTGAATATTCCGGGCCCACGACAATTTCGACAAACTCACCGATATCGCTACTGTCATTGTCGTAGTGGATTTCATTGATGAAGACATCGTCGGGTTCGCTACCGCCGGGAGTTCCCGGAGTAGCTTGAAATTCCAGTTGAATACTGGCGCCGGGTGAAATGTTTATTCCGGTGATGAGTCCCTGGAGTGTTTGTTCGAGAGGTGGTTCGAGAGCTCCAGTGGCTTGATTTGTCTCGGAGGTGAACGTAAGGCCCGGTATTTCTGTTCGAACTCCGTTGTCGATGAAGGTAACGATCCATTGATCGAGGGAGCCGTTTTGAAAGCTCCGCCATTGTTGTGCGAGATAGGAGATGGACAAGGATTTGATAGCTGATCCGGTCAGGTTTTGAAAGGTCGCGGTAAAGAGATCCTCGCTGCCGGAAAAATTTCCTAATGATGAGCCACCGTAGGAACGGGGCCCTCTCATTTCCATTGTGCCGTCGTCGGGTCCCTGCCAATTGTTGTTGGTTACATTCCATGCTGCTGGAGTCTCCTCTCCTTGGAACCCTTCGAAGGTCTGGAGCCAGGGCGCGTTGATTTCAGTGAGCTGATAGATGCTGGTATCGGAATCGGCGACGGTGATTGTTTCGAAGACACTATTAAATCCGCTGGCCGAGGCTTGGATGTCGACGGACTGACTACCATCGAGAATGAGGTCTGGGCGGGGGGTCAGGGTTGTGCTGGCACTCGATTGTCCACTGGTGAAGACGAGGGAGGTAGCAGCGATTGTGAGCTCGGATGAATCGGAGCTGGTTAAGTTTACCGTGACCGTCTCGCCGATCCCGGGAGGTTGCGGCAAGGTGATGGTCAGGTTGATCGGGGGAGATGATTCTGTGGCCGTATTTGTTGAAAGGCTCATTGAGAGAGTTTCGCCACCATCAATGTCGAAGTCGCCGAAAAGCAAATAGTGATCCGAGGCGTCGTTACTAGTGCTGGCGGGCAGGGGCGTTCCGGATTTGGAAAGGCCGGGAAAGGAGGCGTCGAGACTACTTTTATAGATCTCAGTTTGAGTTCCTCGGATTGCGATTGGATTTGAGATGAGAATGTAATCCAAGGTGGAGCCGGAATTGTGAGTCGCGCTCGAACTACCGTTCTGTTGCAGGAAGCCAGGATTGGTTAGGGCAAGAGAGGTGAAGTAGCTCGCGGGATCAGGAGAATAGTTGACCGGGAAGCTGACGTCGGTTCCCAGTTGATAGCTCAATGGGAGGCCAGCGGGGAGGGAGTTGTAGGTCCAGCTACTTCCAATGAGGTTGAAATCACCGAGAAAGAAAATATTGTCCGAACTGTCGAATCCCTCATCGATGAGAAAATCATTAATGCGAAACATCTCGACCGCGCGACGGAATGAGTCGTCGGGTTCCAGACAGCATTTCAAGTGGGCGTTGATGATCACTGGGTCTGCGTCGGTTCCGGGAAGATCAATCAGGACAGCCGACGCGGCACGGGTCATATCATTTGCTCCCGCAGGAGAAAGAATGCTCCACGAGTTTAGAAAAGGGAACTTTGAAAGAATGACCACCCGGCTTTGGGTGTCGATTGCCCCCGAGGGAATGAACACGTGGGGGTAGTTGAGAGAGCTCGCGAGATCATCAAGATTACTGGGATTCCCAGACCGATCGGCTGAGTAGACTTCTTGAAGCCCGATGACGTCGGGATTGACCCGGGCAATGACCGCTTCAGCTGAGTCTCTTTCCAGATCACCTCCAGATCCCAGACCCAGGCGCACGTTGTAGGTAGCAACCCTGATTTCGACTGCGTCTCCACTGTCAAGGGGGAGGAGGGCAGCAAAGAGTGGGAATACGATACGAGAAAACCTCACGGGGAAATTCTAGGCTGGAATGAGCTGAAGTCGCGGAATATTTTTTTAGGAAAGTTAATATTCTGGATAGATTTTCACCATGATCGGTGATTTAATAAATCTGTGGAAATCGATTATGCAATCGAAGAAATGCTCCTGCAGTCTCCTAACCAAGTGGTTTACAAGGCTCGCGGGAGAAGCGGCTTTCGTTATGCGATCTCGCGTTTCATTTTCACGAAATCGATCCTAGCGAACCTGAAGAACACTTGTTTTGACGTGGCTCTCAAGGAATTGAAGCGCCTCAACCACGGATGTTTGAGGCCGGTTGTTGACGGGGGTCTCGATGAAATCGACGGGATGCCCTGGGTGGCTAGAGTATGGTGGGATGGGGAGTATTTGGATGACCGGATGAATGGCGGAGTACTCACTCCTCCTGATATCCAACGTCTCGCTGATCATGGACAGGCATTGATTGATGCCCTCGGAGATCGTGCTTCCGCGATCTCATTCCGGGCCCGTGATGTGATCCTAACCGATGGACAGGGAGGACACCCGGTTGAAACTTTCAATATCGACGTTCAAAATTGGTTTCTTGATTGGGCCATGGGAGTTCCTCCGGGAGGAGGTAAAGACGCCCGCACTGAGTTGAGCAACTTGGTGACAGAAGCCGAGAATAGTGAAATTGTTCCGATGACTGCGGAGGCCGATCCTGCACCCCATTATGGTCAATTGATGACTCCGCCGCCTCCCGAGCCAACCCAAGCTTTGATGATGGTAGCGCCGCCTCCTGAGCCCACTCAGTCTCTCGTGCCTAATCGGGCTCCGAACCAGCCGTTAATGCCAACTCCTGCTTTTTCCAATCAAGGAGCCGTTCCTGCACCACCTTCAACCCAGCCCTTGATGCAAGCGTCATCCCAAACCAACTCTTTGGTGCCGCCTCCTGCGTTTTCCGATCAAGCTTCGATTCCCACGCCAACCCCAAGTCAGCCCTTGGTTCAGGCGCTTCCGCCAAATCAGGCGCCAGTTGAGTCTTCTGTCGCTAGTAGGTTGATTTTTGAGAACCCGGGACAAGCAAGGAAGTTGCATTTCCGTTAGTTTAAGATGTCGGAACATTCCACGGCGTTCAGTGAGACCGCCAATCAGTTGGTGCAACAGCTTCGAGAGGCTGCTCTTGATCACGCCGCATTCGAGCGAAAATTACCACTTTGCGAATTAGCAAAATGTCGTGCGACCTGTTGCCATGATGGCGTCATTTTGGGCGTGGAAGAGGCTGATGTGTTATCCTCCTTAAGTGGTGCGGATGGCTTGATGCGGTTGCCGGATGGTTCGTGGAAGACCAAAACGGTGCCGGCGGCTGAGGACGAGTTGGCCGAAGATTTTCCTGATCATTTCCCAAAAACCCGCTGCGTTTTTTTGGATTCGGAGCATCGGTGTTTCTGGCAGCTCAGGGCGATGGAAGAGGGAAAGCATCCTTGGTTTTACAAACCGACTTCTTGCTGGATGCACCCTGTTTTACTCATGCAGAGAAATGATCGCCCGTTTCTCACGATTTTGAGTTCCTCGCAGGACCGGAAGCAATTCGCGAGCATGACTCCGTGTGGACGTGAGGAAGCGGCGGCTTCTTCGGCAAGAGTAAGTTTGAAGAGCGAGCTCGAGATGTTGTCTAGGATCGCAGGACGGGATTTTGTAAGGGAACTGAATGCTCCCGAACTCGATTTCTAGAGGGAAAACTTTACCTAGCGCAAAAGACTATTCCGCTTTGGTCAGGGCGAGAGGGGAAAAGAAAAAGTTCACGCTTATTCGACATTCTGCACCTGTTCACGGACTTTTTCGAGCTCTGTTTTTGCGAGAACAACATTTTGGGCGATGCCCGCGTCATTAGCCTTGGAGCCAATGGTGTTCAATTCGCGGTTGATCTCTTGGCAAAGGAAATCGAGAGGGCGGCCCACAGCATCCGAGCTATCTAGATATTCCCGGAAGCGTCCCAGATGAGAGCCGAGGCGGGTGGTCTCTTCGGAAATGTCACAGCGCTCGGCAAAGACTGCGATTTCCTTGAGCAATCTTTCATCGTTGAGATCCAATTCAAGTCCCGCCTCACTCAGGCGTTGATGAAGAAGCTCCCGTTGACGGGAAACGACATTGCCGGTGGCTTCGCCGATAATTTTGGTGTGAGAAGCGATGACATCGAGGCGGCCAAGGAGATCGCTTTTCAAATCAGCTCCCTCGAGGCGGCGCATTTCCGTTAATTTTTCCAGAGCGTTTTTGAGGGCGGGGAGAATGGCCTCTCTGGCATCCTTGGGATCGAGTCCCTGGTCATCGGAATTTATGATTCCGGGGGCGCGAAGGAAATCTCCGGGGGTGGCTTCAATGTCGCGACCCAAGGCTTGGGACAATTCTGAGAAAATATTTTCCAAGGCCTGTGCCCGGGGGAGATCAAGCGAGATTTGTCCTCGGGAGGAGGCGACCGGTTCCAGACGGATTGATACATTGACTCGGCCCCGTGAAACTTCGGAGAGGAGTAACTTCCGCATCTCTGCTTCCAACTCACCTAATTCCCGGGGCAGATTGAAAACGATGTCGGCTTGCTTCCGGTTGACAGATGCGATCTCAATCCTGGCAATGAGATTTTCCGTGGCGTATTCCGCTCGGCCGAAGCCAGTCATTGATTGCATGACAGTTTTCTATGAGGGTTTGAAGAGGATAGCCAGCATCAGTCCCGATCTTTTTCCTCGTCCGGAATATCCTCGTCAGGAAGGTGGGGATCGTGATCAGGGTCCTCATCCGGATTCTGGTGTTCTCCGGGGTAGTTGAGGTAATCCTCATCGTCGTGATGGTCGTAGTCGTCCTCTGAATCGTGATCATACTCGTGATCCTCATGATGATGGTAGTCATCATGATGGTCGTCAGCGTGATCAGGATGATCGTAATCTCCGTGATCGTAATCTTCGTGATCGCTGTGATCTTCTCCCTCGTCCTCTTCGGTCAGGGAGACTTCGCTTGGCTTGGAAAGGAGTCGCTCCATGCGTTCCCTCTCTTCCTCTTCTTCTTCGCGACGAACTTTCTTTTCGTGGAAGTAGGAGAGCCAAATACAGATCTCGTAGAGAAGACACATTGGCACCGCCAACAGTGAGAGAGTCATAATGTCGGGAGTCGGAGTGATGAGAGCCGCAATGACAAAGATAGCGAGAATGGCGTAAGAGCGGGTTTCCCGCATCGTGCTGTGACTGAGAATGCCAAGTTTGACCATGGTCATCACGACAACGGGGAGTTCAAAGGCCAGTCCGAAGATCAGGACAAAAGTGGTGGCAAAGGAAATATAGTAACCGATACGCCAATCATTGGAGACTCCAATTTCCTTTCCCCAGTCGTAAAAGAAGGTGAGGACATTCGGGAGGACGTAGAAGTAGGCAAAGAGAACGCCGCAAAGAAAGAGTCCGAAGCCGATAGCAAGGGCCGGCCAGAGAGCTTTGCGCTCCTCAGCTTTGAGACCAGGCAGGACGAACTGAAGGATGAAGTAGAGAATGAAGGGGAAAGCGATGACGATGCCGGCAAAGAAGGCCAGCTTCATTGTGAGCATGAATGTTTCCGTCGGCTTGAAGGAACTCATCAGACGCAGGTTCCCTTTCTCATTGAGGCTGGCAGAAGGATTTGTCTCGAGAAGAAGGAGTGCGGAGGCGCGGGCATCAGCTTTGTTGTCGGGCAGGGATTCGAGGAAACCTTTGCGTTCTTTTTCAGGAAGTTCTTTGGCTGCCCGATAGAGCACTGTGGCTTCGGTCAAGGTGCGTTGTTTGGGGTCATCAATGGTTGACCACCAATCTTCTTGAATCTTGTTGTCGTAGGCACCCAGCTGTGGGGACACGGAGGCGTAGGCGAGGGCTTTCTCCCACTTCTCCAAATTAAGATCAAGCTCCTCCGGGAGGAGTGACTCCTGTTTGGTCACCCAGACTTCATCGATGGGCTTCCGGATGACATTCATCAGGGTGTCCTTATAAAGAAAGCAGGCGATGGTCGTGACCAAGAGGGTCAGCGTGATCCGTGTGATCATGATTCGCAGATCCTCGAGATGCTCGAGGAAGGGCTTTTCGGCATCCGGGTTCACTTGGTCTCGGAGCTGGAACATCTTCTTGAGGAAAAACATGTGACGGAGTTGTGAATACTGGGGATCTGGCCAAGGACAATGGCAAAGATCATCGATCTACGATTTCCTGAGGTGAAACTTTCAAGCCAAGGGTTGATGTCTGGGGTGTCATTGCTAGATTTGCGCCGACGTGGCGGACTTAACACTGGATGCGCTGAAGGAAGCTGCTCCCGACAAGGGATTCTTTGCCGACCGTCAATGGTTGTGGTCGCCAAGGCCGTTTGAGCTCTCAAAAAGGCAGCGCAAGATTCTTAATGGCCTGGGACACCCGCTCCATCGCTTTCAACAAGCGGGAGACGAGATTTATCGCCAAAGTGCCAGGGGTTTATTGCCCAAGTGGATTTCGGGGCTTCTGGATGCCGGAAAGCCGGACTGGCTGGTGGCTCATCAGCGGGATCCGGGACAGGCCGGAGTGGCTCCTCGGGTCATTCGCCCGGATCTTTTGCTGACAGAGGATGGATTTACCGCGTCCGAGCTCGATGGTGTTCCCGGTGGAATGGGGACGCTGGCTTGGTTAAGCAAAATCTATGCTCGAGGAGGATTTGAGATTTTCGGCGGGGAAAACGGTATGTTGGAGGGATTTGCTTCATTGTTTCCCGAGGGCGGGGAGATTCTCGTCTCCGAGGAATCAGGTGACTACCTTCCCGAAATGGAATGGTTGGTGGAGGCCTTGGGTGGAAATTTTTCGGTGAGTCAGGCCGAAAAGTGGGCGGGGGGAGATCGGGAAGTGTATCGCTTTTTCGAATTGTTTGATTTGCCTGCCATTCCCGGTGCGAAAGATCTCGTGGCGCGGGGAGGGGTGACCCCGCCTTTCAAGCCTCACTTTGAAGAGAAGCTCTGGCTGGCTCTTTTCTGGACGCCGGCTTTGCGAAAAGTCTGGAGTAAGGAACTGAGAGGAAGCCATCTCCAACGCCTTCAGCAATTACTCCCATTCGGTTGGGTCGTCGATCCTTCGGAAATTCCTCCTCACGCGGCCTTGCCGAGACTTGAGGTGGCGTCGTGGGACGAAGTAGGGAAGTTCAGCCAGAAAGACCGTCGTCTCGTGCTCAAGGTCAGTGGCTTTAGCGAACTGGCCTGGGGATCCCGTGGTGTGATCATGGGACACGATGTGGCGTCGTCGGAATGGCAGTCAGCAATCGCTCATGCCCAGGAGGAATTCTCAACCCAACCTTGGGTGGTGCAGGAATTCCAGGAAACAAAGTTGGTAGAGCATCCATACTTTGATTCGGAAACCGGAGAGAAACGGATCATGGTTGGGAGGGCCCGCCTGTGTCCGTATTACTTTGTTGATGAGCAGGGGAAAACCAATTTGGGTGGTTGTCTTGCGACCATCGTGCCTGCCGACAAGAAAAAGATCCACGGGATGCGGGACGGAATTCTAGTTCCCTGCATGTAAAAAAGCCGGACTCCATGAGGAGAAACCGGCTTTTGAAAATTTAGCTCGAAGAGCGATTAGCGTTCCTTGTAGCTGTAAACGTTGTCCTGATTTTTTCCGGGACCGGCCTCGCCATCTTTGCCCAGATGGTAGACAAGAACACGCTGACCGAACTGGGTTTCATTACCGATGTTAGACGGTTCGTCGATTTCCTCATCGAAGTCATAATCCATCATGAGACGGTAGAAGCGGTCGTTTTCTTGTCTGTTCTTCCAGGGACCATAGAGCTGTGCACGGCTTTTGTTACGATCAAGCCCGTCGTATTTGGTCTGTCCTTTTCCGGAGGCCTTCTTGTATTTGAAGTAAGAGGTTCCGGTCGGGTTTTCTTCCCGGGCAGATTCAAGTCCGACCAGAACCGACATCAATTCGTTGTCGGAGATACGTTCTTGGTCAGCGGTCGCTCCTTCATTGAGGGGGAGTTGTGATTCATCTTCGTAATAGTCATTACAAGCCTGCACCAAGCTGCTGATTGCGGCTTTCGCCGAGGTTTTTTTGGCCTTTTGAATCGCCATGTTGAAGCCGGCGAATCCCAGAGAAGCAAGAACGGCGATGATAGAAATCACGACGAGAAGCTCAACAAGGGTGAAGCCGCAGCGGCGGGAAAGAGTCGATTTGGTGTAAGTCATGGATTATTTCTTGTGTGGTTTTGCGGTAGGAGCGCAGACTAAGCGGTTTCCGGTAGTCAATGCAACCATAGGTTGCTAGGAACCTACAATGTGCATACATAGTAAGCTGACTGGGCAGATAATCCAGCGCTTTTTTGGCTCGTTGGATTTCTATCTTGGGCCGTTGTCGTGATTTTTCTCAAGGCCAGCCTCATCGGCTTTGCCGAGGGGAGCGGATTCATTTTTTTCCGGGTGGTTGGGGGCGAGTGTGAGTATCGCCACGATTGAGTTTGTTGTGTTTGTGGGCACCACTTCCACGGGATTTACTGAAGGTAAAATATCTGGTTCGTTTGGTTTTTTCGCAAGTTTCAGGGTGCCACTTACATTGTAACTACACCCCGGATGAGTTGTGATTAATTCCAGTGATTTTTGATCGATGGTTGTGACTCGCAGAAAACATGAGAGGCTCGGCCATGGCCAGTAAGGCGGAATTGAAGAAGAGGATTAGAGAGCTTTTGGGACAGGAGGGAGGACGACCGTTGAATAAGAGCGAAATCGCGCGTGCTCTGGAGGTGCCGGGGAATTTACGCAGCAAGCTTCGTGGGGTAATCAAAGGGATGCAGGACGCTGGTGAGATTTCGATCGGAAAGAAAAGCCGATACAGTCTGAGCACGCAGGAAAAGACCCGCGAAGGGCTGCTTGGGAAAATCAGGCTCACTCCCTCGGGGCATGGTTGGTTCATGATCAGCCAGACGGATGAAGGGAACATAGCCAGCGGGATCGATCTCAAGGATCCCGA
This sequence comes from bacterium, assembly GCA_018222765.1. Classification (GTDB taxonomy): domain Bacteria; phylum Verrucomicrobiota; class Verrucomicrobiia; order Verrucomicrobiales; family Akkermansiaceae; genus SW10. The sequence goes on along the minus strand of JAAEZT010000006.1, from coordinate 109,444 downwards.
TCGTTACTATGTCTCGTCTCGGGGATTGGACACCTCCCTCGATGGCGACATTGTCATGGCCAAACTGGTTCCGAACAAAGGGAAGCAGAGAGAGCTGGATGAATTCAGAGCGAGGGTCATTGAAGTTGTCGAACGTCGTTCCGGTCGCGTGACGGGGACCTTGATCAAGAAAGGGAAATTCTCCTCGGTGAAGACCAAGGATGAACGACTTCCGTCGAGTATCAGCGTGGAAAGTCCACCCGATGCCAAGTCGGGTCAGATTGTTGCTGTTGAAATCACGGAATGGAAACACGCCAATGATTTACCCAAAGGGAAAGTCGTCGCTATTCTTGGTTGGCCCGGCGATCCGGGAGTTGATGTTGTCGAGATCATTGAACAACATGGCATTAATCAAAGCTTTCCGCCCGAAGTGGTGGAGGCCGCGCAGAAGATTCCCGACCGCGTTCCGCAGAGTGAAATCGATCGACGTGACGATTGGCGCAAGCGTCCGGTTATCACGATTGATCCAATGACTGCGAAGGATTTCGATGACGCCGTTTGGGTTGGCAAGACCGACAAAGGGTGGCAGTTGGCGGTCCACATCGCTGACGTTTCACATTACGTGAAGCCCGGGAGTATTCTCGATGTTGAGGCACAGGCCCGGGGGAATTCCACCTATCTCGTCGACCGAGTCATTCCCATGCTTCCGGAAGAACTTTCCAATGGGCTTTGTTCGCTCGTGCCGCAGGAGGATCGTCTCACGAAATGTGCGCTCATGAATTTCGATAAGAATGGCCGTATGGTCTCGTCGAGTTTTCACGATGCCGTGATTCGCACTCCCCGAAAATATGCCTACGAAGAAGCGCAGGAAATCCTCGAGCGTCCCGGAGCCGGAGGTGATTTGGGCGATCTCATTCGCGAGGCCTGGGAGTTGGCGAGTGTCCTGCGCAAACGGCGCTTCGCAAACGGCGGTCTCGATCTCGATATGCCTGAGGTCAGTATCGTTCTCAATGAGCAAGGAGTTCCCACCGGATACAAGCGGGAGGAATACAACGAGAGTCATCAGCTTATCGAGGAATTCATGTTGGCCGCTAATGAAGCGGTCGCCCGGAAAGTCAAAAATTCCGGGAAGGCCACGATCTATCGAGTTCATGAAGATCCCGATCCCGATAAGCTCAACGAGTTTGCTGAGATGGCGCGGTCGCATGGTTACAAGCCGGGAAATCTCACCAATCGAAAGCACATTCAGAAGCTGATTAACGATGCCAAAGGTTCGCTGGAGGAGCCTGCGATTAAGGTTGGTCTTCTCAAGAGCCTCAAGCGTGCCTGTTATCTCTCGACGCCCGACGGTCACTATGGGTTGGCGAAGTCCGACTACGCTCACTTCACCAGTCCGATTCGTCGTTACGCCGATCTCGTGATGCATCGTGCTTTGCAACCCCTCCTGCAGAATCGCCCGGCCAAGATTGATTGGACGCCCAACGAGAAGCGCTGTATCGAAATTGCCGAGCATATTTCGAATACCGAGCGAACCAGTTCCGATGCCGAAAGCGAAAGCCGCCGAATGAAAATGCTAGAGTGGCTTGAGTTGTCTTCCGGGGAGGAACCACCGCCGGAATTCGACGGGATCATTACCGAAGTGCGTGCCATGGGTCTCTTCATGGAGTGCACCGATATTCTCCAACGCGGTCTCGTGAAACGCGAAGGCTTCCCGGCAGGACATTGGTTCTTCGAACCCAATTCAGACCGCTTTACCAGTCGTCGAGGAGAGGTGCTTCAGGCGGGCCAGCGAATCAAGATTGTTGTTGAGGAGGTCGATCAGATCAACAAGCGGGTCAACTTCAAGATCACCCAAGTAATCGGTGGGAAGAGCCCGAAGAAGAAAGGGACTCGAAAATTCACTAGTAAAAAGACTGCTGGCAAAAAGAAGAATGCCCGAAAAACCGCCGCAAAGAAGTCAGCGGGGAAATTCAAGAAGGACAAGTTCGGGGCTAAGAAGAAATCGCAATCCGCGAACAAGAGTGGGAAGAAAAGACGGCGTTAGATCTTAGTAATCCTCAACCGGGCTTTGCGTAGGGCGTTCGGGGTCGAAGCGGTCCTGGCCGCTGACTTCGCGGGTAAGGTCGGTGAGCTTTTCGTTCACGGCGTCCCACTTTTCTTGAGTGAACTTGGGCGGATGTTTGAGTCGCTTGGAAACTTTCTCGATCCGGTTCAGGGTGTCCCAGTTATCGATGCCGTCGAGTTGTGGGAGAACGTCGCGGAGATTGGCGAAGTTGTGGCAGACGAGGGCGATGTCGGCTCCGGCTTCGAGGGCGAGCCGGATGTCGGGTCCTCGGCCGTAGTGGTTGACGATCGCTCTCATGTCGAGGTCGTCGGTTAGGATCAGTCCTTCGTATCCGAGTTGGTCACGGAGTAGGCGGGTCAGGATTTTGTGGGAGAGGGATGCCGGATAATTGGGATCGATTTTTGGGAAGTTCAGGTGGCAGGCCATAATAGCGTCCAACTCGGGCATGAGCGCGGTATAGGGGAGAAGGTCGCTGGCGAGGAGTTCCTCGATAGTAACATCGGCGACTGGGAGGTCGTGATGTGGATCGCTCAAGGCGAGTCCGTTGGTTGGGAAATGTTTTCCGCAGGAGAGAATTCTTTGCTTGCGCATCCAGCGGTTGAAGACACCTGCTTTGTTGATGACGTCTTGAGAGTCATTTCCCCAACAGCGACCACGAAGTCCGTTGTTTTGTTCCGGGAAATGATCGAGGTCGAGGACGGGGGCAAAGTTGAAGTTAATCCCCAGGAGTTCTAGGAGTTGTCCGGTGAAGGCTCCAAAGCGGGCGATCTGTTTGGAGGTGGCTTTTTCCGCAAAGTTGGCCGCATCTGGTGGCGCTGCGCTAAATTCCTTGGTGCGCCAAACCCGGCCGCCTTCTTGGTCGATGGAGATGAAGGGGATGTCGCTTGAGAGTGCTGTGAGAGAGTCGGTGAGATCGCGAATCTGGATTGGCGAAACGAGATTGCGGGAGAAGAGAATATATCCCGCCGGTCGGATCTCGGTGAAGAGCGCGATTTCCTCCTGGGTAAGCTCGGGTCCCTCTAGTCCAACAATGAGGCGGGAGGCGTTCATGAGTTCTCAAGGGCGGCCTTGACGAAGCTAGAGAAGATGGGATGAGGAGAGTTGGGCTTCGATTTGAACTCGGGGTGAAATTGCGCCGCGACGAAAAATGGATGGTCGGGGACCTCGATGATTTCGACGAGGCCTTCTTTCTGGGATACGGAAGCGATGACGAGTCCGGCTTTCTCAAATTGCTCACGGTAGGCGGGATTGAATTCGTAACGATGGCGATGACGCTCGTGAATCGTGTCGGCTTTGTCGTAAATTTCGAAGGATTTGGTGTCAGGGAAGACGATGGATTCACAGGAGCCGAGACGCATGGAGGCGCCCATGTCGGTGATGCCTTGTTGTTCTTCCTGCAGACTGATGACGGGATGAGCGGCTTCTTTGTTGAATTCGGTCGAGTTGGCTTCGGCGAGGCCGCAGACGTTTCGGGCGTATTCGATGGTGGCGATTTGCATGCCGAGGCAGATTCCGAAGTAGGGTATCTTGTTTTCGCGGGCGTACTGCGCGGCAATGATTTTACCCTCGATACCGCGATCGCCAAATCCTCCCGGGATGAGGATGCCATCGACTTTTCCGATGATTTCTTCAGCGGATGCTTTCTCGAGATGCTCGGCATCGATCTTGACGACTTCGACTTTGGTATTGTGTTCGGCGCCCGAGATCGTGAGCGATTCGTAGATTGATTTATAAGCGTCCTGAAGCTCGATGTATTTCCCGACAACCGCGATGCGGACACTGTGCTCAGGGTGAATCAGGCGTTCGACAAAAGACTCCCACTTGCTGAGGTCGGGAGTGTTTGATTCAACGCCAAGAACATCTGAAACAAGGCGGTCGATCTTGTCTTTTCGAAGGTCGAGAGGGCATTCGTAGATGGTGTGTTCAACATCCCGGAATGCGACGACATTGGGCACGGGGACATTGCAGAACATCGCGATTTTAGCGCGGTTGTCTTCGCCGAGTTCGTGCTCGGTGCGGCAAATGATGATGTCGGGTTGAATTCCGATTTCCCGGAGTTTGGCTACCGACTGCTGGGTCGGCTTGGTTTTAATTTCTCCGGCTGCGCGAACGAGAGGAAGAAGAGTCACGTGGATGAAGCAGACGTTGGCTCGGCCAACTTCCTGGGCGAATTGACGGAGGGCTTCGAGGAAAAGGTGCCCTTCGATGTCCCCGACAGTGCCGCCAATTTCGGTAATGATGACATCGGTGTCGGGATTTTCAGCGGTGGCCTGCTTAAGGCGGTCTTTGATTTCATCGGTGACGTGCGGGATGAACTGGACCGTGGCGCCAAGATACTTTCCTTTACGCTCATTTTTGATGACGTTTTCGAAGACCTGCCCCGAACTCAGGCTGTTGGTCTGGGAAAGGGTGCAGTTGGCAAATCGCTCGTAGTGTCCCAGGTCGAGATCGGTTTCCGCTCCGTCGTCGAGGACGTAGACCTCACCGTGCTGGTACGGCGACATCGTGCCGGGATCGACATTGAGATAAGGATCGAATTTCTGGAGGAGGACTTTCAGACCCCGGTGTTCAAGCAGAGTTCCGATTGAGGCAGCGGCGAGTCCTTTTCCAAGAGAGGAGACGACTCCTCCGGTGACGAAGATGTATTTCATTTTTGGGCAGCAGTGAGGAGAGATTCGATGAGTGGAATTTGATCAGGAGAGTCGAGGCCGATGGCTTCGTGCTCGGTGAGATGGACTTTGATGCGTGCTCCGTCTTCAAGCGCGCGAAGTTGTTCGAGGCCCTCGGCTCGCTCCAAGGGCGAGGGTGGAAGCGAGATGAATCGATTCAAAAAATCGACGCGGTAGCCATAGATGCCGAGGTGGCGATAGGTGGGGAGATCAGGAATCTTGCCACGACGGAAGGGGATCGGTGAGCGCGAAAAATAGAGGGCGTCGGATTGGGAGCTGATTACGACTTTGACGATGTTGGGATCGGCGATTAGCTCGGGATCCCCTACCGGGCTGGCGGCAGTTATCATGGGAAGGTCGTCATCGTCGCGGAGAGCGCGTGCGAGGGTGTCCACTAATTCCGCTTCGAGGAGGGGTTCGTCGCCCTGAATGTTAATAACATGGGTTACTTCTTCGCAGGCTGCAGCCGCTTCTGTGATGCGGTCGGTCCCCGAGGGATGATCGTCGCGAGTGTGAACGGCACGGGCCCCGATGCTTTCGCAAAGATCTGAAATGCGTTTGTCGTCGGTGGCGATGACGAGTTCATCGAGTTCGGCGCACTGGGAGGCACGTTCGAAAACATGCTGTAGGAGGGGTTTTCCCAGAAGCGGATGCAGGGGCTTTCCGGGGAAGCGGGAGGAGGCCCAACGGGCCGGAATGATGCCAACGATTCGCGTTTTTTTCGTAACTATAAAGTTCCTCCTTCGACGGTTTATGAAAACTAGGCACAGCGCATGCAGCTGCCAAGGCTAATTGAAGAATCGGGGTCGATTTTTTCGAATGAATTAATCCGATGTGCAATCGCGCTTGAGGTTTTCGCGCCGGTATCGCATGGGTAGCGCCAGTGAAAACTCCGTCTCATACTCCTTCATCCGATCCCGAGCTTTTGGAACGTCTTGCCGAGGAATACGGCACACCTTTCTGGATATGGGATGCTGATGTTCTCAGGGCCCGGATCAATGCCGTGGTATCGACGACCGACTCGCCGGGCGTGCAGGCTCGTTTTGCAATGAAAGCCTCACCAACCACCAAGGTGCTCAAGGAAATGAGGGATGCCGGGGTTTGGATTGACTCGGTTTCTGGAAATGAAGTTTTGCGCGCGCGTCATGCGGGTTATTCCGGTGGGAATACTCCTCCCGAGATTTGTTTCACTGCTGATGTCTTCCGCGACAACGCGCTCCAGACGGTTCTGGACGAAGGTGTTCTTCCCAATGTTGGATCACCGGGAATGGTGGGAGATTTGCAAAAGGCGAAATACGCCGGTCCGATATCACTGCGGGTGAATCCCGGCTTTGGTCACGGTCACGTGAACGAATGTGATACCGGGGGGCCGAGCTCGAAGCATGGCGTTTGGATTACCGAAGCGAAGACCGTCCTTGATGCCGCTGAGGCAGCCGGGATGCGGGTGGTGATGCTCCACGCGCACATTGGAAGTGGGCCACAGTTTGATGAACTTCACGATAATCTTTCGCGCCTGACTGATGAGTTCGCTGAAATCGTTCCTCTTTTCAAAGACCTCGAAGCAGTTTCATTGGGTGGAGGAATTCCACACAACTACCGCGATCCCGACGCTGATATTCCAGTTGAACGACTTCGTGATTTATTTGCTTCGGCACAGAGAAAGCTCAGCGAAGTTGCCGGGAAAGAACTTCGCTTGGAGATTGAGCCCGGCCGGTTCTACGTAGCACCCGGAGCCTCCTTGGTGGCACGGGTGACCGATGTGAAATCAACCGAGACCAACGAAAAAGGACCTGGCGTGACCTTTGCAATGGTCGACGCGGGATTTGTCGATTTGGTACGGCCTGCGATGTATGGTGCGTACCATCGCATTACGCTGCCGGATGTTAATGATCGTGAAGATGTGCCTGTAGTGATCGCCGGTCCGCTTTGTGAGAGTGGCGATGTTTTTACCCGGGATGATTCTGAAATGCTTCAGCCGCGTGAATTGCCTGAGCCAAAAACAGGTGACTTGATTGTTTTGCATGACGGAGGTGCTTATGGATACGCCATGGCGTCCAATTACAACTCGCTGGGGCGTGCGCCTCAATTGTGGCGAGAGAGCGACGGCACAATTACTCAGATTACGCGACGGGAGACCATTGAGGATATTCTCCGTCTGGAAGAATAATCAGGCCTTTAGCTTTGCTTTCGTGAGTTCGCTCTTGTGGAATTTGGTGGGAGAGCATCCGACGATCCCTGAGAAAGAGCGATTGAATTGTGAAGACGATGGGGTTGATGCCGTTATTGGAAGCAATCGAGGTCTGTGGTTGTTCCAGGGTTTGCATGGCTCTGTTTGCGTAGCGCGTTAGGTTTACGCTCTGCAGATCCGACCGGAGACCGTGCATGATTTGCTTCGAATCGCTTTTATCTTCGCCCAAATTGAGCTATGGCTTCAGCGAGATGACCAGCGAGGAGATTAAAGATCAGGTGTATGCCATGGGCAAAAAAGCCCGCTCGGCCGCATTGGCCTTGGCTGTTCTCTCGGAGGAAGAGAAGAACGAGATCCTGCGCGCGATGGCCGGAGGAATTCGCGCTGCTGCTTCGGAGATTCTGGAAGCCAATGCCCAGGACATCGCTGCCGGGGAGGAGCGGGGACTAACCGGCGCGATATTGGACCGGCTTCGCCTCGATGAAATACGCCTCGAAGCAGTCGCCGCCGGAGTGGAGCAAGTCTCGACGCTTCCAGATCCCGTTGGAGAAGTTTTAGGGGAGTGGGATCGTCCTAATGGCATCCGTATTCAGCAACTTCGCGTGCCCATTGGCGTGATCGGGATCATTTATGAAAGCCGTCCCAATGTGACGAGCGACGCAGCCGTTCTTTGTTTGAAATCCGGGAACGCCACCATCTTGCGCGGCGGCTCGGAGGCAATTCACTCTAACCGTGCTCTGGCTGCTGCCCTGCAACGCGGTGGAGAGAAGGCGGGGCTGCCCGAGGGTGCAATTCAGCTCATTCCTTTCACTGATCGCGAGAGCGTCGCGGTGATGGCCGGGATGGACAAGTATCTCGACCTCATCATTCCTCGTGGAGGAAAGGGGCTCATCGAAACAGTCGTTTCCCTGGCGCGTATGCCTGTCATTAAGCACTACGATGGCATCTGCCACGCCTATGTTCATCCCGAAGCCGACCAGGAAATGGCGGTGAAGATTGTCGTCGATTCCAAGACGCAGAAACCCAGCGTGTGCAATGCGCTGGAAACACTTCTCGTGGATCAAGCGGTCGCGGAGGAGTTTCTTCCCAAAGTCGCAGCAGCCTTGGCTGAAAAAAACGTCGAATTGCGAGGTGACGAGGCGACTTGCGCTGTGATCGATGCCAAAGCGGCCACCGAAGCGGACTGGTCCACCGAATACCTCGACTACATCCTCGCGGTGAAAATCGTCGATTCACTGGAATCCGCGGTGGACCACATCAACGAATACAGTTCTCAGCATACCGAGGTTATTGTGACCACCAATTCCATTGCCGCTGAAAAATTCATGTCCCAAATTGACTCGGCTTGCGTCTTCCACAACGTCTCGACCCGTTTCAGCGATGGGGAGGAATTCGGCTTTGGTGCGGAGATTGGGATTTCCACCGACAAGCTCCACGCCCGCGGCCCGATGGGCCTCCGCGAGTTGACTTCCTACCAATACCGCGTGCGTGGCGACGGCCAGCTGAAAGCCTAGCGGAAAATTCTTGCCAATTCCGTCATCTCTGGCAAAACGCGCCCGCTGCAAGGCAATGTGTCGGGGCGTAGCGCAGCTTGGTAGCGCGCTTCACTGGGGGTGAAGAGGTCGCAGGTTCGAATCCTGTCGCCCCGACCATCCATTAAAACCACCTTTTGTGGCTCTATTACTGGAGGAAAAAAGAAATTACTTTTTCTTAGCCGGCTGAACATCCAGTGCTTTCCGGAACCAGCCAGTTGTGGCTTCCTTATCGGAACCTGCTTTGAGTGTCAGCATGCCGGTGGTCCTAGGCCCTTCTTTTTGACTCTTCCCAGTGAGCGCAACTTTTTCGCGTGGCTTGTTTTTGGCGCCACGGTGGGGGTGGTCGCCGATGTAGCCTCCGCTATATTCTACATCGAATTCGTGGATTTTTAAAGTCATCTCACCTGGTTTTACGATGCCGCTGAGGTAGTTGAGGTCGGTTTGGGTTCCCCAAAGGGCGCCGTGAACGATCTGCCAGATGCCCTCGTGTTTCTTTACCGTGATACGATGGTGCTCGCCGCAGAAGTAGGCGTCGACCTTGTGCTTCACCATGAGTTTCCAAAGCGGGGACTTGGTGCCGTCTTTAAGCATGCTGGCGCTGGAGTTCTTGCTTTTTACGGGCCCGACGATGGGGAGGTGACCTTGCACGATCACGAACTCGGCGTCTTTATGATCGACGAGCGTCTTCTCCATCCAGGTCAATTGCTTTGGTCCGACGGTATAAGCGAACCTCTTTCCGGCATCCTCGAAGGTATCGAGGGTGATGACGAGTAGGTTATCTTGTCGCACGAAGAAGGCGCGGCCGAGGTGGTTCTCCGGTCCATTTTTGGGCATGCCCATGAGTTCGGTGAATTGTTTCCCGAAGGCGCGGGCGATGTCGCCCTTTTTGAGTCCGCCGTCGTCACCATATTCGTGGTCTCCGGGGGCGACGTAGACTTTGAGGTCGTGGTCAGCATAGCGCTTGTTGAACCCGGTCCAGTATTCTTCGGTCTTCTTTCTTACCTGTTCGGCATTGGTCCACCAACGGGCATCCATGATGTCGCCGGCGTTGAGATTAAAATCCGGGCCTTCTTTTTTGAGGAGTTTGAAAAACCAATCAAGCGTGTCTTCCCATCCCGGTTGGGGATTGCTGATGTTCCAATTAAAGATGTCCGGTACGCTGGTGAATCGAATTTCTGTTTTCTTTTCCTGGGCCTGAAGAGGAAGGCTGCAGAGGAAAGCGCAGATGATTGAATTGAGTGGGAGGCGGAGCGTTTCGAATCTCATAGGGGAATCCTATTTCGACAATCCTTCCTCCGGCCACTCAAAACGGTCCATTTAATCTTCGAACTAAAGAAAATCAGTGGCCAAGAATCAGTGAGTTGTTACTCTTCGAGGAGTGAAAGCAGAGGTTTTACCATTTCCCAGTCGCCGGAATTCGCCGACGATTGACCAGGTCGGTGTCGAGGAGCGTGCCAAGCGGTTCTGCACGCGAAGTATCAAGAAGGAGTCGAAGATATCAGCCTTGAAACTCGCGGTGACGATGTTGGACGTGACGACTTTGGAAGGTGCCGATTCAGTCGGAAAGGTTCAGCAAATGTGTGCCAAAGCGATGCGGCCGCTTCCGGAAGATCCCAGCGTGGGACCAGCGGGGGCCGTTTGTGTTTATCCCAGGATGGTGAAGGTGGCCGCCAAAGCGGTTAAGGGATCGGGTGTGAATGTCGCCAGCGTAGCGACGGCTTTTCCCAGTGGACAGATGCGATTGAAGGAACGCCTCGCTGAAGTGCGTTATGCGGTCGGACAGGGAGCGAATGAAATCGATATGGTGATTTCGCGCGGACAGTTTTTGCAGGGAGAGTATCGGGCGATCTATGACGAAATTGCATCGTGTAAGGACGCTTGCGGAGAAGCTCATCTGAAAGTGATTCTCGAAACCGGAGAGTTGACGACTTACGACAACGTGCGCTACGCCAGCGATATCGCGATGGCAGCGGGTGCTGACTTCATTAAAACCTCCACCGGGAAAGTCCCTATTGCCGCGACCTTGCCGGTGACTTTGGTAATGTTGCAGGCAATTGAAGATTTCTACGGGGAGACGGGACGCATGGTGGGGATGAAACCGGCTGGAGGGATTAGTAATGCCAAGCTGGCGATTCAGTATCTCATTATGGTGAAAGAGGTCCTCGGTGAGAAATGGCTCAACAACAAGTGGTTTCGATTTGGAGCGAGTTCGTTGACTAATGACCTTTTGATGCAAATCCGAAAACAAGAAACAGGCCGTTATCAGAGCGGTGATTACTTTACCAAAGACTGAGATCATGAATCCTCACGATTTTACAAGTGGCGACTACGCCCCGGCACCCGAGTCATCCGATCACATTTCCCTGAAGAAGAGTTACGATCTTTTCATCGGCGGGAAGTGGGTCAAGGCAGCTTCGAAGTTCGACACCATCAATCCCGCGACTGGCAAGGTGATTGCCGAAGTTTCATCGGCGGGGAAAAAAGAAGTCAATCAGGCGGTGAAGGCCGCCCGCAAAGCCTACGACGGAGAATGGTCATCGATCTCCGGGGCGGAGCGTGGGAAGTATCTCTTTCGGATCGCTCGCCTTTTGCAGGAACGAGCCCGGGAGTTTGCCGTCATCGAATCAATGGATGGAGGAAAGCCAATTCGCGAGAGTCGCGATATTGATGTTCCTTTGGCCGCGGCACACTTTTTCTATCACGCCGGATGGGCGGATAAATTGGAATACGCCTTTCCGGGAAAGAAACCGAAGCCGCTGGGTGTGGTGGGGCAGGTCATTCCCTGGAATTTCCCCCTCTTGATGGCGGCCTGGAAAATCGCTCCGGCCCTGGCTTGTGGCAACACGGTGGTGTTGAAGCCCGCTGAGACCACGCCGCTCACCGCGCTGAAATTGGCCGAGTTGCTGGAAGATGCCGAACTTCCAGCAGGAGTGGTAAACATTATCACCGGAGACGGTGAAACGGGACAAGCCTTGGTGGAACACTCTGATATCGATAAGGTTGCGTTTACTGGTTCGACTGCTGTTGGAAAGTCGATCCGTCGGACGGTCGCGGGGACGGACAAACGATATACCCTCGAGTTGGGTGGAAAGGCGGCCAACATTATCTTCGAAGATGCGCCAATCAATGAGGCGGTTGAGGGGATCATCAATGGGATCTTTTTTAATCAAGGCCACGTCTGTTGTGCTGGTTCACGTCTGTTCGTCCAGGAGAGCATTGCCGATAAAGTGATTCGCAAGCTGAAGAAGCGAATCGGGACCCTCAAAGTTGGCGATCCGCTGGATAAGAATACTGACATCGGTGCGATTAATTCGGCCGAGCAGCTTGCGCGAATCAAGGCCTTGGTGAACGCCGGCGAAAAAGAAGGAGCCTGTATCTGGCAGCCTGAAGGTCGCTTGCCACGGAAAGGGAATTGGTTCAAGCCAACGCTCTTTACGGACTGCGCGCAGAGTCATCGTATCGTGCAGGAGGAAATCTTCGGTCCGGTACTCGCGATTCAAACTTTCCGGACGCCCCAGGAAGCCATTGAGAAAGCGAATAACACGCCTTATGGATTAAGCGGTGGAGTTTGGACCGATAAAGGATCCAAGATTTTCAAAATGACGACGTCGCTTAATGCCGGCGTTGTCTGGGCTAATACTTATAACAAATTTGATCCGACCTCACCTTTTGGCGGATACAAGGAAAGCGGAATTGGACGTGAGGGAGGACTTCACGGACTGTCTGCTTATCTTAATCTCTAACAAATTCGTCATGACCATTAAGAAAACCTACAAACTCTTCATTGGAGGGAAATTTCCCCGAACCGAATCGGGCCGCGTGATTGAGGTTCGCGGAAAGGATGGCGCCTTGTTGGCGAATATGTCTCAGGCGAGTCGCAAGGACTTTCGGGAAGCCGTGGTGGCGGCTCGTAAGGCAAGCGCTGGTTGGGCCAAGGCAACGGCCTATCTGCGAGGGCAGATTATTTATCGGATTGCTGAGATCCTCGATGGACGGGGAGAGCAATTCGTTTCCGAGTTAGTGTCTCACGGCCTCCGTGAGAACAAAGCACGTAAGGATTTGGCGCAGGCCATCGATCTTCTGGTATATTATGCGGGATGGAGCGACAAATATCAGGCTGTCTTTTCGTCGGTAAATCCGGTGGCGTCTTCGCATTTCAATTTCTCGGCTCCTCAGCCAAATGGCGTAGTGGGGATTATTGCCCCGGGTCGGGGAAGTCTCTCTGAGTTGGTGTCGACTCTTGCTCCAGTGATCGTGGGTGGGAACTGCGCCGTGGTGCTGTCTCCTCAAGATGCCACGACGGCAATTTCCTTTTCGGAAGTTCTCGCAACCTCGGATGTTCCGGCGGGTGTGGTGAATATTCTGACCGGAGAGAGGGATGAGTTGGGACTGGAGTTTGCCAAGCATATGGATGTGAATGCTCTCATGCTTTGTTCCAGTGATTCTGACGAAACACGGGCCCTCGAATTAGAGGCGGCCGAGAATTTGAAACGTGTTTCGGTGCACCCGAATAAATCACTGAAAGAGGATCCCTATCTCATCACCGATTTTCAGGAAGTGAAGACGACCTGGCATCCCGTTGGCGTCTAGCTTTTCTTCGAAAGCGTGATGACGCACTCGAGGTGGCGGGTCTGCGGGAAGAGATCAAAGGGTTGAATCTCTTCGAGTTGATACCCTTGTGCGAGGAAGGATTTCAGATCCCTCATTTGCGTGGCCGGATTACACGAAACATAGACTACGCGGCTTGGGCCGAAATTAAAGAGCTGCTGAAGGAAGTCTTCGCTGCAGCCTTTGCGGGGAGGATCGATGAGGACCGAGGTGTTGCCCGGTGGAAACTGAATGTCTGCGAAAAGGTGCTCGGCGGAGGCGGCAATGAACTGTGCATTCTCGATCCCGTTGGTAAGGGCGTTTCTCCGGGCCCAATCGGCGGATGATTCGGATACTTCGATTCCGATGACTTCTTCGAAGTTTTTGGCGAGAGTCAGGGCGAAAAGGCCTGAGCCGCAATAGGCATCGAGGAGATACTTTTGATCCGGTCCTTTGGCCTGTTCGGCAGCATAACCGGTGAAGGATTTGAGGATGAAGGGATTGTTTTGGAAGAAGTCCCCGGCGAGGAAATTGAAAGTGAGATCACCCACCTTTTCTGAAACCGGATTACGGTGATTGGTTTCGACCTTTCCGCCAGTAGCCCGGAGGAGAAGGGTGGATCCTTTTTTGTATGAAGAGGCGTTTTTCTTAACCTCGTCTCTCGCTCGTTGGAGATCAGCGTTGATCTCATCCATGGCAATGGGGCAGTGATAGATGTCGACGAGACGGTGGCGACGATTGTGTTCCAGAAAGCCGATCGGGATGGGCTTCTTAGGCTGGGGTTTTTGAAAGTGGGGCGTGATTTTGGAGCGGTAGGCCCATTGCCTGGGAGAGGGAATAGCTGCTTGCACCGGTGTTTCGATTCCGACCATGTGAACGAGAAGCTCTGCGACCTGGCGGGTCTTCCATTCGAGTTGTTTTTCGTAGGGAAGGTTTTGGTATTGGCAGCCACCGCATACGCCAAAATGTTGGCAGTGGGCTTCAATGCGATCAGGCGAGGGGGTGAGAATCTCTACGAGATCGGCATGAGAGCAATTTGCCTCATTACGCCAGATTTTGGCGCGGACCCTTTCTCCGGGGAGCGCGAAGGGAATGAAGACGACCCAGTCGTTAGGTTTGGCAATTCCGGCGCCGAGATTGGACAAGCCGACCACCTCGACCTCGATGATCTCATGCCACTCATAGGGTTCGGCTTTGAATTTACGTGGTCGCTCTGACATTTGAGGGAAGAAAAGAGATTTCTATTCGTCCGGGAGAGAAGGCGTAGGGGGAGGAGTGACGTTGATCACGTTGTCTCCCTCGATTGGTTTGGATGTCGGTGCAGGCCCAGTGACGGTTTTCTTTTTATCGTCGGTAAGGAGGGCTCCTGAAGTATCAGGGTCCGAGAAATCGATTCCATCACTAGCCTGCTCGGGAAGAGGCGGCTCTGGAGCGACCTGGCTGGTATTTTTGGCCTTGGGTTTGTCTTTTTCCTTGGGATCGAGATCTGAACACGCAGTCAGAAAGGCGAGCGGCAGGCTGAGGAGAAGGTGGAATTTCAAGGATCGTAGTTGGTAGGGATGAGTAAACGATGGCGTAGGGAAAGTAGAGAGGCAATGAGGAAAATCTAGTGTGCGGGGAGTTTGCGGAGCCATTTCTCGATGTCTGCAACGACCTTGTCACTTTGGTGGTCGTGGAACAGAAGATGGAAACTTTCAGGGTAGAAGCTCTGTTCGGACTTCGTGGTTGCGGGGAGGTTTTCCATGAAGATTTTCACGTCCTTGGGGTCGGAGAAGACGTCTTTTCCCCCATAGAGAACGTAGAGGGGAATGTTGAGGCTCTGGGAGGCCATTTTCATCCCTCTGATCATGTCGCCGAGAGTCGTGAGCAGGCGCAAGGTATGGCGTTCGATGTGGTAGGGATTTTTTTGAGCTTGTTCAGAATGAATGGTGTTTTTGGTAACCTTGACGTCTGACTTGCCAGCGAGGGCTTCGAGAGAGACCCGGGCTTTTGGAAGAAGCGCAGCAGCTCCATTTACAAGATGCTCCTTCCACTTTGGAAAGTCCCCTCTGATGTCAACAATCGGGGAAGAAAGGATCATGGCGTCGCAGAGACCACTGCGGTCGGCAGCGTATGCGTAGGTGTGCATTACGATGAGCGAACCCATGCTTTCGCCGCACCAAACGATACGGGCCCTCGGATGCTTCTTTCGGATTAATCTGGTGAAGGTCGTCAGATCCCGGAACCATTCCCGGCGGTCGCCAATATGCCCCCGTCGTTCCTTGATCGGGTCGTTGCCTTGGCCGCGGGTTTCGGGAGCGTAGATCGCTGTTCCGGGAAGATTCGCGAGCAGGTGATCTCCCAATGGTTTGTAGTCCGAAGCAGCACCGCTGATTCCATGAACGCCGATAATGATTTGATCGGGGGCGGTCTTGGGTATCCAGGTGGTATAAGGAAGGCGATCTCCATCGAAGGAATGAAGATGCTTGTTTTCGAGGCGCACCTCGGCGGACACAATGGGGGATAGACGGCAGTTGGACAACAAGAGCACCCCAATGACCGTGAAGAGGCCGCGTGTCATTGAGGTGATCATCTAGAGAAATGCCAAGAGGTTAAACTTGCACGATCGCTTTTTCGGAACTGGCATCGATGATGCTAAAGCGCTCGCGGTGAAGATTCGGGTCGCTCCGGAAGATGAGACGCCCGGAATGAGAGCGTTCAAGTTCCATGAGAATTTTCGAGTCTTCAGACTTAAAGCGATTCAAAACGTCGGAATTTACCAAAACAATCAAATCTCCTGATTCATTGGTCTCCGCCTGGCGTTGGATCACGGTATTGAGGCGGCGCTGAATCTCGATGCTCATACTCATTGTGGTCTTGATGCGGCCTCGTCCCTGGCAGTATGGGCAAGGTTCGAGGGTGGAATCCAGGAGGCTTGCATTGAGGCGCTGACGGGTCATTTCCATCAAGCCAACTGACGAGATTTGTAGAACCTGGGTCTTGGCCTTGTCGCGCTTGAGGCGTTCCTTCATGGCCCGATAGACAGCCTGCTGGTCGCGGCGGTGGCGCATATCGATGAAGTCGACTACGACCAGACCACCGATGTTGCGGAGTCGGAGTTGGCGGGCGACTTCTTCGGCGGCCTCGATATTTGTTTGTAGGAGCATCTTGTCGACATCCTTGGAGCCGCGGTTACGACCGGTGTTCACGTCCACTGAAATGAGGGCCTCGGTTTCGTCGATGACGATGTAGCCGCCACAAGGGAGCCAGACTTCGCGCATGAAGGCTTCGTCAATTTGTTTTTGAATTCCGAAGCGCTCGAAGATCGTTTGCTTTGATGAGATGTGGTGGATTTTTCGCTTCGCACGGCGGGAAATTTTACCTGCGATTTCCTGAACTAGCTCGGTGGTTTTTTCGTCATCGCACACGATTTTGTCGACCTCGTCAGTGAGAAACTCTTGGGCGGTTCCTTCAATCAGGTTCGGTTCGCGGAAGCAAGCAATCGGCGCAGGGCCTGAATCGCGGTTGTCTTCGACTGACTGCCACTGTTCGAGAAGCATGGCGAGATCACGGACGAAATGCCGGGCGCGGGTGCCGGTAGCCACGGTGCGCATGATGATGCCCATTCCGTCGGGCACGCTGAGACGCTGCATGATTTTACGAAGGCGTTGGCGCTCCTTGGGATCGTCAATTCGGCGTGAGATTCCGAATTGTTCGGAGTAGGGCATCAGGACGAGGTAGCGTCCGGCGAGTGACACGTTGGTGGTAACACGAGGACCTTTGTTTCCGATGGCTCCCTTGGAGACCTGAATCATGATTTCGGATCCTACGGGGTAAATGCTGGGGATGTCCTTGGAAGAGATCTTCTTTGCTTTCTTGGCTGGTTTCCCATTGCGTCGGACTTCTTCAATACCACCATCTAGGGCCGCCGGAATAGCGTCCCAAAAGTGGAGGAAGGCGTTTTTTTCCAGTCCAATGTCAACGAACATGGCCTTGAGACCCTGCTCGATGTTTTTGACGCGGCCTTTGAAGATGCCGCCGACGATATTGTCGTCGCCGTCTCGTTCGACCGAGTATTCTTCGAGGACGCCGTCCTCGAGGAGGGCCACGCGGCGCTCGAGGGTTTCAGCGTTAATTACTATTGTGACGCCTTCACGGGGGTCGGGGTTTCCGAGTCCGAGGGCGTTTTTGATGCGTTTGATCATATGATTATTTCGTTAGATTGTTAGAGGGTTATTGTCCGCCATCCGGCTCATCCGGTTGGGGCGTAAATGATGGGAGAGGGATTGTTTTTGGTTTCACTAGAACGGGTTGTCCTTCCTGGAAGAGTTCGTCGCCAACTTCGTTGCCGGTTTCACCGGCATCGGCAATATCGAGAGTGACGAGTTCGCCTTCGGGTAGTTCGATCTTTTCGATGGGTTCGAAGTGACCGGCGTAAACACCCATTTTGGTGAGTCGGGGATCCAGCCCGGCCTCCATGGCGAAGAGGCTACGGTAGATGAGGTGGGTGAGGGCACCCGCAACGAGTCCGCCGCTCTTGCCATTGCTCACCATAACTGTGACAGCGTAGCGGGGAGATTCAAAGGGTGCAAAGGAAGTTGTCCAGGCGTTATGAGAGTTTTTAAGGTTGGTTTTACTGACTTGGGCGGTGCCGGTCTTGGCTCCAATTTCGACATTCTTAAGAGCCGCGGATCGGGCGGTTCCACCGAGCTTGTTGGCGGCCAACCACATCCCCTGCCGGATGATCTCGATCTGTTCCTTTTCCATGCCTTCTTTGATGAGGTCGACTTTCACTTGGGCTTTGTCTTCAAGAATGACATGGTGTTCTCCTGAAGGGTCGTTACCGACGACCTGTCTGATGATGCGGGGTTGGTAGTATTTCCCGCCGTTTGCGATGGTGGCGGTGATTCCGCAAATCTGCAGAGGCGTGGCGAGGGAGTCACTTTGTCCAATGGACATTTGTGCGAGGTCGGCGGGAGTGAGAGTGGCGCCCGGGCGAATTTCTCTTCTCCATTGTTTGCTGCCAAGGACAATGCCGGCCTGCTCCTCGGGTAGCCTGATGCCGGTAGGCCGACCAAGATTGAGGAGGTTGAAGGTATCGACCATGACCTTTGATTTGAGGCTGCCAGCCAGAGTCATAAAGTAGGGGTTGCAGGATCGCTGGATGGCTTCACTCATTCCTAGGCTTCCGTGCCCGTAGGTCTTCCAGCATCGGATTCGGCTGCGCTCGGATTTGCCATACTGGCAGAAGCCGATACATTTGTGGTAGTGCTTAATTGATCCGTGAAGCCCCCCGGCAATCGCGGTGGGAAGTTTTGCCGTCGAGCCCGACATGAAACCGGCGATACTGCGATTCAAGAATGGAGCGGCGGGGTTCTTGTTATAGCGATCAAATTTTTCCTGAGTGATGCTCGGAACGAAATCATTTGGATCGAAGTTCGGCACGGAGGCCATGGCGAGAACTTCACCCGTGTTTGGATCCATGACAACGACGGCGCCACGACCCACTCGCCGGAGGATGTTTTCGACGAGGTATTGAATTCGAGAATCGATGGTGAGTTGAACTTCGGCGCCTTCACGCGGTGGGGTGTAATCCTCGAGAGCGATGACTTTGTTTTTTTCATTCCTCACCAAGACGCGGACGCCACCTTCGCCTTGCAACGCTTCGTTCATGGTGAGTTCGATTCCTTCAATGCCCCGTTCGTCACCTTGGTAGTGCATGCGACGACCGGAGAATTCCGCAGGGATATCCTCCTTATCCCACTGGCGGACTTTACCGAGGAGATGGCAGGCGAGCGTTCCATATGGATAGGTGCGACGGGGACGAACGGTCACCGAAACTCCGGAAAGATCGGTGCTGTGAGCGGCCAGTTGGGCAAACTGGCTGTAGTTGAGATCAGTTTCGTAAGTGAAGGGGACAAGGCCACCGTGGGTTTCGTAGTGAACCTTGACTGCCCTGGTGAATTTTTTTCCTCCCAGTCCATATGCCGAGAGACGGGGGACGACCCATTCGTTGACAATGCGGGCGATGTCCTTGGATTCCTTCTGCGTCGGCATGCCCTGGGGGCCGCTGACGATTTCCTTCACCGTTGGGGTGTCTTCGTTTTGTTCCTGCCAGCTTTTGTAGATGTCCTCGAGATTGAATATGACTTCGTAACTTCCTCGGTTTTCTGCGAGGACCACGCCGTGACGGTCGATGATAATTCCCCGGACGCCGGGTTCCCGGACGGTGACCGTGTGGGTAGTCGGAATATTGGCTACGAAGTTGGAACGTTGGAGAATCTGAAATTCATAGAGCCGCGACAAGAGTGTTCCGCAACCCACCAGCACCAGAGCGGTGAGGAGATAGAGCCGGAAGCGGTATTTTGGTTCCATGAATAGAGTAGTTTAGTCGCTAATTTCGTGTCCGCAAAGATCCGCGATACGGTAAAGCATCCAGAAGACGACAGGCGAGGCAAGCATGGTGAAGAGCGAGGTCATCCCAATCTGATTGATCATCCCGTTGTCGAAGTCCAAGGAACCGCGAACAAAGCTGCGGAGGAGGTGTTCGGCAAAGAGATAGAGGAAAATAGCTACTCCGGTCAGGCCGGCTGAAAGATACCATTTTCCCTCTTGAAACATGGGGCGGATTCCCTGCATGAGGAAGCCCATGAAAGCGTAGAGGATGATGGAGTAGCCAAATTTCAGAGAGTCGGAGGGGGGTGCGAAGACTGCGGGATCGAGGGTTGGATGTTGGATGATGTGTTGGGAGTCCCAGAGAAAGCCACCGAGAAAGGCGAGAATCAACATGGCTGCGGTGGAGACAGTGGCGGAACCACAAAGGACGACGAGAGGGAGGACTAGAACACGGGCACCATACCAGGGGGCGATGGGAGGAAGGAATTGCTGGACGATGCAACTCAGGAGGAGGAGTCCGATCAGGCTGATAATATAGGATAGCATGAGGAGTCTGTTCTAATCACCAGTTATATCGGTAATCACAAAGACGGTCTTCAGGTTGTTAAAGTCTACAGCGGGAATGATTTCCGCTTCGCCGTATACTGGGCCTGCTTCAAATTCGTCGATGGTTCCGATAGGAATGTTTGCAGGGAAAAGCTTTCCCCGCCCGTCGGTATAAACGTTCATCCCTTTTTTGAGGATGGCGTTTTTTGAGAGATAGGTTAGACGCAGTTTGAGCGACTCACCGTATGCGGTTCGCTGGCCAACGATAAGGCCGACCTCCGACGTGCCTTCGACACGTGCGGGAACCTGTGATTCTTCATCTGTGATGAGAAGGACTGACGAGACATTGTCTCCGGGGAGACTGACTCGTCCGACCAAACCACCATTGGACGCCAGCACGCAGAGCGAAACCCCCATGCCTTCTCCGGCACCGCGGTTGATCTCAATTGTGCTATTCCAAAGATGGGGTTGCCTGCGAATGACCCGCGAGGCGATAACATCAAATTCGGTTTGTTTTTGAAACGATAGTGCACTGCGCAATTCGTTATTTTCTCCTTCAAGCTCCCGGACCCGTGAGGCGATCAATTTAAAGCGATCACGCTCGCGTTGGCTTTGTTCCAGTTGCTTTTTAAGGTCGGAGGAGTGCTCTACCTCCTGAATGAAATCATGGGCAAACTTTTCGGCTTTTGCTCCCTTGGAAATCATGGGGCTGATGGCGGAGTAGTAGGCTTTTTGAACCTGACGTACTGCATCTTCGCTGAGGGTAAATACCCACACGAGTCCTGCTGTGAAGAGCAGAAGAGCGAAGAAATTGAAGGGCCTCATGACCGAATCATTTGACCGGGATTAGCGGTCGGAATTTGTCACTTGTCGTAAGAAAGTAATTTCACTGAGGACCATTCCGGTTCCTTCACCAACGGCACTGAGGGGGTCCTCGGCGACGTGAACGGGGAGTCCGGTTTCTTCGCGAAGGCGTTTGTCGAGTCCTCGCAGGAGAGCTCCACCGCCGGCGAGAATGATTCCCCGGTCAACGAGGTCGGCAGCCAGTTCCGGCGGGCAACGTTCGAGGGTGGTGCGGACGGCATCGACGATATTGGTCAGCGGATCAGCCATGGCGCCGCGAACTTCATCGGAAGAAATTTTGATTGTTTTTGGGAGTCCGGAAACAAGGTCACGACCTTTCACTTCCATGGTGCTTTCCTTGGGAAGCGGGGCAGCGGAACCGATGCGGATTTTGATGTCCTCGGCGGTGCGCTCGCCAATCATGAGGTTGTAGGCCCGCTTCATGTAGGAAATGATGGATTCGTCTAGTTCGTCACCAGCGGTGCGGACACTGCGGGCGTAAACGATACCGGATAGTGAGATCAGTGCGACTTCTGTAGTGCCTCCACCGATATCGACAATCATATTACCCGAAGGGTCTTGAACGGGCAGCCCGACGCCGATTGCGGCGGCCATCGGTTCCTCAATGAGGTAGACTTCGCGGGCTCCTGCCTGCTCGGCGGATTCTTTTACCGCGCGGCGTTCCACTTCGGTAATGCCCGAGGGTATGGCGATGACCACCCGGGGGTGGGCGCGGCGTTTGCCGCTCACTTTTTTAATGAAGTGTCGAAGCATCGCTTCGGTGACTTCGAAATCGGCAATCACTCCGTCTTTGAGCGGGCGGATCGCCACAATATTGCCGGGAGTTCGGCCGAGCATGCGCTTGGCGTCGTCACCGACAGCGAGAACTTCGTTGGTTCCGGCTTTCACAGCCACCACCGACGGTTCCCTGAGGACGATGCCCTGGTCCTTGAGGTAGACTAGGGTATTCGCTGTGCCGAGGTCGATTCCGATATCGTTCGACAGCAGTCCAAAAAGTCGTGCAAACATTGATTAAAAGGGAAAAAATTAAATAAAGGTTACCCCGATACTTGGGAAAAGTTAAGGAACTTTACCTTCGGGAGACCTTAAGATGGAGAGAGGGCCTTGGATGGTCAAGCCGCATCCTGTGTTCCTCGCCTGAATGATCGATGTTCCACGGCGGGACTGCTATAATCCAATGGGCTCGATCGCTTTCCGGGCCAGAAATTCGTCCGTAAAGCGCTCGTAGGCCTTTGCGCCGCCTCCTCTGGCGTCGTGTTCGAAGATCGTTTTCCCGTGGCTGGGAGCCTCACCGAGGCGGATTGTCCGAGGAATGATGGCGCGGTAGAGCTGTTCCGGGAAATATTTCTCCACTTCGGCGACGACATCGCGGGAGAGATTGGTTCGACCGTCAAACATGGTCATGAGAATGCCCTCCAGTTGGACATTTGACCCGGAGTCACGAATCAGCTCGATGACGTGGACGATTTTTGAGAGGCCTTCGAGCCCAAACCACTCACATTGAAGGGGAATGATGATTTCGTCGGCTGCCGCGAGTGCGGAGGTCATGAGGACGCCTAGTGAGGGCGGAGTGTCGAGGATGACGTAGTCGAAATTCCTAATTTTTGCCATATTCATTAGGATTTTGCGCAAACGACTGAGATAGTCGTCCATTTGGGCCAATTCGATCTCCACGCCGGCCAAATCCATGTCGCCCGGGACGATGAAGAGGTTTTCGAGGCGGGTCTGGACGATATTGTCTTCAATCATGGTTTGACCGAGAAGCGGGTAATACATGCAGGCCTCCGGGCTGGACTCCACTCCCAGTCCGCTGGTGGCATTTGCCTGTGGATCGAGATCTAGGAGGAGGACTTTTTTGCCCTTTGCAGCGAGACCGGCGGAAAAGTTAATCGCGGTGGTTGTTTTTCCAACTCCTCCTTTCTGGTTGGCAATAGCGATAATTTTCATGTCGGTCGGAAGGGAAGCTGAACTGGACGTTTGAACAGGGAAAGAAAAAAGAGAATGTGGAGGGGATTATTGCTGACCGAGTTCCTTCGCCTTTTCGGTGGCGGTATGAACCGCGTCAATAACGGTGGCCCGGAATGCTCCGTCCTCTAAAGCGCGTAGGCCGGCGATGGTGGTTCCTCCGGGAGAGGTAACACGGTCGCGGAGCTCGGCTGGATGGAGGCCGGTCTCTGTCACCATGGCGGCGGCTCCGAGAACGGTTTGGGCGGCAAGTTGAAATGCCTGGGCACGTGGGATTCCTTCGAGAAGAGCGCCATCGGCAAGTGCCTCGATAAAGGTGTAGACGTAGGCGGGGCCGCTGCCTGAGGTGCCGGTAACAGCATCGAGGAGGGATTCCTTGACCTCGCAGGCTATACCGACTGATGAGAGGAGTTTTTCGGTGAAGTCTCCATCTTCGGATTTTGCCGAGGCGCCCAACGAATAAGCAGCAGCGCCCTTGCCGATCATGGCCGGAGTATTGGGCATGATGCGAATGATGCGGGCTTTTCCCTCGACCGAGGATTCCATGCTGGAAAGGGTGATTCCGGCGGCGATGGAGAGGACTAGGGCATTTTCTGGACCCTTGCTGGCTGCGGCGATCTTTTCGAGAACAGAGCAGACATCGAACGGTTTCACACAGAGGAGAAAGGTGTCGCAGGAGGAAATGAGTTCCTCGAGCGAGGATGCTGCGGCGAGGTTCGCTTCTTTTTGAATACTCTCGATGGCGGCCGCGACCGGATCATAGACACGGATTTGTGATTCAGAGAGCACTCCGGTACGAATCGCTCCCAGGGTGAGTGCTGTTCCCATCTTGCCGCATCCAATCAATCCAATCGTCATGGCGAAGATTTGCCTCAAAGGACCGTCGCTGTCGAGGGAAAGGCATTGCCAGCAACGAGGTTTTCTACGAGAAAGAAGCCATGATGCTGAAGCGAGTATGCTCGATCCTATTGGGAATCATCTGTCTTGCAGGTGCACAGGAGGATTTTGAGGTGAAATCGGTGGTGCATCCGGTGGTGGCGAAATTGGCTCCGCCAAAATTGGTCGGGGGATTGTCCGATACAGCCTTTGCGGTTTCGACGACATCAGCCAAGGCCTCCAAACATGTTCAGCTCGGAATGGCCTATCTCAATGCCCCTTGGGATTTTGAAGCCTACCGTCATTTCTGTGCAGCGGCACAAGCCGACCCTGGTTGCCTCATGGCCTATTGGGGAATCACGATGAGTCTGGCTGGACGAAACCATGAATTTTATCGTCAACGCAAGGCCGCGATCGAGCGGATGGTCACTCTGCTTGAGGCTAAAAAAGGAGTGCCGCTTGAACAAGGGTATGCGTATGCCGCGGCCCAATTGATTACCGACGGTGTACGCTCATCGGGGGAAGCATTCCAAGAGATCGCAAGGAAATTTCCCAACGACGTTCAATCCCGTCTGCTGGGTAATTTTCTCACGAGAGATGGTTTTGATGGTAATGGAGAGCCCCGCATTGGACAGCAGAAGGCGTCGGAGAGCTTAAAAAAGATGGTGGAAGAAAATCCGAACAATCTTTCCGTGATTTCCTTTTGGGTGACGAGTCAATCGGAGTCGCCGTTAAAAGGCGAGAAACTGCGAGCAGATGTGCTGCCCTATGCCCGGAAGTTGGTCGAGAAGCAGCCGGAGTCACCGATATTCCATTTGGTGCTCACGCATGTGGAAGCGAAGTGCGGCAATGCGGCTTTGGCCCTCGCGGCATGCCAAAAGGCGATTGATTTTTACGAGAACTACATGAAAGCCGAAGGTGTTTCGAGATACGATTGTGATGGATGGATTCGGGCGAAAATTTATCAGGCTAATCTCCATACTGTGCTGGGACACTACGAGAAATCACTTCCCATTACTGAGGAATTGGCTTCCTTGAAAGTCGATTCCGAGCGGATTTTTTCAAGGGGAGCGAGTCTCTTGATGTGGGAAGGCCGGACGATTGGAGCAAGGTTGGCGATGGGACGTTCCTCCACGAAGGAGTGGAGTGCCGCGCAAAAGCAATTGGAGGCCTTATCCGATGGAGAATGGCACGAGGACAAATCTTTCGCGGCAGTTTATCGAGATAATTTGGCTTTCTACTTCGGAGTGCGAAAAGCGCTTGCGGCAAAAGATTTCAAAGTTGCCGAAGGCTTATTCGGACTCCTTATTCAACACGCCAAGAGTTTGGAGGGCATGAAGGAGGCAGTGGCGAAGACGAGTTCTTATTCCGACTGGGTCAGGGCGAGAGATACTCTGGGGGTCGCGGTTTCCGAGTTGCGGGGAATGTTGGCGATGCAGGACGAGGGTGCGGCTCGGCTCGGGGCGATTAATTATATCAAAGGAGCGATTGAACGACAGGGGAGTCCGACCAACTTGCTACCTGCCGCGATTGATTATCCCATGCAGGCCCGCCTAGGTGCGTTTTATCTGGTCTTGGGCGAACCCGGAAAGGCCGCGTTAGCTTATCGGGAGGGGCTCGATTTCAGGCCCAATCATGTGGGTGTGCTGGAGGGGTATCGCAATGCCCTTCTGGGGCTGGACCGCAAGGACGCCGCAGAACAGATTCGGAAAAGAATTGAGTTGATCAAAGGTTAGGCCTGCTCGATGGCTTCCCGGTCGATGCCGCGAAGCGAGAGAACTCTTACGATGGTTTCTTCGATCAAGTTGGCGGGGCATGAGGCCCCGGCGGTTATGCCGATAGTGGCGGCTTGGTCGTCAAATCCGGCGAGAACATTGTCTGATTCAACCTCAGCTTTTTCTTCGAGGTCGAAATGAACGACTGTTTCGAGAGATTCCAAACAAGATGCTTCGCGAATGAAATAGGTGGGAAGGTTTTCCTGCCCGATCTCGACGAGGTGTGTTGTGTTCGACGAGTTATATCCGCCGACAACAAGAAGGAGATCCATGGGCTTGGTGAGCATGTCGAAGAGGGCGTCTTGTCGCTCCTGGGTTGCCCCACAGATTGTATCAAAAACCTGGAAGTTATCAGGTGATCCATCGCGGTCGCTGATGGCTTTCTTGACGCGATTTTGAATTTCCTCGGTCTCGCTCTTCAACATGGTTGTTTGGTTGGCGACGCCAATTTCCTTGAGATGAATGTCGGGGTCGAAGCCTTCTGAGTGTGCTTTGGTGAAATTGTTCAAGAATTCCTGTCGATCGCCACCGTTACGGATGTAATCGCAGATGTAGTCAGTCTCTTTGAGAGTGAGAACGACGAGGTAGTGGCCATTGCCATCGTCGCCGACGGCACGGGAGGCGGTGGCGAGAGTTTCCTCGTGATCACGTTTCCCGTGAATGAGTGAGGTGACACCAGATTTGGCGTAAGTGCGAACGCGTCGCCAAACTTTCATGACGTCGCCGCAGGTCGTATCGATGATATTGCAGCCTTGTGCTTCGATCTTCTCGGTGAAGGATGTTGGGGCGCCGAAAGCGGGAACGATGACAACATCATCTTCGGTGAGTTTGTCGTAGTCATCAGTGATTTCCTCCCAAGGAAGGGAGACGATGTCCATCTCGATCAACTGACGATTCACCTCGGGATTGTGAATGATTTCTCCAATGAGAAAAATACGCTGATCCGGAAAAACCCGCCGCGCGGCGTAGGCCAGATCGATGGCGCGCTCTACGCCGTAGCAGAAGCCAAACTGCTCCGCGAGTCGCACCGTGGTGTTGCCGATTTGCATCGAACCTCCCCGATCACGCACTTTTTCCACGATGGGCGAGTGGTAATGTCGCTCTACTTCGGCTTGGACCAAGGTCATGACATCAGGTCGACGGACATTGACTCGCTTACGTTTGGGTTTTACCGGCTGGGAAGCATCGCTCATGGGGCTGATTTACTCTGATTCCGCCAGAGCGCCAATTGTTAATTGTCATAGTCGGCGAACCAGAGATCTGGGATTGTCTCTCAGTCGGGGTGGAGTTCCGGTTCAGAGCATTTTTTACTTGGGAAGGCGAATCTTACGAATGAGGAGAGGTCCTCGACCTATTGTTTGGAGCGAATCGGTCATTTTGATCAGTCTGCCCATTTGCTGACTCCTTTTTGTAAGGCGGATCGGAAAAGTGGAGTTGTTTGAGGTGCGTCTTTTTTCCCGGAGAGGGTGCCTGTCTGGGATGCCCGATGAGTCCCCAGAAAAACCGTTCAGGGAATTTGGTAATTGGCATGTGAAAGTAGCTTCGCTTTCTGTCTATCCCGCCTTGGAGGCTCCAAATGGGGTCTTGGAGAGGGTGTTCGACAGGAAAGTGGGAGAAAATTGGGTCTTTCTGCAATTCATTGACGGTTTGGGGGCTTTGGCGTAAACGGACTTCGCCGCTATGTCTGAAAAGCCCACGATCATCTATACCAAGACCGACGAAGCGCCATTTTTGGCCACTCAATCACTTTTGCCGATCATCAAGGCCTTTACCAAATCTTCGGGGATTGAGGTGGAGACCCGTGATATCTCGCTTGCCGGACGGATTTTGGCGGTTTTCGCAGATAAGCTGCCCGCTGACCAGGTTGTTTCCGATGCGCTCGCCGAGTTGGGTGCGCTGGCCAAGACCCCCGAGGCGAATATCATCAAGCTACCCAATATCAGTGCTTCGGTCCCACAGCTGGTGGCGGCGATTTCCGAACTCCAGGCCCAGGGCTATGCGCTGCCTGACTACCCTGAGAGTCCGTCCAATGATGAAGAGTCGGACAACAAAGCTCGTTATGATCGGGTGAAAGGAAGTGCGGTGAATCCCGTTCTTCGTGAAGGAAACTCTGATCGCCGGGCCCCCAAGGCCGTGAAGGAATTTGCCAAGGCCAACCCTCACTCGATGGGAGCGTGGACTTCTGATTCCAAAACCCGCGTCGCAACCATGTCGGGAGGAGATTTCTTTTCGAATGAAAAGTCCGTCACCATCGACGAGGCCACTTCAGTAAGGATTGAACACGTCGCCACTGACGGAACGGTCACCGTCCTTAAGGAGGGGATTGATCTTCTTGCTGGTGAAATTTTTGACGCCACCGCAATGAGCAAGGCTGCCCTCGTGTCATTTCTCAGTGAGCAGGTTGCCGCAGCTAAGAACGAAGGGGTTCTGCTCTCACTCCACATGAAGGCGACCATGATGAAGATTTCCGACCCGATTATCTTCGGTCACGCGGTCGAAGTGTATTTCGCAGACCTCCTCGAAAAACACAGTGAAGTCCTCGCCGGTCTCAATGTTGATTTTAAGAATGGTTTTGGTGATCTCGTCGACAAGATCGATTCACTTCCGGTCGATCAAAAAGCTGCCATCGAAGCAGACATTGTGGAGGCTTACGAAACTGGCCCTGATCTGGCTATGGTGGATTCCGACAAAGGAATTACCAACCTGCACGTGCCGAGTGACATCATTATTGATGCCTCGATTCCAGCGATGATTCGGAATTCCGGTCAGATGTGGGACAAGGATGGGGCCGTGCAAGACACCATCGCGGTGATCCCCGATAGTTCTTATGCCGGCGTTTATCAGGCGACGATCGATTTCTGTAAGGAACACGGCGCATTCGATCCAACTACCATGGGCACTGTTCCTAACGTTGGCCTCATGGCGCAGAAAGCCGAGGAATACGGCTCACATGATAAGACTTTCGAGATTGCCTCCGCCGGGACTGTTCGTGTCATTAACGCAGCCGGAGAAACCCTTATCGAGCATTCGGTTGAAGAGGGCGATATTTGGCGTGCCTGCCAAACTAAGGATGCTCCAATTCAAGACTGGGTTAAGCTTGCCGTGAACCGCGCGCGTGCGACCGGGTCTCCGGCTATTTTCTGGCTCAATGAAGAACGTGCGCACGACGCTGAGCTCATCGCGAAAGTGGGCGAGTATCTCGGCGATCACAACACTGAAGGATTGGATCTCCGAATTCTGAATCCTGTCGAAGCTGCTAAGGTGAGCCTGCAGCGTTTAAAAGACGGAGAGGAAACAATCTCCGTAACCGGTAATGTACTCCGCGATTATCTCACCGATCTTTTCCCAATCCTTGAGGTGGGGACGAGTGCCAAGATGCTCTCCATTGTTCCGCTCATGAATGGCGGCGGTCTTTTCGAGACCGGTGCCGGAGGATCTGCTCCAAAACACGTGCAACAGCTTGTTGCTGAAAACCATCTTCGGTGGGATTCTTTGGGAGAGTTTCTTGCTCTCGCGGTCTCTTTGGATCACGTGGGAACGGATAAGGCCAAGGTGCTCGGGAAGACTCTCGATGATGCCACCACGGAAGTTCTCCTGAATAATAAGTCACCCCAGCGGAAGTCGGGCCAGCTCGATAACCGGGGAAGTCACTACTACTTGGCACTTTTCTGGGCCAAGGAACTCGCGGCGCAAGATGACGATGTTGAACTCAAGGCTGAATTTGGACCTATTGCGATTAAGCTCGCCGAGTTTGAAACCTTGATTGTCGAGGAACTGAATAGCGGGCAAGGGAATGCTGTGGAACTCGAGGGGTATTACGCGCCGAATGATGAAAAGTTGACTGCGGTAATGCGACCGAGCACGGCATTTAATGCCATCATTGACACTATTTAGAAATGCGCAAAGAGGATCTGGCCACCGCCTTGAAGGGCTTTGCCATGGGAGCAGCCAATGTTGTTCCCGGGGTTTCCGGTGGTACGATCGCTTTTATCACGGGGATCTATGAACGTCTCATTGAGGCTCTGAAATCCTTCGACGTTGAGGCTGTTAAGCTGGGGTCAAAGTTTCAAATCAAAGACCTTTGGGCTAAAGTCGACGGGCGATTTCTTCTTTCGATGGGGATTGGCGTGGTCCTTGCATTTGCGACGCTGGCAAAACTCCTAAAGTGGGGTTTTGAGCATCATCCGGTTCTCGTGTTCTCTTTATTTTTCGGTCTGATTTTGGCATCCATTCCTTCGGTTGGCAAAATGATTCGAAAGTGGGATGCTTCGGTGTTCTTGGTTTTTTTGGTAGGGCTCGGAATTGCGGTGTCGATTGCTTTTCTCACTCCTGGCTCGGAGAGTAACAATCCAATCTACCTTGGGCTCTGCGGTGTGGTTGCGATGTGCAGCATGATTATTCCGGGTTTGAGCGGTTCCTTCGTTCTGCTTCTGATGGGGAATTATGAGCTCATCATGCTCGATTCTCTCAGCGCGCTTTTTGGTGGTGATTTAAAGACGGCGCTTCCGATTTTAATTCCGGTTGGAATTGGCGCGGTGGTGGGGCTTCTGGTACTTTCGAGACTCCTCAGTTGGCTCTTTCGGACCCATCATGATAACGCTGTCAGCGCGATCACGGGATTTGTGACGGGGTCGTTAGTCATCATTTGGCCCTGGAAAACCACGATGACCACCTTGATCACTGATCGGCACGGAGAGGCGAAGGAGAAGATTATCGGATTCAAGGATTGGTCTCTTCCGGATTTTGCGCGGGGAGAAACCTGGTTGGAGATCGGTGCGGTTGCGATTGGAATCGGCTTGATCGTTATCATCGATCGAATCGCTCATAAAAATAAAGCAGTATGAATCCGGCAATTGGTATTATCGGCGGAAGTGGCGTTTCAGGATTTGAAGGTCTTGAGAATGTTGAGGAACGAAATGTAACGACGCCTTTTGGTGATCCCTCTGATTCCTTGATCGGTGGGCAATACCAGGGAAGACAGGTTTGGTTTTTATCTCGGCATGGTAAAGGGCATTCCATTCTGCCGACTGAGGTGAATCACCGCGCTAATTTTTGGGCCTTGCGTTCGCTGGGCGTCCGCTGGGTGATTTGCGCGACTGCGGTGGGGAGTTTGAAGGAAGAATATCCACCTCGTTCGATTGTTATTCCGGACCAGTATTTTGACCGCACCAGCCAGCGCGCGAATAATACCTTTTTTGGAGAAGGGATCGTGGCTCATGTCAGCTTTGCCAATCCTACCAGCAATGACTTGCGCGAGATTCTTCAACGCGCAGGAGAGCAAGAGGGAGCGCAGATTCAAAATGGCGGGACTTATGTCTGCATGGATGGCCCGGCTTTTTCAACACGGGCAGAGTCCTACTATTATCGCCATTTTGGCTATGACATTATCGGAATGACCAATCTCCCTGAAGCCAAGCTCGCACGGGAGGCGGAGATGGCCATTGCCTCGTTGGGAATGGTGACCGACTACGATTGTTGGAGAGAGGAAGGTGAAGTTGTTGATGCGAGCTCTGTGGTGGAGCACCTGGCGGCGAACGCGGAAATGAGCGGTCGGATTATCAAGCGGGCGATCTCCATGATTCCCCTGGAAGCAAATTGGCCGGAGCATTCATCGCTGGACGCAGCATTATTTACTCCCAAAGACCATTGGCCCGAGAAAACCGCGCGGAGGTTGGCTCCGATTCTTGAGCGGTTTTAACTTAGAAAGAGTAGGTTGCGCCCATTCCGAGGCTAAATCCGGAGAGGTCGACGTCGAAGTCACTCTCGCCGACTGAGTCCCTCAAGGACTCGCTCCAGTCGTAGCGGACATTTCCTTGCATCGACCATGATTCATTGATTTGGTAACCGATTGTGCCCTGAAGATAGAATCCATAGAGGACGTCCGTTCCGGAGTTCTCGGAGTTGGATGATCCAACTTCAACCGGAGGTCCACCGTTAGTGACCTGAATAAGTTGGTCACTGCGATTTGCATCCCAGTCCGCAAAGTTCAGAACAAATCCCGCTCCGATGCCGGTGATTAAATTGCTCTCCGACTGATAAATGGCCTCCGCGCCGATCGAGAAACCGAATAGATTGACGTCGAGGTTTTCATAAATGGAGTCAGAGAATACGGCATTGTCGGGAGCCATTTGGAGGGAATCTT
Source organism: bacterium (assembly GCA_018222765.1). GTDB lineage: Bacteria > Verrucomicrobiota > Verrucomicrobiia > Verrucomicrobiales > Akkermansiaceae > SW10. Next base: position 77,878 of record JAAEZT010000006.1, on the reverse strand, counting down.
CGTAGGATCTTGCGCCGGCAATTGGTTCGGCGGGCAGGAGCGGTGCGACGGCGCCGGGAGAACCGACGTAGGGGGCATTGGGAAGGACCAGTCCAGTGGAATCGAATTGATCGATGGTTCTGACGTCGAAGATGCTTCGGGTCTCGATTGCGTTGAGGCTATTTAATCCTCCTTGTTGTCCGTCGAAGTTGGTGAAGCTCAGATGGAGGGAGGGGCCGACGCTCCAACCATTTCCCAAATCGGTGAGACGGTTCAGAGTTAGGGATGGCGAGATCTCCCAATCATCTTCGGTACTCCAATCACTAGGTGAGAGAGAGTTCGATGTCGTGACAACGCGGCGTTCCCCTCCGTCGGCATAAAACTCCAATCGATTGATCTGAATCTGGTCAGGAGTGGCGTATCCATAGTCGGTCGTTCTACCGGTTGCCGCAGTTCGGGGTCCGGGGTTCACAAAGCCGTTGTCGTATTCCCGGTTGAAGAGACCCGTTTCCGACCCGATACTAGAAGGGATTGTGAATGAACTCGCTCCAAAGGCATTCGGAACAGAGAGCCTGGTTGGGGCGGTATCAAAGCGGATTTTTCCGATTTGCCGCCCCGAGATCCCGAAGCCAAAATTCCACGGAGATTTTGGTTGGGAAGTCAACTTGGGGAGGTCGATGACGCCTTTCGAAGAATAGTCTGTGGCAGGAGGAAGGGGGAGTCCTCCCTTGGCAGAGTTGATAGCGTCTTCGCCAGCGGTGGCAGGGAGAATGCTGAGGGCGAAATAGGTGGATCTGAATCTGAAGTTCATGAGAATTTGGGAGATGGAATTATTGATCGGCATCTTTTTGAATCACGCGGTAGAGGCGGCGCTTCTCCTCTCGGGGATGGCTCGATGTCTTGGGCGGACCGTTGTCGATCCATTGTAATCGGGTTCCTCCAGCCACAACGTCGGGCACGACGTTGGCCCAAGTTTGACCGTCATTACTGTATTGGACGGTGAAAACTTGGCCGATCTGGGAATCGAACTCGATCAGAAGGTCTCCATTTGGAAGGATTTTCGGAGGGTCAACATTCACGCCCTCTCCGGCCACTTGTTCGTCTTCGGGGTCGAGCAATTCGATCTTAAAAGTAGGTTCGATTCCTCCCGAGGCGTCGGCCTGATAATACTCTACGACCAAATCGATGCTCTCACCACTGGCAAGGGCTTGTTTGTAGAGCAGGTAGGAAGTGCCATCGATGGTAGCACCTTGGGCATTATGCACTGTGACGCCATCCGGCAGTTCGTTGACAAGAATGCGGAACGAGGGAAGAGTGCCGGGATTGTCGTTGGTGATGGTGATGACTTGCTTGAAGAGCCCTGTTTGGAAATCCAGTGCAACGGCACCCCGAAGAAGTCTTGTGGTGGATGGACTGACGACATCAGTCGAGATGATAGCTGTGTCATCGGCAACGTTGAGGAGAGTTTCGCTCGCTCCCGAAACGTTGGCTTCATTTTCAATGAGATCGACGCCGCCTGCGACGGTTTCCGAGACATTAAAGTAGTAGATGATCGTGGATGAAGCTCCAACGTCTAGATCACCAACTGTCCAGAGTGAGTCTGCAAAAGAAGTATTGGTTCCAGGACTAATAGAGTCGACAGTGGCTCCGTCAGGTAAGATTTCGCCTATATTGATTGTCACGGCCGAGGCGTCACTCGGGCCATTGTTCACGACAGTGATGGTGTGGAAGAGGTTTTGAGGAAGATTGAACCCGGCCAGAACGGGGTCGCGGGAGTTCGTCGCCGAAATGGCGAGATCGACCTCCCGGATGATGTCTGCGGTGGTGGTCGCTGATTCATCGCCGGGGTTGATTTCCCGTTGATCGGCAGCGCTCACAGAGGCGGTACTGGTGACTCCTGGAGAAGCTGTTGCGGCGGAGGGGCCAACGGTCAGGACGACCTGAAGAGTCTCCGAGACTCCGACTGCGAGGTCGCCAAGGTTCCAAACATCATCTGAAAAGGAACCAGCGGTAGGTGTGACCGAGTCAATCGTAATTCCGTCCCCAAAACTTAGGCTCTCGGTGAGCTCGATTCCAGTGGCTGTGAGTGGGCCTTGGTTCAAGACCTCCACGGTGTAGATGAGGTTGCCTGTTCCCGAGCCAGCCACGACCGGGGCTTCCGGGCCACTTTGGGTGATGACTAAATCGGAACCGGCAACGATCGCCGTTGTTTCTGTTGCAGAATCATTTGAATTGTTACTGTCGGTTCCCAAGGCTGATTCAAGAATTGAAGTGCTGCTGATGGAGCCGCCGTCCGGAGCATCAGCCCCGACTGTGAGGTTCACGGTGAGAGTGGCAGTTTCTCCGAATGGAAGATCGAGGTTCCAAAGACCGTTGGGGGCGTTGGGGGGAGTGAATGATCCGATGCTGGGAATGATAGAATCCACACTGACCCCGGTCGGAAGATCTAGGGTTTCTCGAATTCCAAGATTGGTTGCATCCGAGGGGCCTGAATTGCTAGCGGTGATCGTGTAGACCAAATTTCCTGGTCCCGTGGCGGCCAGGACGGGCTCGATTGGCCCGGTTGTGTCCAAGGTAATATCAAAGACGTTGTTAACGGATGTAAACTCGGTTGCGGTGTTGTCGGAGTTATTGGAGTCAAGTTGATCAACCGAGGTGAGGATGACCGTTCCTGCAATTGCATTGTTTCCCGGCACGGTGTTCCGTTCCACGCTGTAGGTGATGGTAAGAGTTGCCGACTCACCTGAGAGAAGAGTTGGGATTGACCAATCGGATTGATCGAACGAGCCAAGGCTCGTGGTTGCGCTGACCATTGAAGCTCCAGAGGGAAGTGTTTCGCTCTGATCAATAACGATGTTTGTCGCGGTCGATGGCCCGCCATTGAATGCGGTGATGACGTAGGTGAGGTTTTCGGGACCGGAACCGGCAATGACTATCTCGGTGGAACCTTCAACCCTGAGGGCAATCGCGACGAGAGGTTGGATATCGATGGTATCGCTTGCCGTTCCGCTATTGCCGAGAGAGCTGGTGAGTTCGCCGCTTGTGCTGACAAACTCGCCACCTTCGATACTCGTGACATTGACGGTAATTTCGCAGATCTGTCCCGGAGGGGCCGTTCCCCCGGTGTAGGAGATAGTGTTTGTTCCGCTAACTGCAGTGAGCGTTCCTCCCTGACAAGTTGTGGAAGAGTCGGTTGGAGTGGAGAGAATCAATCCGGCCGGGAGTTGGTGATTCAAAGTGATATTTTCCGCAGGGAGCTGAGATCCGCTGTTGTCGATGGTGAAAGTTAGGGTGGAATCTTCGCCGGCATTGATGGCGCCGGGGCCAAAGTTCATTGAGAAAGCCGGAGTGACCGGAGCGATCAGCAAGGTGTCGGTCGCGGGAAATCCTACCAAAGTCGATCCGATGACTTCTGTTGAGATGAGGCTGGTTGTGTTGAAGTATTCACCAAAGGAAGTGGCAACCGGGATTTTTACTCCTACTTGAAATGAGCATGTCTGTCCGGGTGTGAGTTGGCCTCCGCTTAATGACAAAACGTTGCTGCCAGCAAGGGCTGAATTAGGTCCGCAAATTCGAGTAGGAGTTTGTGGAGTGCCGATTTGAACATCATCGAAGAAGACCTGCATCACCTCGGAGCCTGAGTTTGATTTGTTGTTGTAGCCACCGAGCAAGATTGTGTGTTCGCCCGCACCAAGGGAAATGTTGGTTGTGAAGGTCTGCCATCCCGAATCCTGATCAACTCCGACGCCGCCGGAAAATTGTGCAAGTGAGTTGTTGGGGCCATTGCCATAGCGAATACCATTTAATTCAAAAAGGGCCTGCCCGGATTCATCGCCCTCGAATGTTTCGTCAAAGATAAGCCGGTATCGGAGACTTACCGGAATTACTCCGGCTTCATCAACAGTGAAGGTGCGTGACCACCCGCCGGAACTTGGGGGGTTGAGGAAACCTGTGAAAAAGTTTTTACCCCCCATGGTTGCGCTGATACCGCCGCCGGTAAATCCGCCGACAGGATCAAGTATTCCATCTGCGGTCCCGGCGTCGTTGGTTCCCTCAAAGGTGTCGTCTGCGTAGCTGAACCCTCCGGTTGGAGAGTCCGAGGCGGGGATGAGATTCAGTGAAAATCCAACGTCACTGCTATCAATAGTGGTTTGATGCACCTCGACGGCAATAGTGTTTGCCCCCGCGACAAGGAATCCTACGAGGTTGACCGGAGAAATGACCTGACTGGATTCGTTGCCGAGACCTGAGAGAGTGGTTGTTGTAACTTGTCCGGCAGGCATTTGAGGTGATCGGTAGACTTCCTTGCCGTTAATGTAGACGATGGCGCCGTCGTCGAAGACGTGCTCGATCAGCCAGTTGGGTATGTCAGCTTGAGTGGCATTGAGATTAAAGTTCTGACGGAACAGGTAAGTGGTAACAAGGTTCTCTCCATTCGGAGCGGCATCAATGCCATCAAGGATAGCGGGGGTTCCGGGAGGAAAGGCGTCGATTTCACCTGCCTGAAAGGGAGCGTTTCCGATTTCCCAAGGACCGATGTTAGACGTTGACGTGTCAAAGGTGGCGTCATTCCAAAGGTTTCCAGAACCGTCGACAGGGTAGTCATCATTTCTGCCGTTTTCGTTTTGAAGCTCGTCAAGGTAATCCCAAGTATTACTCAGAATGATGGGGGCGTTGTCGTCGAAGCTCGCATTGACGAAATATCCTCCATCATAGGGAAGATTCACCGCGACTGCTCCGGGTAACATGGCGTCGAGATCGTCGGTGAAGTTGATCTGCGAGAAGGTCTCACTCTGGCTGTTATTGGTGATAGAAAACTCCAGCGTGGCGGTTCCGCCGGGACCAACCGAGTCTTCGAGGAAATTTTTGGAAAAAGAAATGTTGGCGAGATCCTCGGGGGGGATCACTTCGAGAATACTACAAGCACGCCCGGAGGATATGGGTTGAGAGTTTTGAAAGCTTGAAGTGATGTCACTCGACATGCTGGAATTTGACCCCGCGGTCACGCCGACGACATCGAGTGAGAGGGTGCAGCTTTGGCCCGCAGCGAGAGTGCCGCCATTGAAGGCGATTTGTTGGGAGCCTGCAATCGCTGTCAGTGTCGCCGTGGAGCAGCTGTTGACAATGTTAGCTTGGTTTGCCACCACGATTCCGGGAGAGAGATCATCGGTAAAAGAAATCCCGAAGGCATCGACTTGGGATTGATTTTGAATAGTATATACGAGCGTTGTTTGCCCACCGAGCTGAATTGGGCTGGTGGTGAAGAATTTCGAAAACCCAAGGGAAGGTCCGTTGACGGGCGCTCCGACTTGAATCGTGGCATTTCCGCTGTTTCCGGCACTTGAGGTCAAAACACCGGTCGTGAGGTCAAAGGGACCCACTGCTGTGAGAGTGATTCCGACTCGGGCGGAACAAGTGGCATTGGGGCCCACGGTTCCTCCGGTGAGGGAAATTGTATTTCCTCCATTGGCCGTGCTGAATGTTCCGCCGCAATCGCTGGTGGCAATGGCGGGATCAGTCAGAACCACTCCGTCGGGTAAGTTGAGTGTGAAATCGAGATTATTAGCCGCGATCCCGCTATTGTTCTGGATTTCAAAAGTGAGCTCAGCGCAACTTCCGAGGCCAACCGTCTCGGACGATATACTCAGAGAGAAGGAAGGTGGTTGCGTCTGAGCCTCCGCTGAAAAGAGCAGGGCAAAAAAGAGAATGAAAGAAGAGAGAAAGCGACGAAGGAGGTGCGAATGGACGTTCATCTTAAAACTGTGGGTAAAGGAACCGTGGAGAGAGAATGACGACCTTAGGTGGAGCATTCAAGCTTGTTAGGAGTCTGGAGACGCGAAGGTTACAAAAAAGAAGCGATTTTTCGATGATCGGGCAGTTCTTGGGCTTATTCACAATGAGAATTGCAGAATTTCACAAATCTGAGGGAATCGCGCTTGCTTTCGGATCTCCATTTCCCTTGTATCGCTCATGGCGGAACCTTCTTTGGCCCTTTCTTTTGACGACGTTTTGTTGACGCCCGGTTTGAGCGAATTGCTTCCTTCGGAATCTGATGTTCGAACCGACCTGTGTGACGGAATTCCTCTCAATATCCCCGTGGTCTCTGCGGCGATGGATACAGTCTCGGAAACCGAGCTCGCGATGGCCTTGGCTCGTGAGGGCGGTATTGCGGTGATCCACCGGGCCTGCCCGATCGATGAGCAGGCCTCCATGGTTGCGAAGGTGAAACGATCTGAAAATGCCGTGATCCAACAACCGCTTACGGTTTCTCGCAAGTTTACGGTGGCGCAAGTTCGAGAAATCATGGAGCGCGAGGGTTTCTCAGGATTTCCGGTTGTTGATGAAAATGACAAGCTGGAAGGAATGGTGACCGGTCGCGACCTTCGTCATGTTCCGAGCGAGACGGCCTTAGTGGAAGATGTCATGACTTCCATTGAGAAGTTAGTGACCGCTCCGGTTGGGATGGATCAACACAAGGCTCGGGTCATTCTTTATGAAAATCGTATTGAGAAACTTCCTCTTATTAATGCCGATGGCACGCTCGGCGGGTTGATCACCGGCGCCGATATTGAAAAGCGAATTACTTTTACTAATGCCGCCAAGGATCCCAATGGACAGCTCCGTTGCGGTGCCGCCGTGGGACCAGGACCAGAATTTTTAGAACGGGCAAAAGCTCTCATCGACGCCGGGGCTGACGCGCTTTTCATCGATGCCGCGACCGGACACACCTCGCGGGTGATGGAAGTAATTGCTGCTCTCCGCGGCTTGGGGAATATTCCCGTCGTTGCTGGTAATGTTGTCACCTCGCAGGGAGCGAAGGATCTTATCAGCGCGGGAGCGAATTGTTTGAAGGTCGGTGTTGGGCCCGGTTCGATTTGTACGACCCGTGTCATTTCCGGAGTGGGGATGCCTCAATTTACCGCAGTGCAAAACGTTGCAGATACCGCCCATGAGTTAGGCGTCAAAGTAATCGCAGATGGTGGAATTCGATACTCAGGTGATATTACGAAAGCTCTCGCTGCCGGAGCTGATCTGGTAATGCTGGGGTCGCTTCTCGCAGGAACCCGCGAAAGTCCCGGACAGACAGTGCATTCGCAAGGGCGTCGCTTTAAGACCTACCGTGGCATGGGCTCAATCGGGGCAATGCGCAAAGGAGCGGGAGATCGTTACGGCCAGAATTCCAGTGGAAAACTTGTTGCGGAAGGAGTCGAGGGACGCGTTCCTTACAAAGGCCCATTGGCGGACGTCGTATTTCAACTAATGGGCGGTCTTCGTTCGGGAATGGGCTACGTCGGAGCCCGTAATCTCCCCGAGCTTCGGAAGAAGGCCGAGTTCGTTAGAATCACTGCAGGCGGACTTCGTGAGAGTCACGCGCATGATGTCACCATCACCGAGGAGCCCACCAACTACCAGCCTGCCAGCTAATTATGGAAGAAAATCAACATGTCGCGGTTCTCGATTTTGGTTCGCAATACACCCAGCTCATTGTGCGACGGGTGCGTGAACTCGGATACTTTGCCAAACTGTATTCGCCGGAAGATATTTCTGAAATTGGAACGCCCGGAGCGGTTATTCTCTCGGGTGGACCAAAAAGTACTAGTGAACCGGATGCTCCGGATATTGATTTTGAGAAACTGAAGTCCTACGGTGTTCCTGTTCTTGGGGTGTGCTACGGAATGCAGCTGCTCAACATCAAGTTTGGTGGTTCGGTAAAGGCGAGTAACAAGCGAGAGTATGGTCCTGCAATGCTAGCCCCCACTACGCACGATGATTTGTATGCCGACGTGTCTGCCGAATCGCAGGTCTGGATGAGTCATTCTGATACCGTGCAGGATCTTCACGACGATGCGGAAGTGATTGCATCGAATCAACACGGCACGCCGGTCAGTTTGAAGTGGCCGGGTGGCTTTTTCGGAATTCAGTTTCATCCCGAAGTGACCCACAGCCACGAGGGCAACAAGATACTCAACAATTTCCTTAATCAGGCGGAAAAGCTGCAGCGATTCCATATCGAAGATTTCAAGCGCGAGATGATTGAAGGGATTCGTGAGGTCGTAGGCGAGCGCCAGGTCGTTTGCGGAGTGAGCGGGGGCGTTGATAGCACTGTCTTGGCCGTTCTGCTCAAAGAGGCCGGAGTCAATACACGCGCCATCTTTGTCGACAATGGTCTCCTTCGAAAAAATGAGGCAGCCGAAGTTCAGGCGAATTTCAAACGAATGAAGGTGGATATCGAAACGGTTGATGCCACTGATCGTTTTCTTGATGCCCTGGCTGGCAGGGACGATCCGGAGGAAAAGCGCAAGATCATTGGCAACATGTTTATCGAGGTATTTTGGGATGCGGTTGGTGATGCCGAGATGTTGGCGCAGGGAACATTGTATCCCGATGTCATTGAAAGTGCCTCCAATGCCAAGTCGAAAGCTTCCGTGATCAAGACTCACCACAACCGGGTTCCCAAGATTCTCGAATTGCAGGAGCAGGGGAAAGTGCTGGAACCATTGGCGGAACTCTTCAAAGACGAGGTTCGAGAATTGGGCGCCTCCCTAGGGATTGAAAAAGATATTCTCAATCGGCATCCTTTCCCGGGACCGGGACTTGCGGTGCGCTGTCCGGGTGCAGTTGATCGTCATCGTCTCAATATTATTCGCGATTGTGACGCCATTTTCATCGGTAAACTCAAGGAGCATGGCTGGTATGACCGAGTATGGCAGGCTTATGCCGGCCTGATCCCCGTCAAAACAGTTGGTGTAAAAGGTGATGAGCGGAGCTACGAATGGGCCACTAATCTGCGTGCGGTGATCAGCGAAGACGCAATGACCGCGGAGTGGGTAGATCTGCCTGCGCAGCTCCTTCGCGAGGCCAGTCAGGATATTTTGAATGAGGTTAGCGGAATTAATCGCGTCCTTTACGATATTTCGACCAAGCCACCAGCGAGTATCGAGTGGGAGTAGAGTTTCATTATGTCTTCCATCAATGATTTATTGGAACTTCTTGAGGATGCCGAGGAGTTGGATCAACTCGCTACGGCACGTCACCTTTACGAGAAGATCCTAGTGAAAGATGAGGCTGATGAAAATTATGCCGCGACCCTGATGTATGTTGCAAATCTGGTTGATCTCGGAGATCTCAATCATGCCGAGGCGACTCTCGCGCGAATCGAGGAGGAGATTCCCGAGGACTTGAGTGCGGCATTCCTTTCCCAGCGGGGGGATTTGCAGTCTCATCGCGGAAATTACGCCGAGGCGGAGAAAGATTATCGCGAAGCCAATAAGATCGATAGCAATGAGGGCGAGTATCTCGTTTTTGCTGCACAGGCAGCTTTCCAGCAAGGTGAAGTGGCGCGGGCCGAGTATCTTATCCGGGAAGCCATCGCGATCGGTGGAGAAGTACTCGATGAAGCCTACGGGAATCTGGCAGGCTATCTTGTGGCCCAGAAACGATATCAAGAAGCCAAGGTCTGTTACGAAAAGGTCGTTTCCTTGGATACTGATAACGATCACGCCCGGGAGTGGATAGAAGACCTTAACAGAGTCCTAAAATTGCAGGCCTAGAGCGCTGTGCGGCCATGAGTTGACAGCGGGTGAGTCTTCGCTATTTTGCGCGCGCACTGATTTACTAGTTATGAGCGAACCGCAAACCCAATCATTCCAGGCCGAAGTCCGGCAGCTTCTCGATATTGTTATTCATTCCTTGTATACCGATAAGGAAATCTTTGTCCGTGAATTGATTTCGAACGCCTCTGACTCTCTCGAGAAACTGAGATTAAAACAGTTGACCGAGAATAGCGTTTTTGAGGCTGATCTTCCATTGGAAATCAATATTACCACCGACGAGGAAGCTAAAACGATTACCTTCTCTGATCATGGAATCGGAATGAATCGTCAGGAACTTTCGGATAATCTCGGCACCATTGCCCGTTCCGGCTCAAAGGAGTTTTTGGAGGCACTTAAAGAAAAAGGCGATGCCAACGCTTCGGTGATCGGTCAGTTCGGAGTGGGATTCTACTCGGCTTTTATGGCTGCCGACAAGGTGGAGGTTTTCACTCACTCCTGGGATGAGGAAACGGAACATTTGAAGTGGGAGAGTGATGGGCAGAGTGGTTACACCGTGTCTGATGCCGAAGGCGAAAAGCGTGGATGTCGGATTGTGGTTCATCTCAAGGAAGATTGCGCGGATTTTGCCAAGGAAGCGACGATCAAGGGGATTATCGAACGCTACTCACGTTTCGTTTCATTTCCGCTTAATCTCAACGGAGAGCTCGTCAATACTGTCGAAGCAATTTGGTTGAAGAATAAGAAGGAAATCAGCGACGAAGAGTACAAGGAGTTTTACCAATACTGCGCGCACGCTGTTGATGAGCCGCGTCACACGCTTCATTTTAGTGCCGACGCGCCCATTGATATCAACGCATTGCTCTACTCTCCGGCTGAAAATACCGAGCGATTTGGTTTCGGGCAGATGAAGTCCGGAGTCTCGCTCTATTGCCGCAAGGTTCTTATCGATGCCGAGCCTCAGGGCCTTCTTCCCGAGTGGTTGCGTTTCCTTCGTGGTGTAGTGGATAGCGAAGATCTTCCGCTGAACATTTCCCGTGAATCGATGCAGGACAGTGCCTTGATTCAGAAACTCAACCGTCTTTTGACGAAGCGCTTCATCAAGCATCTAACCACCGAGGCGAAAAAAGACCCAAAGAAACACGAAGAATTCTTCGAGGTCTTCGGGCGTTTCCTCAAAGAAGGAATCGCGACTTCCTTTGATCACCATGAGTCTCTCGCCGGGTTGCTCCGCTTCGAAACGAGCATGACGGAAGCTGGGGAGAAAACTTCACTCGAAGACTATCTCACTCGTGCCAAAGAAGAGCAGGATTCGATCTACTACCTTGTTGGTCTGGATCGTGCGGCCATGGAGAGCGGGGCGTATCTTGAAGCTTTCCAGAAGCGCGGAATCGAAGTCATTTTCTTCACCGATGGAATTGATGATTACATCATGGAGACCCTCCGTGAATACAAAGGGAAAGCTCTCGTGAGTGCTGATCGGGCGGAGATTGAAATGGACGATCTTCCAGAGGAAGAATCAAAACTCAACGAAGATGAAAGCAAAGAACTCGTCGATTGGTTGGGTGAGACTCTTAAGGAGAAGGTTGAAAGTGTGGAGGTCGGAAAGCGTCTGGTGTCGCACCCGGTCGTGGCTCTTACCCCCAAGGATGCTCCAAGTGGCCAAATGCGTGCCATGATGGAATCGATGGGCCAAAATGCTCCCGAGTTGAAGGCGCGTCTTGAGTTTAACCCAGGTCACGAATTGGTTGAAAAGCTCAACGAGCTACGCTCTTCCAATCCGACAGTGGCTGAGATGGTCGCCCATCAATTGGCTGACAATGCTCTGCTCGCAGCCGGAATGGTCAAAAATCCCGCCAGTGTGGTAGCGGGTATGAACGACCTGATGGGCTCCTTGATGAAGTAAGAAGTGAACTTAATAAAAGGCCGACGGGGATGACTCCGTCGGCTTTTTTGTGAATGGATGGAGGAGGCTAGGTCTCTGGCTTGCGGGGATCTTCGCTCAGGAATGACTTGATGAGAAAGGCCGTGCTGGAAACCAATTCTGGGACCATGTGATGAGTCGTCTTTTCGCGTTATTACTGCCCTGAGAGCTTTTTTGTCGATCCCTTGCTCTGGTTTTCTTAAAAACAGGGTCAGACATTACCGTGAAACAAAGAAAAGGGATTAGAGATGTTGGCAGGGTCGTATTATTAGTAGCCTTTTGTCTCTCCCGATTAATGGCCGAGAGTAGAAAGCCCAACATTATTTGGATTATGGCCGAGGATATGGGGACGGATCTGGAGTGCTATGGCACGGCTGGTGTAAAGACTCCCAATCTCAACCGAATGGCAAGGGAGGGCGTGCTTTACGAGAGAGCCTATTGCCCAAGCCCCATTTGCTCGCCAAATCGTTCATCGATGATGGTGGGTGTTCATCAAACTGTCATTGATGCTCACCATCACCGGAGTAACCGGGGCGTTCCTCTAAAAGCTCCCTATAAGCCCATCACATCGTGGCTCCGCAATGCCGGATACAATTGCTTGCTCGGTCATGATAAGGTGATGCGGAAAGGGGCGAAGACAGACTGTAATTTCAAACACAAAGCGGTTGGGGATTGGGATGGGAAAAAGCGATTTGGGCTCTTTGATAAGATTGGAGGCTTTACGGCGGCGGACCAACCATTCTTTAACCAAATTCAACTTGTTGTAACTCATCGCGGCGATTGGTGGAATGGTGTTAGGAAAGCATCGAAACATCCGGTGTCTTTGGATGAGATCAAGCTCCCGCTGTCCTTCGCAGATACCCCTGAAATTCGTTATGATTGGGCCTGCTATCTGGATCAGGTGGAATACATGGATAACGAAGTCGGAATGTTGATGGAGAGCCTGAAGGAGGAGGAGCTCGATCAAAATACTGTGGTAATTTTTATCGCTGACAACGGCCGCTGCAATCTACGGGGTAAGGGATACCTTCATCAACCGGGCATTCATATTCCGATGATTATTTGGGCTCCGGGATTGGTGAAAGCGGGAACGGTTGTCGAAGAGTTGGTCAGTACGACGGATATCTCGGCGACCGTGTTGAGTTTGGCTGGCGCAAAAATCCCTGACTACATAACTTCCAAGCCACTCATTGGGATCGAGAAACCTGAGTATCGCCAATATGTGAGATCGGCGCGGGATATTTGGGACGAGATCGATGAATGCTCTCGTAGCATTACGACAGCGGATTTTAAGTATATTCGGAACCATATGCCGGAAGTTCCTTGGGCGACCGACCAAGCGTATTTGGAAATAAACCGTCCGGCCTTGCATGTCATGCGGAGATTGAAGCAGGAGGGGAGGTTGAGTACGCGGGAATTGACCTTCTTTGCTGATCAAAAGCCCGTTGAGGAGCTGTATGATTTGGGGAAGGATCCCGAAGAATTGAATAATTTGGCTAAAAATCCCGAATATGCTCCTGTGCTGAGAACGATGCGCGCTCATGAAGCCCAGTGGCAGATGGAGAATCACGACCTGGGCTTGGCTGACCTCGGGAGACGTAAGCCGGAAAAGTGGCTTGCCGCTGAGCGTGCGCGTGCTGGAATCAAGAAGAACGAACCGGAGCTCTGGAAGCGCCTCGAAGCTGGCGAGTTGATGGAGACCCAGACCTGGATGAAAAAATATAAATCACTCAAAAAATGAAAAAGAACCTGATCACCTTAACCTCCTTGGTATTACTATCGCAAACCAGCGCCTTCGCAGAAAAACGCAAACCCAATATCGTCGTCATCATGGCCGATGATCTTGGCTATGGAGACGTTTCGTGTTATGGCGCGACAGAACTTAAAACGCCTCATATCGACAAGCTGGCCTCTCAGGGAGTGAAATTCACCAGTGGCTACTGTTCGGCGTCAACCTGCACTCCCACTCGATACTCGATGCTGACAGGAAATTACGCCTTTCGAGGGAAACGTACTGGGATTGCTCCACCGAATGCTCCGGCGATTATCAAGCCGGGAGTCGAGACAATTGCTTCGATCCTTCGCCGTGGTGGATACGCAACTGCGGTGGTTGGGAAATGGCACCTCGGATTGGGAGCGGAAGGAGAGAATGGTAAGGACGGCGGACCTGACTGGAATGGCGAATTGAAGCCGGGACCTTTAGAGATTGGATTCGATAGTTGTTTCTTGCTTCCCACGACCAACGACCGCGTTCCGCAGGTGTATGTCAAAGATCACCACGTGCTCAATCTTGATCCCAAAGATCCTCTTTGGGTGGGTAGAAAGAAGCCCGAGGGCGAGCATCCCACGGGAGTGTCTCATCGCGATACCCTAAAAATGGATTGGTCCCACGGTCACAATCAGACGATTCATAATGGGATCAGCCGGATTGGATTTTACACTGGAGGGCACGCCGCCCGGTTCCGTGATGAAGACCTTGCCGACAAGTGGGTCGAGCAATCGAATCTTTTCATGGAAGAGAATAAGGATAAGCCATTTTTCCTCTTCTTTTCTGGACACGATATTCATGTGCCGCGAATTCCTCACGAGAGATTTCAAGGGAAGACGAAGTTGGGTTACCGTGGGGATTCCATTATTCAGATGGATTGGTGCGTGGGTGAAGTGATGAAGACTCTTGATCGCCTGAAGTTGGCTGAAAATACCCTCGTGATTTTCTGTTCCGACAACGGTCCTGTGATGGACGACGGCTACAAAGATGATGCACTTGAGAAGCTTGGGGTGCATCGTGCGGCCGGTCCCTATACCGGAGGGAAATACAGTGTATATGAAGGAGGGACCCGCACGCCTTTCATCACTCGCTGGACGGGTAGAATTCAGCCCGCAATCAGCAGTGAGATGGTCTGCACCATCGACATGGCGGCCAGTTTTGCAAGTCTCACTGGACAGACCATTCCCAATGACCAATGCGTCGATAGTCAGAATATCCTGGGAGCTCTCTTAGGAGAAAAGGGAGCCAAGGGGCGCGATCATTTGGTCCAACAGGATAATGGCGCTCGTGGCACTTTTGGAATGCGCGTGGTTTCGGATAAAGGGGATTGGAAGCTACACCGTCACGATAAGAAGTCGTCACGGAACACCGTGGTGGAAAAGAAACTTGCGAATTACAAAGTGCCGCAATTCCAGTTGTTCGATTTGAGTAAAGATCCGGCAGAGAAGAAAAACGTCATGAAGGAGAATCCTGAGATTGGCGCTGAGTTGAAAGCCAAGCTACAGAGCATCATTGATGCAGGACGCTCCCGCTAGTTTTCATGAAATTTCTCACCACCTTATCCCTTTTTGTCTTCGGGGGTATTTTGTTTGCAAAGAATCCTAAAAACATCGTCCTGATTATGGCCGATGATATTGGGATCGAGTGTTTTGGTTCCTATGGAGGGACTTCTTACAAAACTCCCAACATCGACCGGTTGGCTTCGACGGGTTTGCGTTTTACCCATGCGTATTCCCAGCCCTTGTGCACTCCGACTCGTCTGGAGATTATGACGGGGCGGGAAAATCATCGTAATTGGATGTATTTTGGCATCATGCCGCCGAAGGAGAAGACCTTTGGGCACATGATGCAGGGCTTTGGTTACAAGACCTGCATGGCGGGGAAGTGGCAATTACAGTCGTATGATCCGCCTGATTTTCCAAATGCCGATGAACGTCGGGGCACGGGGATGCATCCGAAAGATGCGGGCTTTGATTCATATGCACTATTCCATTCTCTCCATACCGAGGACAAGGGGTCGCGCTATGCTGATCCGACCTACCTGTCGGATGGGGAGTTGCACAAGGAGTTGAAGGGGCGGTATGGCGAGGATCTCTCAGTGGACTTCTTGTTGAAGTTCATGGGAAAGAACAGGGACGAGAAAATGTTCCTCTACTATCCAATGGCTTTGCCTCATTGGCCGATGAATCCAACGCCGAGTTCCGAGGCGTGGGAAGATCCTTCCCGCCGACTGGAAGCTGATGAAAAATACTTTCCGGATATGGTGGAATACATGGATACCATCGTGGGTCGCTTAGTGGATGGAGTTGAGAAACTGGGGCTCCGAGATGATACTTTGATTCTTTTCTATTCAGACAATGGAACAGATCAACGGATCCATTCCCGGTTTAAGGGAAAGAAGGTGCAAGGTGGAAAGAATCGTACTACGCAAACCGGGATTCGTGTTCCCTTGATTGCGAATTGGCCAAAGGGGATCAAATCAGGATTGAATTCTAATCTTGTGGAATCGTCGGACTTTCTTCCGACGCTGGCAGCTTTGGCGGGAAAGCAAGTTCCTTCAGATTGGCAGATTGATGGGATGAGTTTTGAGCCACAGTTATTCGGTGACAAAGGACCCGTACGGGACTGGGCTTTTTTCTGGTACGATCCTCGTCCGGGATGGGATAAGGAGAAGTTTTCCCGGTCCATCTTCGCGTTGGATCATGACTACAAGCTCTTTTCAGATGGGCGGATGTACGAGATCTCAGGTGTAGACCTAAAGGAAGAGCAACTGGATCTCTCCAAATTGACACCAGAGGCCGGTGTGGCTCGTGAAAAACTTAAAGGTGTGATTGCGAAAATGATGAGAGGTCCGATTTCGGCCGCTGCCAAAATTGAAGTCAATAGTTATGGCCGCCCGGTGGGAAAGTGAGGAGGAGCTGAAATAGAGCAGTGGTTAGATAGTGAAATCCATTTCGTCGCAAGAAAATGGGATCAGAGTCGAGGTTGATTGAAAGGAGAGCTTGGGACCTTTCCCGAGGCCTTGCTTTGGAATTGTCTGCGGAGTTTTGAGATGATCGCTTTGGCCTCTGCATCGGGATTGATGGCGAGGTTGTTGAATTCCATTGGGTCTGCGGCATGATCGTAGAGTTCGACTCCTTCCTTGCCTTCATTCCATTCGCTGTAGCGCCATCGTTCGGTTTTGATGCTGCGGCCCATGACAGGCGTCTTAAGGCGTTTGTCGGCGGGACGGAGGATTTGCGTAATGGCCGCACTGTCCCATTTGGCGATGGGATCAGTTAGGAGGGGAGTTAGGCTTTGTCCGGCCAGTTCTTGGGCCTTGGGTGGAGGGAGTTTAGCGAGGTCGACAAGTGTCGGGTAGATGTCTACAAATTCGACAACGCGTGGAGAGGCCAGGCCGTTGCCTTCGGCTCCGGGAGAGCGGATGATTAGAGGGGTTCGGGCTCCTTGCTCGAAGAGAGTGCGTTTTTGCCAGATGCCATTGTGTTCGCCGAGGTGGTATCCGTGGTCGCTCCAAAAAACAACGATGGTGTTTTCGTCGAGTCCATTTTTTTCAAGAGCATCGAGCATGCGCCCGACTTGAGCATCGATGAATGAGACACAAGCATAGTAGGCTTGGAGAGCTTTTCGGCAGGTCAGTTTGTCGAGATTGTAATGCGGGACCGGATTATTGTGAGCGAAGGCCGCGGTGGGAATGTCATCGCGATCATCTTTTGGTGCGTAGGGAAGACGGATCGTGTCGAGTGGGTAGAGGTCGAAGTATTTCTTGGGCGCGACGAAGGGCGTGTGGGGCCGGAAGAAGCCGGCCGCGACGAAGAAAGGTTTGTCCCGTTTTTCAGTCATGAGTTTGATCGCTTCAGTGGCGATCATTCCGTCGGTTTGTTCTTCGTCAGTACCATCGGCGGCGAGCCAGCTGAGGGCACCGCTGATCTTGCGGTGAGGTTCGGCATTGAAGACAAGGTGTTCGTCGGTTTTGTCGCGGCCGATGGGATTGATGACACGTTGCCAAGACGGCTTGTCATCGAAGCCATCGGTGCCGATGCTGGCGGGGACGTTGTAGTGGTAGATTTTACCCACACGGGACACGTCATAGCCATTTTGAATAAAATGCTGGGAGAGGGTGATGGCATCGGGAACGGCAGTGCGAAAATGCTCGTCGAGGTCGTAGACTTTGATTTGGTCGGGCCGGAGCCCGGTCATGATGGAGGCCCGGCTGGGGTTGCAGAGCGGGAGTTGATTGTAGGCCCGGTCAAATCGGACGCCCTGAGCGGCGAGGCGGTCGATGTGTGGTGTTTTGACCACGAGATTTCCGTAACAACCCAGAGACGCAGCGAGATCATCGACGGCGATGAAGAGGACATTGGGTTGTTTGGCTGCGGAAGTGAGAGTGCAGGCAAGAAAGAGGAGGCGAGTGAGCATGTCGATGTCGACTTTTATGAAAGTTAGGCAAGGGTGTTTCGGTTGCACGCTCCGTGGATGTTGGTCAAGGCTGTTCCCTTTTTCGGTATCTCCGGTTCTGCGCCGCCGGGTTCGGTGATGACCACCTGGCAGAGCAAGTTTTCGGGGTGTCTGCCTTCGACGATCATTTCCTCAGCTAAATTAACTGCGGCACCGGCGGGAAGGTGGGCGATGGCTGTCATGATTATTGACCGGAGGAGAGGGTGCATGAGAAGAACTTAGTAAATGAGGAGTATTCCGTGGACGCTGGGAGACCAAGCTAGAAATCATATTCATTCGTGGATTACAGGAGCTGACCGGGTGTGTTGAAAGCACCGTGTTGATTTCGGGATTGAGCTTTGGGGGCGGGAGCGTTACGGGGGGGCGTGCCTAAGGTATTTATCAAGACTTACGGATGACAGATGAACGAGCGTGATTCTGAGCAGGTTGCCCAGACATTTTCCGAGCGTGGCTATACTCTGACTCCTACCGAGCATGATGCGGATGCGATCCTGATCAATACCTGCAGTGTGCGGGATCAGGCCGAGCAGAAGGCTTTGGGTAAGATGGGGATGATGGGGAAGTATCGAGATCAGCGGGCGCACGTTGTATACGGTTTTATGGGATGCATGGCCCAGAGTCGTGGGGAGGAGCTTTTTAAACGCGTGCCGCATCTTGATTTGGTGGTGGGAACGCAAAAGTATCATCGCGTTTTTGACTATGTGGACAGTATCTTGAATCGTCGACTTGAGACGAGGATGGATGAGGTGGGCGCAGAGTTGGTAACCCAGCGGGTTGAGGACGAAGTGGTGCAGGTTAATGCTGACAAGGTGATCTCTGCGCGTGTGGTTGATACCGAGGAAGAAGCGGGAAGTCAGAACACGATTCGTGATCATATTCCGCGGGAGTCGAGGCGGGCGACGGCTTTCGTGAGCATCATGCAGGGGTGCAATATGCGTTGTTCCTTTTGTATCGTTCCGGATACGCGCGGAAAAGAACGGGGCCGGCCGATTTCGGATATTACGGAGGAGGTGAAGAGGCTTGTTGGCGAAGGGGTACGTGAAGTGACTCTATTGGGACAGATCGTGAACCTCTACGGTCGGACTGAATTTGATAAAGTGGACGGAAAATCACCCTTCGTACAGTTATTGGAAGAAGTGCACGAGATTGGCGGACTAGATCGGATTCGTTTTACGAGCCCCCATCCAATTGGTTACCGTGATGATTTGGTGGAGGCGTTTACCTATTTGCCCAAGCTATGCTCTCACATCCACTTTCCGATGCAGAGTGGTAGTGATCGGATTTTGAAGGCGATGCGTCGCCCGTATAAGAATGAGAAATTCCTGACGATCTGTGATAAGATGA
Source organism: bacterium (assembly GCA_018222765.1). Lineage (GTDB taxonomy): Bacteria > Verrucomicrobiota > Verrucomicrobiia > Verrucomicrobiales > Akkermansiaceae > SW10. The sequence continues at coordinate 58,854 of JAAEZT010000006.1, read as the reverse complement.
AAGCAGCCCGACCGGATCTCGCAATCACGACCGATATTATCGTAGGTTTTCCCACTGAGACCGAGGAAGATTTTCAGGATACCATTGATTGCGTTAAGCATGTGGGATTCGATAATAGTTTTATCTTTCGCTATTCGAAACGGAAAGACACTCCGGCGGCGGAGATGGACGGGCAGTTGACCGAGTCGGTGAAAGAGGAGCGAAATCAACGCCTGCTGAAGGTTCAGGACGAGATCACGAGGGACAAGCATGAGAAATTGATAGGCACGACCCAGACGATTTTGTGTGAGGGGCCGAGCAAGACCAACAAGCAGCGTTTAAGTGGCCGAACGAGCCAGAACAAGATTGTCATCTTCGACGGAGACGCCGAACGGATGACAGGCGAGATTTTGGATGTGAAAATTGAGGATTCGACCGGATTTACCCTCTATGGGACACCGGAAATCTTGTGATGGAATCGGACCTTTGGGCTTTACCCTCTTTGGAGTTGCTCTAGCTTGGCGGCGCATGAATGGCGGACCCCATCCTTATCAGGAATTATCTCTCAGTATGACCGGAATGGTGCTGGGGATTGTTTTGTCGGCATTATACGCGTTTTGCCTCTTTAAATCCGACGCTTCAATGGCTTGGGCGAAGAAGGCGCATCGAAATCACCAGGCTGGCACTTATGCCATGGCGATCGGGATGGTTTGGTTCTGGTTGTTGGTCGCGCCGAATGTGAAGGGGTCACTTTCATTCATGGGGTCCCTATCTATGGATCTTGGCGAGTTCACTAAATTGAAACCTTATCTCCAGCTGGGAGTCCCTTTGTTCTGTGTTGGGATGATCATGTATGTGAGGGAGTTTTTGTTTGTGCGTGGCTTGGGGCTTTGCCTTCTCATGGCGGCGGCTCCGATTCTCTATGCGGCAGATTTTGAGACGGCACCGATGAGAG
>JAAEZT010000006.1:0-57910 GCA_018222765.1 bacterium | reverse complement strand
TGAGAGTGCTTATGCCGTTGGTAGCCTATGTAATGATTATCAAAGGCCTCTTCTATGTCGGAATGCCTTACCTCTTCCGCGATGGAGTGAATTGGGCTACGGCTACAAAAGGTCGCTGGAAAGTGCTCTCTTCGAGCGGTTTGGCGTTGGCCCTGTTGATTTTAGGATGCTCACTCACAGTTTGGCGTGGCTATTGATCGGATCATGACCCCGCCTTGGTACGTTCTGGGGCACCAAAATCCTGACGCAGATGCGATTTGCGCGGCGATAGGGCATGCGGCATACCTCAAGGCTCTGGGTGAGTCTGATGTGGTGGCGGCACGTTGCGGCGTGGTTCCTCCGCGAGTGAAGATTGTTTTGGAAAAAGCGGGGTTGGAAGCTCCGCCCTTGGTCGATGACGTTCGGCCGACGGCGGGGTCGATTAGTCGCAAGAGCGTCGTGGCGGTGAGGCAGGATGATACTTTCCTGATGGCTTATCGATTAATGGTCGATCACGGAATAAGGGCGGTTCCGGTTTTGAACAATGGCGGAGAGATTCGCGGATTGTTGCATTTTTTGGATTTGTTGCAGTTACTTCTTCCGCCAGCGACTGATGGTCGGGATGTGAAGCTTCTCCGGGCTAGTCTCGAGAATATTGCTGCGACTCTCGGAGCCAACGACCAGTTTGGTGCCGAGTGTATTAATGAGGAAGAAGATCTCATCATGATGGTGGGAGCCTCCAGTCAGGATACCGTGAAGCGGCGTCTGCAAGTGGCCAAGGAAGAGGGGAATGTTTACCAATATATGGTGATTTGCGGAGACCGTCCGGTGGTGCATCAACGAGCGGTTGAGTATGGTGCGAGGGCTTTGCTTGTGACGGGAGGTCATTCGCCTGATCCCGAACTCGCAGCGCGCGCCAAGGAGGAGGGGATTGTCATATTATGCACTCCGCACGATACGGCAACTGCGGTTAAGTTGGCGCTTTGTGCCCGGAAGGTGCGTAATATTATAAGCGATGATTTCATGGCGTTGGCTTCCAACCGGGTGGTGAGCCGCTTCAGTAAAGAAGTGTCAAATTCAGATCAGGACCTATTTCCCGTCGTCGAGGCGGGAACAAGGAGGTTAATGGGCGTCTTTTCAAAGTCCGATCTGGTTGATCCGCCGCGAACCCGGCTTTCTCTGGTGGATCACAATGAATTTTCACAGGCTGTTAAAGGCGTGGAAGAGGCCAAGATTATCGAAATTCTAGATCACCACCGCTTGTCGGGGGATTTGACGACGCGTGATCCGGTTCGCTTTATCAATGAGCCGGTCGGGAGTTCATCAACGATTGTGGCCCGTCGTTTTCGGGAAAAGGGATTGGAGCCGGACGCTTCGGTGGCGCTTTGCCTTTGTGCGGGGTTGGTGTCGGATACCTTGAATCTGACTTCTCCAACGACCACGGAGGTGGATCGCGAGATGCTAAGGTGGCTCTCAGCTCTTGCTGGCGTTGATGCGGATGAGTTCGCCGAGGCTTTCTTTGCTTCCGGTTCTCTTTTGCTTCACGCGAATGCCAGGGCAATCGTGGGCACTGATCGGAAGGAATTTAATGAAGAGGGAGTCTTCCTTAGCCTTTCTCAAGTTGAAGAAACAAGTTTCAAAGGTCTTTCCAATCGAAAGGATGAATTGGTGGAAGAATTGGAGCGATTGCGTAACGATAAGGGATATGATCTGTGCGCACTTATGGTGACGGATATTCGTCGTCATGACAGTACGATCCTTGCGGTTGGACACGACAATTTATTGATGAAGCTTCCCTTTGATAGGGTGGCAACGACAGAGTTCTCCGCTCCAGGTGTGGTATCTCGCAAGAAGCAGCTTTTCCCGGCGGTGTGTGAAGCGATCCGCCGGATGGGCTAGGATTGTCTCCAGCGCGCGATTTGAGCTCGTACGTTCGCGACGGATGGGGCACCGGGATTGGTTCGGGCAGCAAGAGCTTTGGTAAGCGAGAAGACAGAGGAGGCATCACTGGTGAACGCTGGATCCAATTTTGTTAGGTCAAGTTGATCAAGTGGTGTTCTGGTGGCGACGGCTTCGGCGACGGCTTTGCCGACCAATTCATGAGCGCTTCGAAATGGCACGCCTTGTTTGACGAGCCAGTCGGCGAGATCTGTTGCAAGAAGCATAGGGTCGGATGAGGCAATTTGGCAGGCTTCGGTGTTGATTTCCATTGCCGTGACCATTTCTGTATTCACCTTGAGGGCGATTGTGAGTGTGTCGATTGAGTCGAAGAGAGGTTCCTTGTCCTCCTGTAAATCCCGGTTGTAGGTGAGCGGGAGTCCTTTAAGGGCCGTGAGAATGGAGACGAGATTGCCATAGAGTCGTCCGGATTTTCCGCGGGTGATCTCGCAAATGTCAGGATTTTTCTTCTGCGGCATCAAGGATGATCCGGTGGTGTGGGCATCGGAAAGGGTCACAAACCCAAATTCCTCCGAACTCCATAGGATGAGATCTTCGGAAAGCCGGGAAAGGTGTGCGCCACAGAGTGCGAAGTTGAAAAGAAGCTCGGCGAGGTAATCCCGGTCGGAAATGGCATCCATGGAATTTGTCGTGACGCCATCAAATCCCAGCTCTTGGGCAATAGCCTCTCGATCAAGGTTAATCGTGGAGCCTGCCAGGGCTCCCGATCCGAGCGGACAGACGTTGACCCGCTTGCGCGTATCAACGAGGCGTTCCTTGTCTCGGACCAGCATTTCCACATAGGCGAGGAGGTGATGGCCGACGGTGACAGGCTGACCCCGCTGAAGGTGGGTGTAACCGGGGAAAATGGTACCAGCGTGCTTGTCGGCCTGATCGAGGAGGGCGGCTTGAAAATCGCTTAAGAGATTCAGGAGGTTGTCGATGGCGGAACGACAGTAAAGGCGGGTGTCGGTTGCAACCTGGTCGTTCCGGGACCGTGCAGTGTGAAGCTTCCCTCCTGTGGTCCCTATCCGCTCAGTGAGTGCGGACTCAATGTTCATGTGAATGTCTTCAAGCTCGGTCGAAAACTCAAATTTTCCTTCGCTGATTTCCTTCTCAATTTCCCGGAGGCCGTTTTCAATTTGGGAGAACTCGCTTTTACTCAGAATGCCCGCATTCACTTGGGCTCGGGCATGGGCGATTGATCCGGCGACGTCGTGCGGGTAAAGACGCCAATCGTATGAGATTGATTCGCCATACTGTTGCAGGAGATCAGCGGTTGCTTGAGAAAATCGGCCCTTCCACATGTTGGAGTGAGTCTTGGTCGTTGTGCGGCGAGATTCAAGCCCCGACCGAGCGGATGGGGTTAAAAAATCAAATGATCGTTGATTCAGTATACAATTCTATTATCGTTTACTCGTCATGAATGATTCTGCACCTCCTAGTCCCTTGAGCGCCGCAGGGAAGGTGGCTCCGCCCGCTGGCGGATCTTCCACGAAGAAGACCCCCGAGCCTCCGCAACCGATGCGTTCGTCGATTTCACCGTTGGTAAAAGAGGAGGAGAAAGTGGATACATCCGAAGCTGTTTCGATTCTAAAGCATGCTGCTCAAGAGACCTTGAAATCATCCCAAGTCCGAGAAAACAAGATACCACGTCCTGCGAAAATCGATGGGAAAGCGGTTGAAAGATTTCCGGCCCAGATCGAGGAAGTGGTGCCTAAAAATGAAAACGGTCTTGGCTCGTCTGAGATTAGGAAGACGCCGTCCAAAGTGACCCATGAATCGGCTCCGGTGGTATCTCCAAAGGTGGTTGAAAATGTTCCGGCTGAAGTTATTAAAACCGATGTTTTTAAATCCGAGGCTACTAAGAGGGAACCAGTTAAACAGGAGCAGTTTCCTGCTTCCAAACCCGGAGTGACTGTTGAGGAGCCTGCCAAGCGTCCTTGGTGGAAGTTTTGGGGGAAGACGCCCGAAATTGCGGTGGATTGCAAGGCCGGTGAACTTGTCGAGGGCGCGAAACGTCCTTTGACAGAGGAGGAGTTGGTGCATAAGCGCCACGAGGCCTTGATCGATTCGGTCAATCAGATTTGTCATAGCTTGGAAGCATCGACCAATCGTCCCATTGAGGTAAAAGCAGCCGACTTGGTCCCATTAATCCCCGGCGACAATATCGATACCTTAAATCGCACCCAAGAGTTGGTCAGTGGAGTCCTCAAGCAGGTTTCCGGACGTCTGGAGAAAGCTGGAGAGCGGGACGCAGTGATGATTGACTCACTGAGTTCGATGGATAAGTCGATCACCTCGCTAAACGACGTTGGGGAGAGAACGATCACCACGATGGATGGCATGAAGGGGATTCTTTCTCAGGTCAGTGGTGCGATGGTTACGATGCAGACAGAGCTCAAGCAGTCCAGTAAGCGATACGAAGAGCTTCTCAAGCAGGTTCAGAAGACTGAGAGCGAGAATATTGTCAAAGTGCAGAAGTTGCAAAAATCGACACTCTGGGTGAACGTTATTCTGGGGATTACTGTGGTTGCTGGATTGATCGCAGTCGCGATTTCGAAAGCAGGCTGAGTGAGATCGAAAGTTCAAGATAACCGTGGATGGTCGAATGATCTTCGCGGCTTTTCTTTGCCTAGTTTGTGGGGCAAAGAAAAAGCCCCACTGCATTGAAGCAGCGGGGCTTTAGGAAAATGATTGGGCCTTCCTAGCGGTCGAGGTCGCGCTGGGTTGAGGTCAGGATTGCGCGGTTGTTTCCGCAAGCTATTTGGACTTCCTCCATAAAGTCGGAGACTTGCACGCCGTTTTTGAGGACGAGACCGTAACGGAGCTCGCTCATCATCCCTGCCTGGACGGACTCGACACTGATCATCTCGATGGCGTCAGTATATTTTTTGAAGATCTCTTCGAAGGCGACGGAAAAATCGACGTCGTTGTTGACGCGAATTCGGAGCTGGTGGGAGGCACGACGCGGAGCGAAGGCATCTTGCTTGGAAATGAAGAAGATCGCACAACTAACGATGAGGGTGGTCACGAGAACGATGGGGTATTCGCGCGCGCCGACGCCCATCCCGGTTGCCATGGCGAAGAAGACGAAGGCCAAATCCCGGGATTGACCCAAGTTGCGACGGAAGCGAATCATCGAGAAGGCGGCAAACATTCCGAAGGCGACTGCGGTGTTTCCGTTCACGACCATGATGAGGATGGTGGTGACGGTGCCGATGATGACGAGAGTGTGAACGTAGTCCTGAGAGTAGCGGGTGCCCTTATATGTGTGCTTGTAGAGGGCTCCGATGAGCATATTAAGAACAAAGCTCAAGCACATAGCGCCGATGACCTCAAGCGGCTGAGGGTCACCAGCGGTGTTTGGTGACATATTACTGAAGAAGTTATCGACGGCGTTTGCGATTACAGGATCCATAGATTTTAGGTAGATTTGAGGTGTCGGAGAAGAAGGGAATAGATTACTTTGCTGCTTTGGAACAGAGAAATTACGCAGCGTTTTTGGGGGCGTTTTTGAGTTGCTCCTTGAGGATAGGGTCGATGGCCCTCATGGCGGTGCAGAACTTACTAAAACTGCGTCGCATAAGGTCTTTTTCTCCACCATACTCCCGGAACCAAAACGGGACTGGGCCGATCGATTTCACCTCAAAAATCGATTTATCAGGTGGAATGATGTAATCCGAGAAGCGTTTATCATTTGGCTCAAGCGAGAGGAGCTCGGTGCGACACATTAATTGCGTGTCGAAAGTGATGCGGAGCTGGCCATCCGGAGTCATGAGGGCTCGTCGATCGTAGCGAAGTTGGATTGCTGGTTCAAATTTTCGGCGTTCAATGAGATCAAAGAGCTCGGCAATAATCATGCGCTGTCCACGGGACCAGTCGCGCTTGACGGTGCGGAGAATGTCGTAGTTTCCGTTGGCGAACTCGATTGCTTCTTCAACAGGAAGGAAAAGGCGGCGTTTGGCGCCGAGACCGAAATGCTTGTGTTTGATTTCGATGAATCCGGTGGGAGGAATCTTGCCGCCCACCATGCCGTAAATACGAACACGGATCTTGCGACGGCTGGCCAGTCCGCGGTTTTTCTCCCAGAAACATTGACGGTCCGGAGTTTCAAAGTATTCCGTGACAATGGGGTAATTCCCGTCTTCCGAAGCCAAGCTGTCGACAACAAGCCTATCGGCGAGATCCTTCTGGATTTCCTCCATGTCATCCAAGGTGATCAGATACTTGTATTCGGTGCGGTTGAGGCTCAAGGTTGAAAGTTGTTTAAGGTGTCGAAACCGTTACTAATCCTAAAATTTGGTCGATCCAGCAATCAAAAAAGGAACGGGAATAGCAATTTAATCAATTTGGCTGGGGAGTTGATAGGCTTCCTCGCCGTTCCTCAGAAGGATTTTTAGCTGTTCATGGGTAGAAAGGGAAGAGGCGAGGTTGCGCACAGTTTCCGCCCATTCGCGGTATTCGTTAATTTTGAGGAGGCAAACAGGCCAATCGGTCCCAAACATCACTCGATCAGAACCAAAAATCTCCAAAGTTTCCTCGAAATAGGCCCGAATGGTGTTTTGGTCGATAATTTCATCCTGATTGAATTCGGTGACCAAGCCTGAAAACTTCACCCCGAGAACATTGTCTCGTTTCGCTAATTCCTTCATTCCACGCCGCCAAGCGTCCTCGACTCGTCCATTTCGGGCCTCTGGCTTGGCGATGTGATCGACGATGACCCCCAGTTCGGGTTGTTTATCGACGAGTTGGATTCCGACCGGAAGCTGTCTTTGAAAGAGGAGAAGGTCGTATCTGAGATTGTGGCCCGGCAGAAGAGAGAGGCCGCGATGGAAATCACCTCGGAGAAAGTAGTCATCTGCTTCCTCCTGAAGAACATGTCGGACAGCGACGAACTTGGAATGAGGAGCAAGTCGTTCCAGTTCTGCGTCGACCCTGTCGTCGATAAGGGGCACCCAGCCAACGATGCCGCGAATGAGGTCGCCGGCATCGGCTAATTTGAGAAGGTCATCTGATTCCTCGATGACCTGGCGGGCCTGAACCGCAATCGTTCCAGTAACTTGGGCTTCGAAAGTAGCGGAATACAGTTCAGGGAGTAATTGATCCTGGGCAAGGGGAGAGCCCTCGGGGATCCAAGCGTATTCTTCTTTGGAATAGTTCCAGAGGTGGTGATGAGTATCAAGCACGGGGACAAGATTGTCAGGGACCTAAGTTGATGTCAAAGGCCCAATCTAACAGTCTTGGAGTCCTTTTTGGCGATATTTTCTCTATGCTGAGGACTTTTAAAATAGCGTTTCGCCATAAGCCAATTCCCTGGTCTAAGCTTGTTTCAAGATGATGGGAGCCGACGATTTATGATTGCCGAATTGCCTACGAGGATCGAGCTGTTGTATTCCGACGAACCCGGGCGCGGTTGTTAGAGGGATAAAAAAGAGACCGGGTGAGGTACCCGATCTCTTTGAGATGATTAGGATTTAAGAAAGAGGATTACTTGTCGCTCTTTTTGGCACCCTTCTTGCCGCCTTTTCCCTCAGGTTTTCCTTTTCCTTCTCCGCGAGGTCCGCGCTTGGGCAAGGCCTTGCGCTCATCTTCGCTGAGTTTTCCGTCTCCGTCTTTGTCGAAACGCTTGAGCATTTCGGCTTTGCGGGCCTGTCCGGCTGCCTTGCGCTCATCTTCGTTGAGTTTCCCGTCACCGTCTTTATCGAACTTCTTGATCATTTCGGCTTTGCGCGCTTCGAAAGCCGCTTTGCGTTCATCCTTGTCCAGCTTGCCATCCTTGTTTGTGTCGAATTTCTCAAGCATTTCTGCGGGGGCGGGACGATTTCCTCCACGCTCTCCCTTGCCCTTGGGCGGCTCACCGAAAGCGAAGCCTGCGGTGGCGAGTGCGACGGTTACTGCTATCATTGTAGTTTTCATTGGTTTTTCGTTATTTGGGTTGTTCAAGTCTTGGTTCCTTGAATTCACGGGATGAAACTGAGGGACCTGGAAAAAGTTGCTTATTTTTTTTCAAGGGATTGTCATTGCGGCATCTCGCCGGAGTAAAGAGGATACTCGGGATGTCAGACGAGGCGGAGAAACCAACAAAGGCTCAGGTCTTTAGAGCCCGGCTCACAAGCACGCTTATTTTGTGGGTCATTGTGACCGGAGTGTTCGTGTCCCAGCAGCCTTGGGCCTTTTTTGGGCTGATTGGATTTTTAACCGTCGCAGGTGCGGCTGAGTTTTTTGGTCTTTTTCGGAAGTTCCCGGGATCGGCCTGCCGGATCTTGGGTCTGCTTTTGGGATTGGCGGTGGCATTGGCGACGGGAGTCTTTTTGATCTGCGGGTGTCAGGAGGTGGGAGGATTTACTTTGGAAGCCGCTGGTCTTGTCTTTGTGGTGCTGGCTGCTTTCTGTTGGAGGTTTCGCAATGGTATTGAGGGACGCGAAAGTGTCGATGCGGTTGGCGACGCCTTGCTTGCTTATGTGTATGTGCCAATTTTGTTTGGTTCCTTTGTCTTTCGATTATTGTTCCTTCCCGACAGTGGAAATGTTGGACCCGGATCATGGTTGGTTTTGATGATGATTGCCTCGGCAAAGTTTACCGATATGGGGGCATACATCACCGGTTCATTAATTGGGAAAAACAAGATGGCCCCTCATCTTAGTCCGGCGAAAACTTGGGAGGGGTTTGCCGGGGCCTTGGGATTTGCACAGCTGGCGGCTTGGTCGGTTTGGGGATTGTCAGGAGACATTCTGGCGTGGATTGCTCCGCTGCATGTGTTTGTTGTCGGATTGTTGATGGGCTTGTCCGCAGTTGCGGGTGATTTGGCCGAGTCGGTTCTTAAACGGAGTCTGAAGGTAAAGGATTCGGGGAATTGGATGCCCGGAATTGGTGGCGTCCTTGATCTCATCGACAGCCTTTGTTTCGCTGCACCGGTGATGTATTTTTATCTGATCGTAACAGGCTTGGCTCCATGAGGAAACGGGTCGTGATTTTAGGGTCCACCGGATCCATTGGAACAAGTGCTCTGACAGTGGCCCGGCAAATCCCGGACCGAATGGAAGTTGTTGGTTTGGCTGCCGGAACTCGATCTCAGGAGTTGGATAAACAGGCCAGGGAATTTGGAGTATCTCATTTGTGTGTCGGAGATGAGAAATTGCGCCCAGATCTCGAGGGCGGAGAGCGAACGGTGTTCGTGGGAGAAGAGGGGTTGTGTGAGTTGATCGAAACGACGAGTCCTGATCTCGTTCTTGTTGCCATTGTGGGGGTGGGAGGTTTGAAACCTTCGCTCGTGGCGATTGAGCAGGGATGTGATCTGGCGGTTGCTAGTAAAGAAATCCTCGTGATGGCTGGTGAGGTAGTCATGAAGGCCGCGCGCAAAAAAGGGGTGCAAATTTTGCCGGTCGATAGCGAACACAATGCAATTTTCCAGTGTCTCGAGGGGCATCGCGGTGGTTCAGATGAGGTGAGTCGCTTAATTGTGACGGCCTCGGGTGGACCGTTTCGAACTTGGCCAGTTGAAAAACTGGCCGCGGTGAAGTTGGAGGACGCCCTAAAGCATCCCACTTGGGAGATGGGCCAGAAGATCACCATTGATTCCGCTAGTTTGTTTAACAAAGGATTGGAAATGATCGAGGCCCGTTGGCTCTTCGATATTCCCATGTCCAAGATCGATGTGGTGGTGCACCCGCAGAGTATCGTGCATTCCATGGTGGAATTTAGAGACGGCAGTGTGTTGGCCCAGTTGAGTACGACGGATATGTGTTTTCCGATCCAGTATGCCGTGACCTGGCCCGAGCGTTTGTCAAACGAACTTAAGCCGCTTGACTTTCCAGGTTTGGCCAAGCTGGAATTTGAAGCACCTCGGGAGGATGCCTTCCCGGCTCTCAGGCTCTCACGCGAGGCGGGAGAGAGGGGTGGGTCCTTACCGGCGGTGTTGAATGCGGCCAATGAAGTGGCCAATGAAGCGTTCCGAAATGGTGCGCTGAGTTTCCCCGGGATTTGGGAGATTGTGGAGGAGACAATGTCCTCCGTTCCTCATGAGGATTCCCAGGCTTTGGAAATCGTCGTCGCAGCTGATTTGGAAGCGAGACGGGTGGCGTCTTCGTTTTTGCCATCTCTCTAAAATGAGGATACCCGGGGACTTCAAGTGGAAGCCTCCGGGTATCGCCCTGCCTTACCTTGGAAAAGGGGAGATTATTTAGGAATGTAGATTTCGGAACCGCGGGCCAGAACGGTTGCTTTGGGAAGAGTCCATCCGTTGAGAGAGTTGAGCTGATCGGTACTGACGTCGTGTTTCTTGGCGAAAGCATCGAACGTCATTTCGTCTGTTAGAATGATCGAGGCAACACTGGTGGCTTGTATAGGTGCGGGTTCGTCGATTTTGGGTGGAATCGGTGGGGTATCAGCAGCCACTGTTTCTTTGATAGAATATTCAGGAGTGGGGGGGGTGGGTGGAGTCTTCTCCTTGATGGGAGGGGCATTGACGGTTTCCGTTTTAGGTGGAGTTGGTGTGGGAGTGCTGACCTTTTTCCTGGTCGAAATCATTGCGCGGCCGGAATTGTCGGTGTTCGCGGTGGCTTGGAAATCGGTAGCCTTCTTTTCCAACTTCTTGGTAGCAACGGCTGCTGTCTCCTGCTCGCCGGAGACTTTGAGGGTGGAGCCTGCAGTAATGAGGTGTGTTTTAATGTCCGGATTGAGCCCACGGAGCTTGGTTACCGTCATTTTGTGGTCCCGGGCGATTGAGTAGAAAGTGTCACCTTGCTGTATGAGGTAATCGGAAGTTTTTGACGAATTTGCCGAGGAGGTGGGCGTTTCGGCCAGCTTGACCGGGGTGGCTTTAGCGACAGGAGCGGGAGTCGGAGATCCGGAGGATACGGCCAGAGACTGTCCGACTTGGATTTTTGAAGGATCGCTCAGATTGTTGAGGGCGATGATTTGGGAGGGGGACATCTTGTGCTGCCGGGCGATCGAGCTCACAGTGTCGCCGGTTTTGACAATATGGCTTCCATTCGCGGTGACTGCTGCTGAAGGTGTTGTTTGGTTTCTGCGCAGAGCTGTAATCTCTTTTTGAAGTCGGGAAATTTCCTGTTCCTTGGCGGAAATGGAGGAATTGATGCTGGAAGCGCTTTGGCCGAGTGCTGGAAGCGAGATAAGCGCGACGAGAGCTGAAGTAAGGGTAAGGTTTTTCATAACGCAGCCGGAGATTAGGAAAAATAAATATAACGGTCAACTTAATTTTTAAGATTTGTTAATAAAATCAACCAAAATTCACAAAAGTACCGTAGTTATTGGGATTGGGCGACAAAAGTTTTATGCAAAGAGAAGTAAAAAAGGGGGAATTTCTCTAAGAGAATTCGCTCATTGTCCGTTTCTCTCATAGATTTGTTTAATCATGGAGGACGGTTGCGAAGATATGATCACTGATCAGGACAAGTTTGTCCGGGAGGCGCTCGCTGAGTATGAGTCGCCTTTGATCGGGTACGCCGTTGGCTTTTTTCATGATGTCGAGAAGGCCCGCGATGTTGTGCAAGATACCTTTATGCGTTTGTATCAGCAGGATGCGGAGAAAATCCAGCATGGTCTAAAAACCTGGCTTTTCACCGTATGCCGAAATCGTGCTCTTGATGTCCTTCGTAAGGAAAAACGTATCGTCGGCCTTGTAGAGGATGAATTGGATCAAGTTCCGGCGACGCGTCGGGATCCTTCGGAGCGGGCTGATATTCAGGAGCGGGTGGGGCAGGTTCATGAAGCCTTGTCGCGACTTTCTGAAAACCAGCGGGAGGTCATTCTCTTAAAGTTCGAGCAGGGGCTCAGCTATCAGGAAATCAGTGAGGTAACGGGTCTCAGTATGGGAAACGTTGGTTTCCTACTCCACGCCGGTCTCAAGCGCCTTCGCAATATCCTCCCCGAAGATCTCATTCAAAATTTAAGTCCCCAATCACTCTAGTCCCATGAAGCTCACTCCGGAAGATCCCAAGATGACGGCATACATTCTCGATGAGTTGTGTGAATTCGACAACGCCCGGGTGGCAATGGCGTTGGAGGACAATCTTGCGCTAGCTGAAGAGAGTAAGGCGATGTCAGAAATGGCAGCCCTTCTCTCCGGCACTCTTGGCGCAGATCAGTTCACGCTCGGAGAAAAGCGCCGGAAAGCAATTTTCAAGTCTGGGCGTCGTCCCGATACAGCCGTGCTTGTGAGTGACCATAAAAAGCGGGCCCGTCGTCAGTCGCTGATGGCGATAGCTGGAGTGGCTGCCGTGGTCGCGGTGGGATTTATGGGCCTCTCGAAATTGGGGGTTGATCCTCCCTTCTCGAGCGGAGTGGGCGTCACTGGGCAAGGCCAGGGTGACGGGGAAGTCGAGCTCGCTGCCGCTGATCTCCCATTGCTTTCTCTATTTTCTACCGACGTGGTAAGGAATGTTCAGGACCTTTCGTTGAGGCTTCCGCTCTCGCTTCAGATTGCGGATCCCTCTTTGGTCGAGCGAGTATTGATCGAATCCGGGAAATTGCCGGGAACAGATTACTTTCGGGTCGATAATTGGGTCAACATTCTCCAAGCCGAATCCAAACCGCAGGTGCAAGTTGGGCCGGTGGGTGTTTCCAGCGAGTTAGGGCTTTGCCCCTGGGATCATCAAAAGGCGCTGTTGCTTGTGAATCTCCAGGGAGGAGATAATCCACATGAAAATGTGAGCGCGCAAATTAACTTCGACCCTGAGAGAGTCGAGTCGGTGCGTTTGGTCGGCGAATCGTATACTCCAGAAAACCCCAAAGGTGACGGAGGGGTTCTGCTCGGCAATCAATCGTATTTTTATGAGGTCAAGCTCACCGGGTTCGAAGGGAAGCTTGGTCGGATCGACCTCGAACTAGACACAGGCACGGAAACCGCCCGAGGCGGCATGTTGCCTTTGGATGCAGTTGTTCGTGAGGGTGAAGAACTGTCGGATGATTTTAGGGTTGCTCTGACGCTGGCAAGATTTGCCCGTTATGGTCGAACCGAGGACGGTGACTTTTCCCAAATCGCGGCGGAGGCCCGGGACCTGTTAGGAACAGTGCAAAATGCGCAAAACCGCTACGCTCTCGATGTCATTCTCCTCGCGGAAGAACGGCTTCAGTAATTAGAGGACAGACTAGACCATTCCTAGCTTCATCTTTCCCTCTTCTGAGATCATGTCTTGATTCCAGGCTGGGTCCCAAACGAGTTCGACGCGGGCGTCGTTAATTTCGCTGAGTGACATAATGCGTGCTTGGGCGTCCGCTGCGATGACGGGCCCCATGCCACAACCGGGTGCGGTGAGAGTCATTTTGACATCTACGTCGGTGCCTTCTTCAACTTCGGTGAGCTTGCAGTCGTAGACCAGTCCGAGGTTCACGATGTCGACGGGGATTTCCGGGTCGAAGACTTGCTTCATCTGATGCCAGACCTGCTCTTCGAGAGTGGCGTCTTTGAGGCGATTTTCTTCCTCCTGTTTGGCGGCTTTCTCCTCGGGGTCCACGCCGAGGGCGTCAGTGTCAGTGGAGGAGATCCGTGCCAGGCCTGCGGAAGTGGCCACTGTATAAGTGCCGCCAAGTGTTTGCGTGATTACTACTGGGGTGCCCGCGGGGAGTGTGATGGTGTCTCCTGAGGGAATCTGAATGGCGTCGACTTCGCGGGTAAGGCTTACTTCTTCGTGCATGGCGTTGTTGGAGAGAGGTTCAACGATGCCGGTCAGTGCGCAAAGGTTTATTTTGGGAAATCAATGGTGATTCTACTGCTTTTGCTTCTTCATGCAGGAGTCATCCATCGGGACGGGTTTACCGACGCTGTCGACGGGGTGGGTGAAGAGGTAGCGCCAGACCGGTTCGTGGAGGTAGTTACCCTCCTTGTCGGCGAGGGAGCCTTTGCGGGGGATGACGGCGCCGTGGGCGACTTTGGCGTCGTTTTTGACGTCGAAGTCAGTGATGAGACGGCGGGTATTCCCGTAGGGTGGTTTGGATTGTTCAACATTTACGATGGGGCCGAATTGGTGCATACCAAGCAGCTCCCAGGATCGGCAGTAGTGATCGGCCTCCCAGCCGGAATCCTGAATGTGGGTGAATCCGAAAAAGCGGTTTTTTGGCGTGGCGGAAGGGAGAGCCTGCCAGTCCTGATATTGGTCGCGGGGGCCCGAGAAGGCGACGACACGAGCGACTTTCGTGTGTTTGGCAAAGCGGGCGGAAGTGGTTGAACCATGTGAAATCCCCGAAAGGATGATTTTTCCCCAGAGGAGATCGTCTTTCTTTGAGTTGAGGAATTGCCCCCATTCTCCTTCGGGGTTCTTCTTGGCGAGATACTTCACAAAGCTCAGTGCGCGGCCTTTAATGCTGTCGGGTTTTGCGATGGCGACGACGTTGGTGTGGTCCTCTCCGGTGGCAGCTTCGAGGCGAATATTGCCGCGGCAATGCGGGCCGACGGGCCGTTCTTTGCAGCAAAGGGAAAACCACTTGTTGGCGTAGGCAACTTGCATGGTGTGGAGTCCATATTTGTTGAGTTGATGGAAGAGCTTGGTGTTGGGGCTCATCAGCCAAATGACGAGCCGTCCGCGTGATTGGGCGCTGGTGTCGACACTGGCGTATTGCGTGTCCTCGGCTTTGCCTTTCTTGTCTTTGATGAGAAATCCGATTTCAGGATATTCTTTGACCTTTGAATCGAGTTCGCTGGCGCGGGTCTTGAATTCGTAGAGTTGTGGCTTTGCAGCAAGTGGAAGAATAGCGAGGAGTAGGGAGAGTGATTTCATGTGGTGATCATTTTTGGGTGACTATCGGTCCAATGTATTTTCGAGCGATAACGAGGTTGTCGATGAAGAGTTGATCCCGGGAGGTGGCGCAGGCGCTGTCTTCTTAATAGCGGTTGATCCGGATTTTCTCAATCCCGGTTTTTAGTTATGCGCATTTGGACGTCCATCTTTTCGAAGGCAAGTTTTCCATCGATCCAGCCGCGGAGGTTGCCATCGCTTTTTTCGAGCTTCTCTCTTCCATTGAGCGACCCGATGGAGAGAAAGAAGAGCGAAGATCGGATCATCGGGAAGGCATTACGTGGAGCCAGAGCATGATTTTCCATATCGCGGGAACAGAAAAAACGGCCTCCGGGAAAACCGGAGACCGCTTTTGAGAAGTTAAAAACCAGAGGTGACTTACTCGACTTCCGAGATAGTCTTAAGGATGCGAGAAGCGATAGCGTAAGGATCTCCCTGGGAGTTTGGACGACGGTCTTCAAGGTAACCCTTCCAGTCGTTCTTGGCGAAGGAGTGTGGGACGCGAATGGATGCTCCACGGTCGGCAATGCCCCAAGAGAACTTGTCGATTGACTGGGTCTCGTGAAGGCCGGTGAGCCGCTGGTCGTTATCAGGTCCGTAAACGGCGATGTGTTCCATGCAGTTCTTGTCAAACTGAGCCATGAGCTTGTCGAAGTATTCCTTGCCGCCTTCCTCACGGAGCTTCTCGGTAGAGAAGTTGGCGTGCATGCCAGAGCCGTTCCAGTCACCTTTAAGGGGCTTGCAGTGATAGTTCACGTCAACGGCATATTCTTCGCAGAGACGCTCAAGGAGGAAACGAGCAACCCAGATCTGGTCGGCGGCGCGCTTGGATCCTTTTCCGAAAACCTGAAATTCCCACTGGCCCATAGCCACTTCAGCGTTGATGCCTTCGTGGTTGATGCCGGCGTAGAGGCAGAGGTCGAGGTGCTCGTCGACGATGGCACGACCGATGTCGCCCACGTTTTTGTAGCCAACTCCGCAGTAGTATCCACCTTGGGGCTCGGGATATCCGCCTTTAGGGAAGCCGAGGATATGGCCATCTTTTTCGAGGAAGTATTCCTGCTCAAACCCGAACCATGCGTTTTCATCGTCGAGGATGCCCGCGCGAGCGTTGGATGGATGAGGATTGCCGTCGGGAAGCATGACTTCACACATCACGAGCGCCCCATTTTCACGGGTTCCGTCGGGATAAACAGCGACTGGCTTGAGAATGCAGTCGGAGTCGCTTCCGTCTGCCTGCTGGGTGGAGGATCCGTCAAATCCCCACTCGGGCAATTGCTCGAGAGTTGGGAAATCATCAAATTCCTTGATGCAGCATTTGGTACGAAGGTTTGGGACGGGCGTGTAGCCGTCCAGCCAGATATAATCGAGTCGGTATTTAGCCATTGGTCTGATTGGTTGCTTGAGAACTGCTTTTCAGTTCGGAAGTGCGCGGGAGGCTCAATGAAAATCGGGCGTCTGGCAATTCCTTACTTACAATTTCCGACTTGGGGCAGCAATTGACGTGCCAAGTTCTTTAAATTCGGGAGATTTTGGCGACTATCAGGGTGGTGTCGTCGCGATCATCGTTTTCGTAGGCTCTGGAGCAGAGAGCCTTGGCTGTTTCAGCAAGACTGCGATCTTTGAGGAGCTCCTCGCGGATACTTTTTTCCCAAAGGCCGTCCATGACCCCGTCGGTGCAGAGCATGATTTTCTGAGTTTCTTCCAATTCAACAAATCCGACTTGCGGGCTGGGTTCGTGAGGGCTTCCGCCTAGCACGTCGCTGAGGACGGACTTCCGGGGATGGTTGCGATAGGAGTATTCGGAGATCATACCGCGATTCCATTGATGCCAGGCGATGCAGTCATCTTTGGTGAGTTGTTCGACCGAGCCGTTTTTTACAAGATAGAGCCGTGAATCGCCAATGTGGGCCCAATAAAGGCGTTCGTGCGTGATCCAAGTCATGGTGAGGGTGGCTCCCATGCCTTCGGCGTTGTCTCCTTCTTTGGCGAGATTCATCAGGTCGTGGTGCGCATTGCGAAGGAGCTGGTCGAGAGCTTCTTCGGCTTCTTCTTTCGCGGTGAGAAGGGTGTAAAGGCGGTCTGCTTCCCGGTGTATGCGGCTCATGAGGAGACGGGAGGCGAATTCACCGGCGTTCTTTCCACCCATGCCATCGGAGACGGCCAGGACGAGGTGGGAGGGGTCGAGGAGAATCTCTCCGGAATCTTCGAGGTGGAGCGTTTTCTCAGGATTGACGGTGAGAGCGAGGAAGGCATCGTCATTGGCAGCGTGATATTTCCCTTGTTGAGAGAGGGCTGACCAAGTGGCTCGATAGACTTCTCCTCGAGAGGAAGGTTTTACGGGCTCAGGTAAAACCTCCGAAAGTTCGAAGTCGATGAGGCAGAAACGTCCTAGTTGAGCCGAGTAGGTGACATTGCGAGGTTCCGGGTCGTCGTGACGCACGCCATAATGTTTTTCAAGTTCGTTAAAAAGCGCAGTGGCTTTTTCCGCCGTGACCAGGGGGGCCGGAGCGCCGCAATTGGTAGTGACCAGCGTGAGTGTCTCGGGATCGTGATCTAACAACCGAGGGACATTCTCACACCCCCGGTCTTCAAGGATTTTGAGGACTTTCACTTCATTTTTGAAGCGTTTGTCTCGATCGGTGCCCCGGAATTGTTTGTGGACGTGGCCCTTGAAATCAATTCGAACGAGGGAGCGAATACCGTCTTTGAGTTCCTTCATCTGCGATGGTGATCACGATAGTCCCATCCGTCTGACGACCAAGTGAAAATGAAGAGTGCGAACAGCTTGGATGAACTTTAGGACTGTGATAGACCTCGGTTATGGACGCGATCATTCATCATTTGGAGAACAGGGAGGAATTGCCTCCGCGGGAAATTGCAGTGGCGGCAGATTATTTGCTTGATGAAAGTGGAGAGGTTGAAAAGAAGGCCCGTCTGTTGAAAGCTCTGGCAGACAAGGGTGAGACAGCGGCAGAGATTGCCGAGTTTGTGACCGTTTTTTTGGAGAAAGCGCAAATACCAGACTTTATCAATCAGTCATTTGATGGGCCAACGATTGATGTTTGTGGTACGGGTGGGGATAAGCTCGACCTGTTTAATGTTTCGACTACGAGCATGTTTGTTGTTGCGGCCGCGGGAGGTGTGGTGATTAAGCACGGAAACAGAGGGGTTACCTCCAAGAGTGGTGGCGCTGATGTTCTGGAGGCTCTTGGGGTAGGTATTGATCTTCCTTCAGCACAAGTGGGTACCTGTTTGGAGCAGGCGGGAGTGGGCTTTCTTTTTGCTCCGCAATATCATCCTGCTTTCAAGGCTGTGGTGCCCGTTCGAAAATTGCTCGCGGAACAAGGACAGCGAACGATTTTTAATCTGATTGGCCCCTTGTTAAATCCGGCTCGTCCGGAATGTCAGTTGGTGGGGGTTTTTGATCGCACCTTGTGCCCCATATTCGCGGAAATTCTGCAACGTTTGGGTCGCGACAGCGCTTGGGTGGTCAATGGGGCGACGGCTGATGGCCGGGTGGTCGACGAGGTCAGTCTCATGGGGCCGACTTTGGTTTGTAAGTCAGGAAATTTCCAGGGGCAGGTGGATGAAGAGTTGCAACCCTCTGATTTTGGTCTGGAGGTCGTGCCGGCAACTGAGCTCCAAGGCGGGGATGCAGCAGAGAACGCCGTGATCCTGGAAGAAATCCTCAGTGGGCAGGAACGTGGGCCCAAGCGCGACATTGTCCGTTTGAATGCGGCAGCCGCGATTGCCTGTGCGGGATTGGCTGATGATATGGGCGATGCTTTCAGAAAGACGGGCGAGATTCTGGATAATGGGGCTGCTTTGGACCGCTTGCGAATCCTGCAGGAATATGGAAAAATTTCCTGATAGGATTGACTCTATCAAAATCCCCCTGAGAAGTAGAATTGTGCTGTTGATAATAAAAAGAGCTTCCACGTTTGTGGGTATGATATTCGCTCTGGCGTCCTGTACCTTTCCGGCAAAGCCGACGGGGTTTCTCAAGGAACCTCCCAAGATGACAAAGGATGAGTCGACCTCGTATCAGCGAAGTTGGACAAATTCTTCCGCTGGGCTTTCCAAATATCGTAAAGTGTATCTCGCCCCGGTGGCTCTGCATGGGGCGAGGCTACGCAACATGGCATGGAATAGCCGAAATCTTACTGGGAGGAAAGAGGCAGATCTTAAAATGATGAGTCAATCGCTGAGGTGTGAGTTCGCGACAGCATTTTCGGAATCTCCCAATGGGTGGCGGGTGCTCAATCAACCGAGCAAAGAGGCAGGCGCCATTGGGATCGAGCTTAATGTCGTTGAGGTGGTAGCGTCTCGTCCGGTGGTTGAGCTTATCGGGAAATTGATCCCCGGTGGAGGAATTTTAAACCGTCCCTCAATGGCGATTGAGGGGAGGGTGATTGAGATGAAGAGCGGGAAGGTTCTTGCCAAGTTTGCCGACCGGGAAAAGCCGTCAATCTCACTTTTGTCGATTTCGAAGTTACAGTATTACAAGGCGCATCGCAATCTCATGCGGGATTGGGCAGGTCAGACAGTGAAATGGATTGAGCGAACGAATCCGAAGGAAAAAGTCTGGGAGGTTCTTCCTTTTACCTTGATTGATTTTTAGGATCAAAGGCCCGCTGCCGCACTTTCCCCCTCGGAAGTCGCATCGATGTGAGCGATTTTCCATTCATCATCGATCACCTCGAAATCGAGGACAATGACCCATTTTTCCTCTGTTTTGAATTGCTGTCCGGCGGCTGCTTTGACCACGCAATCGAGCCTGACTTGGGCAGTGGCTTTTTTAAGGAGTATTTTTCGGTCGGTTTCGATGATCTCCACCCAGGTTGTCATGGTGTGGAGGGAATCGAGGCGCTTAATGATGGTGTCGATCCCTGTTTCACCATCGGGGACCGGAGGGGAGCCTTCGAAGCTCACGGTTTCGGCGAGAATTTCTCGCAGTATTTCGTGGCGGTTTTCCCGGTTGTCCAGCGAAACCCTGCGATACTCGAGGGCCTCAACAAGCGATTCGATTTGCTTGTTGATTTGCTGTTCCGGAGTGCTCTTCCATAAAAAATAGCCGCCAAAGGCAACAAGAATGGCGATTGCTAAGATGAGGATTTCTTTAGAGCTCATTTAGCGATTAGGCGCGAGTTCGAGGACGAATCCTTTAAGATACTCCGTTTCTGGGATTGTGGTAATAACTGGATGGTCCAGCCGCTGGCTGTGCGACTGGATGGTGCGAAGAGTACGTTTGCCGTCGATGGCGGCCCTTTGAATCGTCTCCAGGAATAGCTCGCGGGAAGCATGGTGGGAGCAGCAGAAGGTTGCGACCCGGCCATCGTGATTGAGCATCTTCAAGGCGCGGAGGTGAATCTCCTTGTATCCGCGCATCGCGTCTTTGACCGTTTTCTTGTTTCGCGTGAAGGATGGTGGATCGAGAATGATGAGATCGTAAGTTTCCTCGTGTCTCCGGAGGAAATCGAAGGCGTTGGAGGTAACCGTTTCGATTTCTACTCCGGTGAGATTCGCGTTCCGCTTGGTCGCGGAGGTGGCTTCCTCGGAAATGTCGACTGCAAGCACGGATTCCGCCCCGGCTTTCATGCAGGCGAGACCGAAGCCGCCTTGGTTGCAGAAAACGTCGAGGACTTTTTTGCCCTTTGCCAGCTCGGCTACGCGGCGATAACTGTCCATGATGTCAAGAAAGAGACCTGTTTTTTGACCGTTGGCGGGATCAATTTCGAAGATGGATCCCTGATGCTCGACCGTGAAGGGCTCGGGGTGGCTGCCGTGGAGCATCCTAATTTCATTCTCTAGACCCTCGGCTTTCCGCATAGAGGAATCATTGCGCAATGTGATTGATGTGGGGTTGCAGAGGTCGATCAATGCCTTTGCAATAAGTTCCTTACGCTGATCCATTGCCAGAGTGGTCGTTTGAAGAACCAAGTGATCGCCGTATTTATCAACAATGATGCCCGGTAGTCCGTCGGATTCACTCCAGACAAGGCGGCAGAGCTCGGGATCGATGTTGATTCTCCGGCGATAGGCAATGGCCTGACCGATTCGTCGGGTGAAGAACTCCTGATCCAGCTTTTGAAGTCTCCGGGAGATGCGTCTGGCGACGATTTGGGAGTTGGGATTGTAAATACCGCAGCCGAGCGGGCGATCCTTGAAGTCCTTCAGGGTAATTAGGTCTCCAGGCAATGGATTCCCAAAGGTTTTTTGGATATCGGATGCATAAACCCATTCGTGTCCGTGGAAAATTCGGGCGCGGGGTTTGATAATCAGGCCTGCCATGGGCAGAGAAAAGGGCAGGGGAATTGGAATATCAAGAACTGCCCGTCCTTTTCGCTTGATCATCGGGGTCTCTCTGCCTAAGCCCTCCCCACCTACCATTATGGGCCAGAATCTTAAAACACGACTGAAGCGCCGCCGGAGAAGCCAATATCTCAAGCGGAAGAACGACCAGGCTAAAGCAAATGCCGCTATCAAGAAAGCCGCTCCCAAGGACGAAAAGCCTGCAAAAAAGGCCGCGAAGAAGGCTGCTAAGAAGGCCGCCAAAAAAGCAGCTACTAAAAAAGTAGCCAAGAAGGCCGCCGCCAAGAAAGTAGCGAAGAAAGCCGCCCCCAAAAAAGAGGCTGCTGCAAAAGCTTCCGAGGTGAAAACCGAGGACACTGGTGCTGAAACGAAGGAAGGTGAATAGGACTCCTCCTCAAAAATAATCTTCAAAACCCGCTCGGCTTCGGTCTGGCGGGTTTTCTTTGCCCTGAATTCCCGAAAAAAGGAATTTCCATTCCGTTTTCTTGGGTTAGCGTTCCGCACCGGAAAAAGCAGCCTCTGGGCTGGCGGTATTTTATCATGTCTGAGCAACAGCCACCTGAGTCACCGAATTCAAAGAAATCGTCGTCAAGTCCCACTCCTGAGGGCGGCGTGAACTGGAAGGTGATCATCCTATTTACCATCGCGATCGCGATTATCTACTTTGCCTTCATGTCTGATCAATCAGGCAAGGACAAAACGCTAACATTCCCTGAGTTTCGGGAGGCCTTTCTTGAAGGTCGGATTCTTCAAACCACCGCTGATGATTTTAAGAAAGGTCAGCTGGAGTTGGTTACTTACAGCGGAGAAACACGTGCTGAGGTGAAGGGGTTTTTCCATGACTCGGATATCTTGGTCGAGAGGTGGAGTGATGAAAAGCCGATCAAATCGTCGATCCAGCTCGATATCGATACGCTCACTTCCGAACTCTATCAAACCTTTGGCGAGAAGTTGGAATGGGTCGAGGAGCAGCCGGTCGGTGCCGAAGCGTCCGAGTTAGTGCCATTTTCCAAACTGAGAGGATTGCTTGCGGAAAACAAGCTTGTTCTGGGGCCAGATCAGAGCTTCAAAATTTTCCGGGATGCCGAGTCCAAGGAGGCGACTCTTTTCGCAATATCCGGAAACCCAGTGCCATTCGACTCCGAGAAACTCAAGGAGATGGAAATCGGGGAATTTGTTGTGAAATTAAACACGATAGTTATGCGTGATGATTTGGCTGCCTTGGTTAAATCCAACATCAAAACCCGTAGCGAAGACAATACCTTTGGTAAGGTGATGCTGAGTTTCCTTCCGGTTCTTCTGTTGATTACGCTGATTTTCTTCCTTTTCCGCCATCAGATGAAGTCTGCAGGGAAGGGAGCGATGAGCTTTGGGAAGTCCAAGGCCAAGATGCTGACGATGGATCAGCAAAAGGTGACCTTTAAGGATGTTGCGGGAATCCAAGAGGCTAAGGAAGAATTGTTCGAAATCGTTGATTTCCTTCGTGACCCTCGCAAGTTCCAAGCGCTCGGCGGACAAATTCCGAAAGGTGTCCTCATGGTAGGTCCTCCGGGAACGGGTAAGACCCTTCTCGCTCGTGCGATTGCCGGTGAGGCGGATGTTCCATTCTTCTCCATCAGCGGATCTGATTTTGTCGAAATGTTCGTCGGTGTGGGTGCCAGCCGTGTTCGCGACATGTTCGAACAAGGCAAAAAGCACGCTCCTTGTCTGGTCTTCATTGATGAGATTGACGCGGTCGGTCGTCATCGTGGCCACGGCATGGGCGGTGGGCATGACGAACGGGAGCAGACCTTGAATGCCCTCCTCGTCGAGATGGATGGTTTCGATACCCAGGAAGGGGTGATCATCATCGCGGCAACCAACCGTCCCGATGTTCTCGATCCCGCTTTGCTTCGTCCCGGTCGCTTCGATAGACAGGTGACGGTTTCTCTGGCTGACGTCAAAGGACGCGAGCAAATCCTCAAAGTTCATTCCAAGAAAATTAAACTGGCTGAGGGTGTTGACCTCGGGGTGATCGCCAAAGGGACTCCGGGATTCTCGGGAGCTGAGTTAGCCAACTTAATCAATGAGGCCGCTCTTCTTGCGGCCCGTAAAGGGATCAAGGCGGTGACTCTGGCCGAGATGGAGGAGGCTCGTGATAAAGTCCGTTGGGGGCGTGAACGTCGAAGCATGGCTCTTTCCGAGGAAGATAAGCTCAAGACCGCTTATCACGAAGCTGGTCACGCTATCTTGAATGAAGTGATCGAGCATACCGATCCACTTCACAAGGTGACGATCATTCCTCGTGGTCCTTCTCTTGGCTCCACAATGTTCCTTCCGGAAGGCGATCGTTTCAGCTACCACAAAAAGGAAATGCTCGCGCAGCTGGTGGTGCTGATGGGCGGGCGTGTTGCGGAAGAGATCATGCTTGATGATGTCGCAAGCGGAGCCAGTGGTGATATCCACATGGCGACCAGCCTGGCTCGCCGCATGGTTTGCGAGTGGGGAATGAGCGACAAGATGGGCATGATCGAATATGGCGACGGTGGAAGCGCCGGATTCCTTGCTAAGGACATGATGAATCATTCCAACAATTACTCTGAAGCCACCGCGCAACAAATCGATGCGGAGATTAAGCGCTTCATCGACGAGTCCTACGCTCTGGCGCAAAAGGAACTTAGAGAGCGGAAAGATCTCCTTGAGTTGATTGCTCAGGCCTTGATGGAATTCGAAACCCTCGACGCTCATCACATTAGTGATCTCATCGAGCATGGCGAAATGAAGGATCCACCCAATCCGCCGGCACCCCCTGAAATTCCCGACGAAATGAAAAAAGAGGAGGCTCCAAAGGAATCGAAAGAGTCCAAAGATAATGGCGACGACTCTTTGCCAGGCGAAATTGTGGGTGCTCCTGCTTGAGCATTTATTTCAGGCAATTAACTTTCTCTTCATACCCTCTCAAAAATCATGGAAAACGTTGTTATCATTGGAACCGGTTGTGCCGGTTGGACTGCTGCCATTTATACTGGTCGCGCAAATCTTTCTCCTCTTGTCCTTTCGGGGACTCAACTCGGTGGTCAGCTCACGACCACGACTGAAGTGGAAAACTTCCCGGGCTTTCCCGAGGGGGTGATGGGGCCTGAACTGATGGGCCGGATGCAACAACAGGCTGAAAAGTTTGGAGCCCGGGTCGAATACAAGAAGGTTGCTGAGATTGCAAAGAATGACGATGGAACCTTTACCATCAAGACTGATTCTGACGAGCTTCAGAGCAAGACCGTCATTATCGCCACCGGAGCAGCTCCTCGTTACCTCGGGTTGGAGAACGAAATGGAGCTGGTTGGTCACGGAGTCACTTCCTGTGCGACCTGTGATGGTGCATTTTACCGTGACGTCCCGGTCGCGGTTGTCGGTGGAGGTGACTCGGCTTGTGAAGAAGCTAACTTCCTTACGCGCTTTGCTTCAAAGGTGTATCTCATCCATCGTCGCGATGAACTTCGCGCTTCTAAAATAATGGCTGACCGTGTCCTAGCTAACGAGAAGGTTGAGCCGGTTTGGGATTCTGCGATCACAGAGTATCTCACTGACGAGGCTGGCGAAGTTCGAGCCGCCACTCTAAAAAACCTGAAATCAGGTAGTGAGTCCGAGCTTGAAGTGAAATGTGTTTTCGTTGCCATTGGTCACGTTCCCAATAGTCAATTTGTGGGTGATTTGGCCGATCTTGACGAAGGTGGTTACATTTTGCAAAACGCGCACAGCACTGGGACTAAAACTCCGGGGATTTTCGCGGCGGGTGATGTCGCCGATCATGTCTATCGTCAGGCAATTACGGCGGCTGGACAGGGTTGTGCTGCTGCTCTTGAGGCCGAGCGCTATCTCGCTGACAGCGAGTAAGGCTTGTGCAATTTTGAAAAGCCCGGAGATTCGTTCTCCGGGCTTTTTTCGTATTTGAGCAATCTCCTGAAAAAGGCGCTGTATCCCGGTCGTTCCATTGCCTTACCATCCAGTCCACAGACAATTTTATGAACATGACCTTCTGGCTTCGACCCCATCGTGCTCTTCTCTCTGCACTCAGCCTCCTTCCCGGATTGGCGAGCGCCGAGGAACGCCCCAATATCCTTTTCCTCTTTTCCGACGATCACGCTCCGAATGCTATTTCCTGCTATCCCGGCGGACTTTTTGACAAGGTTGCTCCGACGCCGTCGATTGATCGCATTGCCAAGGAGGGCTTGATTTTCACAAATAGCTTTTGCGCCAACGGGATTTGTGGGCCCTCCCGGGCCTCTATTCTGACTGGAAAGCACAGTCACATGAATGGCTTCCTTGATAACAACTCTTCGCACTTCGATGGGTTGCAGCAGACATTTCCCCAGCTTCTGGGTAAGACCGGATACCAGTCGGCCATGATCGGAAAGTGGCACCTCCATTCGAATCCCGTTGGTTTTGACTTTTGGCGAATTCTTCCGGGGCAGGGAAGTTACTATAATCCGGATTTCATCGAAATGGACGGTAGCCGCAAGCGCTACGAAGGATACGGCAACGATAAGGTGACCGAGTTTTCCCTCGAATGGCTCAAGAAGGGCCGCGATAAGAGCAAGCCCTTCATCATGATGTCGCAGTTCAAGGCCCCTCACCGCAATTGGTCGCCGGCTTTGCGTCACATTAAGATGTTTGACGGCGTCACCATGCCTGAGCCGGACACATTGTTTGATGCGTATGAAAACCGGTCTTCCGTGCTCAAAGAACACGCCATGGGAATCGACAAGCACATGTTCTGGGGTTGGGACATGAAGTTCCATGATAAGAATCCCTTTCCCAATCACTTTATGGGTGGGCTTGCCAATGGCGAATACAAGCGGATGACTCCCGAGCAGAAGAATGCGTGGGATGCCGTTTATGAGCCGCAGAACCAGAAATTCATCGCGGACATGAGAGCGGGCAAGCTTACCGACAAGGATGTCGTTCGATGGAAATACCAGCGCTACATTAAGGACTATCTCGCGACGATTCGCAGTATGGACGAGGGGATTGGAAAAATTCTCGATTACCTCGATGAGTCTGGCTTGGCAAAAAACACGATTGTAATCTATTCCTCGGACCAGGGGTTTTATCTTGGTGAACACGGATGGTATGACAAGCGCTGGATGTTTGAAGAGTCCTTTCAGATGCCCTTCGTGATTCGCTGGCCTGGTGTGATCAAGCCGGGTTCGTCGTCAAAGGCGCTCATTCAAAACATCGACTACGCTTCGACATTCCTCGATGTCTGCGGAGCGGAGATTCCCAAAGATCTGCAAGGGAGGAGCTTGTTACCCGTTCTCAAGAATAGTGGCAAGGCTCCAGATGATTGGCGGAAATCGATCTACTATGCCTATTACGGAGAGCGGACCCATCAGGTGGCAGCTCATGATGGAGTGCGCACGGAAGACTTCACCGCCTTTTATGTTCCCAAAACGAAAGAGTGGCAGTTGTTTGATCTTAAGAAAGATCCGAAGCAGATTAAGAGTGTTCATAAGGATCCCGCTTACACAGCGAAGCTCGGTGAGCTTCAGCGGGAGTATGCCAAGCTGAAAGATAAGTATCGTGCGCACTCGGCGATCCTTCGCGCTGATCGAAACAATCAAGAATGGTGGAAAAAGCGCCACGCTCAGAAAGTGGCGGAAGCTCGCAAGCAGTCCCACGATCTCATCTTCATTGGTGATTCCATCACGCATTCTTGGGAAAGTGCCGGCAAGGCCACCTGGGAGAAATACTACGGTGAGCGCAAAGCCTTGAATCTTGGTTTTTCGGGCGATCGGACCGAACACGTTCTCTGGAGGATCAACAATCGTGAGTTGCAGAAGCAGAAAAATGCCAAGGCCATCGTGATGATGATCGGCACGAATAATACCGGACATAGTCAGCAGGATCCGAGTGAGACTGCCGACGGAATTGAGCGAATCCTCTCCGCGCTTCGTGCCCGTTGTCCCGAGGCGAAAGTTTTACTCTTAGGTATTTTCCCTCGTGACCACAAGCCCGATGGGAAGCTCCGACAGATCAACAATGCCATCAACGAACGCATCGCAAAACTTGCTGATGGCCAGCGGGTGCACTTCATGGATATCGGGGGCAAGTTCCTCGATAAAGATGGAGTTTTACCAAAGGCAATCATGCCTGACTTCCTTCACCCAAAAGCAGAGGGATACAGGATTTGGGCCGAGGCGATCGAGCCCAAGCTAAAGGAATTCGGGCTTTAGGTTCCGCAGAAGGTTTCGTGGACGGCCTCCTCGGGACGAGGAGGTGTTTCGAGGTCGGAATATTCCTCTTGTTCGGTAAAGGGAGTCTTCAAGGCGTCGACGAGACGATGGAATGGTGCGAAGTCTCCCTGGTAGCCTGCCTGGATAGCTTGCTCCACGCGATGGTTTCTTGGAATGAGGATGGGATTGGCTTCACGCATCTTAGAGACGTCGAGCGATGATTGATTCCAATCGTTGAGCCAGTCCTTGAAGATGACTTTGTCAGGGAATAATTCGGCAAGAGGTTCGCTTGATTCTCCAGCGGCGAATAGGGTGAGGCGTCGGAAGAAAAGAGTGAAATCGATTTCCTGTTCGGTGAGAATTTTCAGGCAGCGGTCAATCTCGTCATACGATGAGGTTTTAGGAAGTCCAAGTTTTTGAAGGAAGCGTGTTTGATAGTTTTTTTGAAACAGGTCTCCGAAGGCTTTGAGCTCGGTTTCAGCCAGAGTGATGGCTTTGTCTGTATTGGGATCAATCAAGGGGAGAAGCGTTTCCGCGAAGCGCATGAGATTCCAGTGAGCAATACTGGCTTGGTTTCCCCAGGCGTAACGCGCATTGCGATCAATCGAACTGAAGACACATTGCGGATGGAATTTATCCATGAAGGCGCATGGGCCGAAGTCGATGGTTTCGCCGGAAATGGCACAGTTATCGGTATTCATGACACCATGGATGAATCCCAACGACATCCAATGCGCAACCAGCGAGGCCTGGGCTGCGATGACCGCACGAAGTAGCTCGATGGGATCACTAGCTTCAGGATAGTGGCGCTCGATGGTATAGTCGGTGAGAATCCGAAGTGCTTCCACATCATTGCGCCCATAGAAGTATTGAAAGGTCCCCACACGAATGTGGCTTGCCGCGATTCTTGTAAAGATTCCTCCGGGTTCCGGTCCGTTTTGACGGTGGACGGGTTCCCCGGTCGAAACCGCAGCCAGAGCCCGGGTGGAGGGAACACCCTGGGCCGCCATTGCTTCGCTCACGATGTATTCCCGGAGAACGGGGCCGAGGGCGGACCTGCCATCACCGCTCCGGGAAAAGGGTGTGGGTCCAGAGCCCTTGAGCTGGAGATCGAACCGGTTCCCCGATTGATCCAGAAGTTCACCGATGAGGAGTGCTCGTCCGTCCCCGAGTTGTGGAGAAAAGTTACCGAACTGATGTCCGGCGTAAGCTTGCGCCAGAGGATCGGCACCTTCAGGAGTCGCATTACCTGAGAGGAAAGCCAGACCTTCGGCTGACTTGAGCTCATCAGGGGCAAGCGAGAGATCCCTAGCCAGCGAGCTATTGATCCGGATGATCTCTGGCTCGGGAACCTGCGCGGCCTCCTGTTTGAAGTAGAACCTTCGGGGGAGTCGGGCGTAGGTATTGTCGAAGGTGATTCGCATCGCGCTGAAGATGCGCAACAGAGCGAAAAACGCAGCATTAATTCTGTGTAAGGAGCTAATTCTCGCTCACTTTTTTCTTTTCCCGGTAGTCCTGTCAGACAGCATACTGCCCT
Organism: bacterium; assembly: GCA_018222765.1. Taxonomy (GTDB): domain Bacteria; phylum Verrucomicrobiota; class Verrucomicrobiia; order Verrucomicrobiales; family Akkermansiaceae; genus SW10. Next base: position 29,174 of record JAAEZT010000006.1, on the reverse strand, counting down.
GATGATGTTGTCCCGAATTATCACGACGGCCTTGACGCTTGCTGCTCCGGGCATCGCGCACGAGGGGCACGTTCACGCCACTGGTATAGGCAATATCGTGACCACAGCGACTGTCACCGGACCTGAAGGGAGCAAGTTTGTCACTGTTCCCGGATGGGGGGCGCTTCCCGGGGGGGAGAACATCGGACCACTCCACGGCGATTTGGCTGTTGTGAAATCGGGTAATGTTTATGTTTCGCTGGAATCTAATGCAGGAGTCGCCGTTTTCGACAAACACGGGAGATTCATCAAAACCCTCAAACCTGGACTTCAGCAGTTTCACTCGCTCACTGTCGTTGAGGAGAACGGGAAGGAATTTCTTTGGGGGGCTCAGCATCAAGCCAACCAAGCGGTTAAATTTGATCTCGAAGGCAATATTGCCTCCGCCCTCCCCAATGAGAAAACCGGAAAGCTCGAAGGCGGGATGGAGGGACTGAGTGAAGTTCTTGTTGGGCCCAAAGGACATCTCTTTTTCTTTATGGGGTATGGTTCAAAAAAAATTCACAAACTCAAACCCGATGGCAGTCTTGTGAAGACATACGGGGGCGTGGGAACTGGTAAGGACCAGTTCTCGGCCTGTCATGGGGCGGCCATGGATTTTCGCTATGACCAGCCCCGCATTCTCGTTTGCGACCGCGATGGTCGTCGCATGATCCATCTTACTCTTAATCTTACCTGGATCGGAATTTATGGCACTACTTCCATGCGGCGTCCGGCTGATGTTGATATACAGGGCGACTACGCAGCGGTTGCCGAAATCGAAGGGCGTGTCATCCTGATGGATAGGGAGGGGAAGGTCGTCGCGGCTCTGCTGGATAATCCGAACAAGAGTCAATGGGCGGTCAATACCGTGCCTGCCTATCAGTTGCGAGATAGTGGTTTTTCCGCTCCCCATGGAATCAAGTGGGGGCCTCTGGGACAAATTTACGTTTCTGAATACAGCAAGGTGGGCCGCCTAATCACGCTTTTCCCCAAGAAATAGTTTACTCCAATAATCATGATAGAATTAGAAGATTTTTTTGAAGACGTCATCGGCAAGACTCTCCGGGGAACGGGGATGGCTGACGGTGTGTTGTCTTTTCTCACCAATGTGAACGAAGACGTTATTACGAAGTTGAAGGATGGTGTTTTCAATGAAGACGCAGTGCGGGCGGTGGCTCCTTCGCTGGGCCTCGATGCGGATAGCCTTGTCGAACTAGGTAATCGTTCCTGGCGTCCGGAGGATGTTAAGCTCGGTGGACTCAAGCAGTTCAACACTGATTTCGATGGTGAAATGACCGTGAACGCTTACTTGATTTGGGATGCGCAAACGAGGGAGGCGGCGCTCTTTGACACTGGAGCCAACGCGGATCCTGCACTTGCGGCAGCGAAGGAATTAGGCGTTGAAATCAAGACGCTCTTCATTACGCACACCCATATTGATCACATTATCGATCGGGATAAAGTGATTGCGGCAAATCCCGGGATTCGAGTTCTCGTGAATGGAAAGGAACCCGTCGCTGGAGCCGAGCGTTTTGCTGCCGGTGATACATTTTCCATCGGAACACTTCGTGTTTCCACGCGTCTTACTTGGGGGCATTCACCTGCGGGAACGACATACGTTGTTCATGGTCTCGATCGTCCGGTTGCAGTTGTCGGTGACGCTCTTTTTGCCCAATCGATGGGTGGAGGGGTCGTTTCCTTCAAAGATGCGCTTGCTACAAATCGTGAACAGATTTTCACTCTCGAAGATCAGACCGTAATCTGCCCGGGACATGGTCCCATGACTTCCGTGGGGGAAGAAAAAGCCCACAATCCCTTCTTTCCAGAATTCAAATAAAAAACCACCAACCTAATAACCGAACTCATGAGTAAAGTAGCATTTGTCGGCGTCGGCCGAATGGGAGCCAATATGGCCCGTCATCTTCAACTTGATTGCGGACATGACATCACCGCTGTTTATGATGTCAACAAAGAGGCTTCTGCCGAGATCGCCGCAGAGCTGGGAGCAAAGGATTGCACCACTCTTGCCGAGGTGACCGAAGCGGCAGAGATCATCTTCACTGTCGTCACTAACGACAACGCAATGCGAGCTATCTTCCTTGGTGACGGAGACAACCTCCTCGTTGACTCCTCCGGAAAGACCTTTATCAACTGCGCGACTTTATCGCCTGGTATTCACAAAGAGGTTTATGCTGCCGGTAAAGCTGTCGATGCCGATGTTCTTGAGGGAGCGATGGCTTCCTCAATTTCACAGGCCCGCGAAGGGTCGCTTTTCCTCATGATTGGTGGAGACGAAGAGGTTTTCAATACTCACAAGGAGATCCTCGACCAGCTCTCCGTGAATCTCAGCCTCTGCGGTGAAATTGGCAAAGCGGCCGAAGTGAAGGCTCTCGTAAACATGGTGATGAACATCAATACCGCCGGCCTCGCCGAAGGTCTTGGTCTCGCCAGCGCCCTGGGAATCGATATCGATCTGATCTGTAATATCTTCTCACAGACCGGCGCGAATAGTCGTGTTCTAGAGACCGATGCGGAAGACATGCGTGATCGCGATCACGAATGCTGGTTCTCTGCTGAACACGCTGCCAAGGATTCCGGGATTGCCCAAGATATTGCCAATGGTCTTGGAGTTTCACTTCCCGTCAATGACGCCACCAAAGCGCAATACGACAAGATGGTTTCCGAAGGCCTCGGTGAATTGGACAAGTCCGGCATCGCCGAACTGACCTTCCCCGGACGCCATTCTTCCTAATCGGCTGGAAGCGCCTCGTTTTTTGGGAAAATAGCCTGGCTTTCCCAGTCGGCGGCGGCTGAGAAAAATTGTGAGAGGCCAATGACCAAAAGTGGGACCAGAAATCGAGGGAGTAAGAGAATGAGGAAAGATGGGCGGCTGAACAGGGAAAGGATATCGCTAGGGAAGGGACGGGATTGTGCAATTTAGCTGAAGATAGATGGGCTTGCCGAGTGCCTTCTGATGGCTAATCTGCAGTCGTGCCAGAGGGGTATCAGGAAATTTTAGGACTAAGAGTCGAGGTTGAAGAGGTGATCTACAATCCGAATCTTGAGGCTCCGGAAGAGAGGCCTTACCCCTTTGTTTACTTTATCTCGATCATCAACGACTCGAACGAGGCTCTTACCATTTGGGGGCGGAAGTGGATTTTGAAGGATGTCACGGGAGAGATGATGGTGGTTGAAGGGAGTGGCGTCGTTGGCGAAAACCCGTTTTTACTTCCGGGAGAACGATTCTCTTATAATTCCTACCACGTTATTGGGAAAAACAGTCGAGTGAGTGGTTCTTTTTTTGGAACTTCGGAACATGGCGCGAAAGTCAGAGTTAGCATTCCGGGCTTCAATCTGGTTGTCCCGGATTCGATACCCTGAGGTGTCGGGACTCAGAAATGATTTCATGCATGGCAATGTCATGGGGGTCGCTTGGGAGCATATCCTGAATTTGAAGGTCGAAGGCCACACCTATTAGACGAGCTTTGATGGTCTTTGCGAGATAGCGGTCGTAGTATCCACCTCCCTGGCCAAGTCGTATCCCTGATGGTGAGAAAGCGATTCCCGGGCAGATCAGGGTATCGAGATTTTCGGGGGGGATTTGGGGGGCGGATGGCAGGGGTTCTAAAATACCAAACTTTCCGATGGTCAGATTACAGTGACTAGTGACCTCGTGGAAGGTCATCGACCCAAGTCCGGTGACTCTTGGGAGAAACCATTGGATTTTTTCGTTGGAAAGAAGGGAGAGGAGTTGGGGTTCGCAGGGGGTTCCGGAAAACAGGGCACAGTTTGTTCCGCTTTCTAGAGGGATGGAGCGCGATATCTCCGTGGACGCAGCTCGCAATGTAGGCGAAGGAATTTTTGCAAGCGATGATCGGATCGCAGAGCGGAGTTCGTCCTTGGCGCTTGCGTTTATTGACATCGTGAGGACAATACAGTTTATGCGTCTGATTGGGCAAGTGTCCTTATTTTCACTTTTTTGTTTTGCTCTCGGGGCACAGGAAAAGCGTGCCTTTGAATTTAAGGCTCCGATCGTAAGAGAAAGTATTTTTAAGGAAGCCGGGATGAACGACCGGGAGAAGGATGCTTATGCGACCAATTTGGCTATTTTCACGGCGAATGAGATTGTGCGTATGAAGGCGAATCAGGACTCCCTCGGCTTTGCCCGGAAGGCGCTGGCTGTGGCAATGCACCTGTCGCCTCGAAATAAGCGTGCGGTGATTCTTAAATTTCAATTAGAGAAGGGGTTGATGCCCACAACTCTTGAGGTGCAATACGGCCCCAAGACATTGGCGACCTTGTTTGTCACGCGCGCTGAATTTCTTTATCAGCAGAAGGGAAATGTAAATCGATTGTTGGCGCGCTGTTTGATCGATCTGGCCGTTACAATTGATCCTCGAAATGAGGATGCGGTATACGCATACGAAATACAGAAAATCGAAATGGGGGAATTGGAGTGGGGACCGATTACTGATGCTCCGAAGCCGGTGATTCCTAATCCTTGAGGTATTCTGAGAGCATTTCGCGGAGGCTATTACGAGCGCGGAAGAGTTGGCTCTTCACGGCGGGAACCGAGAGTTCGAGGACCGTGGCCATTTCCTCGTAGGGCATTTGCTCATAGCGACGAAGAATCACAGCGAGCCTCTGTTTTTCAGGAAGCCGGGCAATGGCGTTGTCGACGATCTCTTTCATTTCCAACTGGGCGAGCTTTTGGTCGGGTTGGGAAGTTTTGTCTGAATAGGCGACTGAGCGATGCCAGTCGCCCTCTTGCTCTTCCATGGAAGATTCTTTTCGTCGGGATTTCTTGGCCGTTTCGTTGAAAACGAGATTTCGGGTGACGGTGAAGAGGAAGGTCGTGAATTTGGCCGTCGGTTGGTAGCGTTTGGCTGATTTCCAAATTCGGAGGAAGACTTGTTGGGCGATGTCTTCGGTATCGGCGGAGCCGTTGGTCATTTTGGCCACAGTTCCAATGACTGCGCCTTGATGTTTTTCCACGAGGAGACGGAAGGCTTGGTCGTCGCCTTTTGCGATGCGGGCCATCCAAGCTACGTCTTCATCATTGGCATCCTCAGTCTCCCCCATGAATCTTCGGGGGAGTTAACCAGAGGATTGGCCGCGAGTCGCGAGAATTTCCCGGGATTTATTTTGATTGGCCCTAAAAAAGGAAACATCCATGATTAAGTTAGATTTCGGTGAGCAAATCGCCTACTGAGTGGTCGTCAGCACAAGAAAGATGGATAAATCGGACGAAGGAAAGGGAAAGTGGGTATTGCTTCAGGCGCCGGGACTCAATTGTGCAACGATCGGGTCGGTTGCGATGGTTATTATCCATATCGTGGTAATGTTGACGGGGGGTGTTTTTCCCGATGGAGCGGGAGGAGGGTTGAGATCGCTTTATATCCAGCTGGGACTGACCTGGGAGGGCGTTTCGTCCGGCCATGTCTGGCAGCTATTTACGTATTTTTGGCTTCATGGAAATTGGGGACATCTCGTTCTTAACGTGATTTTATTTTACTACAGCTGTGCCCGCTTGAGTCATGTCCTGAGCAGTTCCAGGGTCTTGGTCTTTTTTTTGGCGGTGAGTATCGGTTCGGGATTGATTCATATTTCCGCTCAAGCCGTTTTCGACGGGATGCCCAGAGACCCTCTGGTGGGAGCGTCGGGAGGAATTATGGGTCTTTTGTTAGCTTATTTCGCCCTCTCTCCAGGTTCACGAATGCTTTTGATTCCGGTTTCGGCCAACAATCTGGCTAAGGGGATTTTGATTGCGAGTGCGCTTCTTTTTGTGGCGACGCCCTCATTGGGGATTCCCTTTCTAAGTGATTTGGGAGGGGGCTTGGTTGATCTACTGGGGCAGGGATTGTTTCAAATCGCCCACTTGTTGCATTTTGCCGGGGGCTTGATTGGTTGGGTCTCGATTCCAAGGTTTTTCCCAAAACTGTTGACCTTGGAGGATTTAGTGAGAATGCGAAATCAATCGAAAATTTTGGTGAAATTGCGCTAGGGAACTTCTCAGTGGTTGACGGTCAGAGCAGGCACTGATTGACTATAAGAAGGTTTATGGGATCTCAGTCAATTCTTGTCGCAGGGGGAGCCGGATATATTGGATCGCATACGGTTCGCTTGCTGAACTCAGAGGGCTACAAGGTGGTGGTCCTTGATAATCTCGTATACGGGCATCGTGGTGCCATTGTCGATGACGAGGTCGTTTTCGTTGAGGGCGCAGTGGGGGATCGGGAGCTCTTGAGGCGCTTGTTCAGGGAGCACCAGTTCGTAGCTGTTATTCACTTTGCTGCTTTCGCCTATGTTGGGGAATCGGTGACCGACCCGTTGAAGTATTATCGCAACAATACCGCGGAGCCTTTGACTCTTCTTGAGGTGATGGCTGAGTTTGATTGTCAGGCTTTTGTCTTTTCTTCGACCTGCGCCACTTATGGGGAACCCCGGAGGATCCCTCTTACAGAGGATCATCCCCAGAGTCCGATCAATCCCTATGGCAGGAGTAAGCTCATGGTTGAGTGGATCCTGGAGGATTGTGATGAAGCTTTTAACCTAAAAAGTGTCGCGCTACGCTATTTCAACGCAAGTGGGTGCTCCTCGGACGGCAAGATCGGAGAGGATCACAATCCGGAGACCCACCTTATTCCTCTCGTTCTCCAGGCGGCGCAGGGAGGGATTGAGCACCTTACGGTTTTTGGGACTGATTATGAGACCCCCGACGGAACTTGTATTCGGGACTATATTCATGTGGAAGATCTGGCGACGGCCCATGTTGCGGCGGTGAAGCATCTTGCCGGCGGAGGAGAGTCGCTACGTTGCAATCTTGGGACTGGAATTGGAGTGTCGGTGAAAGAAATCATTGATATTGCCGAGGAAGTTACGGGGCGAAAGGTGCCGGTGAAGTATGGGGAGCGGCGTCCGGGTGATCCGGCGCAACTTGTTGCAGATCCCAGATTAGCAAAGGAAATTCTTGAGTGGGAGGCGAAACACACAAAGGTGCGTTCAATGGTGGAAACAGCCTGGCAGTGGATGTCTGCGCCGCATGGCGGTCATTTCAAGGAGTGATTTACAGTGTAACTACAATTTTTTGCTTGCTCTCTCTCCGTATAAGACCGATCTCTTATCCATCAAATGCTAAGGACAAAATCCAGAACCCGCATCGGTTCGAAAGGCTTCAGCCTTGTCGAGTTGCTCGCCGTGATGACGATCATTGCCGTTCTTCTCTCGCTGGCGTCGGTTGGAATTTCAAAAATCGGTAAAGGTCAGGGAATTACCTCCGGGATTGCCTTGGCAGAGGGGCTTGTGAGTTCTGCCCGGAGTATTGCCAAAGGGAAGGGGACAACTGCGAGGCTGATCATTCATTCGGAGTTGAATGACAAAGATCCGATTGAGCGGAGTCGTTATCGCCGGCTGATGATGGTTGTTTATCGCGAAATAGACCCTGAGACAGGCGTCGAAAGTCAAACTTGGTCTCGATCAGGAGTTCCGGTTTTTTTGCCCGACCAGGTATTTTTTAGTGCGGAGCGTAGCAGGAAAGAAGTCGTGACCGGTGATGAGTGGTCCAAGGATAGATTCCAGTTGTCCAACGACCCTTCTGATTCTGCGGATTGTTACTATATCGAGTTCAATTCCCAGGGAATTTGCACCACTCCTGGCGCAAGCTTTGTGTTTGAAAACGGGGCCCGTCCCAACAACGAGGAAAGAGCGATTTTAGGAAAAACGAGAAATATTGGAGGATTTGTTATCTGGAGGAATGGAAGCACTTCAATGATCAGAGACATCGACCAAATCGATAGCGAAGGCTAATTTCGCAACTATTTGTCATCATGAAAAAGCATCTTAAAAAGTCCCATCTGAAAGGATTTACCCTCGCGGAATCTGTCATTGCGTTGGGGATTCTGGTTGTCTTGATCACTGGGTTTTTGGCGGTCTTCGGACCAGCTGCAACGGTAATTCGGAAAACACTTTCTGCCGATGAGGCCAGTCGACTTCAAACGACCCTTGAGAGGGAGCTTTCCAATGTCAGGGAGGGTGATGATGAGCAACGTTATCTCGGGAACTCGTTTTACAAGGCAATGAATTGGATTTCCAGATCTCATGAGAGAGGGAGCACAGTATTGGTTTATAAATACCGGGGTAATCCTGCGGAAATACGCATTGATGGAACGCTTGAGCCTACCGATCGAGGAGAGATTCAACTGGCCGGCGAGGATTACGTCATCCAGCCGATGGTTCGTCGAGTTGATGATCCGCTTCTGGAAGATGATCTGGGTGCTGTCGATGGAAGAGTCTTCTTTGTAAAAATGACCCAGTTAATTTTTGAGGGAGAGGGATTACGGGTGGCCGAGGAGGTTGGTGTTATTACTGACCCCTACGATCCGGGCGAAGACTTTGCAGCCACTCCGAATGAATATCCCGAAGCTGTCATTGCCTATGAAGCTCAGTTTTTCACCCTTCCCACGGTTTCCTACGATTTCCTGACCAATGCGTTCAATCCGGAGAGGTTCACCAAGCCGGTGTTCACGCGGAATCTTACAGTTCGTCGCTAGTTTTCTTTAATTCCCTATTGTTATGATCATTTCCACCCGCCATTCGACTCGGCGAAAGGGTTTCACCTTGGCCGAGCTCTTAGTCGCCATGACGATCACGATTGTGTTGGTCACTTTGACCATCACCATTACCGGCACTGCAATCGACGCCTGGAGAGGGGCTCGGACAGAAATTAGGGCAGCGAGTCAGGCAAAAATTATGCTTGATGCCCTTGGGAGCGATCTCGAATCGATGATTCTTCGTCGTAACAATGAATTCGAATGGCTGCATGCAGATTCCAAGGCGACCGACGTCGGTCCCGAGGATCAGCCCAGTCCAAATGCCGGGCGCTTGATTTTTTTCACTGCTGCTGCTGATCGATACAATGGTGAGGTTGGTAAGGAATCCGTCGATGAAGGGGGAGACGTTTGTGCGGTATCCTACCAGTTGGCATACACCGATCCAATTTTTGGAGGGGATGATGAGAAGACCTCTACTTTCGTCATGTATCGGGCCCTGCTTAATCCTGATGAGACATTTCGGGGACTCCTCGGGGAGGAGGATCTTGAGGTTGCATTTCGTTCGAAATCGACCGGAAACGAGCCCGTTGATTTTATTTGCGAAAATATTTATGAACTGACGGTGACTTTCGTCGTGGAGTATATCGATGAGAATAATGACAAGAAGACAGTGCGCATTCCTATCATGGCAACTGCCAAAGGACAGAATGCCGTCAGGGAGTTCATTATTAACGGAACCAGAATCAAAGCGAATGGAAGGGATAGTGTTCCATACAAAAATGGTTCGGTAGTCGCAGTAGATATGAGTATTACCGTCATCTCGGACCCGGGTTTGCGAATTCTCAAGAATAGTCCATTTGCGAGTGCGGAGGCCAAGGCCAAATTCATCGAACAGAATGGATACCGTTACAGCAAAACAGTAATCACTCCCCGACCATAATTTTTTTAGAAATCTTCTAAGTATTTCTTGCATGCAGGCAAAGCCGGGCTTAAGAGCAGCGCCGTCAACAGATTGAAAGCGCGGGTGGCGGAATTGGTAGACGCGCCAGACTAAGGATCTGGTGTCCGTTTAGGACGTGGGGGTTCGACTCCCCCCTCGCGCACCATCTGTTTGGCAGTTTCAAAGAGGCCCCTAAACGGGGCCTTTCGGATTTTCCCGGATCATGCTCGGTTAGCTCAGTGGTAGAGCGCTTGCTTCACACGCAAGATGTCACTGGTTCAAATCCAGTATCGAGCACCATCCGCGGCCCTAAAGCTTTTCATCTTTTTGGAGACAAACCGTTTGGTTTCAGGCATTCTCATGTGTGAAGAATGGTGCTCAAGGGTCAAAATTTGAATAAGCAATGGAAGTCGTGGTTGAGTGAGAATGCTCCCAGACTATTGGCCTATGCCCGGCAACGGTGCCAAAGTGCCGAGGAGGCAGAAGACGTCTTGCAGGATGCCCTGATCAAACTTTGGCATTATCAGGCAGAGAGGGAGTTCAGACCGCCCGATCTTCCCTTGGCTTTTTCCGTTCTGAGATATCTAGGCTTGGACCATGGCCGCAGAAAAGGGCGCCGAGAAAAGCGAGACAACAAGATCGTTCAGTTTCAACAAGATGATGATTATTGGTTGGATCCTGCCTCCGAGGATCAGGAGGAGGCGGAGATTCTTCGAAGAGAGGTGCAGTCGCTTCCGGAGAAATTGCGGGAGGTTCTGACTCTGAAAATCTGGGGTGGTCTCACTTTTGCCGAAATCGCCAAGATCCTTACTTTATCAAATAACACGGCGGCGTCACGGTATCGTTATGCTCTTGAGCAGCTGCAGAAAAAACTCAAACATCTCAAAAGCTCCAGACATGGATAATTCTCTAAAAGAACTAGAATCGCAGTTGGAATCATTGCTTCCGCGTGGGCTTACTGATGAAGGCGAAGCTTCGTGTTCGGCGCTCATTGACAAATTGGCAGCCGGTGAAGTGGATGATCTGGCACCGTATCGATCCGGATTGACCTGGAAGGCCAGTGCGGCGGCTGCGGCAGTTGCTCTGGGAATAGGCTTGGGGTCCGGATGGTGGCTTGGCAAAGGGGTTTCCAATTCTCAGGAGATTGTCGAAAAAGATCCGGTTTCTGCAAGCTATGTGGCGGGATTCGATATTATTGAGCACCCCACAAAAATCGTGTCCGTGGGCCTCGCATCCGTCTATGTTGATGAGGCAGGTGATGTCCGCGAAGTTTGGAGTGAGGTAAAAGTGGAGAAAGAGACAATTCGTCCAGTGGGAACCAACAGCGTGATTACTTGGTCGAAGAAAGATCGCTACGAGATTGAGGTACCTAAAAGCCAGTTTTAGAGAACTTATGTGATCAATGAAGTCCTTCCTTTGTCTGTGTTTTCTCTCGAGTTCTTTGCTTTACGCGGGGAAACTCCCATGGATTGGCGCATCTTTGCATTGCTCTAAAAGCGAAGAATCAGTGACGGCGGGAGTGGCCGAAGGAGTGGGTCTGAGTGTTCGACATGTCGCCAGGAATGGCCCTTTAGAGAAATCTGGTGGATTGAAGGGGGATTTGTGGTGGAAATTTGACGGTCAGATTTTGGTCAGTCGGGGACAGTTAGTTGTTCTACTGCGGGGGAAAAAGCCCGGAGACACGATAAAGGTAGAGTTTTTTAGGGATAATCAGCCGAAAAAATTATCGTTGGTTCTCTCCGAATGGCCCAAATCCAGGAGCTATTTGGTTTCGAGCAGGGGATCGCGGGATATTCCTCAGCAAGGCTCCCGCAGACTTGAGAGTTCGGTGGAGACGACCGAAATGACGGTTAATGGCGAGCATTTCACTCTGGAAAAACGACCTCGTGGATGGCGGCTTAAGGTGGTTAAAGGTGATAAAGTTCTTTTCGATAGTGAGTTAAGCTCATCAACCCTATCCAGTTCATTGGAGCCTCGATGGATGGAGCCTTTTATGGTTTTGCAGATGACCTTGGTCCAAAAGTCATCGTCTGGGTCAGGAGAGAAGAAGAGACGAGTGAGGTATATTGCACGGGATCCGGAGTCGAAGGAGGCAGAGCCAAAGCCGAAGGAAACAAATTGACGGGAGCGTAAATTTGACTAGGGTAAAACGTTTTCGATCAGTTCTTGCTTTTCAGGTGTGAGAAAGGCACGCTCGCGCCATGCATCCTGATGTGGCGAAGTTAGTGGAAGCGGGCCGAATTAATGAGGCCGTTGGAGAGAAGCTGTCAAAAATAGCACCGGGATCATATCGGATCCATAAAGGTTATGGGGGTGGCGTCGTCACTGACTGGGATCTCTTTGGAGGGAAAGTCACCATCGATTTTGAAAAGGAAAAAGGAAAAGTGATGGGGTTGAAGCTCGCTTTGGAAAAGACCGAAGCGGTGGAGCCAGATGATGTTCGCGCTCAGAAGGTAAGTCAAATCGACGAACTCAAGGAACTGGCGAAGTCGAATCCCGTGGAACTCGTGGCCAAAACAATCGCCAGCCATGGAGGCTACATGACGATGGACCAGTTGGATGCTGAATTGGCCGGCAGTGTCATTGAGGCAGATATTTATAAAAAGTGGTGGGAAAAGACAAAGAAGGCGCTCAGGGAAAGTAAGTTAGTCTCAGTACCCACCAAGCGTACCGACCCGCTTGTGTTACGGGAGGCATCCGCCAGTCCGGGGGAAGCTCTGGTTGAGGATCTCGAGATGGCTCGGAGCGCAAAAGGGCGCGTCAAAGCTCTCGAAGCCATTCAGCGAGAAGCGCCCTTGGTGGCCTCGGTAGAAGGTCTCTTGAAGACCGCTTTTGCAATCGTAAATGAGGCGGCCTTGAAGCTAGTCAAGCTGTCTCCGGCCCAATCATTGGAGTTGATCGCCTTGCGTGATGAGATTGCTGACGAGGTAAAGCAAGAGGACGCCATTGAGCCAAGTGCTCCAAAAATTTCTGATATTCTGATCGTTGCCGAAACTACTTTGTCAGATGACCTGAATCAGGTAGCCGCTGCCCGATTGAAGCGTATTCTGGAAGCGTTTCCAATTGCCTTCGGTGAAGATTGGGTTCCCCAGATTTTGAAAGTCTTCGGTTGTATCAGTTCTCGTGGAGTTTCCGAGATTGCCAAGCTTCTTGCTGAGAAGGAGGAGGCAGCCAAGCTGAATGAGCACATTCGTATCGCTCTTTCCCGTCATGCCTTGGGGCCTGATTCTTTAGCTTGGATCTGCCGTGAGCGGAAAAAGGCATCATCCGAAGTCTTCGGCGGAGCTGTTGGTTCGGTAATTCTGACTGTTCTCGAGCAGGACTCCATGGATGACGGCCCCCGTCGCAGCGGACGCCTTGGAAATCTTCTCATGGATGATCGCGAGTTGATTCCAGACCTACTCGATGGAATGGAGCTGAACGATGTGCGAAACTTCGCCCGCAAGCTTCTCTCAAGCCCGGCCTTCCCGGAACTAGACCGTAAATCTCTGATGGCTCGCGTTATCAAAACTGTTCCTGAAACCCAGGAAATGGTGAGTGGCGAAGCGACCGGTAATAAAGAGGATACCCTGCTGGTTTCTTGGGAGAGTCTCGACCGTCGAAAAGCGGAATACGAAGACCTCGTGAACAATCGTATTCCGGCCAACGTGAAGGAAATCTCGGTGGCCCGGTCCCATGGCGACCTTCGGGAGAATTTTGAATATCATGCGGCCAAGCAAATGCAGACCGTCTTGAATGCCCGTAAGAACGATCTTGAGAGAGATCTCGAGCGTGCCCGTCCGACCGATTTTTCTGGGGCAGATACTTCCAGCATCAATATAGGAACCAAGATCAAGTTGAAGATCGATGGTGGCGGGGAGCGTGAGATGACAATGCTGGGAGCCTGGGATGCCGATCCCGAGAAGCATGTCGTTTCCTATCTCTCGGAGATTGGTCAGATTCTTGTCGGAAAATCCATTGGAGAATCCGTCGAGATTCGCGATACCGATACCGAGGAGATGATCAAGGTGACGGTTGAATCAATCGAAGCCATTTAAGAGAGCCTCTAGGATATTTATCAAAACCAAAAACATGTCAGAAACCACCATCCAATCAGTCCGCGGCCGTGAAATTATCGACTCACGGGGAAACCCAACCGTCGAGGTCGATGTTCAACTTTCCGGCGGAGCCTTCGGTCGTGCCGCTGTTCCCAGCGGAGCAAGTACTGGAGAGCATGAGGCCTGGGAGCTACGAGACGGAGATAAATCACGCTACCTTGGCAAGGGGGTTCTGGGAGCCGTTGCCAATGTCAATGATAAGATTTCTCCAGCGTTGATTGGGATTGATGCAACGGACCAAGCTGCCATCGATGGTGCCATGCTGGCTCTTGATGGAACCAAAAACAAAAAAGAACTGGGAGCGAATGCCATTTTGGGCGTTTCCATGGCGGTAGCGCGTGCTGCTGCTTCTGGAGTTCAGCTTCCTCTCTACAAGTATCTCGGTGGCCCCAATGCCAAGGTGCTTCCTTTGCCAATGATGAACATCATCAATGGAGGTTCTCATTCCGATGCTCCGATTGATTTCCAGGAATTCATGATTATGCCGGTTGGAGCTCCAAGCTTCCGTGAGTCGCTTCGTTACGGTGCGGAAGTCTTCCATTCACTGAAGTCCGTCCTTCACGACCGGGGTCTCTCGACTGCGGTGGGAGATGAAGGGGGATTCGCTCCGAAGCTCGATAGCACCGAAGATGCTTTGGATACGATCTGTCTCGCCATCGAAAAAGCGGGTTACAAGGTGGGTGAGGATATTGCCTTTGCCCTTGATGTCGCTTCATCGGAATTCTACGACCGGGATCAGGGGGCCTATGTTTTTCACAAGTCTGATAATTCTGTCCGGAGTTCGGCCGACATGGTTGCCTTCTACAAGGAGTTGCGCGGAAAATATCCCATCCTTTCGATCGAAGATGGGTGTGACGAGAACGATTGGGATGGCTGGAAGCAATTGACTGATGCCATTGGGCACAACACTCAGTTGGTTGGTGACGATCTCTTCGTGACCAACGTTGATTTCCTTTCCAAGGGAATCGATCTTGGAGTAGCAAACTCGATTTTGGTGAAAGTAAACCAGATTGGCTCGCTGACCGAGACCTTTGATGCAGTGGAACTCGCTAACGAAAATTCCTACACGGCAGTGATTTCCCATCGTTCCGGCGAAACCGAGGATAGCACCATTGCGCACCTCGCTGTGGCCACAAATGCCGGCCAGATCAAAACCGGTTCAATGAGTCGTTCTGACCGGGTAGCCAAATACAACCAGCTTCTTCGGATCGAGGAGGCTCTCGGAAGCAATGCGGTCTTTGGTGGTAAAATGAAGGTTAGCGTTTAATCAGACTTTGCGATTAATTTCAAAGCCACGAGGGGATTTCTCTCTCGTGGCTTTTTCGATTTTGGTCGAGAATTTTATTTTAGTCTTCCTAATTATCGACTTTTTATGATAAAGAGATCGGGGAATGTCACACAGGTATCGCAAATATTACTCCAAAGCGCGGCGTGACCCTGAGTTTGCGCAGGATATGCCCAGGCGTGGATTGATTGGCAAGCCGACCTGGATTGTCTTTGGTGTCTTTGTGCTCGTGGTCGCTCTCTCCTTTATTATTCCGGCAATTCCGCAATATCAAAAGTTGCAGGAAATTGAGAATGAGCTTGCGGATGCTGAAGCGCAGGAACAGGAGTTACTTGAGAAGAAAAAGCAGTTCCGTGCCGAATCTGATGCACTTCAAAATAACCGTCGTTACCTCGAAGATCGGGCTCGCGACCGCCTTCGCTATTACCGCGAGGGGGAAACAATTTTCCAGCTCGAACGCTAGATCGTCATCGAGTTAAATCCGCCATCGACGACCACTTCGGTGCCAGTAATGAACCCGCCTGCAGCGTTTGAGGCGAGGAGGAGGGTGGCTCCGATTAATTCGTCGGGATTACCAAATCGCGAAGCCGGGGTGTGACGGAGAATCTCCGCAACTCGTGATTCATCGAGAACGGACCGGTTTTGCTCTGCCGGGAAAAATCCGGGAACGAGGGTATTGACTCGGATGTCACGATCAGCCCACTCACGGGCGAGATTGCGAGTGAGATTGTGAACGGCGGCCTTTGATGCTGAATAGGTGAAGACGCGGGAGAGCGGATTCAGTCCGGAAATTGATCCCAGATTGATGATCGAAGCCTGGACATCACGGCTCAGGAAGTAATTTCCGAAGACCTGACAGGCACGCATGACGCCGACGAGGTTAATGTCAAAAATGTTAAGTGCTTCTTCGTCGGTAATTTCGACAAACGGCGTGGGGGAGTTGATTCCCGCGCCATTGATGAGAATGTCGATTTTTCCGGATTGCTCGACGACGGAGTCGAGGAGTTCATTGAGAGATTGTCGGTTTCCAGCATCAGCTGCGGCGAAGTAGCCCTTGCCGCCTGCCTCGCGAATGACTTCGAGCCTTTGATTGGCCTTTTCTTCGTTGCGACCTACAAGGATGACTTCGGCTCCGGCTTTTGCGAGGCCAAGGGCCATGTAGGAGCAAAGTTCCCCGGTTCCACCGATGACAACGGCGGTCTTGCCTTCGAGGCCAAATATGTCTGTCAGAAATTGAGCATTGTCCATGTGGTCGAAAGATTAGGGCCTCTGGATTATTGGGCAAGAAATGATCCAAGAAGATTGGGGCTTCACTCGTTTCTTGAGTGGTCCTGAAAATAAAACCCACCCTATCTTAACAAAGTTTCAAAACCGATGACCCGAAATTAGACCTCTCATCACTAGTGGACGTCAGTTTTTTTCTCCTCATTTTCTCCCTCGTGGCAACGTCCATCGGAAAGACGCAGGAAGATCTCACTATTGAGCAAACGTGTGAGCGCGGGAAAATCTCACGAATAGAGCTCATTCAAATCAATTTGGATAAAGGAGGTGGAATCACCCTGAAATCAGGAATGAGTGAAGAAATCGTGGAGGTGAGTGACAGTGGGCATGATTTACCCACTCCTAAAGCCCGAATGGATCTGATTGGGGATCTCTGTATTGAGGGGCCAAATGTCCATGTCTGGAGTGACGAAGGTAGCGAATATCAGCGTTTCATCGA
This sequence comes from bacterium, assembly GCA_018222765.1. GTDB lineage: Bacteria > Verrucomicrobiota > Verrucomicrobiia > Verrucomicrobiales > Akkermansiaceae > SW10. Next base: position 12,562 of record JAAEZT010000006.1, on the reverse strand, counting down.
TATTCTGAATTGTCTCGCCGAGATGAGGATCAATTCGGGGGGATTGTTGATTCTGCCGAGACTTTTCAGTAGCCATCGCGACTAGAGAGGCTATCTTGCGTATGTCGATGAAGTGCGACTTGTGTGAAGAGAAAGCGACGGTCTTTTATACCCAGATCGCGGATGGCAAGCTGAAGAAGTTTGTCCTCTGCGAGACCTGTGCTCAGGAAAAAGGAATTACGAATCCCGATGGCTTGTTAATGGCCGAGCAGGTGCTTGACCATACCCTTTCGGTTCCTGAGGCGGAGGCGATTTCTCTTGGGTCATCCACCGAATGCTCCACCTGTGGATTTGGAATCGGTAATTATCAGAAAGTCGGACGCTTTGGGTGTCCGGATTGCTACGATGCTTTCGCACGGGAGGTCAGCGAAAGGATTCCAACTCTCCACAAAGGTGACGCCCATGTCGGATACATTCCGGCTGGCTTGGTTGCGACCCAAGCGCGGGATGCCAGACTGAGGGACATTAAAAGCCGTCTATTAAAGGCGATTGACGCTGAAAATTACGAAGAAGCTGGCCGCTTGCGGGACGAATTAGAGAGAGTTAACCCTGTTGTTGCGGAAAATCCCGTTGCGGAATCGGACTTATGATGCGGTTTAAGACACTTCTTAAGCATCCGGCTGATTGGATGACGGGGCATACTGCCGAAACTTCGGTGGTGGTCACCAGCCGTGTTCGCCTAGCCCGGAATATTCGGAATGCACCATTCCCTGGTTGGGCCCGGAAAAATCAGCGTCGCGAGTTATTGGAATCTCTGCACGGAAAACTGGAGGCCTTGCCTGAGATGAAACGTGGTTTTTCTCATGAGCTTTCGAGTCTGGATTCGCTGCAAAAGCAAGTGCTCGTGGAGAGGCATTTAATTAGTCGCGAGCAAGCAGCACGCAATGAGGGGAGTGCGACCGTAGTGAACCGCAAGCAGACTTTGAGTCTCATGGTAAACGAGGAGGATCACCTCCGTATTCAGGCCATTCGGCCGAGTTTGCAATTGAAGGAGGCTTACCATCTCGCTCACAAAGTCGACCAGGCCCTTGAGAAAGAGCTGCCCTATGCTTTTCACCCAAAATGGGGATATCTGACTGCGTGTCCTACAAATCTGGGAACCGGAATGCGGGCGTCATCGATGCTCCATTTGCCCGGTTTGGTTCTCAGTGATCAAATTGGCCAGGTTTTGAAGGGGATTGCCAAGTTAGGGTTGGCGGTAAGGGGACTATATGGTGAGGGCACCGAGTCTCTTGGAAATCTCTACCAAATTTCCAATCAATCGACTCTCGGTGAGAGCGAGAATGATATTTTGGCCCGCCTGTCCAAGGTTATTGGGGATGTGGCGCGGTACGAGTCCCAGGCCAGGGAAAAACTCATGACGGATGATCCTCTGATGGTGCAGGATCACATTGGCCGGGCTGCCGGTATCCTCACCTACGCCCGCATCATTGCTTCCAAGGAGGCGCTGACTCATCTTTCGATGCTGCGTTTGGGGGCTGATTTGGGGGTAATGCCGGAAGAGTTGGTGGAGACCTGCGACCGGCTTTTCATGGAAACACAACCGGCCCATCTGCAGTGGGATGCCGGAAGTAAGCTTGAGCCCGATGCGCGTGATATTATGAGGGCGCAAATGATCCGGGATCAGTTGCGTTCAGCCCTTCCCCCTGCTATTGATATTTCAGGAAACAAACATTAATTTTCACTTAGTTAATCGACGATATGAGCAATTTCACACCTCGCGCCCAGCAAGTCCTGGCATTGGCCCGGAAGGAGGCCGACCGTTTTAATCATAACTACATTGGAACCGAACATGTTCTCCTCGGACTGATCAAGCTCGGCCAGGGAGTCGCGGTGAGCGTTCTTCAGCGGATGGGCTTGGATCTCGAATCTGTTCGCATGGAAGTTGAGAAAGAGGTTGGCACTGGCCCTGACCAAAAAAAATCATCGAATATCCCATACACCCCGAGGGTGAAAAAGGTTCTCTCACTGGCAAACAAGGAAGCCAAACAGCTTAACCATTCCTATGTCGGAACCGAACACATTCTGCTGGGTTTGCTGCGTGAGGGAGAGGGGATGGCATCCCGTGTCCTGACCAGTCTTAATGTGGATCTTGCCACAACTCGTAACGAGGTTCTGGCGGAGATTGATCCCAATTTTTCTTCCGAGGATGCTGAAGAAGATTTTGATTTTGATGGAGAAGAAGACATTGATCTTGAGGAGGAGGCCGAGAGTCCCGAAGGAAAGACGAAGACTCCGGCTCTCAAGGCGTTCGGTCGGGATTTAACCAAACTCGCAAAATCCGGCGAGTTGGATCCGGTTATTGGGCGTGCTCCTGAAATCGAGCGAGTGATTCAGATCCTCTGTCGCCGAACCAAAAATAACCCTGTGCTTGTAGGGGAAGCGGGTGTTGGTAAGACCGCGATTGTTGAAGGTTTGGCTCAGGAAATTGCAGCTGGCGATGTTCCCGAAATCCTTCGGGACAAGAAAGTGGTGACCCTTGACTTGGCACTCATGGTAGCGGGTACTAAATACCGCGGTCAGTTCGAAGAGCGGATTAAGGCCGTGATGGATGAGATTCGCAAAGTCAAAAACGTTATCCTTTTCATCGATGAACTGCACACCATCGTTGGTGCGGGTTCTGCGGAAGGGGCAATGGATGCTTCGAATATCATTAAGCCCGCCCTTAGTCGCTCTGAGATGCAGTGTGTTGGAGCAACCACCTTGAACGAGTATCGCAAGCACATTGAAAAAGATGCCGCTTTGGAGCGTCGTTTCCAGCAGGTCAAAGTTGACGAGCCTTCGGTCGATGACGCGATCGAGATTATGAAAGGTCTCCGTGAGAAATACGAGAGCCACCACAAGGTTCGTTATGCTGACGATGCGTTGGAGGCTGCCGTCAAGTTGACCTCTCGCTACCTTACCAGCCGTTTTCTTCCTGATAAGGCCATTGACGTCCTCGATGAAGCCGGAGCACGGGCGAGGATTACCACAATGACCCGGCCGCCGGAGCTCAAGCAATTGGAAGGGCGTATCACCGAGATAAATGACGAAAAAATCGCAGCCATAAACGATCAGGATTTCGAGAAAGCAGCTTCGTTGCGTGACGAAGAAAAGAGCACTCGGAAACAACTTGACGATGAAATCGATGGTTGGCGTGGTGAGAGTGAGGAGAAGATTGTTGACATCGTCGAAGATGACATCATGTCAGTCGTTTCCAAATGGACCGGCGTTCCACTCCAGCGGATGGAGCAGAGAGAGGCTGCCAAACTGCTCAATATGGAGAAGGATCTCAAGGAGTCTGTCATTGGTCAGGATGAGGCTGTGGTCGTGATTTCGAAAGCCCTTCGTCGGTCTCGGGCAGATCTCAAAGATCCCCGTCGCCCGATCGGTTCCTTCCTGTTTCTCGGACCTACCGGTGTTGGTAAGACTTACCTCGCTCGTAACTTGGCGAACTTCATGTTCGGTGACCCTGACTCTCTGATCCAAATCGATATGTCTGAATACATGGAGAAATTCAGCGCGAGTCGTCTCATCGGACCTCCTCCAGGATACGTCGGCTACGAAGAAGGTGGTCAGCTTTCGGAAGCGGTACGTCGTCGGCCATACTCAGTGGTGCTCTTCGATGAAGTGGAGAAAGCCCACCCTGACGTGATGAATCTCCTGCTTCAGATTTTAGAGGAAGGAATGGTCACTGATAGTTTTGGTCGGAAAATTGACTTCCGTAATACCATCATCATCCTCACTTCCAATGTCGGTGCCGACAGCATCAAGCGTCAGTCCAGTCTTGGTTTCAATGCTATGTCTGAGAGCGAGGGGGATTTCGATGGAATGAAGGCCAAGATCGAAGAAGTTTCCAAAAAGCACTTCAGGCCAGAATTCTTGAATCGTCTCGATGAGATGGTCGTCTTCCACATGTTGGAGAAGATCCATCTTAATCAGATCGTCGATCTCGAGGTGAAGAAGCTTGTCGAACGCCTGGCTGAGAAGGAGATCGAATTGATCTTGGACAAATCAGCGCGCGAACTGATTGTTACCGAAGGATATGACCCCGAATACGGGGCTCGCCCAATGAGGCGGGCGGTTGAAAGATTTCTTGAAGACCCCTTGGCGGAAGCTCTCCTGGCCTCGGAAGTTAAGGAAGGTGATTTGGTCACGGCTGCAGTGAAGAAGAAGGACGGTAAGATCTTCTTCAAATCAAAGAAGAAGGTCGAGAAGCCTGAGAAGACTGCCAAGTGAGCGTTCCCAATTAATCGATGATGGGCTGGACGACTTCTTTAGGGAGCCAGCCTTTCATTTCTCCGGGGAATTCAACATAGACCCACTCCCGGCTAGTTGAGGTGACAAGGCCGAGGCTGCCGTGTTCGACACTTCGGCCGCCCTGCCCTCCCTCGTATGGTTGGGCTTGTAGGGCCGTTTCTTTCATCAGCACCGACATCTGGGAAAGGTGACGAAAGCTCACGTCTTTGGGGTAAATGAGCCACGATAACGCACCAAGAACGAGCAGGAGGGGCGCAAACGCGGAAAAGCTGATGATGAGGGTTTTTCTTGCCTTGGAATGATTCATTCCAAAGAAAAAGAAGATGAGGATAGTTCCCCAAAGTCCCGCAGCAAAAACCTGCTGGTAAAATGCCAGTGGGAGAATGGACACCCATTCCGATCCCTTGGGTTCTCTGGGCCGGATTCCTGGCAGTCCCTTGAATAGTTCAGTGGCATCTCCGCCCTGAACGGCATAACGGTAGGCCCACAGAGCAGCCTCGCTTTGGTTTCCGAGGCTTTTCTCGGCAAGAGCCAGATTATGAAAATGCTCCCGGCTAGGCTGGGATTCCATTAGCTCAAGAATTTCTCCTTTGGCGATCTTTGGATCGGAGCTGAGAGCAAGGAGGGAATCTGGAACAAGAGCTAGAAAGAAAATGATGAGTGGACTCAATTTTTTGAGGCTTTCAAGGACCCATGCCTTTTCATCCTTTGAGACGGCTTCAGGCGGAACATTCGGAGAAAAGCAAATGTCGTCGCGAGTATTTTGAATCTTGGTGAAGTCTTCGTCATCAGTTTCCCCCTTCCAGAAAACAATGAAATTGGCGGCTTCACGATAAAAGCTGACACGCTCGGTGGAGCTTGCCGAGACTGCCCTCAGAGCATCTTCAAATTCGCGGCCCGGGAGTGAAACAGCTTTTCTTCGAGCGAGCTCTTGCCGGCTCCGTGATACGATGAAAAATGTCATAAATCCTACTGGAATGATTTGCCAGATCCAGATGGGGAAACTGCTTTTTCCCTCAAATACCAGAAGGGGAAGTTTGCTGGGGGTAAGGTAGTTGCTATCGCCTGATTCCTCGTTTGTGGCGAGAGATATGGGGGCGGGGAGGACCTTGAGTGATTGAAGGGGGGTTTTGATCGTGCGGTATTTCTCTAGCAAGGGATCGAAGAAGGTGAAGGCGTAGGGGGGGAGACCGGCAACGACCTGTTCGGGACGGATCACTTGGGAAAATTCGACCTCTCCGGAGGAAGAGCGCCGTTCGCTGCCTTGGGGTTTTTGAGTCATCTCAAACTGCTTCCATTCCTTTTTCTCATCCAGGAGAATAGGGCCGGGAAACTGGTCGAAATTCCCAGTTCCTCCAACTTTGACCTCGACCGTGATGTTCTCATTTTGGCGAACTTCGGTGGCCGAGGCTTCGGCGGTAAGTCGGAAGTTTCCCACTGCTCCCTGGAAGTTGTCCGGTTTGGGGGTGGGAAGAGGGCGTGCCTTAAGTTTTTGCGCGGGGAATTGAAATTCGAAGTCCTTGTTTTTTGCCCAGGATACAATTCCACGCTGGGCTTCCTGCCATTGCAGATTGATCTGGGTATTCCCGGGACCTAGTTTGAGATCTCCGTTGGCGAGCGGTGTAATCGCACTGGGATACGAGATTACGGTGTATTGTTTTCCCTCGCGAAGATAAGTTCCCTGGTCTTTTTGGGCCGAGAACCGCCACGCTGCGATTTTCTCTTTTTCGAGATTAATCACACGAATGTTACGAAGATTGAAATTCCCCGGCAGGTAAAGTTTGGCCACGGCAGATTGGGTTTCTCCAACAAACGCTGTGGCTTTCTCGAGTAAAAGCGCACTCATGTAAGGAAATGTGGAGTCTCCGATTTGAATCGCACCCACATTGAGCAGGTTGGTCGGGAAGACCTGGACTTCGAATTGCTCTGTACTCAGAGTGGTGTTTCCGTATCTGAAATCAAACGGAGGGATGGTGAATCGTCCGGGTTTGAAGCAGGAGACATTGTAGACAAAAACCAATGCAGTTCGTCCACGGATCGCGGGAGCGTAGTGGCGTTTTTGTTTGAGGGTGAGCGGGCTGACTTTGGGAGGAGTGGGCCAGCTGGTCAGTCTCAGATCATAAACCTCCAGGATAAGTTCCGCCTTTTCTCCCACGACAAGAAAGTCAGACGTCAATCGGGCCCGGACTTCCGGGGTTTGGCTAAATACTCCCTGGCTGAAAAAAAGCGAAGCAAGGAAGGTGAGAATGCCTGGGAAATAATATCGCGGAACGGAAATCATTGCGGGGAATGGTTACCAGTCTTTCTCAGGTCGACGGAAGGGTCTGCGGCGATATTTTGGGGGCTTGCCGCCAAAGTCTGCGTGTTGACGGAGGAGGCGCCTTGCTCGTTCCTCTCTTGATTCTCCATCTGGCGGTGGGAGGTCGCTTTCGGCCTCGTTTGCTGTTGAGGATTCCTGATCAGACTTTTCTTTATTCTCGGGATCTTCAGAGCCCTGCCTGTTGTTTTCTTCGGAATTGTTTGAATTTTCCTGATCCTTTTGAGGGTCGTTTTCATCTCCAGCCCCCCCCTCGCTATCCTTTGGATCCTGCTCATTCTCCTTTTTCTCCTCTTGGTTTGTGGGCTCTTGTTCGTTTTCGCCCTCGCCTTGTGATGGGTCCTCTTTCTCCTCCTTATCTTTTGATTGGTTCTCGTCCTGATTTTCCGACTCCTCTTTGTCGTCCGGGTTGTCACCTTCCTGATCTTCTTTGTCGTCCGTTTGCTCTTCGTCCTCCTTTTCTTCGTCGTCCGATGATTCCTGTTTTTGATCCTCTTTCTGCTCTTCCTCGGATTGCATTTCCTTCAGGTATTTTCGGACCAACTCGAGATTCTTCTCAGATTTTTTGTCGTCAGGCGTAATTTCCAGTGCTTGCTCGTAGTGCTCGATCGATCCTTGCCAGGCTTTTATTTTGGATTCTTTTGACTGTTTGGTTCCCAGGTAGAAAAGACTCGTGGCAAGAGAGTAGTGAGCCTCTTGTTTAAGGTCGGCATCGGTAGTAACGAGGGCTGAGCTAAATGAGTCTGCTGCCGAGCTCCATCCCTGAGCCTGGAAGGCTGCCGACCCTGCTGCCAGATGGATTCGGGACGCTCGGTCTCCGGAGGTTTGCTCTGCCGCTTCGGTAAAAAGAGAATGGGCTCTCATCGCGTCGCCTTGGCGCAATGCGTTTCGACCATCAGCGAGGGGGTTGGCCTGGGCCGGGGGTGCTGGAAGTAAAAGGAATGTCAATACCGTCGCAGTCACAGAGCGTAGCGGGAAACAGCGTAGTGCCAGGGAAGCCATCAGGAATAAGATACCTCCAAAAAGAAACCATTGATAGGCCGGTTTCGCAACTCGTTGATGTTTCCCTTCTTCTTCAAAACGGTCCATTTCCTGAACGGCATTATCCAATTTTCGCAAAAAAGTTGGTCCGATGCCCCGGGAATAGAAGCCATCGCTGATTTTGGCAATCATCGTAAGCGATTCCTCGTTTAGGCGACTTTGCACCCGGTTGTTGTTTCGGTCGAAGAAAAAGGGTTGCTCCGGAGTGTCTCCTGGAATGAAGTCTCCGGCCTTTGTGCCGAATCCGAGAGCGTAGACAAAAACCCCGCTATCAACTGCAGTCTTGGCGGCTTCCTCCAGTCCCGAGGAAAATTCCTCTCCATCGCTGAAGATCACGAGAATATTACTGCGCTGGCCGGTATCTACCAGAACGCGTGTGCCCGTCAGGATGGCTTCTCCAAGATTGGAGCCTCCGATGGGGAGGTCGATCGGGTTGAGTTGGGCCAGAGATTGTTGGATGAAGGTGTGGTCGATGGTGAGGGGAACCTGAACTTGGGTTTCTCCGGAGAAAACGAGGAGGCCAATCCGGTCTTGGGGAAACTGCTCCACGATATCGAGAGCGGCAGCCCGGGCAGCCAGAAGCCGGTTGGGGCTGACATCCTTGGTCAGCATGCTTCGCGAAATATCGACACAGAGCAAAATATTGCGGCCTTCGTTCTTTGTTTCGATCCATTCCTCACCGGATTCCGGTTGCGCGTATGCTACGATCAGTCCGGCCAATCCAAAAAGCCCCAGCGCCAGGCTGGTAAAGTAAATCCACAGCGGTCGCTGGTGACTCAGGCGGGTGCGGTGACGGTCGGCAACCATTTTATGCCAACGCTCTCCGCGCCGCTGCCAGGTGATGCCGGCCGCGATCACCAAGAGAGGAAGAGGGATGAGTAGGAGAAGCCAGGTTGGATTGGCAAAGGTCATGGCATCGCGGGAGGGTTGAGTGCGGAAACCGCGAGGAAGAGGAAAACGATGATCATACTGGGCAGGATAAACCAAGGATAGAGATCTTCACTTTGAATCCAGCTTTCGCGTTGAACTTCGGTTTTCTCCAATTTATCGATGCTGGAAAATGCCTCGCGCAATCCGGTGTAATTTCGGGCTCGGTAGTAGTCCCCTTTGGTGATTTCGGCGATCTTCTTCAATGTTTCCTCATCAAATTCTTTCTGGGGAACACCGTTTTTAAGGCGACCGGACTCAGTGCCGATCGCGACCGGATAAACTTTGATGCCAAGATCTCCGGCAAGTTCGGCGGCCTCGAGTGGCGAGAGTTGGCCTGAGTTGCTCATTCCATCGGTGACAAGAACGACGACTTTACTCTTCGAATTTTGAAGGTTCTCGAGGCGGGTGGCTGCTGCGGAAATCGCGCTCCCAATGGCTGTCCCGCTTTCCTCGCCATCGACCAGAGAGATTGGTTCCAGGGCATGGGCAATAATCTCGTGACTCAAGGTCAGAGGAGCCACGGTGTATGGGCGGGCGGCGAAAGTGACGATGCCGATTCTGTCGTCCGGTCGAGCTTTAATAAAGTCAGTGATCACTTTCTTTGCGGCATCGATACGGCGTTCACGGCGAAGGGCTCTCGTCTTGGCATCTTGAAAATCTGCAATCTCCATTGAACGCGAGACGTCGAGGGCGATGAGGATATCGATTCCGCTTGCTGTTCTGGAGCTGCGATCTTGTTGGAATTGCGGACGGGCTAATCCCAGGATGGCGGGAATCAAGGCGAGAGGTAAAATGAGCGGAGCGAGTCGGAGGGGCTTGTCCTTAGGTTTCCAGCCAAAGGTCCCAAGGACTCGTAGCGTGGGGTAAATAATCCAACTACGGGTTCCCTGATTGAATCCAAGGAAGCAAAGGACAGGGATAGCGAGAAGGAGGAATAACCATCCCGGGGTGGCGAAGGAAAAATTTTCAAGACTCCTCATTTCCCAAGAGTGTTGGCGGTGTGGAGGGTTTTGAGGCAGGCCTGGCAGCGGTTGACCAGCTCCTCTGCGAGTTCGGGAGAGGCGTGGGAAGGGGAATACTTGGTGGTATTGAGATCGTTCAAGAGGTCTGCGGCGTCCTTTGGGAGATGAACGTCGCGTCGGGAAAATTCTTCAGTCGTTTCATAGAGCGCGGGTTCGGCCAAAGCTCCCGCGAGAAAGCCACGAACAGCCAAAGATGCTTCAGCCGCAATTTCTGAAAGGGGATGGTTGCTGAATTGTCCCTCGAGAAGATCGAGCCGTTGTTTGGCAATGCGATAATAGTCGGGGAGTGGGGGTGCCTTTTCTTCGGTTGGTGGTTGGATTCCTTTTCGAGTCCATAAAATCCCAAGCAGAACGAGAATGATCGTCACTCCGATAACCGACCAGACCCACCATGGAGTTGGAGGGAGAAGCTCCTCGGGAGGAGCAATTCCGTGTTCCAGGATTGGGAGTGGTGCGGGTTCGTCAGCCATGATTTAGCGACGGCGGTGGGCTCGTTGTTTCAAGAGGCGGTGAAGTGAGGCAAGGTAGTCGTCTCTGGTGGAGATCACAGCGTTGTCGATTCCATGCTTTTTGAAAAATGCCGCAAGTCCTTCGCGATATCGGCGGGAGAGTTTCTCAAGTCCCATGCGGGTGTTCCGGTTAGAGGTGTTAACGATTACTTCCTGGTCGCTTTCCGGGTCGCGCAAATAGACCCGTCCGACATTAGGTAACTTCTTTTCAAGAGGGTCAATGAGAGGGAGGGCGATGACATCGTGTTGTCGGGCAAGGGACCCCAAGGATTTTTCAAATCCCCAATCAATGAAATCAGAGATCAGGAAGATGAGTCCCTTCCGTTTGAGGGTCCGGAGCATAAAGGAGCAGGCTGCAGAAACCGAAGTGCCTTCCTCCGCTGGTTTTGCGGTGAGGATTTCCCGAACGGCCCGGAGAACAGACTTGCCGCCCTTGGCGGGGGGAAGGTAAAGGACCGGTTCTTTGGCAAAGAGAAGCAGGCCCACCTTATCGCCATTGTAGCGGGCGCTAAATCCAAGGAGAGCCGCAATTTCGGCAGCGCGTTCCCGTTTACTGAGAAAGTCGCTCCCATAGTTTGTGGATCCGGAAATATCGACGGCGAGAATGACGCTCAGTTCGCGCTCCTCCCGGAATTTTCGGATGTAGGTCTCCTGCATTCGGGCGCTGACATTCCAATCAATGAAACGCACTTCATCGCCCGGCTGGTATTCCCGGAATTCGTCAAAATCCAGCCCCTGACCGCGAAAGGAGGAATGGTAATCGCCGGAGAATGATTCACTGGCCAGCCGACGGGCACGAATCTCTAAACGCCTCACCCGGCGCATGATTTCCTCGATACCTTCCTCTTCCTCCATGCGGTGGCTTTTTAATACCCGACAGGCCACGGTGCAAGAGAGGAGCGGCTAAATGTCCTCCTTATTCGGGGAGCTGATTTGGGGTGTGACTCTCCTCTCTCCTCGCTGGCGAGGCGCCCGGTTATTGGGGAGCGGGGTTGTGAATGGTTGAATTGGCACGATCTGTGCGGCAGGTTCTTTGCATTGAATCGACAGGGAATAATGAGAGCGATGGAGTTATGCTGTTCTATTGGGAAAGCAAATAAGAAATCAGGCGATGGGGGGATCACGAGGAACACCAAAGGGCGCAGATGATGGGTAGGAGACATTGTCCGAAAAATTTGTGGTCAAAATCTCTACAGGTGAGCGATCATACCAAAAGACGGCGAACGGCGCTCAGTGTGATGGAGACATAAAAAATGTATGAAAGTTTTGTTCAAATGAGAATTTTCACGTATCATCTGGGGAGGAAGATTTTAAACACTTCCGGAACACAATGATGCCCGAAGGCCGAAAAGCTCATTCAACGCGCATTTTGGTGGCTGCTGCGAGTACGATTGTCATTATCGGCGGCCTCAAACTAGCGCAGGGATTCTTCGTGCCCATTCTCCTCGCAGTCTTTATCGCGACCGTCAGTTTTCCGATCACCAATTGGCTGCGCCGTCGCAAGGTTCCTCGTTTTTTTGCTGTTTTGTTAACTGTCTTGGTGGATTTCGCCTTTTTGACGGGAATTGTCGTCATTGTAATTTCGTTGATGGGGGATTTGGAAGACAAGTGGCAAACCAAGTATTTCCCGGCTGTGAATGAGAGGATCGAAGAAATCTCCCTCACCGCGGTAGATCTTCTTGAAAATTGGCAGGTTCAAGATGCCGAGGGCTTGGTTCGTCAATATACTAACGTGGAGATTCCCCAGAAGTTGGGTGCAAATCTGGATGTCTTTGGAGTCGGGGCTAACGTGGCATGGGGATTAATTTCGTTCTTGGGGACCACGTTGCTGGTGTTGATTTTGACGGTCTTCATGCTGAGTGAAGCTCGCATGTTTGGGCGGCGCAAAAATGCCATTCTTGAGGCGCGCGGACCAAACTTCGATCGGTTCATGAACTCTTCAGCTGATATTCAGCGTTATCTGGCAATGAAGACAGTAGTGAGTCTTGCGACGGGATTGCTGGCTGGCTTTCTTTGTTGGGCCGCCGGGCTCGATTTCTTCGTCCTTTGGGGGATTGTAGCATTCACGATGAATTTTATCCCGGTGCTTGGATCGATTATTGCGGGGATTGCCCCGGTAATTTTGGCGTTCCTTGTGAATGACGCCGCAAGCGCGGTTGCGGTGGGGATTGGCTATATTTCGATTAATATCTTTTTGGGGAATTTCCTCGAGCCGATGCTGATGGGACGTCGCTTTGGTCTGTCCACTCTGGTTGTCATCATTTCAGTTCTCTTTTGGGGGTGGATCTGGGGTCCGGTAGGAATGTTGCTTGCGGTCCCACTCACCATGGTGGTGAAAGTGATGCTTGAGAATAGCAATGAACTCCGTTGGATCTCGGTTGCCATTACCAAAGAAAAGCGCCGCCGGATCCTCTCGAGCGACGATGATGAAGATCTTGAAGATAATCTGTTGGATGAAAGCTTGG
>JAAEZT010000042.1 GCA_018222765.1 bacterium | reverse complement strand
GTCAGTATGACACGATCAACTACGAATGGCGTCATAACGATATCGACGGTTCCCGCGCCCGTTTCCAGGGTGTGATGCTCGATGGAGCAGCAGCGGCTATTCCTGAGCCTTCTGGAGTTGCCCTCCTCGGACTCGCCGGATTCGGATTCCTCTTCCGTCGTCGTCGCTAGATTCTGGTTTCGTTGATTCTTTCAAAAGGCCACGCAGTCCAACTGCGTGGCCTTTTTCTATTTGTCGGCCGTTCCTCTATCGTCGATGTTATCCTTTCTGCTTTAGTTCTTCTCTCATTCGATTCAGATCACATTTTTTATCATGACAAAGTCCACTCTTCTTTCGCCCTGCCTTGCCCTGATCACCTTGATCGCGGGCTTGGCCCAAGCGGCAGACTTAACTCTCGGTTCGAGAACGCAGGTTTCGACCAATAATGCGAACTTTGACATCTCGGTTTTCCCAGGAGCTGCCAGTTATAACGATCGAGGAGTCGGGGGAACCCAACCCGGAACGCCGACGTTCACCAATGACTTGGGAGATGGCACGGTGCTGGATTATAATTTTGTCGGGAATTCGGGGACTGGAAGTGCTCTCACCACTTATGCCAGCGGGGGAGCCGGACTGATTCCAACGCCCGTGGCACCCTCCGCCAATGTTCACCAAAACGGAGAGGACTGGGCCAATGTCTGGACGACGACAAATCCAAGTGGATTTACCACGACCAAAAACCACAACCCCACTGGAAACGCCGGAGCTGCGAATTCTTTCGCCCGGGCGGCGGAGGTTGATGGCACGATTGATATTTCCGGCTTGTCCTCCGGTCAGATTTATATTCCGCATGGGACCTTCGTCAACCAGTGGACCCTCACTCTCACAATGAGTGGAGCGGGGCAGCCGGACATTGTTGCCCTTGATACCCAAATTGCCAATGGGCCAAGTACGAACTACGGGTGGATCACCGACTTCTCGTTTACCAATGAGGGACAGTACGACACGATTTCTTACAACTATACCAATGCTGATCGCGACGGTTCCCGCTCCCGTTTCATGGGAGTAATTCTCGATGGGACTGCAGGACCAACGGGACCACCGACGGTGACGAATTCCGGAGCAACGAATATCGCGCCAAGCTCTGCGACCATCGGAGGCGAAGTTACTGATACCGGTGGAGCGAATCCGACAACGACTATTTATTGGGGCGATAACGATGGGGGAACCTCAGCGGGCAGCTGGGACAATGCCATTAACTTGGGTGCCCAGAGTGGCGTGTTTACTTCCGGCCTCACCGGTCTGGAACCCTCGACGACCTACTACTTCCGTTGTTTCGTGAGCAATGGAGCCGGCGATGATTGGGCAAATTCCACCGCGACCTTTTCGACCGGTGCGCCGCCTAATGCACCGGTTGTGGTGAACAGTGCGGCTACCGGCGTAGGCTACATCGAAGCCGATCTCAACGGGAGTGTGACCTCGACAGGTGGGGAAACTCCAAACGTCACCATCTACTTTGGTGATAACGATGGAGGAACTATTCCGGGATCCTGGGATGATGCGGTGAGCGTGGGCGCGCAGTCGGGTCCCTTTACTACGAACCTTTTTGGTCTCACGAACGACACCACTTATTACTTTCGCGCCTTCGCCGAGAACTCGGGTGGAACCGATTGGGCGCCTTCTACGGCGAGCTTTACCACCAATGCCTTTTCGCTTCCGTCCGTAATCAACGCGGCCGCGACAAACATCACGGGAGCAGCGGCGGAAGTCGGCGGAAGCGTGACCGCCACCGGGGATGATCCCCCGTCCGTTACGATCTATTTCGGAGATGATGATGCGGGCACCAACCAGGGAAGCTGGGACGACTCGGCCGAATTGGGTGCCCAGAGCGGCGATTTCTCGGAGATTCTGAACGGACTCAGTTCGCTTACGACCTACTACTACCGGGCCTTCGCCCAAAATGCCGCCGGCTCGGCTTGGGCGGAATCGACCGCCTCCTTCACCACGCTTGAGGTCAGTGATTTGGCGATCAACGAATTCATGGCCGCCAACGATGGCGGAAATAGCAACAACCCCAATGGCTGGTATCCCATCGCCAATCAGGTCGCGGGCACCAGTGATGATTGGATTGAAATCCTCAACACAAGTAACTCGACTTATGATCTCGGCGGTTGGCACCTCACCGATGATTCGGGGAATCGGACCAAATGGACTTTCCCATCTCCGACGAATATCGGGCCAGGGCAATTCCTCATCGTGTATGCCTCCGGAAGCGGAGTCGTCGATGCTAACGGGAACCTGCATACCAATTTCAAACTCTCGGCAGGAGGCGAGTATCTTGCGCTCATTAGTCCCTTTGATACCACCGCCAGCGAATACTCACCAGGCGGGAGTGACTACCCGGCGCAGGACGATGATATTTCCTTCGGACTCCATCCCAATACCGCAGACTTGGTTTATTTTTCCTCGCCGACGCCGGGTGCAGCCAACGACGCCAGTGGCTTGGCCCGGGTCGCGGATACCAACTTTTCGCCGGACCGTGGATTTTACCAAACCGCGATCGACGTGAGCATTTCCAGCAATACGCCGGATGCCATTATTTACTATACCACCGATGGCACGCCGCCGGTTGATGATCTGGGTAACCCCACTGCCAATGCCACAGCCTATACCGGGCCGGTTGCCATCACGCAAACGACCCCTCTGAGAGCCGCGGCCACCAAGGCCGGATTTGCGCCCACCAACATCGATGCCCACACCTATATTCTGTTGGACATCGACAATGCCAATGCCGATGGGACAGATCCGGCTGGTTTGAATACCGCGTTTTTGCAGCAAACCCGTCCTTCTGGTTGGGGCGGTGGAAATTACGACATGGACACGAGAGTCTCGCAGAATACGACGCCTGCCACCGGGCATGCCACCTCAACGGCCCAGACGATGTTGCTGGGAATGCGGGACATCCCAACTTTTTCCGTTGTGATGGATCGGGACGACTTTGCCGGAGGGAGCGGAATTTACTCCAATGCGGGCAACCGCTCTCTGCAGTATCCTTGTTCTGTGGAATTCATTCCAATCGAAGGCGATAGTCGTTCCGACTGGCAGATCAACTGCGGCATCAAGGTGTTTGGCGGAGCGAGTCGAAGCAGAAGCCCCAAGCATTCGCTAAATCTCCGCTTCCGGACGGAATATGGGGCTGGTAAATTACGCGAAGCTCTCTTTCCGGAATCGGAAGTTGAGGAGTTTAACTCGATCGCCTTCCGCACCGGATACAACAACTCCTGGATTCACTGGAGTGGCGGTCAACGCGAGAGAGGCTCGATGATTCGCGATCAATGGATGCGTCAATCGATGCTCGATATGGGAAATCATGCGGCGGGTCATGGCTTTATGTGCCATATGTTTATCAACGGTCTCTACTGGGGAGTTCACAACATCTGTGAACGTCCGGAATCCTCACACTATGCCGCTCACAATGGTGGTGACGAAGACCAACTCGATGCCCGCAACGCTGGAAGCACCATCGATGGAACAACAACGGCCTACTCCGCGATGCAGTCTCTCATCGGGGCAACCGGAACTCCCGACTATTGGAATAAGGTCCAAGGCGTGTTGGATATAGATCAATACATTGACTACCAGATCATCAACCGTTACGGCGGAAACTCCGATCTCAGCGCCGGAAACAACTGGCGTTCCGCCGGCGGGGGCCCCTTCCCTCCCGGGCAGCCTGAATTGATGGCCCCCTGGCAAATTTATTCATGGGATGGCGAACGCACGCTCGAGAGCCCGACCTTGTCCAGTTCGCCAACCGACCCGGTCGGAGTGAGAGGATCTCTGGAAAGTAATGACGAGTACCGCATCCGCTTTGCCGACCGCTTAAAAATGCATTTCTCGCCAGGCGGTGCGCTGAGTCCGGAGGCCACCGCGGCGCGTTGGATGAAGTATGCCAATAACCTCGACCGGGCCATCATCGCTGAATCAGCCCGCTGGGGAGACTCGAGTGGCACTCTCTATACGCGCGACGTTCACTGGCTCGCCGAACAAAACCGCCTTATCAATAACTACTTCCCCGGCCGCAGCGCTTTGGTGCTTTCCAACTACGGTTCGCTTTATCCAAGCACGGGCGCTCCGGAACTTCTCGTGAATGGAACGGCGCAAGCCGGGGGCGTTTTCCCCGTCGGAGGGAATCTGCAGCTCACCGCGAACTCGGGAACGATTTATTACACGACCGACGGATCAGACCCGCGCCTCGAAGGCGGAGGGATTAATCCAAACACCAGTTTTATCGGTGCGGGATCGAATCAGACTCCCTTCGTTGCTCTCGAGGAAAATGGCTGGCGCTACCTCGATACCGGAGTGGCCCAGAGCGACAGCGAAGTGATCGTCGGACATCCCTCCTACGGGACGGCTGATTGGAAGCATCCCAGCTTTGACGACAGTGGATGGGATGTAGGGCAGGCTTTGCTCGGATACGGAGCGATCAATGGTCGGACGATCAACGAGGTGATTCCCATTCAGACGCCCCGTCTGCCGACAATGTATTTCCGCAAGTCCTTCCAGGTCACGGATGCTGATACCTTTACCCAGGTTGTCGTTGGCTTGATTCGGGATGACGGAGCGATTGTGTATCTCAACGGTCGTGAATTGAACCGGACCAATATGGCCGGAGGAAACCAGACCTATGGCGATTTTGCGCAGAACGCGACACCCGACGAGGGGGGCTTGGTAAATCTCGGAACCTTTGCGTTGGCTCCGGGAGATTTGCTTGAAGGAACGAATGTCATTGCGGTGGAATTGCACCAAAGCAGTGGTAGCAGCAGTGATGCCGGATTGGATCTGCAGATCTCCGGAATCGCGCCTTCCGATGGCGGAGGATCAACGGTCAATCTGACCGGGAGTTCGCTTGTTCGCGCACGGACTCTGGACAACGGCGAGTGGTCTCCGATCAGTGAAGGGCGTTTTCTCTTCGCTCCGATTGCCAATGCCTCGAATCTCGTCGTTTCCGAATTCATGTACAATCCCACGGGAACTTCCGAAGATTCCGAGTGGGTTGAGCTCATGAATGTCTCGGGTGATACCATCGATCTTACTGATCTGTCGTTCACCGGGATCGAATATACCTTCCCGTTTGGCGCGACCTTGGCGGCCGGAGAGCGGATCGTGGTGGTCAAAAATCAAGCGGCCTTCGCAGCAGTGTATAATACTGCCGGCATGAATATCGCTCCGGGCGAGTTTGCCACGACTAGTCTCGATAATACCGGCGAGCAACTTGCACTCATCGATGCCCTGGGAGTGGATGTCCGCCGCTTTACCTACAACGATAAGAGTCCCTGGCCCACGGCCCCGGACGGAGAGGGCTACTCGCTTGTTCTCATCGAGCCGGGGAGTTTGCCGGACCACACTGACCCGACAAATTGGCGCTCGAGTGCGGTGTCGGGTGGCAGCCCGGGTGCATCAGATGCGACCATGTTCTCGGGTGATCCCGATTTGGATGGTGATGGCGATGGGCTGAATGCCTTCCTTGAATATGCCCTTGGATCGCTTGCCGGAGATGCCGGTCAAAGCCCCGAGTCGTATCCCGTTGCTGGCTCAGGTTCGTTTGACAATGGGGTTGGGGGATCAGACGAGTATTTGACGATCAGCTTCCGCCGGAATCTTTCGGCTGATGATGTGATCTATGAGGTTCAGACTTCGGCAGATTTGGAAGGCTGGAGCTCGGCGGGAGTCCAGTATGTTTCAGCGATTGCCAATGGTGATGGCACGGAGACCGTGACCTACCGTAGCGGCTCCCCGATTAGTGGCAACACGAGCGAATTTATTCGTTTGAGTGTGTCGAACCGTCCATAATCAAGTCTCGCAAGCACAGTCCTCTCTAATCGTGAAAAAATAGGCTTTTCACTTCTTTTTTAGTCGCCGGTATTCCCTGTCTCAGCGCTCCGTTCTTCCAAGCCAAACTTGTTGACGGCCTCGTTGAGTATTGGGCCTTTGATGGATATTATGCCGCTGGATGAGCACCAGTTCTGTGTGGTGGCTGAAAATCCTTAGCGGATCTCTTCGGTGACTTGCTGGACCATTGGGATTTCTTGGTGTGGAGCATGTTTTCCTGCTCAATAAGACGAGGGAATTCGATCGGGAAATGACTTTCGCGATTGTGAGAGGATAGGAGGGAATCACCCTGCTCAAAAGAGGGCAGGGAGGTTTGGGAAAATCCCTTTCGAGATTCGGGTGTGAGCTTAGCTTGTCTCGACAGTTTTTGTTACCTGATTACGACCTTGATATGAAGCCCCGATTGTTCTCCTTCTTCGTTTTCTCCCTGTCCGCTTGCGTTGCTCAAGCTGCAACAATGTCGGCAAGTCCTAATGCTCCTAATGTGTCCGGGGCTGATATCGCCAATCTCAGCGAACCAACTGGAACAGATAAATGGTGGGCTGATGCCGCGGCTTCAGGTCGCCCCAAAGGGCAAACATTCACGACTGGTGATATCGGAGTGTTGCTGAAATCGATTACCTATCAGGTGACGACTTCACAACAAGCAATGCCAACCAAGACTTACGCCATTAGGGTGGGCACAATTTCTGGAGAAACATTTACTGAGATTTACTCGGAGACCGCGACGCAGGATTTTGAGTGGCAAGGCGGCGAGTTCATGACCTGGAGTTTTGATGTGCCGGTCCAGCTCGATCCCAATACAGTGTATGGCATTGATGTGGGAATGCTTTCGTCAACATCGTCTTGGCAAAGCGGCATTCCTTATATCTACCGGACTTCCAATGAGTATCCTGATGGGACCCGTTACATGTCTGGAACCGGAGGCCGGGGTTTGGGTGACTCAACCATGAACAACGTCAGTGGAGATATGGTGTTCCATATCGATCTCGAACATCCGCTTTCACCGTCTCCCGAAAGTGGAGCGCTCATGGAGGCTGGCGATATTGAGCTGAGCTGGACCAATCTCGATCCAAATACCGGGACTAACGTATGGGTGGACCTGTGGTTTGGCACTGATCCCGGCCCCATGATCAAGGTGGTAAGCGCCGGGCTCAATACGACTTCTCACACTGTCAACGTTCCCGGCGGAGGGAATTACCACTGGCGCGTCGATTCCTATCTCGATGGCGCCCCGACGGGAACTCCCCTGGAGAGTACCGTCTTTGATTTCATTGTCATCGATTCTGATGGCGACGGCTTTCCCGATGATTACGAGCAGGAGTATTCGGGAAGCATCACGGGATTGAATCGCGAAGATGATCTCGAAAATGGTGGTGCCGGTGACGGCCTGACCAATTGGGAGGAATACCAACTGGGCACCGATCCGACCACCCCGGACACTGATGGTGATGGCCTCAATGACGGTCCTGAGGTGGCAGGTGCGGGATTGCGTCCTCCCACCGATCCGACCAACGATGATACCGATGGCGACGGAGTGAAGGACGGTGCAGAATCCAACAAGGGAACCTGGAGCAGTGGACTAGACACGGGAACAGACCCCACTCGTGCCGATACCGACGGAGACGGACTCCCGGATGGAGCCGAGAATAATAGTGGGACCTTCGTCGATGCCGATAATCTTGGAACCAGTCCTTTGAATTCCGATAGTGATGGCGACAATGCAGACGATTGGTATGAAGTGGCGGCATCCTTTACCGATCCGACGGATGCGAACGTCAATCCGGGCATTCCTTATCCCTTGCCGGATCCCGATGGTTCCACCGGCAGCGCGGACAAGCCGGTGAAAGTCTACATCATGTCCGGGCAATCGAACATGGTGGGTTTTGGGCGTCTCAACGGAGACCAGGGAGCGTTGCGCTACATGACAAATGTGGAGAACAAGTTTCCCGATATGATTGACGATGATGGGAATTGGACCACTCGAAACGATGTGAAATATCGCGGCGTCATTAGCGATATCGGAAATGGAAATCTTTCTCCTGATGTGGCGGGATCCAGTTTTGGTCCCGAGTTGGGATTCGGCTACGTGATGGGCTGGTATCACGATGAGCCGGTCCTGTTGATCAAGAGCTCAATCGGAAACCGCAGCATCAGTTGGGATTGTCTCCCTCCGGGAAGTCGGGGTTTTGATTACAATGGCAACACCTACGCCGGATACGGGCAGTCGCCCAACACCTGGCCGATCGGTGGAGGCCCTTCGCCGTTTGTGTGGTATGCCGGAAAGCAATACGACGACTACTTTCTCGATGAGGCTGACATGGGACCGAGAGCCTGGACCGCAGATGTCGACTATCCGGACAACTGTCAGGTGAAACACGATGGCGTGACCTACATCAGCAATACGGACCATCTCTCCAGTGCGGGCAATGCTCCGGGAGTCGGTGGGCAATGGGATGTTTATTCAATCTTCAATGTCGTCGATATTCTCGATGACTTTGCCAACCAATATCCTGAATATGCCGATCAGGGATTTGAGATTTCCGGATACGTTTGGTGGCAGGGCCACAAGGATCAGGGGAAGCCTCACGCCAGCAATTATGAAGCCAACATGGTTCGGCTCATCAAAGCGATGCGCACGTATTATGAAACCCGTTATCCCGATAGCACCATTCCCAATGCTCCCTTTACTTTGGCTACCATTGGTTTTGGCGGTTGGGATCTCAGTGGAGATGGATTGACAGTTGCGGAAGGTCAGCTCGCTGTCAGCGGCGAGACTGGCAATTACCCTGAATTTGCCGGGAATGTGAAGACGATCGAGGCTCGCGGCTACTGGCGGGATTCCGCTGAATCTCCCGGAAATGCCGGGCATCACTACAACCTCAACGCGGAAACTTATCTGCTCACCGGCGATGCGCTTGGACGGGCCATGGTGGAGTTGCAGAACAATATTTCACCGCAGGAACTGGCGGTGCAGTCTCTTAATCCTATCGGCGGAAATCAATGGGAAGTGTCGATTACCGGACGTCCGGGGACGGACTACATCCTGCGCTCCGATCCCACTTTAAATTTTGCTCCGGGAATTCTCGTAGAGAATTTGACCCAGGTAAATCCCGGCAGTGATCCGGGTGAGATTGGTGGAGCGAACAACAGCGTGGTGACGACGGATTCCAGCGGTCGCGCGACTGTTCAGATCAATCTTTCCGGCGGAGCAATCGACTTTGTGCGCGTGCAGCTTGCTCCGTGATTTTTCCGGAATCTGTAAGTGTGGCCCCGGGTGATGCGTTAAAGGACCAAGCCCAGATTTTCGTGTAAATCCGGGCAGAGTGAGATGTTGAACAGAATTGTCAAAACAGCGGTGATGCTCGGTCTGGGAATCCTTCCGGCGATGGCCGAGAGGGGGCCGGAGCTTGTCGCGAAATATTGTTTCTCGTGCCATGATGAATGGGAGCAGAAAGGTGATCTGCGATTTGATAATCTCAACACGCTCAAGCCCCAGGCCCGCCTCGATATTCTCAACAAGATGCAGGAGCAGCTCTTCATCGAGGAGATGCCCACGCAGAAGGCCAAGAAGCAACCCTCCGAAGTTGAGCGTGCCGAGATGATCAAGTGGTTGTCCGCCGAGTTGGCAAAGCACAACGCCTCGAAGCTGGAGGACAAGTTGCGCAAGCCGGAATATGGCAACTTTATCAATCACGAAAAATTATTCTCGGGGAAGTATGCCGACCAGAAGGCCTTCACTCCGGATCGTCGTTGGTTGATCAGCGAGTTCATCTTCGATGCCAAATTTAACAAGCTCCTCAATCATAGTTCCAATAAGACCATCGATGGGAAAAGACAGTCGGTGATTGGCGACAACAACCGCAGGGTGAACCTCACCAACCCTTTCCTCCTGCCGACCAATACCGGCGTGCGTTACTACGCCAATACCACTCTGGATGGCGGGCATCTCCTCACCATGATCACCAATGCCAAGGAGGCGGCGGATTACATGATCTATCTCACGAGGCGTGATCAGCGTTACCTTCCCTCGGCGGTGGCCTTGATGAAGCAAGAGTGGGATCACGAAAAGATTCTCGAATCACGGCGAGGATTTCTGAATACCCACATCGAGCGGATTCTCAAAGATTTCTACGGAGATCAACACAAAGCTCTCCTTCCCATGTTCGTCCCGGTCGAGGCCAAGGAGATCGTGCTGGCCGAGGGCGCCAAGAAAGCTCCGTTTCACGCGGCAAACCCCGGACGGGAGGAGCTGGTGGTGATCTTCCGCTCAATGAGGAGATTGGAAGAGGGGGGAGATAGCCTTGAAGAACTCATCAACAAGTGCCAGCGGGAGTGGTTCAATTTTGGAGACAACGAACGCAAGATCCAGGCTCGGGTCACCTTCATGATGAACTACATGGAGGAGTGGCGACAGCAGATCGAGCAACACAAATACCACGATCGGAACAAGCCGCACGTCTACAAGCCACGCGATGCCGCGGAGATGGCCATCATTTCCGAAACGATCAATAAGCACCGCCAGAAAGGAGACCGCTTCAATGTCATCATCGAAAAGTGCATGGCAGATTGGGAGGAAGGGTTTCGCAAGGAACGTGAGGCAGCTGGTGCTCCGGATGCCGAGGTCGTGAAAGGTTTGGTCGAAGAACTCTTCGTGAAGATCTTCGAGCGTTCACCTTTGCCGGAAGAAGCCCAAAAGTATGAATCGCTGGCAGGCACTTTTGTGAAAAGCCTTGGTCGCCTGCCCGCCATCGAGAAGTTGATTCAAACGCTTATCCTGCGATCGGAGTTCGTTTATCGGGGCGAGTTCGGACAGGGAGAAGCGGACGAGCATGGACGCAAGATGCTTTCGCCCCGCGATGCCAGTTACGCCATTTCTTATGCTCTCACCGATAGCAGCCCCGACGCGGAATTGGTGAAAGCGGCAAAGGAGGGTCGCCTCAACACGCGTGAAGATTACCAACGCGAGGTTGAGCGACTCTTGAAGAAAAGAGATCAGTTCTACGTCATCGATGAAGGGGTCCAGCGTCTGCAGCATACCGCAAGCATCACTAATACTCCGATTCGTAAGTTAAGATTCTTCCGCGAGTTTTTCGGATATCAGAAATTGCTGCCCGTCTTCAAAGACAACAAACGCTTTGGCGGGAATTACGATGGCGCCAAGGGGCGTTTGGTGGGGGAGGCCGATCGGCTCGTGGATCATATCATTAGTAAGGACCAGAATGTCTTCGAGGAGTTGCTGGGAACCGAGAAGTTCTACGTTTTCCACTCGGGCGACAACGATGCGATGACGGCATTCTCCGAGCGAATCGGGAAAATTTATCATTATTTCAAGGATCTCGATTGGAAGAACTTCGAAGATAAAGATCTGCTCAAGCATAAGGAATTTTTGGCGGAGGTAAACATGCGCGGAGTGGACGTGAAGAACCTGGGCCAAAAAGGTCGCCGTAATTCCATCCGCGAATTCAAAACTGCCATGGAGAGTTTCACTCTGCGCTTTGACAAAGGTCAGACCGCTGCCGCGCCCTTCGTCTCCTTTCCCGCGCATGGTAAATACAATGCCGACACCCGGACCGGAATGCAGCTGCGCTCTCCCGAGGTGGCCAAGTTCTTCAATATCAAATTGGACCACTGGAATTATCCCGGAGTCCAGCCCGCCAAGGTCGCACATCGTAAGGGCATGCTGACTCATCCGGCCTGGCTCATCGCGCATTCGCAGAATACCGAGACCGATCCCGTGATTCGCGGGAAGTGGATTCGCGAAAAACTTCTCGCTGGAACTATTCCTGATATTCCCATCACGGTGGAAGCTGTGATTCCGGAGGATCATCATAAGACGCTTCGCAGCCGTCTGGCGAAAGTCACCGAGGTTGACTATTGCTGGCGCTGTCACGAGCGGATGAATCCGCTCGGATATGCTTTGGAAATGTACGATGACTTCGGGCGCTACCGCACCGAGGAATCGCTCGAACATCCCGATAATCTCATCAAGAAAGGTCCGGACAAAGCCAAGCCGCATGTCGACTTGCGCGATACCTACAAGACGCTTCCGGTCGATGCGAGGGGCGCCCTTTCCGGAACAGGGGACAAGTCACTCGACGGCGAAGTCAGGGATGGCATCGATCTCGCCGGGCGTTTGGTGAAGTCGGATCGCGTCCGCCAATCCATCATTCGTTATGCTTTCCGATATTTCATGGGACGCAACGAATTCCTTTCTGACTCGAAAACTTTGATCGACGCGGAGCAGGCTTACCTCAAGAGTGGGGGCAGTTTCGATGCCGTCATCGTGTCCTTGCTTACATCCGATTCCTTCCTCTACCGAAAATCACTTTCCGAAAATACCAGTCATGAATAGCAGAAGAGATTTCCTTAAAAAGTCAGGCCTCGGTCTGGGTGCGCTCTCCCTCGGACCGTCCCTGAGTGCGCTGGCCGCTGAGACCACCGGAGATACGCCTCGGAGGTTTGTCTTCATTCGCAAGTCGAATGGCATTCGCCCGAAGGAGCTGGCCTTGCCGACCTTTTCTGCCGAGGAAAAAGCTCTCGACGATAAGAAGCAGCCATTCGAGGTCGATCTCGACAGGCACGAGTTGCCGGCTTGGTTGAAGTCTCTCGATGCGCACAAAGCGAATCTGGGAATCCTACAGGGGCTTTCCTGTAAGATGAGTGAAAACGGTCACTGGTCCTATTCCTCTGTGATGGGGGCCTACAAGTCCGGCCGCAATTCTCTCAGCGGAATCAAGCGCGCCACCATCGATTTTGAATTGGCAAAGCTCTTTCCCTCGCCTTTTGGGCACGTCGAACTCTCGCTTACTGGAAATTACAGTCAGTTCCGCACCGGAATCGTCTCGGGATACTCCGCGCCCGCTCCGCACCAGCGCAACTACTGCTACGCCGATCCGCAGACCGCCTACAACGAATTGTTCAAGTCCGTCACCAATCCCGGAGCGGTTGATTCGGACAATGCCATGCTCGAGTTTTTGCAAGGCGAGGAATCATTCAAGGCCGGAGCGCTGCAAGGATACGAGAAGCTTAAGTTGAGCAATCACATCGCATCCATCGAATCGATCCGCGCCCGGAATAAGAAGCTGGAGAAAATGTCGGACGCCATTGCGAAGCACCTGCCGGAGATCGATCCCATCCACGCTGATGGCGGTCCGAATGCCAGCACGCCTGAGAAACAAAAGGCCATGACCGATATTCTCATCGCCTCCCTCGTGACTGGATTGACCAATGTCGTGACCTATACCATCGATGAATTGTCGACTCCGATCAAAGGGATGCCCGGTAATGAAGGGGATCATATTTCCATTCATGAGTTGGGTCACAATGGAGGATACAGCGGAATTTCGGCGGATAAGATTCGCGAGAAGATCCGCGTTGGCCATATGGATCAGGTCGCGGAGATCGTCGAGAAACTCAAAGCGGTTCCCGAAGGAATGGGCACCATGTTCGACAACACCGTCGTGATGTATTTCCCGGAGAACGGGGAAGGGCACCACAGTCACGGCACGGAAGCTCCCTTCGTCGTCCTCGCCGGCGACAACTGCAACCTCGACATAACCGGCCGCTACATCCGCCTGCCCTACCACGCCACCGAAGGGCACAAGACGATTGGTAATTGGTACACCACCCTGCTTAACGCCCACGGAAACCCCATCGAGCACTACGGTGACTTCGATCTGGAGACTGCGCGTAAGAAGATCGATCAGACCGGTGCGATCAAGCAGTTGATGGGGTAGTTACCCAAATAGAAATCCAGGGCTTTGGACCGCAATCCCTTCAGGATTTTTTTCCGTGACGTGGGACCATTAATCTTTCAGGAACCTATTTCGTCCATGAATCCCCCTGCTTCAATAAGAGCAGGTTTGCTCGTCGAATCGGGTGGTCATTTGCGTAGCGATTGTATTGGCTGCCAGAGGCTTTGGGCCGAGTAGTTTCGAATCATGATTTACGCATTTCAATTTTCCCGTTTAACCAAGTTCGTTTTATTAACGTGCCTCGTTGGCTTGTCTCCGGCTGAGGAGCCATTTTACAAAGAGACTCCGCTATTCTCGACGGCACCTTCTCCGGAGAAGTCGTTGCAGTCGGTCGATCGTTTTGGTCCGGTGGGGATTGGCATCGAACTCATTCAACCGGCCTTCACGATGCGGGTGAAAAATGTCGAGGAAGGTTCTCCGGCCGCAGAGACCGGGAAGTTGAAGAAGGGGCAGATCATCGAGTGGATCAATGGGGAGAAGTTGGCCGACATCGATCCGCGGATTCAGTTGGGAAAGATTTTGGCAAAAGCCGAAGCTACGGATGGCGTGATTAAATTGTCCATCAAGGGGATAGCGGAGCCGGTGACGGTGAAGATTCCCGTCTTGGGAGCCTACAGCAAGACCTGGCCCTTGAATTGTCCCAAGTCGGATAAGATTGTCCGGCAGGTCGCGGAGTATCTCTCGACGACCGACGGCAACAAAGGGATCGCCGATATTGGGATGTTGTTTCTCCTCTCGACCGGGGAGAAGAAAGACCTCGAAGTGGTTCGCAACTGGGCCCGCACGGCGAAGGCGCATCCCTATCCCTGGTATACCGGATACGGCGGGATCGGTTTGGCCGAGTGTTATTTAAAAACCGGAGATCCGGAAATCCTCACTAACATCCAGGCCTGGGTCGATAGCGCGGCAAAGTCCCAACATAACGATGCCTGGGCCGGACGGGGAAGTGCCCTGACCGGTTACGGTAGTGGTCATCTTAATGCGGCGGGAACGCACGTAGTCACTTTTTTGATGCTGGCCAAGGAATGTGGCGCGAATGTTCCCGACAAAACCTTCCACGGAGCTCTGCGGCATTTCTATCGCTACGCCGGACGCGGAAGCAATCCCTACGGAGACAATCGTCCTTATTCAAACTTTGTTGATAATGGCAAGAACGGGAAGTTGGCCATCGCGATGGCGGCTGCCGCTGCGCTGACACCGGAAGGCGAGAACTCGGTCTATGCCAGGGCACGCGACACCGCGGCGATGATGAGTTTCTACAACACGACCTTCATGTTGCACGGTCACACCGGCGGCGGGATTGGCGAGATCTGGCGGAGTGCCTCGATGGGATTGCTCTACGAGAAAGCGCCCAATCACTATCGCGAGTTTATGGATAACCGTCAGTGGCACTATGATTTGTCGCGGCGCTACGACGGATCGTTTGGCATCATCGGCGGAGCCGGTTACGACAAGGAACAATGGGGCATGGCTTATCCGCTATCCTATACCATGCCGCGAAAGACGCTGCGTATCACCGGAGCGCCGCCGACCAAATGGTCTAAGCAATATAAGCTGCCCTCGCGTCCCTGGGGCACGGCCGAGGATGATGAGTTTTTGTCGATTGAAGCGGTGCCGGATGCTTCTGGCAGGAAGCAGGATCTCTCGGGTGAGAAGCTGGCGCACGATTCCAGTTTGCATTTCCTCCGTCGATTCCACGGTTCGAAGCAACCGAGCGACGACGAGATCCGGAAATATATCCATCATCAGGATTTCGCCATCCGCAACATCGCGGCATACAAGACGGTGGGGATCAACTACGGATACATCGGCAAGAAGACCGGCGGAGGCAAAATACGCCCGCATTTGGTGACGGAGTTTTTGAAGCACGACGACGCGCGCGTTCGCCGAGTGATGTTCGGTGCGGTCTTGTCACAGGGAAGCGCGGTGACACCTGAGGTCTACGAACTTGCGGTGAAGGCGATGAAGGATCCCGAAGAATCATGGTGGGTCAAGGACGCTGCGATTCAGCTCGTGGGCCGTGGCTCGGTGGAGCAGGTCTTTCCCTTGGTCGATGATCTGCTTCTCTATCTGACGCACGAGGAAGATTGGCTCAAGAATGCCGCCTTGAACGCGCTGACTCCGGTGGCGGCGGACGAGCGGTGTTACCAAAAGATTCTTCCGGCGATGGGCGAGTTGGTCAGAAAGAACCAGCGCGTCTCGGTGACGCTGGGATTTGGTTCCGCGATCCGTGCCAAGATTAAAGAGGCCGCGCCCGAGGTGCAGAAGCTGGCAGCGGAGACGCTCAAAGAGACCTTCCTCGGATTCGAAGGAAAGAAATCCAGCCCCGCCGGTCAGAACCTTAAGCCAACCTATGACTACCACCTCGATGCCATCGCGGCCTCGTTGGCCGATGTGCCGGGCGGGCTCGATGTGCTTTATGAAATTGCCAAAGAAAAGCATCCAGATGAAATTCTTCCTTTCAAGGAACTCTACCTCGCAGCCGACCCGACGAAGTTTGGGCCCAAGCTGAAGAAGGCCATCACGCCCATCATCATGGATGAGTTGATCCCGGAGTTCGTCGGGAAGAATCGCAAGCGCTTGCTTCCGTTGATGGCGAGCGAATCGCAATACGGATACCCTGGAGGAAAAGGGGAGCCTCTTGATGAATTGGCATCGCTCTACCAACGTGCGGGTCACGAGGGATACGAGTGGAAGATGTTCCTGGATCTTCGAAATGCCGAGTGGTCGTATCATAGCTTTGATCCCATCGCAGTGGAGCAGGTGCCCTTTGATCAACTCGTCTCCCGTTATCGCGAGGTGACCATTCCCAGGGGAATGGAGCAATGGTCGGCGGCAGATTTCAATGCGACGAAGGCGGGCTGGAAGAAAGGGAAGAGTCCTTTTGGAACTTACGATGGCAAGATTCCGGCCGGGCCGATCACAAAGTGTAATCCAACTTGTGTCGGACCGGGATGTTACGGCGCGACGCCGATCAATACTCTTTGGGAAAAGGAAGTGCTCTTGATGAGCGGAACTTTCAAGATTCCTCCGCTTAAGGAGGGGCATCGCTACCGACTTCGTGAGAACAGCGGGGATCATGTCGGAGCGGGAGGTGGCCATAAGATTTTCGTGAACGGCAAAGAGTTGGTCGAAGCAAAACAAGGTGGCGGACGGGGGTCTGGTGGTCGTCCCAAGGGCGCCTATATTACCAAGGAATTTCTCGATGACTTTAAGAGTGGCGAGGTGACCATCGCGGTGCAGACATTCATCCGTTACAACGCCAAGTATAGCACCAAGCCTAGTTCCAAGGTTCCTCAGGGAAAGTTTAGCCTTCATCTCGAGGAGCAAAAGCTTCCGCCAATGGGCGACGAGCTGGTGACAAAGTCGGCCAAGGTCGTTGCGATGACTTCTTCGGACTGGCAGTCCAAGTTGGACAAAGAAGATGCTTCGAAAAACCCCGACGACAACCTTTTCCGCTGGGATGGCAAGGTGATTTCGAACGAGAAGATTCTTGGGTCATGGCAGACTGTTTCTCTCGTCACCACGCTTGAGGATTTCAATCCCGAGAAACCGAGGGATGCCAACCGGGCCCGGATCAAACAATTGACCTTTAAGCCTGATGGGCACACCGACGAGCCGATTAAGGTTTGGTCTGGTGATACCTTGATGGACCTCGAGAAGTACCAGGCCTTGAAGATGAAGATCGTGACCATCGATGGAAGAGAATACCTCCTCGTGGAAGAGGGCGAATTCAGTAACCGGCACAAGCCGGACTGGAAATCAAAGTGGATTGTCTTGAAGAGGCAGTAAGTTCGAAGAGGTGATGAGAAGATCAATCGTTTGTGGTGCCCTGATGTTGGGTGGTTTGACCGGTGCACAGGATGTGAAGCCGGGATATGTCATTGATGCAGACACCGGGATTATCCTGCCGAAGGGTTTCGATGCCGAGATTCTCTATGATATTCCGAAGTCGCAGGGGTCCTGGGTTGCGATGGCCTTTGATCCCACGGGCCGGCTTGTTGTTTCAGACCAAGACAGCGAGGGCGTGTTTCGCGTGACACTTCCGACCGAAGGAAAAGAGATCGCCGTTGAGAGCCTCAAGGGTTTTCCCTATGAGCCGGTGAAGTGGGGGAAGCGTCGTGTCGGTGGCGCGCTGGGGTTTCTTTACGCTTTCGACAGTCTTTACATGACCACGATGACGGGCTTTTACCGCTGTCGTGATACCGATGGAGACGATCAGTTCGACGAGTTCAAGTTGCTCAAGAAATTGCAAATGGGCTACGAGCATTCGGCCCATTCGGTGATCAAGTCGGAGGACGGAAAGGCGCTTTATCTGGTGAGTGGGAATTACGGCCGGATTCCGAAAGGGATTTCTTCGAAGCAGCCACCGGTTTGGGAAGTTGACTCGCTGCTGGATCCCATGCCCGATGCGATGGGGCACGCCGTGAGTATCAAGCCACCGGGCGGTTGGGTCTGCCGGATCTCGCCGGACGGGGAAGACTGGGAGATGATTGCTTCGGGCTTTCGGAATCCTGTCGACTTGGCGATCAACCGGGAGGGGGAGATGTTCACCTTTGATTCTGATTTGGAATTCGACGTCGGAAGCCCGTGGTATCGTCCGACGCGAATCAATCACGTGGTTTCAGGCGGGGAGTTCGGTTGGCGCACCGGAACGGCAAAATGGCGCGAGTATTTTGCGGACAGCAATGGCTCGGTTCTCGATGTGGGGCCCGGATCGCCAACCGGGATTAGCTTTGGGCATCACTCGTTGTTCCCGCCTCAGTATCGCGACAAGCTCTTCGTGTGCGATTGGACTTTTGGAACAATCTTCACGGTTGAATTGGAGGAGAAGGGATCAAGTTATGAGGGGACGAAGAAAGAATTTCTGAGCGGGACGCCTTTGAATATTACCGCGATGCGTTTTGGTCCCGACGGCCAGATGTATTTTCTGACGGGTGGGCGAAATACAGACTCAAAGCTTTATCGTATCAATTACACCGGACCGAAGATCAAGGGCATGGTGAGGAGCTTGAAAGCCAATCAGGGAATGCGTGATTTGCGTCATCAGTTGGAGAAATTCCACGGCTCAAATGAGGACGGTCAGGCTGCGGTGGAAAAGGCGTGGCCGCATTTGTCGCACGATGACCGAAACATTCGCTATGCCGCAAGGATGGCGATCGAGAATCAGGATGTTGCGTTATGGAAAGGTCGGGCCTTAAAAGAGACGAATCCGCGAGCAGTGATTTACAGTTCAATCGCGATGTCCCGTCAAGGTGAAGCGTCGCTGAAGAAGTTGCTCACGTTAGATTTTTCGGCTTTGAAAAAAGAAGACCAGCTGGCTTGGCTGCGAGCTGCCTCACTTTGTTTCATTCGCCTGGGCGAAGCGGAAGAGGTGCATGCGAAGAAAGTGATCGGGATTTTGGATCCGCATTTCCCGGCGAAGGATGATGACTTGAATTCCGAGTTGTGCCGTATGTTGAGTGATCTCAATGCGCCTTCGGTGGTGGAGAAGACGATTGCCTTGATGAAGGCGACCAAGACCAAGGCGATGACCTACGACAAGGAGATGTTGAAGCGGTCCGAGTATGGTCAGGAGATTTTGAAATCGATGGCCAACACGCCGAACGTGGAGAACATTCACTACGCCTATTGCCTGCGCCGGGTGCAAGATGGTTGGACGCTGGAGTCGCGGAAGTTCTACTTTTCTTGGCTTAAGGACACCATGACCAAGAGTGGTGGAAAGAGTTTTGTGGGGAGTATCCGGGCGATTCGGGAGGACGCCATTAAGCACCTCACGAAAGAAGATGCAGCGGCGGTGTCATGGCTGCTGGGCGATGTCGAAACGGTGGATTTGAGCAAGCTTCCTACCGCGAAAGGTCCGCCGGTGGTCTGGACAGTGGACTCGGCGATGGCCTTGTTTAAAGAGGGTCTTCATGGACGCAATTTTGAGAACGGGAAGAAGATGTTCTCTGCGGGTCGATGCATTGCCTGTCACCGCTTCCAGGGCGAAGGCGGATACAGCGGTCCTGATTTGGGATCGGTGGGACAACGGTTTTCTATCCGGGACATGCTGGTTTCGATTTGCGAGCCGAGCGATTCCGTCTCCGAGCAATACTACGCCAGTCTGGTGAAACTGAAAGACGGCGAATCTCTCTACGGTCGTGTGATTTATAAGAACGACAAGGAGATCGCGGTGGCGCCGAATCCCTACAACCTCGGTGAGCTGGTCAAGAAGTCGGCCGATTCGGTGAAGTCGATCGAGCCCTCGCAGATTTCCATGATGCCTCCCGGAATGATTGCCTCAATGAACAAGGATGAATTGAGAGACCTCATGGCTTACTTGATTTCCGGTGGCAATAAAGAGCACGCAGTGTTTCAGAAGAAGTGAGGATGAGCTTGGAATACTCCTGATCCGGTCAACGCCCCGAACACGCAAGGATGGAGTATTTTACCTGGTGTCACTGTTGATGACGGTGACTTTCATCGCTTGACCGTTCACGCGGATTACCAGCGTGGGGCCAGCGGTTATTTTTACTTTGAGCTCTACCTCGATGGGGTGCAGATCACGCAACCTGTCTCTCGCTTTGCCAGTGCGAACAGTGATAATGCCTACCTGACTCAACTCATCATGTCCGGTCCGTTCACTCTGGATTATCTTGTTGTCGATGAGCGGAATCCTTGCGCCACTCTGTTCCTGATTCGCTCGACCGTTGGGGAAAATGGAAGTGCCACGCCATCAACCAATGTCTTTGTCGGGGCCGGGGGCAATCAGTTGCTCCAATATACTCCGTAGCAGTTTTTCCACGTCGCAGATGTCTTGGTCGATGAGGTGAGCGTAGGTGCGGTTTCCAGCTACCAGTTCACCAATGTTACCGGTGACCATGAGATCGAAGCAGTGTTTGCTGCAGACCTTACCGCGAACGGGGTGCCGCATTGGTGGTTGAACGCCCAGAACCCTGCCAGGGCGGCTGACTTCGAGGCGGCCTCTCTCGCCGATCACGATGGAGATTCAAGGTTTGCCCGGGAGGAATATCTTGCGGGTAGTGATCCAAGGGATGCTTCCTCATTTCTTGAAGTGGAGCTCTCGAAAGAGACGGCTACGGTCTTTAATCTTCGTTTTGTCGCTTCTCCTGATCGCCTCTATTCCTTGCAACGACAAGCAGGCTTGGACGGAGCGTGGATTGATGTCGTGAGCAGAGTTCCGGGACAACCGGATGGCGAAGGACAAATGACTTTTCAGCGAACAGTTGATCCTGACCCCCAAGTGTTCTATCGGGTTAAGGTGGAGACTCCGTAGCTGCAATTTTCTTTATCGTCACATGCAGAAGGAGTATCTCAGGGTCGAAGCCAAATACGTATTGGAAACTTCCACGACGAAGGATCAAGTATACTTCGCAGACACAGCACAGGGATGATGGGATCAATTAACTTGATTTCAAAAGTCAAACGTTAGAGTGCCTTGGGGGACTACGGCGGGTTGCCTGAGGAGAAAACGATGGGGTGAATTAGAATTGAAGATTCACCGTTGCGGCGCTCGCCCGATGGTTCCGCCTTCGATGAACTCGGCTTTGGTGAGAGTTTGTCGCAGATCCTTCTTCCCTTGCGCAATGTTGCCGGCCCATTGGACGATGCGGCGGACGACGGGTTGGTAGTCCCAGCGGATGTGGGCGATGGAAGGTTCGCACCAGGCGAAACTGGGGTCGGCGTCGGTGCAGATGAGCGAAACGTCTTCCGGAATCCTAATCCCGCGGGAGGCGAAGAAGAAGACGGCGGCGTTGAAGAGAAAGGCTTCGTCGATGATGAGGGCCGTGGGAGGCGTGTATTCGAAGAGGGAGCTGAGAAGAGTCTTGAAGCCCTCTTTATTTTCTTCCCAGTCGGGCAAGTTGAATGACCCGCGCGGAATATTGGCGGCTTCGAGTTCGTTCACGAAGGCGAGGGCGGAGCCAGCGGGTTTTGGGTCGCGGGCTTGTTTACGAATGAGCATCGCGATTCGGCGGTGGCCAAGGGAGATGAGTTGGCGCGTGGCGGCGGCGGAGACAGGTGGCTTGTCCGGCCCCGCGGCGGCGATTGGCAGCCCCTGCCGTCGTCCGAAGAGAGCGAGGGAGGGTGTTGAATAATTGGAGAACCATTCGAGGATCGACCGGGAGGCTGCGCTCACCACCCAGGCGTCGGCATCGGTTTGCTCGACGTAGTCAGCCACTCTCCCGACATCCATGCCAAGATCTTCCAGGGATCTGTCGGGGAAAAATGGGATGTGTCCGGCCTCCTCAAGGAGGTGACGAATCTCGATGATATAGCTGACGTCCCGGGAATTGGAATAGCCCTGCAGCAAGCCGATCCGCAGAGCGGGCGGCGCGTTGTCTTTGGGAAGGGCAATACGGCGTTGGATTCCCTTGCCTTGATCGACGACGAGGCCTTCGTCTTCCAGTTGGCGCAAGGCGGCGCGCACGGTTTTGTGATTCACGCCAAGCTTCTTCGCGAGCGGTTCGACGCCCGGCATGGTGCCACTGAAGCTTCCCCGGATAAGCTCCTTGCGGAGGTGTTCGGAGACCTGATCGACGGCAGAGAGAATCGAAAGCGAGCCCACGGTTGAAGGGTCCACCCTTGGGGTAGGGGTGACAATCACAAAAGTCGATTCCTATCTGTAGATAAACCCGCCTCTCGCTTGTATCACCCCCAGACAATATCATGGACACCAAGAACGATACAAGCAGCCCCGAAAGCGCCGTCCAGGCCCTGATTCAGTAGTGATGTTCGGTCGAGGATGCTCGGTATTTTAGAAAAGACACAAAAGGCTGTTTAGAATGCAA
>JAAEZT010000075.1 GCA_018222765.1 bacterium | reverse complement strand
CGCGATTAGCGGTGGAGGTTTCCGGGCCAAAGAGCATTTCGCGGGGCGCGAGGAATCGGTTCAATTCATCGCGAACCACGCCCGGCTGGACACGGACGCGGCGGGTCTTCTCATCCACCGAGAGGATACGAGTGAAGTGCTTCGAGATGTCGACGACCAGCCCGTCGCCAACACATTGACCAGCAAGAGAGGTGCCGGCAGCACGAGGAATCAGACCAAGCCGATTGCGGCGGGCAAAGCGGATCACTTCCCGGAGATCCTCCTCGCTCTCCGGGAACACCACACCGGCGGGTAACTCCTGATATTCCGAGGCATCGGTGGCGTAGAGCCGACGCAGCGTTTCTCCAGTGTCAAGACGACCTGAGATTCGCGAGGCTAGTTGTCCGAAGGGAATCACGTCGTCACAACCGGTTCGCCACTCTTCGCGGGTTCATCACAAGGAATGTGCTGATCTGGATATTGCCTTGTGGTGAAAATAGCTGCGGTAAATCGTCGGGCATAAAAAATCGAAGGTGTTTAAACACGTTCAAGCCCCAACTGCGAAACAAATATCCCAGGGAGCTCTTCAAAAAAGTATCGTTCCTTATTCTTTCTTTTTCCCTTTGCGGATCAAGGCAATCGACTTCTCGGCAAACCTCTTTCCCAGGACCCGGTATCCCTCCTTGGTATAATGCAAGTCGTGGATCATTTCCCCGTCCACTTCGCGGTCGTTGAGATCGTCGGTATCAACCCACGCTCCCCGGGGGTGAGCTTCGGCAAATTCTTTCTGCACCTTGCGAATGTTCAGACGCCCTTCCAGGCGTTTTGGATTATCGAGCCCGCTGTCACTGATTCTTCCAATGACGATATTAATCGTCTTGAAAGCCAAGTCCGACTGCAATTGTTCAAGGAGTTCCCTGAGGTAGGCCTCGTAAGCGGTGTTATTCAAATCAGACTCTCCTTGCATCCAGACCAAAGTCACGGTCTGCAAACTCTGCCCCTTAATCGCTGACTTCACTTTCTTGATCAGAGTATCGTAAAAATGTCCCCTCACCTTGGGCACCCGACCTCGCGTTGGCGGCGGGTCCTCGTGATTCGTCTTGGCCCAGCTTCGGATCGACGCACCGCTGTAGGCGCTTTTAGCAACGATGATGTTCTCTTTGCCAAAGGCCTTGGTCACCACCGGGGTAAAAGAAATGACGGGATCCATTCCCGCCATGTTCGATTGCCCTGAGAGGATAAACAGATTCTTCCCGCCACCATCGGCCAATTCCTCCGCTCCAACTTCAACAATAAAGAGAATAAGAAGAACCCAGAGCTTCATCGAAGTTTATTTACTCAGCAGCTCGATCATCGCTTTCCCCATCCCCTCTCCCACTTTCATATAGGTATCTGGATCGCCACCGTAGTGGCCTCCACTCCCACCCTTGGAGACAGGTTTCGAGTAGAAAACTGCTGCCTCATCTTTGAATTCCGGGAGGCCGGCGAAATCAAACATCTTCTTCGAAAGAGTGGCGTTCTTGTCATGCTCACCCAAGGTAGCGCAAACGAACTTGGCGTTTGGCGCGTTAAAATCTTTCTTCAGATCATTGAAGAGAAAAGCGAGGTTCTTGTCGTAAGTCTCCACGTTTCCCTTTCCTTCCGCATTTCCCTGCCACCAGAAAAACCCGGCAACCTCATATTCCTTGGCACCCGGATAATAGGTGGAGAGATTTTTAAGAGCATCTTGAGCAGCACCTACGTCCTGATCATACTGAAGACCTGCATACCAGCCTTCAGCCGCTTTGACTTCTTCATTAACTTTCCGGTTCGAACTTTCCGAGTCCCCCTGGTATGACTTCCCGCCCGCTCCAGTGCCCACCGCACTCGGTGGCAATAAGTCCCAACCTAAAGCACGATTGCCCACGCACGATTTCAACAGCAGGACAGGCGCATCAATCACCTCACCCAGATAATTCCCGATGCCGATTTCCGGTCCAAACTTTCCACCACCATTTCCATTTCCAGCAGTCAACCAATCGTTGTGTCTTAGTTTCGCCATACAGAAAAATGTATTGCGAACATCCTTCCGCACGTTCCACTCCCCTGCATCATCGACAAGGTAGGGGTATTTTTCAGCGGCACTCCCCTTAAGTTGACCGGCATTACCAAAGCCAAGCATATTCGACTGTCCCATCATGATGAAAACCTGCACCGGCTTGCTCATGTCAGCTTCTTCGCCATCAGGATCGGGCAAGACATCGGGAAGCTCACCTACCTTCGTCGAACTTCCACCGCCTCCGCCCGCACGCTTGCCGTTCTTCTTGAGCCAGGCGATATCCTCGGCGGAGAGCTTGTCCTGGGCGAATGATAGGCGCTTGCGATTGGCGAGAATCACGGTGACCTTTCCAGTCGCGGAATCATAGGACTGCAACTCGCCTTCGAAAGTCTTGCTTCCATCAGAGCTGGTCCAGGTGCGCCCTACTGCAGCAGGAAAAATCACCCCCGCTGCCAGAACGAGTGAGCATAGAATTGGTTTCATTTTCATTGGGTAAAACTTAAGTATTATAATAAACTGAATGTTTGCGACTTGCGCGATAATAAAGATACACAGTCGTATTACCACAACTATCGCTGAGCCTTCACAAAACAAGTGCACTCTGAGAGGTTGGCTGAATACATTTGAGCAGGTTTACGGGGCAACCTCAGCTCAGGATCCATCGGCCCAACCTAACAAGCCATCGAGGTGCCCGCAGTCATCACCAAGCGCATACCAACCCCGTGATCTCAGCGCGTCCAACTCTTCTTCCAAACCCTCACTTTTTCAAGCTCCCCATCCTTACTCTGCCTTTTCAAGGGCGGTGAGAATGGTGGCTTTAAGGGCTTCGGTTTCTTCCAACTCCTCCGTTCGCATGCTGATGTAACCAGCTGTGGCGTTGACCTTGAGATAGACTTCTTGAATGTCTGCTTGAGCGGCCTTCAATTCCCCCATCGCCAAATAGACCTTAGCCCGACTCCGCAAGTGAGGGACGGTGAGCTTCTTTGGCTTCCAATTCCGGGGGGCATCCTCCGGGCGCACCTGCTCGACCGGCGCATGCGCGAAAGCCAGTCGCTTGGCTTCATCGAGGTCGCCCTTGGCCAGCGCTTTATCGATCATTTCCTCGTCGTGAAACTCAATGACGTTCTGGATCACCGAACCCTTTTGCGCGCCCATCGTCAGTCCCGAGAGCGCGACCGCGATGCTACCATCCGGCCGGAGCATCAGGATATTGTTCTTGGGCTTCTCCTCATCTGTGATCATTCCGAGCTTGCGAACGATCGGGTTTTGTAACCCACCGGGCACAAGCAGGGTTGGGAAGGTGTCAGGTTGTTGTCTCCTTTTCTCAAGTTCTGCAGCTTTCTCTTTGAGTAACTTGCCCGCCTTCTCAACATCATCATCGAGGACGGCAACGATCAGGTTGGTGTCTTGAAAAGGTCGGGCCGAAACAAAGGAGGCGTATCGCCTCAGATACCCATT
>JAAEZT010000005.1:73662-172983 GCA_018222765.1 bacterium | reverse complement strand
CATCGCTCCGCTCGTCTTCAACTTCAACGCCCCGGTGACCATTGACAGCTACAACTTTGCCACCGCCAACGATGCCCTCGGACGCACTCCCATCGCCTGGACGTTCGAGGGAAGCTCCGACGGAGCTACTTGGGTCGAGATTGATTCACGCAGCTCAGTCCCTCCTCCAGGAAGTTTTTTTACCTTCTTCAACAACGCCTTCGAGCTCCCCAATCTCTCCACCGCCCCGACAGGGGTTTCCGACAACTATACCTTGCAGGAAGAAACCGTTCTGGTTGCTGCTACAAGCGTTTTATCAAATGATTTTGGAGGCGGAGGGGCTCTGACAGCCGTGCTGGAAACAGGTCCTTCGAATGGACAATTGTTGTTCAATTCCGACGGGACGTTCACCTATCTCCCCGACCTCGATTTCGCAGGACAAGATTCTTTTACCTATCGAGCGTCGGGCGGCCTGGCTCCGGTCATCTTCAACGTCGACCCGGCCCGATCCTCCGCCAACATCAACTCCTCACTTGGTGTCTCCGGCATCGGTAGTGATAGCTCGAGCGACTCCTCGAAATTTTCGGGGACGTTGCGGGCGAATCTCTCCCCCTCTTCACCGCCATACAATGAGATCCAGATCGATGATCTCAATCTGCGTCTGGATGATGATCTCAGATTTCGGTTTCGCTTCGCATTCGGACTTGCCGGCGTGGATGCCGATATCAACGGCGGAGCGGTATCCGTTTTAATGAATACTCCAGGGAGCCCCTCCGAAGTTGATTCCAATGGAGGATTCAATCAAACCGGCAATGAGCTTAGAATCGCGGGCACCGCGACGGTAAATGGAACGGGGCTTGCGTCCGGAGCGGTTCCCTCAGGTCCTCAAAACCTCGACACGCCCGTACCCAATGTTGATTTAACTGGTACTATTGTAGAAAATGGAGGCGTTCTCACCCTGACCATCCCTCTCAATTTCAGTGGCTCCTTCGACTTCGACGGCAACAGCCTCGAACTCGCGATCAGCGGCACAGTTGTTGCCACCGCTCCCCTCCCATCTCCGACTGGAGGAGAACAGTCGGCACCGACCACCGTAACATTGAATGTCATTGATGATAATGACGCCCCGCTTCTGGGAGAGGATGTCTATTACGTAGACAAGAATGGCTTTCTCGAGGTGAGTGCTGGAAACGGTGGCGTGGATACCTTGATCACGAAAGAATCGATATGGAAATATCTCGACGATGGCTCCGATCAAGGGACAGCGTGGAGAGCCGCCGATTTCGATGACAACACGTGGAGCTCCGGAGCCGGAGAACTGGGTTTTGGGGATGGCGATGAAGGCGTGGGAATCAATTCGGGGCAGGTAACTTACTATTTCCGCAAAGAATTCACGGTAAGTAATTCGAGAGATGTCAGCTCGCTCTTTGTTGATCTTCTTCGTGATGATGGCGCGGTTGTGTATCTCAATGGAATTGAAGTGGCCCGGAGCAACCTCCCCTCCTCGTCCAACTATCTGACTCTCGCCATCACGACGGTGGAGGAAGAGGAAGAATCGAAGTATCTACGATATGAGATCGATCCCCTGGCACTGATTGACGGGACAAATGTGCTGGCGGTGGAAGTTCACCAATCTTCGTTAACAAGCACTGATCTCAGTTTTGATTTAAGTTTGACGAGAAAACGGACTGCAGGACTCTTGACGAACGATTCCGACAAAGAAGGCAATCCCCTTCAGGCCGGGGAAGTTTCGCAGTCAGCAAACGGCACAGCCGTCATTCAAGCAGACGGCGCTTTTACCTACCTTCCAAATCCGGGATTTACGGGAGAGACGGGCTTTCTCTACGAGGCTGGTTCGAGCGGGGATGTTCCCTCGGTATTCCTGCCGAGAGGCGCGAGGTGGCGCTACCTCGACGACGGTTCGGATCAGGGAACGATCTGGCGAAACGCGGACTTTGATGACAGCAACTGGAGTTCCGGCTTCTCGGAGATGGGATACGGCGATGGAGATGAACTCACTGAACTCGGCTTTGGCAGCGATAGCTCCAACAGGTTTGCCACAACCTACTTCCGCAACGAATTCTTTCTCCGAGATGTCGCAACGACGGGTTTGCAATTCCTGATAAAGAGAGATGATGCCGCCGCCATTTACCTCAATGGAGCTGAAATTTATCGGGACAGCAATCTGGCACCAGGGGCAACCTTCTCCGACTATGCCCTGTCGCAAATTGAAAACGAGCAGGAGTTTGCAACCGTTTTGGTCCCACCGGGACAACTTGTCGAAGGACGTAATGTCGTCGCAGTTGAGGTTCACCAGGTAAATGGAACAAGCTCTGATCTCAGCTTTGATTTTGAAATTCGCGCGGAAGTTCCGGGTGTAACTTTGGTCGATCAAAAAAGAGTCTGGAATTATCTCGATGATGGCTCCGATCAGGGCATCGCATGGAGAGGTCCCGACTTTGAAGACCGCGTCTGGTCGGCCGGACCGGCACCTCTGGGTTACGGGAATGGCAACCAAGCCACCTCGCTTTCATTCGGGAGCGATCCTAATAACAAACACGAGACGAGTTATTTTCGGACGAGCTTTGAGCTAGCAGACGAAAGTCTGGTAAAAGGATTGCTCCTGCGCTTGCTCATAGATGATGGCATGGCAGTCTATTTAAACGGGGTTGAAGTTTATCGAAAGAACCTGGCCGCGAATGCACCCTTCAACGCTCTCGCCACCGCGACTGTTTCTGATTTCGAGGAATTGTATTACGAACCGGTAAGCCTTGACTCTTCCGCTCTCGTCACCGGGAAAAACACCCTTGCGGTGGAAGTCCACCAGGCTTCTCTTACCAGCTCTGATCTTGTCTTTGATTTGGAATTAAGCGCGACCGTTTCCTCGGTCATCCAGCGTGGCCGGGTCGTCGTTCTGGAAAGTGAAGCTCCTGCCGATTCTGACAACGACGGAATGTTGGATTCCTACGAAAGGGCCTTTGGGTTGATTGTCGGAATTGATGACTCGGCGTTGGATCCCGACAGGGACGGTCACAGCAATCTTCAAGAATCGTGGGCATACACCGCGCCCTTCGATGCAAATTCACGATTGCGGATAACCGCGATCACGATTTCGAATGGTATGGTTGACCTTGATTTCAGCACGGTTGCCGGAATCTCCTATCGACTCGAGGCTTCAACAAATCTTACAGACTGGTCTCCTGTCGACGGAGTCTCCCTGACTGCCGTCACGACAAACTGGACTTTCTCTCTTCCGAAACCCACCGAAGACACCTACTGGCGGGTGGTGACCGGGCC
Source organism: bacterium (assembly GCA_018222765.1). Lineage (GTDB taxonomy): Bacteria > Verrucomicrobiota > Verrucomicrobiia > Verrucomicrobiales > Akkermansiaceae > SW10. The sequence continues at coordinate 169,707 of JAAEZT010000005.1, read as the reverse complement.
ATAGGGATTCCGCTCCCCTTTCTTCCCCGGATTTGAAATCTTTACTTCAGCGCTGCCGCTTGATTCGTTTGGCATCAATGGAGCTGTCGACGAAATGAAACGACTCGTGCCAAATCGAGATCTCCTTGAAAAGATCGCCGCAAGCCCCGGAGGAGAAATTCTGGAGACAGACAAACTCGATGAATTCGCCGCCCGCCTCCCCGTAATGGAGGCACCCGAGACCCGCACCTGGTCACGATCTCTTTGGCACACCCTGTTGGTATCTTTGTTAGTGCTCGAGTGCGTTGCGAAGATCTACCATCAAGTAGAGCAATAAAGAATTCCTGCAATGCATCATCAAGGCAGCAAAATTGTAATCAAAGCTCTCACCGACTCAAAAAGAGATCGACGCCGCTTTATTCAATTTCAGTTCGATCTCTACAAACAAGATCCTTTGTGGGTTCCCCCGTTGATCCGCGACGAGCTCAACTCTCTGGACTCCCAAACCAATCCGGGACTGGAAGGCTGCGAACTCCGCCTGTGGCTGGCTATTCGCGATGGCGTCACCGTGGGTCGCATTGCCGGAGTCATCAATCATCGGGACAACGAAATCCGAGACATTAAAGCGGCGCGTTTCTGTCTCCTCGATTTTATCGATGATGTCGAAGTTGCCCAAGGGCTACTTGATACCGTCGAGTCCTGGGCAATAGGGCATGGCATGAAGCTCGTCGAAGGCCCTCTCGGACTAACGACCTTTGAACGTTCCGCCGTCCTTATCGACGGATTCGATCGCCTTCCCACCGTAGTCTCATCCTATAACCCCCCCTACTACGCTGGGCACATCGAAGCCTGCGGCTTTACCAAGGAAATTGACTATCTCGAGCACCGCTTCCAACTCCCCTCCGAGCTCGATCCGAAATATCACAAGGTTGCGCAATACGTTCTCAAGAAAAAGGGCCTCCATGTCATTGAAAAAAAATCCCGTCGCGAATTACGACCTCTTGGAAGGGAAATATTCCAATTAATCAACGCCGCTTATTCGGATCTCTTCGAATTCACCCCGATGGGCGATCAGGAAATCGACACGCTCATCAAAAAGTTTTTCAGCTTCATCGACCCACGATTCGTTAAGCTAGTTGTCAACGAACACGAAACCATTATCGCCGTGGGGGTTGCCATGCCCTCCTACTCCGAACTACTTCAAACATTACAGGGAAAGCTATGGCGCCTTCCCATTGCCTTACTTCAAAATCAACTCAAAGGCAGTAGCGACACTCTGGACCTCTACCTTGTCGCAGTCGCACCCGAGTTACGTAACGCCGGATTAAATGCGATCATCATGCAATCGATGCACCAGACCGCTGTCGCCACCGGTCTGAAATGGGTCGAGACCAATGGCGAACTCGAAACCAACAAACGAGTGCTCGCGATGTGGAAAGACATCGACCACGAAACCCACAAGCGAAGGCGCATTTTTTCTAAAATTCTGCGATCTAATAGATCTGGGAAATAGGAATCTGAAAGCTACTCTTCTTCGCGGACGCAATTCACCTCAGGGTCACTCAACCTGAGATCGTCAAGGGTGATCAGGAGGAACCTCCTCCAAAAACAAACTCCAGAAATTTAGCAGCCTTCTTCCGCGTCAATAGGCGCGGTCTTTTTGCCACTCACACACCCGGTGAGACCACATCAGGGCAACACAAATTCAGCACAAACACAAAGGGCGCACCTTTCGGCGCGCCCTAATCGTACATTTAATAATCCCAGAAATATTTTTTACTGGTTCTCGATAATCCTAAAAAAGACCCGGTCCGGACGAACATCTCCGACAGTCGCCGGATTCTTAAATAAACCAGAGGAGGTCAACTCACCCCCCGACAGAATACTATCATCGACATCAAAGCTGAAGTCCACCAAGTCAAGAGACCAGTAGAGCCCGTATGTCCTGCCCGGCGAAGAAGTCCACGTGAGGTTAAATTGATCAGTTTCGCTATTGTAGACGATATTGGTAATACTGACCTCCTTTGTCCTACTGAGAAGCGCTACTCCAATCGAAGGTAGATCCTCGGAACGAGCACCATCTTTCTCGATCAGAAATTGCCTTGAACCACCTTTCTCGACACCGAAGACCTCGAAGTAGGCACCGCCGCCACGCTCAAAGAATCCGACTTCGATCGGATAACTTCCTGCCGCGAGGGTAATCTCTCCAACAGTGTTGCTATTACCGGTCGGAATATCAGCGGCGATCCGGGCACCAGCCTCGTCGATCACCGAACTACCGGTTTCGTTTTCTACCAGGCTTGTGAAAGTCTGACCGGGAATCCTCAGATAACCACCGTCATCGCCCTGAAAACCAATGTGATAAGTTCCGTCAGTCGGAATCACGAGATTGCCGGTATAGATACAACCGAAGTCGTTGTCGTCGGCAGCCGTTGCAATTGCAAACGAAGTATCTCCGCCGAAGCGACCGGGACCACCGAAACCAGGGTCGTTAAAGTTAATCGCAGCGACGTTTGGTGTCACGAGGGGAGTCAGTGCCACGTTATCGATGACGCTCTGTAACTCCGTTAAGTTGGTAAGATTAGCGTCATCACCCCCATTGGGATTCAAGGACATCATGAAGTCCGTGCCCTCAACCAATCCAGGACCATACTCCGTTGCCTCGACTCCGGAGGAATCGAAGCCGGGGACCCCGAAGGTCCCACCAGGAGCGGTCATGCCGATAGGCAACCAATCAATACTGTCGCTATCCTCGGGGAAGCGCCCCTTGGCGATGTAGACCTCGCCGTGGTCGCCGCCACCAAACTCCCACCACATATACTCGATCCGATAGATACCGGCTTCAAGGGTAGCAACAGCTCGGGTGTTGCTATCCCCGGTTGGTGCCGGATGGATGATAGAGTCACGGGAAAACGTATCGATTTGGCCATTTCCGAACACCTCGTCGAACTCCCAACCGTGGACTCTGATCGCAAAACCATCGTCGGAGTGGGTTCCGATCGTATATGTCCCAGCCTCTTCAATGATCATGTCGGCAACCCCATACATGGCGAAGTTATCAGCTGGCAAACCAGCCGTTACCGCATCAGGGTGATAGGGTAAATCCGGAGTCACAAAACCGGCGCTCCCGGTGCTGTGGTTCATCATCGACTCAGAAGTATCGACAAAAGTCCCGGTGAAACCATCAGGGTCAGCGGCAGCCTGTTTGACTAGGTTCAGTGCCGAAGCCATGGTCGGTAATTCGAATCCATTCCAAATGTAGCGAACACCCCAGTTGCCACCGAAGGACTTTTCATCAGCTCCCGCAAGCTCTTCCTTAAACGGGAATACAGGTTCAACAACTCCTATGGTTCCAGTCAGGCCAATGCTTTGCGCAAAATTGTCTGTCCCTGAGAGGACATAGTTCAGGTTGCTACCCGCGACGAAGAGAGGATCTTGGTCGTGGCGAATTGTGTTCACTCCCCCTTGGGTGGTTACCGTGAGACCCGCCGACACGTCAGTGCCATTGAGGGTCAAGGTGGCTGAAGAAGGATCGAAAACACTGGATCCCAGATTCGGAACTTCAAACTCGACGAAATCGAGTCCGAACGTGGGAGTAACTACCGGACCTGCGACGGTGAAACTATCATCACGGGCGATCGCTTGACCAAAGGTGTCTTGAGCGGTGAGCTGGAACGGAATTACTGTGTCGAAGACGAACTGCGGTGACTGGTTGTGTCGGATGGTGGTAATATCTCCCACTTTGTTTACGACGAGGCCTCCGGAGACGTCGTTACCGCCGATGATCAAGCTGATAGTACCTGGGTCGAGCGCGCTTGTCCCAAGGTCGGTGACGTCAATTTCAAAGAAATCATACCCCGAGCGAATCCCCGTCACTTGTGCTTCGTTGGCACCAGTTACCTCAACGTAGAGATTGTCCATATGGTGGTGGGCCCGCGATCCGCCAGTACGGCCGCCAAGCACGATCTGGCCGGGTGAGGGTGTCCAGTTCACGAACTCATTAAACACTTCATTCCCCTTCCAATTGATGGAGAGTCTCCCAGTATCAAGGCTGATCTCGATGGGTGACCAGCCGAGTTGCGTGTCATCGCTCTCGCCTTGTGGACCAAGCGGCCCGGTCTGGAGCGAGGTAATGTCGCCGACCGCGCCATTTCGGGTTCCAAGTGGGATTTCCCGAAGAATCGTATTGTCGAGGCGGATGCTCAATCCAATCGTGTCACTACCACCACTGAACCATTCGTCGAAGCCGATGGCGAGACCTGTGGTCGCCCCCTCTTCCGGAAGATTCCCTTCACCGGTCGGAGACGCAGCATAACCTGCCCCAGTCCCAATGAGCGGGTCGTTGGGCCGAACGAGGTTAAAACTAAAACCGTCGGCGGGGTTGATGGTTCCCCCGCCAACACGGAGATCAGCGCGGATTTTAAAACCACCGATGGGCAGGCCTCCCGTTGGGTCCTCGAACACAATTGATCCCCTTTGATTCACAAGGTTACTCGTAATCTCGATATATTTGTCACCTGCAATCGTATCCTCATCCTTGCCGCCGAGTGTGGGCAACCCGAGCAGGTTGGTTGTGGCAGCGTTGATGTCAGTCACCTTGGCGACCCCGAAAGTGTTTAAGACTGGATTGTCGTTAAAGTCAGTATCGATGACAATGGTCTGACTATTCGTAACGGAAGGTGCCATACATAGGGAAAGGCACAGGAGCGGCCCTTTCGGGAAGGACAGAGATCTCTCGATTGGTATTTTCATTGCTGTGTATTCATTTCATCCAAAGTGCTAGTCGACACGCCGCATCGAATGATGCGGGCAAAATTCCGGAAGCACAATGAACCCTTAATTGATACGACTGAGTGCTTTTGGTGTAAACAATGAATTCGAACCTTGATTCACCTGAATTGATATTCAGGCGCTACGAAGCCAATATCACTATCGAATCAGACATCATTTTGGACTTTTTCAAAGCCATGATTGAGGCCGGCTACAAATAGCCTCTTCCCATGGTGTGCACGATCAGCAAAGCGTGACAATCGGCCGGACTTCGCATAGTTCAGTCCCATGTTGACTCAACTTAATCTCGACCGCTGGGCTGATGTTCTTGTCCGGCACGCGACCAAAGTCAGCCCGGGGAACATCGTTCGTATCAATGCCCAGTCGGCCGCCGAGCCTCTCCTTGAGGCCGTCTACCGAAAAGTTCTCGAAGCAGGTGGACATCCCGTTTTGAACTGCCGCCCGGATTTTCTTGGCGAAGCCTTCTACGAACTTGCCAACGACGAGCAACTCGATTGGGCCAATCCCTTCACGCTACACGAGGCGCAAGAAATTGCCGCATCAATCAACATCAACGCGAACACCAACCTACGGTCGCTGGACAAGTTTGACACCGCGATCACTCAAAGAGCCGCTCGTGCGCAAAAAGAATCGCGCGAACTCTTTTTCCAACGTGCCGCAGTCGCAGACGATCCCTCCATCGATTCCGAACTCGCTCCCCTGCTCTGGTCCACCACCCTTTTTCCGACCAATGCCTACGCCCAAGACGCCGGAATGAGCCTCAGCGATTATGGTGACTTCGTAGTCCGCGCTTGCCAACTCAATCAGGAAGATCCCGTCACATTCTGGGAAAACCTGGACCGTTGGCAGTGCGAGCTTGCCGGGAAACTCATGACCGGAAGCGAGCTTCACTTCCAAACCCCTGCCGGTACCGACCTCAAAGTAAACACCGCGGGAATGCGTTGGCTCTCCAGCCCGGGCCGAAAAAATTTCCCCGACGGTGAAGTCTACTCCGGCCCGAATTTGAACGCCGAAAACGGCGGCGCAGATGGCGTGGTGTTTTTCGATAACCGTTGTGTCTACCAAGGCCACTCCGTTCGGAACGCACGGATCGTCATGGAAAAAGGTCGCGCTACCGAGGTCACCGCTGAAGAGGGCGAGGGTTTCCTGATCAACATGCTCGACCAAGATGAAGGCGCCCGCCGAATCGGCGAGGTTGCCTTCGGAACCAACCGCGCCATTACCCGACCCACCGGCCAAATTCTCTACGACGAAAAGATGGGCGGCTCCTTCCACATCGCCTTCGGAGCAGGCTACCCCGAAACCGGCAACGTCAATAAGAGCGCTCTCCACTGGGACCTCATCGCCTCACTCACCAAAGGCTCTCTCGTCACCCTCGACGGCAAGCCTTTCTGCGTCGACGGACGCTTCGTCGACATGCCGCCGGAAGTGACCTGGATCTGAGACAAGGCGCGTTACTCCCAACGACAAAACCATTAAAGAAACACTTCCCTATCATTGCTCACGCAAGAATGTCATGCACGATATGGCCGTGCACATCGGTGAGGCGGAAATCGCGACCGGAGTAGCGGTAGGTTAGGTCTTCGTGATTAATCCCCATAAGGTGAAGGATGGTAGCATGGAGATCGTGGACGTGAACTTTATTTTCCATTGCTGCGAAGCCGAACTCGTCGGTGGAACCGTAGGTCATGCCTCCTTTGACTCCACCCCCTGCGAGCCAGACTGAGAAGCCATGGTGGTTGTGGTCACGTCCGTTGCCACCTTCGGAAACCGGAGTGCGGCCGAACTCGCCTCCCCAGAGAACGAGAGTGTCTTCGAGGAGCCCGCGTGCTTTGAGATCACGAAGTAAGCCTGCAATTGCTTGGTCACTTTTCTGGCCCTTGTCGCGATGGCCTTTTTCGATATTACCATGATCGTCCCATGGTTGTCCGTTTCCGTAGTAGACCTGAACCATACGAACTCCCCGCTCCACCAAGCGACGGGCAGTGAGACAGGAATCCGCGAACTGACCTTGCCCATAAAGCTCCCGCGTGGCCTTGGTTTCCTTGGTGATGTCAAAAGCTTCGGGCGCTTCTGTCTGCATTTTAAAGGCAACTTCCAGCGACTGGATCCGGGATTCAAGTTGATTATCACCGGATCGTTGCCCCACATGAAGATCATTGAGCTGATTGATTAAATCAAGCTGCTGGCGCTGGGTTCCGGGAGTGAGATGCTTGTTGTTGATATGATCGACTATCTTCTTGGGATCGAGTTTACCGATGTGGCATCCCTGATAAATCCCGGGAAGAAATCCATTACTCCAGAGCTGCGGACCGACAACCGGTTTTCCTGGACAAAGAACAACGAAGCCCGGCAGATCCTGATTTTCGACACCCAGACCATAACAAAGCCATGACCCCATACTGGGGCGAACCGGCTGGGTGTTTCCGGAATTCATCATGAGCAAAGAGGGCTCATGATTTGGCACATCGGTGTGCATCGAGCGTATGACACAGATGTCGTCAATACATTTGGCCACCTCCGGAAAAATCTCGCTGACTGGGATTCCGGATTCTCCCGACTGCTTAAACTTGAAAGGCGATTTGAAAAGCCCTCCGGTACGCCTCTCGGTCTTGCGCTCGGCTCCCGGAGGACGTTTCCCATGGTATTTTTCCAAATCAGGCTTGGGATCAAAGGTATCCACCTGGGACGGCCCACCATTCATGAAAAGATGAATGATTCGCTTTGCTTTGGGTTTGAAATGCGGCGACTTGGGAACGAGCGGACTTTCCGATGCTAATAAGCCCTGATCCGATAAAACCCCGGCCAATCCGATCGACGCAAATCCCCCACCCGCTCGTCGCAGAATATCCCGGCGGCTCATGCTTGCTTGATGGAAGGTCTGGTCTTTCATTTTAGTCGAGATACATCAGTTCATTGCTCGCGAGAAGCGCCTGACAATACTGCTCCCAACGGGAAAGTTTGTCGTCCTTTTCCCTCTCAGCCTGAAGGTAGGATTGCGCCACCTTTAATTCCGCCTCCGAAGGAGAACGTCCGAAGGCAACTTGATAAGCGTGTTCCACCTGCTTCACGACATCATCGTGCTTCTGCGTGACCTGCTTCGCAAAGGCTTTGGCCTGCTCGATGATGAAGTCACTATTGAGAACGAAAAGTTGTTGCTGAGGCACCGTCGTCTCGGTGCGCGTCGCTGCGGAGACATTGGCATCGGGGAAATCAAAGATTCGCAACATCCCGTCGAGCTGATGGCGGCTAATGCTCGCGTAGACTGTTCGGCGAGTGTTGTTGTTCTTGAGGTCGAAAGTTGGACCTCCCATTTCCGGATCAAGCTTGCCGGAAATCGCGAGCAAGGCATCCCGCCAAGCTTCGACTTCAAGGCGACGTCGATCAAACTTCCAGCGATAACGATTATCACCATCCAGTTCTTCGTTCCGGGAATCTCGTTCGCTGGAAAGTTGATAGGTTGCCGATCTCAAAATCTCACGATGCAACCATTTCAGAGACCAACCGTTCTCAATGAACTTTATTGTCAGCCAGTCGAGCAATTCCGGATGAGTCGGGGCTTCGCCCAGAAGCCCAAAGTTACTTGAAGTGGAAACGAGTCCTCTTCCAAAATGCCACTGCCAAACCCGATTTACGATTACCCTGGCGGTGAGTGGATTTTCCGGAGAAGCAATTGCTTCAGCAAGGTCGAGACGGGTGTAGGAAAGCTTTTTAGCTTCCTCCGGATCAGTCGGCCGCGGCCCATCATTGAGAATCTCAAGAGATCCTCGGGCGACCCAGTCTCCCTTATTCGCAGGGTTGCCACGGATGTATACCTGCATCGCCTTCCCTCCCCCCTGGATTGCATGAGCCACGGGATACTTTGGCAGGCCATTTTTACGAAGTCCCTCAAATTCCCCCTTCTTTGAATCTGCCTTCTTCTTCTGCTCCTCGTTCAGGAACTTATTATAAACGTCATTATCGGAGGCATAAAAAGGAGCGTGTCCGTCATACCAAATATTTTTGAGCAGACGCTTTTGGTCATTTTCCATCTTGCTCATCACCTTATTGAGTCGATCCTCCTCATTTCGGGCTTTCGCCAACTCCCCGGCCTTCTCGACTTCGATTTTAGAAAACGCTTCTGCCGCCTTGATTACCTTTGAATGCAATTGCTCAGCCAGCTTCACGATTTCTTCTGGAACTTTGAGCGATTCAATGGTCGGCTTCTCGTCAAACTTCACTTCGTGCTCATGCCATCCCTCAAGCTCCGGCAATCGCTTCGAAAGATCGCTCTTTCGATTCACCGCCATAACATCGCGGAAACGTTTGGCAAAGTGAGGATGAAGCCCTCTCTTTTTGGCATACTCTTCATCTGAAAAACGAACCCCCTCAGATTTCAGAACATTCATTCTCCAACCTTCCTGAAGATACCGACTCACTTGATTTAGTTTTCCCCGACCCTGGTTCTTACCCATTACTCTTAATTCACTGCGGTATTTCGACTCCAGGTCCTTAATGAATTTTTGTTCCTCGTTGTATGCCTTCACCGCGTCCTCTGCGGCCAAGGGAATCTCCGTATATCGGCGACCATTAAAAATTCCAGCCAAAGCGTAGTAGTCCTTGGTTGGGATGGGGTCGAACTTGTGATCGTGACATCGCGCACACGAAACAGTTAGACCAAGAAATCCTCGGGTGAGAGTATCGATGGTGTCATCAAGCTCATCCGCTTCGGCTTGGGCCTTGTCTGAGTTCTTATAGTACTGCGCGCCCAACCCAAGGAAGCCCAGGCCGGAATACTTTCGGAAACGGTCTTCCGACTCGTCCTCCATCAAGTCGCCCGCCAACTGATATTTGACGAACTGGTCGAAGGAGAGATCTTCGTTCAACATCCGGATCACCCAATCACGATATTGGTGAGCGTTTGCCCGCTTCTTCACCCCAAAAGTATGAGCCTGATCTTCGGCATACCGGGCAACATCGAGCCAATGCCTCCCCCATCGCTCGCCATAGTGAGGAGACTCCAAAAGAGAATCCACCAACTTCGCTAGGGCGGCATCATGATCTTTTTCGGAAGCTTTAAGAAATTCGTCAACCTGGTCGGGCGTGGGAGGCAAGCCCAATAGGTTAAAGTAGATCCGCCGAACCAAAACCCGGGGAGAAGCCGAAGCAACGGGACTCAGATCCTGCGCTTCCAACTGGTGTAAAATAAATTGATCAATTTCCGACTTGGCCCACTTTGAATTCTTCACCTTGGGAAGGCTCGACATTTTCGGAGCCTTAAAAGCCCAGTGATTCGAGGCATCGATTGTCGTGCTCTTGAGTTCAGTCGACGCATGCTCCCGGGGATCAGCAGCCCCCGATTCAATCCATTTGGTGAAGTCTGCGATGATTTCATCCGGAAGCTTCCCCTTGGGCGGCATTTCCAATTCCTCCTGACGGAGCGCCTTCAGTAAAAGACTCGCCGAAACATCCCCCGGCACGACCGCTGGTCCCGTATCGCCGCCCTTTCGAATCCCCTCCCTGGTATCGAGAAGAAGCCCGCCTTTTTGTTTCCCGCGATTGGCGGCCTCCACCGAGTGACATTCGTAGCATTTATTGACTAAAACAGGACGAATTCTGGACTCGAAAAAGTCAAAATTCTCCTCTACTGCCGACACGGAAACCCCGCTTGTGAACAACAAGGCGAGGGTCTGAATGCGAAACTTCGATAACAACACGTGAATCAGGTATACAGGCGACGTTTTCTACGTTCGAGTCATCCAGTCTATTTCAGATGTCTTTAAGATTCCCCAGTTCTTAATATCAGCCAATTCCTGCCCATATGCTGTCGGATCAGCTCCATGTGTGTTCAGCCCAAATTTGCCATTGGATTGGTCTGCCACGCACATTTTATGGGATCGCCTGTCCGGCAGTCCGGGGAGCCGGTCATAGGAATAAGCACACCAAAACAATCCTTGGCATCAGAGGAATGAGATCTACGGTCTTGATGCACCATTCCATCCCCTTCTTCATAAGGCTCTCTGAGGGCCATCCAAAATCAGCTCTCCAGACAAATTCAGACCTCCAAGCGCCTGGACAATTAAACAAAAACAGCCCCAAAACCAATTAACGATTATGGCAACTAAGAAAAACGGCTGCGGATTTCTCATCATTGCGCTGGCCCTCCTCGTCATCGGCGGAATCATCGCTGGGATCCTCGTCGCAAGCGCGGCTTCCACCGGAAAAGAATTTATCAAGAACATCAATGAAGGCGAATCCTTCGTGACACCCGCTTCGCTGGATTACACCGCGGAAACAGACGAAGAAGTGACAGTCTGGCTCACCAGCGACAGTGCACCAGCTGCCGATACAGTTAAAATTGAATTCACTGATGCAGCATCCGGCGAAACATCAGTGGCCACCACCTTCGGGACTACCAGCTCGATGGGGAACCAGCATCTGGTCGCAACCTTCAGCGTCGCCAAAGGTAGCACCTATCAGGTCAAAGCTACGGGTGTCGCAGACGGACAAACTCTCAATGTATCCGGCATCGATTCCTCAGCGGTAATGTCGATGCTGGGCAAGGGCGTTGGAGCCTTTGCCGCCTTTGGAGTCTGCGCCTTGCTCGCCCTGATTCTTGGGATCATCGGACTGGTCAAATACTTTGATTCGAAGAATGCAAACCCCGCGCCACCAGCGGCGTAACCAGAACTCATTCTTTAAAAACAGCCACCCCCTTTTCGTGGCTGGCTGTTATTCATTTGCGGCTGAAGTTCAAGGGTGGACCCCGAAGCAAGTAGCCAGTTCATACAAAGGTTCCTTCCCACCCGTTCGCATCACACAGTGGCAAGCTTGAACGACACCACAAAAAGCGTCATCCGAAAAATCCAAAGAGCGATTCACGGGTAGTTCATAGAACTGGAGTTGTTGATCGACGGAAGCTGAAGCGCTCCGTAGGTTTCCCCAATGAGGTCCTCGTACATTCCCCTCGCCACTTCGTTGGGTATCACCGGAATCTTCCGCGTCAGCCTTTTGCTGGCCTCGTGTGTGCCGGTTGCTTTGGCGGAGTTCAGTGCCTACAACGACATTGCCTCTGGACCGGCCACCCATCCCAACACGACATTGTATGCGCCCAATGCAACCAGCAGCGGATTGATGAAGGACATCGATACCGGCGCGAACACCTCGGCCACTCTCACTGTGACCCAATCTGGCGTGAATTATGAAAGTTCCACGGCTGTTCCCTCGGTGGGAACTGATGCCGATGATATCTTCAACGGCTTCGTCGATTTCAGCAGTGGCAACCCGCACAGTCTTGCGGTCAATGGGACCGACTTCTTCACCTATGCCTTTTCCGGATTGGATGCAGCCAGCAAGTATGAGTTTGCCGGTACGGCATGTCGCGGAAATTACAACGAACGATGGACACTCGTGCGCATCACAGGAGCAGAGGCGTTCACTGCCGCGCACAGCTCGGGCCTTGGAATCGTCACCGCTGGTTTGGCCGCCAACGAGGTGGCTATCTGGACTGGCGCCAACCATCTCGCCAACCAGGGCTTCGTTGTGCAGTGGACCGACATCGATCCTGGCGCCGACGGAATATTTCAAGTCGAGTCGCGCCAATACACCGGCCCAACGCCTGGTGTAGGCACAGGCACCGCCGGAGGCTCAAAAGGCTACGCGCTCAATGGCATTCGACTCAAAGAATCATTCATCGTCGGCCAACCGACTGTCATCAACACTCCAGCCTCAAGCATCACGACCTCCGGCGCAACGATCGGCGGCGAGGTCACTGACATCGGTGCCGATATACCGAACATCACCCTCTACTGGGGCGATGCCGATGCCGGGGGTCTTGTGGCGAATTGGGATCAATCAATCAGCCTCGGCGCCAATACCGGAACCTTCAACCATGTGCTAAATGGTCTCAACCCCGCCCAGGATTATTATTTCCGGGCCTTCGCTCAGAACACCGCCGCCGGAGTCTGGGCCTCGCCAACACAAACTTTTCAAACCCTCGCCCTGCCTCCGGCGATCGAAAATATCGCTGCCACAAACCTTCTCGGCACCAGCGCGGAAATCGGAGCCAATGTTACCGTGACCGGAGGCAACCCGCCAGTGGTCACTCTTTTCTATGGCACGGGCGACGGCGACACGAATCCCGGGAACTGGACTGGCTCACTCGACTTGGGCCTGCAAACTGGCTCGGCGAGCAGTCCTATTTCCGGACTCACTCCAAACACGCAATACTACTTCCGCGCTCGTGCTGTAAATTCCGGAGGAACGGCTTGGGCAACCTCAACGGCCACATTTACCACTCCCCAGGTGACGCTTGCGCAGCTCACAACTCAAAACGCCACTGGCGTCACCGGAATCTCCGCCGTCTTGCGCGGCGAGGTCACCGACGTGGGTTTTGATCCGCCGGCGGTCACCATTTACTACGGCCGCACCGACGGGGGCAACTCCACCGGCGCGTGGGAATCATTCGTGCAAATTGGAAGCCAGAGCGGCGCTTTCAGCCGCTTCGTCGGTAACCTCGCGTCCGAATCAACCTACTACTTCCGTGCGCTCGCCATTAATGCCGCCGGCGATCAATGGACCACACCTTCCCTCTCGTTCACCACGCCGGTCTACATTCCACCGACCATCGTGATCAACGAAATCCACTACGATGAAGCCGACAAAACCGTGAATGCCGAATTCATCGAATTGGTTAATGTCAGTGCTTCACCAGTCAGCCTCAATGGCTGGGAGCTCGAGGGAGGCGTCCGTTACACCTTCGGGGTAGGAGCCTCGATCCCGGCAAATGGCTTCCTCGTCATCGCCGAAGACCCGGCCACGGCACAGTCGAAATTCGGACAGGCTGGAAGCCTCGGTCCGTGGTCGGGAAGTCTGAAGAATAGCGGCGAAACGATCACCTTGAGCGATTCAAATGGTAACGAGATCGACAGAGTTGATTACAAACTTGGATTCCCGTGGCCCACCGTCGGTGATTCCATCAGTAACGTCAGCCCATCGATCCAACTCATTAATCCCGGGTTTGACAACGAAGTCGGGGGCACCTGGCGATCGGCCGCGCCTACGCCGGGATTACAAAATTCGACCTTCGCATCGAACGCACCGCCAAGCATCCGCCAAGTTGACTATGCACCCATCGGCCGCGTCATGGAAGCAGACAAGACAATCCTGCCGGGTGAAGAGGTCCGTATCACCGCCAAGGTCACCGACCCCGATGGCGTGGAAAGCGTCAGCCTCGGCTACCAGCTGGTGAACCCCGGCGACTACATTGACATCGACGACCCACGTTACAATTCGGATTGGACCAGCCTGACACTGAACGACAACGGCACCGGAGGCGACGAATTTTCCGGCGATGACATTTACTCTGGTACGATCCCCGCTGCACTCAACACGCATCGTCGCATGATCCGCTTCCGCATCGAGGCCACCGACACCGCAACCAACAACCATCAGGTGCCCTACCCCGATGACCCGGTTCCAAACTTCGCTTACTTCGTCTACGGAACGATGCCAACTTGGACCGCGAGCGATCGCCCCGGTGTCTCACCTTCGGTCACTTACGATTTTTCAACAATGGAACCAGTTGCGGTTTACCAGCTACTGACAACGAGAAGCGACCACGAAGATTCGCAGCACATTCCGAGCTCGACCAGCGGAACCTACGGTGGAAGTGATTACCTCTGGGATGGCGCTCTCGTCTATGAGGGCAAGGTTTACGATCATATCCGTTACCGCGCACGGGGCGGTGTTTGGAGATACGCTATGGGGAAAAACATGTGGAAATTCGACTTCAACCGTGGCCACCGATTTGCGGCGCGGGATGATCAGGGGAAAAAATACAAGGCCGAGTGGAACAAGCTCAATTTCTCCGCTCTGATCACCCAAGGTAACTTTGGCCAACGCGGCGAACAGGGTTTATTCGAAGGTGCTGGCTTTAAAAACCACAACCTCGCCGGCACTCCTGCCCCGCTGACCAACTACGCCCATTTCCGCATCATCGAAAGCGCGGATGAAAACGGCACCGATCAATTCAACAGTGATTTCCAAGGTCTCTACATGGCGATCGAACAACTAGACGGCCAATTCACCAAACAACACGATCTGCCCGATGGCTACCTCTGGAAAATCGAAGGGAACAACAATCAAAACCCGCCCAACAATCAGGGATCGTATCTCGAGTCATCGCTGCCCAACGGAGACGTTGATGATTTCATCGCCGGCTACCGAAACGGCTCGCCCACCGCACAATGGTGGCACGATCATCTCGACTTGGACAGCTACTATAACTTCCGCGCCAGCGCCACCTGGGTGCACGACTACGACATCCACGCCGGCAAAAATTATTTCTTCTTCCACAACCCGGAGACTGACAAGTGGCAGGTGGTCAACTGGGACCTCGATCTTACTTGGACTACTCCCTATCGTAACGATCCCGGTGGACCTCTCCGGGACGACGTCCTCGCCATCCCTGAGTTCCAACTCGGATACCGCAATCAGGTCCGACACTTGCAGGACCTGCTTCACAATAGCGAACAACAAGGGATGCTTCTCGACGAGATCGCCCACTGGGTCCACACCCCCGGCCAACCTTCATTGGTCGATGCCGACCGCGCGATGTGGGATTACAACCCGATCCTAGTCTCAGGTCTAGTCAACGGCTCCAAAGCCGGTCACGGGCGTTTTTACAATGCCGCGACAACTCCAGCGGGCAGCTTTCCCGGAATGGTCGCCAAGCTGAAATCTTATGTCTCAGGCCGCGAGTCGTTTATGACATCCACCTACCTGAATGCAGACGAAGCGAATATCCCGACTCGCCCAACGATCACGTATACGGGAGGCGCGGGATTCCCCACCAGCGAACTCAGCTTCACCTCTTCGGCCTTTAGCGGCTCGGGCGGAGCCACCTTCACCGCCCAACAATGGCGCATCGCCGAGGTCACCCTGCCCGACGACCCGCGATTCGACCCTGCTGATCCGGCTTACGATCACTACCTCGAACGCAAATACGAAATCGAAGCCGACTGGGAGTCCGGCGACATCCCTGCCACTGAATACGCCGTTACCATCCCGCCCGTCGCCGTGCGCCCCGGCAACCTCTATCGCGTACGCACCAAGATGAGGGATTCTCTGGGACGATGGAGCCACTGGTCACAACCGATCGAGTTCACGGCTTCGCAACCTGACATTTCCAACTTCACCAACCACCTGCGCCTCACCGAAATCATGTATCACCCGGCTGAGCCAACCGGACCGGAGGCCACGGTCTCCGCCAATCGAGACGACTACGAATATATCGAACTGAAAAACGTCGGCAGCAGCTCGCTCGATCTCCGCAGCGTCCGATTTACCAAGGGTGTCGATTTCGACTTTGACGGGAGCACAGTCGAGACGCTCGGGGCTGGCGAGTATGTCCTGGTCGTGAAAAATATCGCGGCCTTTGAAGCTCGCTACGGCACGGGCTTGCCCATCGCAGGTGAGTTCGAAGGAAACAACCTAAGTAATGGCGGGGAACAATTGAAACTCTCCTTCGGAGCCGGAATCGCGATCCACGATATTAACGAATATGATGACAAGGCTCCGTGGCCAGTTGCAGCTGATGGCAGCGGTCCAAGCCTGACCTTGATCGACCCTGATTCCATCCCCGGACCGGATCACAACCTCGCTACAAACTGGCGAGCCAGCTTGGCGACTGGCGGCACCCCCGGCTCGGATGAAGCTGGAACGGACTACAGCGATTGGCGCGACGCGAATGGCATTATCGATGATCTCGGCGACGGAGACGGCGATGACATCCCCAACCTTCTCGAATTCGCCCTGGCAAGTGACCACACGATTCCGAGCAGCGCCGATCTTCCGACTGCACAGATCGAAACGATCAATGTCGGCGGTGTCGATAGAGACTACTTAACCCTGACCTTCCGCCATCGTCCGGGAGCGGCTGACTTAAACTACCTCGTCGAGTTCTCGGACAATTTGAACAGCTGGACCACCAATGGCGTATTCGTCCGCTCTGCCCCGGCAGAAGAAGGCGTTACTTTGGAAACCTGGCGCTCAGCCTTCCCCGCGACTGACAAGGACCACAACTTCGGACGCCTGCGAATCGAATTGCAATAGCCGACACTGCTTTGTCTGATTTTTTCCCAGCCGCAGCGACAGGCGGCGAACAGATAATCGAGAAGAAATGTCAACTCGGCCTTTTAAGGCCGACTCGCTCCCCTCGCCCTACTTTTATCGGACTACCAGTTCAATCTGGCTACCGGTTACGGAGGCACCGGTTAAAAATATCCCAGTAATCACTCAGCATGACTGATCCGGCTTTTAATTCCTATCTCCGGCGACGG
This sequence comes from bacterium, assembly GCA_018222765.1. Lineage (GTDB taxonomy): Bacteria > Verrucomicrobiota > Verrucomicrobiia > Verrucomicrobiales > Akkermansiaceae > SW10. Next base: position 152,617 of record JAAEZT010000005.1, on the reverse strand, counting down.
GCGAAAAACAAGAATCCGCCCAACATCGAGAGCAAGGCACCGGAGGGCTCGGGAATAATGGCACTTCCTTCAAGAAGACGCACGTAATCGATTTCGAACGACCGACCTGCGGCGGCATCGCCGTCGGCCAGTGGGTCGAGCCTCAAGAGATTCAAATTTCCGTCCCAGGCAGCTTCGTCAGCCATATTTATGCGATAGGTGTGAAAATTCCCGTCACGGATCAACTCATTGACCAAGCTCACGCTCTGGCCACCAGCAGGTCCGGGAAAGGTATTGGTGCCCCAAAAAATTTCCATTCTCGACGTCGACAGCGGATCGAGTGCAATACGTATCTCAAGAGTATCGTAGATATTGGTGTCCGCGCTCAAACCACCTCGTTGAAGGACGGGATCGTTGCTGGCGGTCAAAGCACTGAAGGTGCTGCCGCTGGTTACGTTGTTGATAATGCCTGCATTGAAGGTCCATCCATCGAGAGCGCCATCGTAATCAAACTCGCCGAGTCCGATCGTCCGGACTCTGTCGAGCATGACATAGTCGTAGTCAAATCGCTCGACTGCGGCGGTTCCACCCCCGCGAGGATCAATACGCAAACCTGTTCCGCTGACACCAGGTGCCACATTGGCGAAGGCCAGTTGACTCTCAGCGAAGGCAGTTGTTGTAGAATAGCCGACAACGGTTGGGCCAGCTGCTGGGAGAGGAAAAACCTGGCTGGGACTACCCACTGTTCCCCGGGTATTGACTCGAAAATAAGGATGCGAAGTGCTGTTGAATGGCGCACCCGGTGTCGGGAATTGCAGTTGCGGGTCGGCAGCTCCGGCATTCATATTAACCGATGCAAAGCCTCCCGCCTCACCCGCTGATGACATGTTGTTGAAGTTGGTGGAGGTATCCACCCCGTCATTAAAGTTATCAAAGATCTGGGTAAGAGGTGCGGGATCAACGCTGAGGGTGAAAGCTCCCGCGGTCGCGGCGCTCAAGGCGATGGAAAAAGTGGTAATTCTGGCTGTTTTCATGGATTTGGGTTAAGGTATTGGTTTCGAATGGTTAAAAAGTTTGAGTCAATTTTGAAGATGGATATCAGTTCCCGACTCGAACTACCCGGTAGTAGCGTCGGTTCGCTTCCCCGGCGGTGACATCGAGATAGGAAGTAGTTTCTCCAATTCCCGCCGCCGGAAAAGCATCGTCAAGTTCGATCCAGGTCAACATATCCTCCGATGCCTCCACGATAAATTCTTCACCCGGAGAGGAGGTCCAGGTGATGATGGCTTCATCGAGATCGGTGTCGTAATCGATGTTCGTAAACTGTGGCGGGCCGGATGCCGTGAAATCTCCGAGTCGGACGTAGTCGACCTCGACTGTCCGTCCGGCACCCGCCCCGGGGTCGAGTCGAATGACATTGACGGCTCCGCTGAAAACACCGGTCATGTCGATTTGATAGACATGGAATTCACCATCACCGGGAATCTCGGTGTTATCGATATTCAAGCGCCTCGCCGCCGAGAGCCCGCCGCTTCCGTCGGCCCAGAAAAATTCGATCGATACTGTGTCCGTTTGGCGCAATCGAAACTCCAGAACGGTGTGCTCCCCTTCCGAGGTATCTAGATCGAGTCCGGTTAAGAAAAACTGCGGATCAGGTGCAGTTGTGTTTACAGTAAGAATTCCTTCGGCGACCACAAGGGAGGCATTATTGCTGCCCCAGAATTCAGGGTCACCATCATTGTTAAATTCACCTAGCGAAACGTAGTTGTTAATTGCTTGGGGTGGATCGACCAACAGAACAGGCACGGCTTCGATCGCAATGGAAATCGTGATCTGGGAGTCCGGCAGCCCAGTATAGCTTGCCCTGATGGTGTAGTCGGTCGGGTTCTGGGAAACGGTGGGGACTCCGGTAATGTCTCCACTGTTGAGGTCTAGACTTAAGCCGTCTGGCAAAGCGGGGCTGACCGCAAAGGAATTCGGGGCCGCACCGCTTAGGAGGGGACTATTTACTCCAACATCAGATCCGCGCTGGTAGAGGGCAGAATTCAATGAATAGCTCTCAATAAAGGGATTGATAATTTCGATACTGATATCAACGCTGCTGTCGGGCGATCCGTCGAAGCTCGCGGTGATAGTGTAAGTGACCGCGGCCGTCACCAGAGTCGGGGTTCCGGTGATCGCTCCGGTGATTGGGTCCAGGCTTAATCCGTCGGGCAGGTCCGGCGAAACGCTGAATCCACTGGTTGCTCCAAAACCGATAACCGGCACGTTGGGTGCAATCGGTGCGCCCAATCCGTATACCGCAGAAGATTCAGAGTATCCATCGAGCACCGCGCCCGGCGCGCTGTTGAGGTCGTTGGGGTCCGTGCCACTGGCTACTTCGACACCATCATTGAAACCATCATCATCCGTATCCGGGTCGTTGGCATTCGTTCCCGTATTGGAACTATCGACGAAAGTCCCCGTCCCCGTTTCAACCGCATCCGGCAAACCATCGAGATCGGTATCAAGAACGGGCGCACCCGCAATCAGGCGAACATAGTCGATGGCGAAGTCACGACCCGCTGCCGCATCGGCATCGGCCAGAGGATCGATACGTAAAAGGTTCAAGGTATTGCTCCAGCGCGTATCGTCGCTCATTTGAAAACGGTAGGTGTGTAATTCTCCGTCACGAATCAACTGATCGGTCACCTGCAGACTCTGCCCCCCCGTAGGCCCCGGGTTCACATCGGTTCCCCAGAACACTTCGAGGCGTGAGGTCGAGAGTGGGTCAAAGGCAGCGCGAATTTCTAATACGGTATAAATCGAAGCATCCACCGCTAAGCCGGCCCGTTGAATCTGAGGATCGATTCCGGCTGTCGTTGCACTTAAGGTACTGGTGGCGGCGCTGGCTTCACTGTTGATGACGTGGCCGTTGCCCGCGATTGTCCAACTATCGAGAGCGCCATCGTGGTCATACTCGGCGAGGCCGACGGTCTCGAATTGGTCGAGAATGATGTAATCGAAGTCGAAGGTCCCATCGGCAGCCCCACCGGTGGGGACCGGATCGATCCGCAAGCCATTGCCGCTTGCTCCCGGAGGATCGATGACAAATGTCATTGATGACTCGGCAAAGTTGGTTCCGGTGTTAAACCCCAAAACGGTGACTCCGGATGCAGGCAGAGGAAAAACCTGGGCGGCCACTCCAACAGTGCCTCGCGAAGAAAGACGGAGAAAAGGATGCATCGCGATATCGAATGGGTCACCTGGCGCGGGAACTTGAAACTGGGGATCAGACGCACCCGCCGCAACGGCAACCGATACTACCCCTCCGGCCTCCCCCGCACTTGAGGCATTCGCATATGCCGCCGTGGTATCAACGCCGTCATTGAAGTCCTCCAGGACCGTCGAGACTGGCGGCGGATCAACAACCAACGAGATTTGAGCGGAGGTCGAGGACAGCGACACCAACAGAAACCCAACCGCATGGACGGCAGTGCAAATTCTTTCTTTCACACCAGTAAGAATCATTTCTTATGGAATTCTCATACAACCTCTCACAGGTCAAGGGGAAATCACCAAAAAGTTGTTGGTTATGCGGGGACCTATCGTTGTATCACCCGCAATCGAACAAACCCCTTACCCTCCATTCCCAAATCCATTTCCCACGTCATCAGCGAATTTCCACCTCCAATGCCCCTCTCGCTGAATGGCACTGAACCCGCGGAATTCCAGGTCACTAAATCGATTGAAAACTCCGCCTCGAAAGTCACATCATCTGCGGTCAGATTACGGGTATGTGAAAAGGTCATCACGCCGCTTTCCAGAGAAAACACCGGGACAAACTGAGCTCCAGTGCCTCCCAATGCGTGGTTCATCAAATTGCTCAGACCATCGCCATCGTTGTCGCCCACAGGGTCACCAACGAACAGGTTGGCATCCGATTCTCCGGCGTTTCCTCCGGACAAGCTGCTCAAACGCCAATTACCAGCTTCCCCATGATCGGGATTGGATCCAGGGGCGACCAGAACGAGACTGTGACCATTTCCATCCGCATCCTCGGGCCAGGGATGCTTATCTTTATAACTAAAATCGCGAATGGTGGTCTCATTGATTCCGGCGAGTCGCAAGCGCTCACCACTATTAGCAAGCCCGGTTTCGTTTTGAAACTCACCCGCGACCGGAAGTCCCGCACCGTGTCTCAGTTCGAAGGCGGCCTGATTACGAACAATAAGCACCCGCTCTCCTGGCGCCAGTTGCGAAATGCTGCCAGTCGAGAAATCAAAATTGATCCCATTTGTAAACATTGCCTCGCCCAGATCAACCGTGACCGGCCCGATGTTTTCCAACTCGAGATATTCAAAGAGGTCACCATCGATGAAGCCGGCGCCGATTTCCGCTGCAGTTGGATCAGTGGGGTGAAACATCATTTCACTCACGACTAGATTGGTCACCCCGGCAGGCTCCAGGCTGCTTGTGTTCGTCACGGTGATGCTGTCACTACCAACCGCCGCGCCGCCGAGATCAAGAGCATTGAGCGTGATGGCATTCGCACCCACCAGAAGCGGCACCTCCACTTCCCAGTCGTTGTTATCGATCCAGGAGACATCAAGGAGCTCGCCAGTGGAAGCAAGCCGAATTTCCTTCACATCGATCCATCCCTTACCTCGAAGCGTCACGGAGGGTTCCGCAACACTGAAATTGTTTCCGCTGTTGGTGGTAATACGAAAAGTCTGCGGCGGATGCTGCGAGTTCAGTTGTCCCAGGACATAGTTGCGCCGGTCCGTGATCCATTGGGTAAAATGAGCGGCAATAGGCATCTCGCCAACATCATTGAAGTGCGTCACCCAATCGGCAATATAGGCGGGATTAAAACCCGTGCTACAGAGGTCAAGCAGGTGTCCGCAATAGGCCCGGCGATTTGCCGGAATCTGAACAACATCGGCGAAGTCTCCATTAGCCTGACCAAAAATGGAACTGCTTGGCGAGGAGTAAAAGGCATGATCGACATCCCATGGAATCCACATTGTTTTTCCATCCTGCGGCCGTTCATAGATGAGCATGTTGTGAGCGAGCCCGTTGTTGTAACTATCCACCGTCATGGTCAGTGACTGGAAGGCCATCACCCGCAGCCAATTGTCGATATCAAGAGCAACGTCGGTGGCATCGCGCAAATTCCCGCCCGATTGACTGATCGCCATCGCGGTGTCGATCAGGGAACCATAGTCGTCGCGGGAACTCTGGTTCTGAATCCAAAAGTTGTGCCGGTAAGCCTCCTTGTCCGGTCCCATATCCCGAATATCGACACCCCGAACCGCATTGTAGACGGATTTAGGGCTCTCGGGATTTCCATCGATGGTAGCCCTGGGATGGTAGATCAGTTCGAACTTGAAGGACGTCCCCTCGTCACCACGCTCAAAGCTCGACGACTTCCAGATATCTCCGAAACGAGCCATTTTCAATTGAGCCATCTTGTCGTCGCTGGCGCGTGGAGCCTCCACGTAGACCACGTCGTCATGACTGGCAGGGACGGCGCCGGCACGGTTCGCCATTTGATTGTAAACCAGCTCGTTTGTGGCCACTCCGGGTCCCACTTGAAGAAACCCGTTTCCATCGCCCTTTGGAATGGAAAAGCCACCGTCGACCGCCACCGTTCCGTGAACCCCGCGAAAGGGCCGATCCTCCGGGAATTTGATATTCCAACCCACCCGAGCTCCTCGCCGACCGTAAGCCGAACCACGTAATCTCACTTGGGCGTCGTACCAGACTTCACGATCATTGTAGATTAAGGTGGCGCCCACACGTTGATTGCTTGGGGTGTGATAAGAGGTGTGCATGAAGTCCGTGTCGCTGGACAACATCATCATACGAAGAACCTGCACCTCCCGGTCTCCAACACTGCGATCATCGACACGGAAGAGTGCCCTTGAGTTCTTTCCCTCGGGAGGAAACATCGCACTCGCACCCGAGTTGGCCAAGGCCTCGACACAGAATTGCACCACGCTCCCCGATGCTTGTCCCGGCAGGATGGCGACAAACTCCCCTGCCGCGTTTCCCGACATTGGAACTGATAGCCAGCCCTCTTCATTGACATTGTAGTGCGCCGTGACCGAGGCGACTCCATCCGCAGCGACCACGGTGGCGTGAATACGAATCGGAGAGTTGGCAGCGGGAACGAGGGGCGCATGGCGAAAAGAGCTCACCTCCGGAGGTGCCACTGCGGTCAAGATGCTGTTGGCCGATCCAGGAGTTCCGGTGATGGCAGGCTGAGGAAGGATATGGGTTCTGGAAAGACGATTGAAATAGAGGCGCGTGTTGAGTTGGGGTGATCCCGAGAGCCACTTGGCGCGAAATGAAATTTCGTAGGTCTTGCTGGAGTTGAGCGTGCGTCCGTTGGCAAAGGTAGTTGAGGCCAGGTTGTAACTGTGTTCGAGCCGCCCGGTGGACACCAATTTCAAGGCCCTCCCCCCTTCCGGAAGATCGATCACTCCGCTTTGCCCGTGATTACCAAAGATGCGCCACTTGTCCGGAGTCACTCCGACACTGTCGGATTCAAAATCACCGTTCTGGATCAATTCAATCGCGGCGCCGTCCGGATCCTCAACAACCGAAATGTCATCGATAAGGACCTCACCCGCAGCGAGCATTCCCATGAGAAATTCATGGAAGTAATTCGGGTTGTTGTTCCCCGGCGGCTCCACCCCGCGTCCCCGGTAGCTGAAGTTCTGCCAGGTGCTTTTGGACGATTCATCGCTCGCTTCCCAGGACGCAGGATTCTTGTTGTCAGCATTCGGGTGACGCAATTCGAGGCTCGACCCCTTCCCATCCGCGTTGCGCGGCCAGGGTTTACCATCGAGATACTCCACGATATCAGCGGTATTTCCGTTGGCGTCACGAAGATGAATCCGGTCACGCCTGTTGTTCAGCGAGCCGGAGAATTCGTTACTGCTGATGACGATAAAACCAAATGGCGGAAGCATCGTGCCCTCGGGAAAATCATAACTCACTGCATCCCGTAGCGACCAAGCAGAAAGGTCAATTTCCTCGCCGGAACGGTTGAACAACTCGATCCATTCCAAAGCAGATTCCTCGTGTTCGATATTATTTATTGGATCGGGATAAACCGGGCGTTGATGGTAGTGGATTTCGTTGATGACCACTCGGGATTCGAGAGCAAAGGAATTCGCGGAACCTGGAGTCGGTGCATCGGGATACTGCCAGGCTCCACTGTCGAGCTCATACCCTCGCAACCGGTTTTTCACCCGTCGGGCGTCGGCCACCCCGCCCTGGCTCGATCGGAGAAAGAGGATCTCCTCATCGAAAGGAACGAATCCCAGTTCACTGGCCGGGAAGGACCGAAACTCTCCAGGATTCAGGGATTCCTCCGGCAAGCTGAAACTATTCAAGCTGAAACCGGAAAGCTCCAAGGGTAGCGAAGCCGTGTTGGTAATCTCCACGAAAAAGTTCCCGGCACCTGCCGCTGAAATTTCACTCAAGCGAAGCAGAGATCTCTCCGGGCCGCCACCGTTGTTATTTTCGATCGTGGCCAGAGATGTTTCCATCGCCAGTTGTAGGTCCCCCGCACCAGCCGGGGTGGCTAGTTCAATCGCAAGAACATTCGTTCCACCTACAAGTGCGCCGCCCGGGAGAAGAACGTCGCTCGACCCTGAATTCGATTCCTCGTGCAGAAGCACTCCATTGAGATAAACAGTTGCCTCACCAATTTGGGCCAAGCTCAGCAAAAGGTTGGTCCTGACTCCCGATCCGGTGAACTCAAACTTATTACGAAAACGATACACCGTGGGTCCGGCGGGAATCGGGAGCGTTGTGTCCGGCGCGGATCCCCGTGCAACCGCCAGCTCGGAAAGATTACCCCCAGCGGAGGAAAAACTCGCCGTCACTCCGGCAATATTGGGATTAAAAACCCCGTCACTTCCCCCGGCGGAGGGGCCAAGATTGATTTCGTTAAAGATGGTCACTTCATTGACCACCACAGAAACTTTATCCGTCGTTCGATCCCAAATCATCGCGATTCGATTGGGTGAACCGACGGTAACCGCCGCCGCTGTTGAGAGAGCGACGATCTGATCCCCTCCCTCTTCGTCCGCTCTTAAAACGGCTTCACCGCTGTCGTCGATTTGCAACCAGAGTGCGCCATGACTGCTGAGAGCCTGACTTCCGTTCGTTGTTTTAAACCCAAAACTAAAGCCATCCCCTCCTGTTCCCGGATCCACCTCGGCGAGAAGGATCAGGAGCGGCTTGCCCTTGTCAGCAAAGGCCCGGTGGACTGTCGCCGAGCCAGCCCCGCTGTGATACAGCGTCACCGGATTGAGATGAAAATCGTCGTAGAGAATGGAGTCCCCAATGCCGGCATGATTGCTCAGTTCCAACTGCGCTGTTGAGTCGACAGCCGTGAATACGCCACCCACTTGCACGTGATAGGGCTCAGTGAATATATCGAGGCTGTCGACCGCCGCGACCTGGTGTTGCGGAACAACTTCGATCCCACCGAGAGTAGCGCTGCCAATTGGATTGGTGGGACTGCGTCCGTTTTCGCGGTAGCTTAAAAGATAGCGTTCGCCCGGTATCAGTCCATAAATGTCTTGGGCCAGAGACCGCAAGCCGCCTCGAATAAAAGCCACATTATTTCCCGCCGGCACCATTCCGTTATTGGCAAAGGGATCGAGTGAACCCGGAGTGTTGATTCCGATGCGCGTGTCTCCTCCCGGCACTCCATTTTCGAGAGTGCTCCAGGCGGTGATGGCTCCGTTTCCGCTGACGTAACCCGGGCTCGCGGAAAACGTTTCCGCTTCGAAACTGGCGTTTTGAATCAGCGCTGTAGCAAAGGTCCCGCTGCCGGACTGCCATCCACTGTCGTCAAATCCCAGCGTCCGCCACGAAGAGTCCTGCACTCCTCCGCTCGTATCGACCCGCCAAGGACTGGCATCATTGACAACTGCGTTTTGGGCTTCTCCTCCCATCGTGTCGAAGTTGACCACTCCCGGAGTACCTCCGGCCTCTTGACTCCAGGTCCAATTTGCGGCAAGACCGCTCGCCTTTTCCGGATCGATCTTGCTCAGGGAGACGCCACCTCCATCAGCGGCCTCCGGCCATTTTCCTCCATCACTATAGTCGAGTTCATCCATGATCCGTCCGTGACGGTTACGAAGCTGCAAAGTTTCGCCACCATTGCTCAGCATCCCGGCAAAGGGACCGACAACCTGAGCCACTCCGGAGAGCGAAGCGTGCGATGGATTCGAACTCAGCACCCAGTAGTCACCCGGCTCCATGACCGATCCTTCCGGAAAAGTGAAATCGATACCTTCGGTAAACGACCATCCCGACACATCCACTCGAACTACCATCTGATTATGCAACTCCACCCACTCCGCCTCCCCAGCCAAAGCCGGATGATAGTGGATTTCATTAATGGTCACCACGCTATCCGCCCGCTGCCCCATCGCGGTATTTCCAGCAAGAAAGAGGAGGAGGGCATGAATCAAGCGAGTTTTCATAAAGAAGGTGTGGTCCACACCAAGCAACATCTACCAAACCAATTCAAGTGCAAAGAAACCTTTCTTAATAGAGATCCCTCCCGCTCCTATCATTTTCCGGTTAAGCATGGTTTGGAAGCCTTCGGCGTGTGAGGCGGAAGGCTCGTTACCGTGTCCGGTGCTAGGATGGAATCTTACTCCGGTTTTTTGATGAGGGAAAGCTGTTGGTGATCTACCCAAAGATCTCCGTAACCGGACCAGCCTCCTCCTTGTCGGGGCCAGCCATGCGGAAGGGGCGATTACTGGGAGACTTGATGACTTTGGTGTGATCGATACCGAGGCTGTATGCGATGGTGGAATTCAACTCGTGGAAGGTGACGGGATTCTCGATCACCTTCCGGGCGTGTTCGTCAGTCTTTCCGTATGTCATCCCGCCTTTCACTCCGCCTCCGGCGAGGAGGCTGGTAAACGCCCCGGGGTGGTGGCTTCGTCCGTTGCGATGCTCTTTCTGAATCTCTGGCGTCCGGCCAAATTCCGTCGTCAGAACGACAAGAGTCGATTCCAACAACCCCCGCTCTTTGAGGTCGGTAATGAGTGAGCTATAGGCTGAGTCGAGCAACTGACAGCGGGCTTGCACTCCGGTGAAGTTGTCGTAGTGGGTATCCCACTCTCCGAGGGTGACCTCGACAAATCGCACGCCGTATTCAACGAGTCTTCGGGCAAGAAGACAACCTTGTCCGAAGGCATGACGACCGTATCTATTTCGAAGAGCCGGCTTCTCCTTGGTCAAATCGAAGGCGGCGAGATCTTCGCTCTTCATGACGCGCACCGCTTCATCGAAGAGAGTTTCGAAATTTTTGGCATTCGGCGAGGGATTCTCTTGATGGAAGCGCTTGTTCACGGCATCCGCGAGACTCAGCCGGCGTTCAAAATCCTCTTCACTCACGGAAGGGTGTCGACTGGTTCCCTCTAATCCCTTCTCAGGATTGGTGACAACGGCCGGAGCGAATTTCGCTCCCATCCAACCAGCGCCAATCATATTGGCGGGACTGTTCACCGCGATGTATCCAGGCAGGGTATTATTTTCAGAGCCCTTCATTCGCGTAACCCAACTCCCAACCGCAGGATGAACGATGGTGCCCAGCTGATTGTAACCCTTGTGGAGAAGATAGCTGGCCTGGTCGTGATCGCCCTGCTTCGACTGCATCGATTGAATGGTGCAAACATCCCGCATCACCTTTGCTGTCTCGGGAAGATAGCTCGCGATCTGAAGTCCCTCGGCAGTCGTCGGAATTCCTTTCACCGGTCCCTGAACTTCCTGACCGGGTTTGAGATCGAAGGTATCGAGGTGACTCATGCCGCCTGCCATGTTGAGGAAGATGACATTGGTGGCAGGATTTTTCCGCTGTACCGTTACTTTCTCACCAAAGGCTTGCGAAGCCAGACTTCCTCCAAGCATGGGTGCCAAACTGACACCGAGAAACTTGCGGGAGGCATCACGAAGAAATTCACGACGGGAGAATTCGTCGTCGAAGTTGGAATTTGGATTCATTAGTAAATAAAGAGAAATTCAGGGGTGCAAACGAGAGCGGAGACAATATTGGCAAATCCCTTCCCCTCCCCATCGTCGAGTTCCTTGGCGCACAAGGCTCGCTCCTGGTCGGTGGGTTGGCGAGTCAGAACGGATTGAAAAAGAAGAGCTCCCTTTACAGCATTCGTTTCCTTTCTTTGGAGGATTTTGCGAATCGCGATACCTTCTGGAGTAGTCACTATTTTTTGGGTGGCTCCGTTGAGCATTTGGAGGGTTTGGGTAAGGCTGCCTTCGTTGGTGGCTCCATCGATGCTGATTCGATCGGACTGACCAAACTTCTGAAGGAAATGATTGGGCAAGGCCGGGCTCGGCAATTCGGAAGCCCGGGCGATTCCTTGAATCGCAGACGTCATGAGGCGACCGTGTCCTGCAATGTAGGTCGGTGGTCGTGGTGCGGGTGCTTTGGGCCCGGTCCCATCGCGCGCTTCCCTGTACTTCATGATGACCCACTCCTGGTATTCCTTGATCGTCTTGAAGGAGTGGACTTTTTTGATGATGTCCTCAAGGCGACCAATGTAGCGCCCGTGAATGTAGAGAAGCTCCATGTCCTCGATTCGCTGCGCTGACTCGGGATCCTCCAACACAAGGGTGATTAACGAATCCCAAATTTGCTCCGCGCTCATTCGCTCGATCGGTCGCCCCATCAATCCGTGAAAGGAGGCCTCCGCATCAGGTGCGGATTTCACCGCGAAGGTCTTGGTCAGCATGAGGGTTTGCTGGAAGGCGCGAAGGTCGTAGTCGTAATCCACCATTAACTTCATCAGGCCGCTGCTCAGGGCACCTGTGAGAGGATCTTTGGGATCAAGAAATTCTTCGTTATCTTCCTTGTGAAGTTTTGCGCCCATCACCCGCTGCCACATCCTCGCTGCGATGGAACCGGCGAAGGTGGGGTTCTCGTCACCAACCACCCAGGCGGCGAATTGCTCGAGGCTGTCCGGATTCACTTTCTTGGCGTCGAGACGCAACTTGCCGCCAAAGGGAGTGCGCCCTTCCACCATCTCGCCGGGGTCTCCGTCAGGGTATTGGTAATCATCGGGAAGCTTGATCCTCCCAGTGCCCTTGCCGGGTTCGATGCCACTCGCGGCATACTGCCCGATGGCATCACTAAAAAAGTGCAAATGGTGAAGCCCCTTGGCATTAAATTTCTTGTCCGAGGACATATTCACAAACCTCCCCCTCCCCTTTAAAAAATCGAGACGTCCATAGTTGCTTTTGCCGTGCGTAAAGGCAGCGAGATTAAAGAAGTCGATTCGCTCCCAGGCTGAACCGGGATCGTCGTGACATTGCGCACATTCCATCCGCATTCCGAGGAAGGCCCGCATGGTGTTGGCGGAGTTGTCGAGAGGCATGCCAATGTCGCGGGTGTAGTAATGAGAAGCGCCAGAACCGAGCCAGCCATTGCCTCGACTTGAAAGCAACTCGACCGTCATGGCCTTCCAGCTTTTGTTCTCGCGCACCGATTGCCGGGTCCAATTAATCAAGGGGGTATTCGAACTGAAATACCCGCCCTGTAATTTCACCTCGTTGAGTCGCAGGTGATCACAGAACCAATTGTTCATGTGGCTCTGGTAGCCTTTCGATTGGTAAAGTCGGGCCACGAGACGGCTTCGTTTGTCCGCGGACCTGTCCTTCGTAAACTCCTGGATTTCAGCGAGCGTGGGAATTCGGCCAATCGCGACCAATGAGGCCCTCCGAAGAAAGGTCGCGTCATCGACGGAAGGAGGAGCGGCCTTTTCGTCCTCTTTGAGAACAGCATCGATCAATTCATCGAGGCGCGCGGCCTCTTCATTCATCCTCTCGGGAGCGATCTCTTCAGCAAAAACAACAGGAGCAAATAGCACCGCTAGGCTGACCACAGACAAGAAACGAATCATGCGAAAGTCGTTACGAAAAGACATCAGGTGATTTTTCAGGATTCGAACACAAAATATCCGAAGCAACGACAGGAATAAATGGCTTCGCAGCTTGATCGCAACTCAGCTAGTCTCAGCGGCATGAGAAACCGTCTCACCGCGATCGCCCTCCTGATGGGAGGAGGCTCCGGTTTTTCAATCGAACCTCACCCAGACGCGGCTCCCAACACCCACGCGCCGGGCGAGGTCGACATTCCAAGAAACGTAAAGTTCATCGTCACAACCACCAAAACTCTTCCCGGCATCGTCCTTGATGAGACCGATGCTGTCCTCAACGGCAAATGGCAATACTCGACCCACACCCCGCCCTACGTCGGCATCGGTTACCTCCACGACCAAAACTCCGACAAAGGAAAAAAATCGGTGACGTGGACACCTAATATTCCAAAATCCGGAAAATACGAAGTCCGCCTTTCCCACTGCCACAATGTGAGACGCGCCACCAACACCCCCGTCACGATCGTTCACGCCTCCGGGGAAACCACCATTCGCATCAACCAGCAAGAGGTTCCCAAACACGGAAAGCTCTTCCGGTCGCTGGGCGTGTTTAAATTTAAAAAAGGCAAGGCCGGCTCGATCACCATTTCCAACGAAGGCACCGACGGAAAATATGTCATCGCCGATGCCATTCAATTATTGGAGCATTCCCCATAGCGCTAAACCATCTTTCATCGTGTCCGTTGAACCGATTACTCTCCGCCTTGATAAAGGCGAAATCCCTGATGACATCACGGCCCTCCTTGCCGAGGGTGCCCGACGTTGCGATGGCTTTTTTGAAGCCGGACTCGGACGCCGCTATCCCCGCTACCTACCCAGCAATCCCGCCATTATCTATGCCGCCATCGTCTCACTCAAAAAATCCGGCGACCTCCGCGGTGATATCTTTTGCGAATGGGGCTGCGGCTTCGGCATCGCTGCCTGTATGGCTTCCCTCCTCGGCTTCGAATCCTATGGTATCGAGATCGAATCCGAAATCGCCGAATTCGCGGACCAACTCGCCAAGGACCACAACCTCCCCGTCGAAATTTTAAATACCAGTTACCTTCCCGAAGGCTACGAGGAATGCGAGGGCATCGGCGGCAAGGATCTCCTCCCGCCCGAGGCCACAAGCTCGGGCGGGGTCCCAATCGATACCACGCCGGTCTACGACGGGCTAGACCCCGGCGAGGTTGATCTCTTTTTTGTCTACCCTTGGCCTGGGCAGGAAGGACTCATGATAGATCTTTTCAAAGCCGTCGCTACCGAAGATGCCATCCTCCTGATCGCCCACGGTGAGCGCGAAATCACGGCCTACCGCAGGGGTGTCGACGACTACTAATTCTCCCAAGGCGGCTGAGGGCTAAGCCGCGGAGACCTGGCTGACCGGTCAATCAGGAGAAGGCATCCATACAGGACAGTATTGGGGAAAGGCCGAAAAAATGGATGGCAATTGCACAGGCCAAAGGAGCTCCCAATGATAACATCGGCCTCTATCCCGAACCTGAGGGTTGGGACAATGACGGCGATCGCGATCTCATCATTCCGCCAGAATCACACTGATCGCAGTTCATCTGGGAATTTCCTTCACTCATCATCGGCCATGTCGATGATTGGAGTATGGTTCGTGCTTTTTTCCTCCCCGCATTTTACCTTCTCCTTTCCGTCGGCCAAGTCACCAGCGCCGCCTGGACCACAACATCCATTCCCACACAACCTTCCCAGCAGCAAAAACTCTGGCTCCGTTGCTACTTGCAGGTTCCAGACCGTCTCACTATATCGGCAGGGGACGAGCGTGACCTTTGGCGAAGCTCTACTGTCCTCGCCATCGCTGATCTTCCGGGGCCATTTGAAATTTTCTTAAACGGGCAGAGCATCGTGAAGTCCCCCGGCATCCCCGTCGGCAAGGAACAGCGATTTAAGGTTCCCAAAAACATCCTCAAGAAAACTCACTTCAATTCTTTGCTTATTCGTCTGGAGAAGAACTCAAGCAAGCGAGGTCTTGCCTCTGCTCCGGTCCTCCTCGATTACTTCAACGAACTTGTTTTAGGAGGCGAGTGGCAGTTCACCACCACCGCTCCTTCCAAAGACGATTTCGCAAGTAGCCCGGAAAAGCCCAAGCACGCCGCTTATTCCTCCAATCAGTTCAGGCTCTCCAGCCGACCTCTCGCCCGCACCATCGAACCCATCCGCGGTCGGCAGGTTCCTCCCGGTGAAGATCTCGCCTTGCTGGAAACTGACGATGACCTCGTAGTCGACGCCTTACTCAGCGAACCCGAAATCGCACAACCTACTCATTTCAGTTTTGATACCCGGGGCCGCATGTGGGTCGCGCAATACCGCCAATACCCTTATCCCGCCGGACTCGCCATGATCGGCCGTGACCAATACTACCGCTCAAAGTATGACCGCGTTCCGCCCGCGCCGCCTAATCATGATCGCGGAGCCGACATCATCAGCGTGCACGAAGACCTCGACGGCGATGGTGTTTATGAAACGAGCAAGAATGTCCTCACCGGACTCAACATGGCGAACTCCGTCGTCCGGGGTTGGGGAGGCATTTGGGTTATGCACACCCCCTACCTCCTCTTTTATCCTGATCAAAATGGAGACGACATTCCCGACAGCGACCCCGAGATCCGACTTGCTGGTTTCGGGCTCGAAGACACCCACAGCGTGGCCAATGGTCTCGCCTGGGGACCCGACGGCTGGCTCTACGGTGGACAAGGGAGCACCACGACCAGCCGCGTGACACGACCCGGCTACGATGATCCACCGACCTACAACGAAGGCCCCATCATCTGGCGATATCATCCCCGAACGAGAGAATTCGAAGTCTTTGCCGACGGCGGTGGCAACACCTTCGGCCTGCACTTTGATGCCGAAGGGAGACTCTTTAGCGGACACAATGGCGCCGGAACACGCGGCTTTCACTTCATCCAAAACGGTCAGTATCTCAAGCAAGGAAAGAACCCCGGCAAGTTCGGGCCGCCACCCAATCCATTCGCTTTTGGAGAACTCACCATGATGGCGAGCACCAACTCGATCCCGCGCTTTTCCCACATCGGAGTCTGTATCGATGCCCCCGCTCTTCCTTCCCGTATGCAGGGACAATTTCTCAGTGTCGATCCCCTGCACCATACCTTGATCTCCTCCAACCGCATCCCAACCGGGAGCACCTTCAAGACTACCGACACCGGATTCCCGCTTCGCAGCAAAGACCTTACCTTTCGCCCGGTTTATCTCGCCAATGCTCCTTGCGGCAGCGTCATCTTCTCTGACTTCCGCGAACAATACATCGCCCACGGCCAAAACTATCAAGGCCAGATCGACCCCAACAGCGGACGCATCTATCGCCTTAAGGGAAAGGCCTCATCACTTATCGAGGATCGAAACCTCGAGGCGAAATCAACCTCGGAACTCCTCGCGCTCCTCACTCACGACAACCTTTGGCATCGCCAAACCGCCGTTCGTTTGTTGGCCCAACGAGCAGATCCCTACCTCGTTCCACATTTGAAAACTCTCCTTGAGGGAAATGATTCCCACCCAGCCTTGGAGGCTCTTTGGATTCTCCATCAGATAGGAAAACTGAGCGCTAGCACCGCAATTCACTATCTCGACCACCCTGCTCCAATGGTTCGGGCCTGGATCATCAGACTCTCAGGAGACGACAAAAAAATTGAGCCGGATCTCTTCGCTCAAATCCTATCGCGCACCGGAAGAGAAACCGCCGAGGTCCAATGCCAGATTCTCTCCACCGCAAGTCGTCTACCACACAAACAGTCCCTCGCCCTCGCCAATCAGATCATCTCCCAACCCAATCACCTCAACGACCCCTTCATCCCGCTCATGGCATGGCATGTTTTGGAAGCACACTGCGAAAACCACTCTGAAACCATCATCGCCACCCTCAATGACAAAAAACTTTGGTCCTCGCTCTTATTCCTGAAGGAAATCGCCCCACGACTCATGCGCCGTTTCGCCGAGGCCGGATCCCGTCGCGATTTCCTGACCTGCGCCCGCCTCTTCGAACTCGCTCCCGATGAAGCAGGACGCGCCGCGCTCACTAAAGGATTCGAGAAGGCTTTCGAAGGTCGCACCGTCCCCATACTCCCCGACGAACTCACTCTCAAGTTGGACAAATCATCTCTCTCCATGCGCATCCGAAGTGGCGAGCCACAAGCTCTCGCCGAGGGTCTCGAATTACTCACCAACAAACAGGCAGCGCAAGCAGAGCGACTCGCCGCCATCCGCGCCTTCGGAAGCTATCAAGGAACCTCCGAGGTCTGGAAGCAACTCCTCACCCTCATCATCTCAGCGGACGAACCCGACCTCCCCCGCGCCGCCATCACCGCCTTACAAATCTACAAGGACAAGGAAATCGGTGAGGTCCTCGTGAAATTTCACCCCAAACTTTCCCCATCTCTGCAAGCCTCCACCTTGAACCTCCTCTCCTCCCGTCCCACTTGGGCAGCGACTCTCTTAGAAAACATCGCTCCAGATCAAATCCCACCCGACCTCATTAGCCGCCTCGCGCTTCACGATGATAAAGCGGTGTCTTCCTTGCTTCTGAAGCACTTCCCTGAACCCGAAAAGCCAACCCCCTCCCTCCGCTCCGAAGCCCTGCAAAAGATCCTCGCCGAGCGCCCCGGAGATCCCTACGCCGGAGAGGCCATCTTCACCGCCCGGTGCGCAAGTTGCCATAAACTCTTTTTCAAAGGAGGCAATGTCGGCCCGGACCTCACCCGCTATCAACGCGACGATCTCGGCACGATGCTCGTGAGCATTCTTGAGCCCAATGCCGAAATTCGCGAAGGCTATGAGAACATCGTTATCACAACCAGCGACAAGCGAGTCCTCAGTGGCTTCCTCTCCGACGAAGATCAAAACAGTATTGTCCTGCGGGGATTTGACGGAACGGACCTCACCATTCCCCGAAAAAAAATCAGCGCCCTAAAACCCGTCGGCCGCAGCATCATGCCCAACGGCCTCCTCAACGGCCTCGACGACACCGCCCTCCGAAACCTATTCGCCTACCTCCGCATCTCACAACCCATCGCCAAGTGAGCCACTGCTGCTGAGAAAAGAATACTTTTGTGGTTCCGGTCTCGCCACGTTTTTGAAAGGCTGCGGCATGCGAATCATCACTCTTCTCGCTGCCACTCTTGGGCTTGCCCAAGCCGCTCCCCAGTGGCTGCGCTATCCTGCCATTTCTCCCAACGGCGAAACGATCGTTTTCACGCACGGCGCGGACCTTTACACAGTCCCCTCCTCCGGTGGCGAAGCACGCTCCCTGACCCAACACCTTGCGCGGGACTACCACCCGGTCTGGTCACCCGATGGAAAATCGATCGCCTTTGCCTCCAATCGGCACGGCAACTTCGACGTCTTTCTCATTTCAGCCAAAGGCGGCAAAGCCAAGCGTATCACCTTCCATTCCCAAAACGACATCCCGACGTCCTTCACGCCCGACGGAAAGAAAGTCATCTTCGAATCCACCCGCATCGACGCTCCGGAATCCCTCGATATTCCCAATCGCCGCGTGGGCGAAACCTATCTCGCTCCCGTCAATGGCGGCCGCATCACCAAGCTCCTCGCGATCCCTTCGGAAAACGTTAACTTCTCCCCCTCCGGAAAACAATTCCTCTACCACGACCGCAAGGGCTACGAAGACCCCTGGCGCAAGCACCACACCTCCTCGGTCACCCGGGACGTCTGGCTTTACGACTGGGACAAAAAATCACATCGCAAGATTACTAACTTCGTCGGCGAGGACCGTAATCCCGTCTGGATTGACAATAAGGAGTTTCTCTACCTCTCCGAACAAAGCGGGTGCTTCAACATCTGGCAAAGCTCGATTAAAAAGAACGCCAAGCCAAAACAGCTCACCACTTTCGACAAGCACCCTGTTCGCTTCCTTAGCAGATCCAAAAACCGAAAGATTGCCTTCAGCCACCACGGAAACATCTTCGTGCAGGAAAAAGGTAACGAAGCTCCGAAAAAAATCCGTGTCACAATTCAGACCGACGACAAAACGAATTCCGAAATGGTCAAGCTCTCGAATTCCATTACCGAGATGGTTGTTTCACCAAAGGGCAACGAGATTGCCTTCATCGCCCGGGGAGAGATTTTCGTCACCTCCATCGACCACAAGACCACCAAGCGCATCACCAACACTCCGGAGCAGGAACGCTCGGTGAGTTTCCATCCCGAGGGGCGCCAACTCGTCTACGCCTCGGAACGTAACAACAGCTGGAACCTCTACACTACCAGCATCGCGCGTGAGCAAGAGAAGAGTTTTTACCTCTCCACGACCCTCACGGAAGAAACCCTCCTCGCCGGAGACGATGAAACATTCCAGCCCCTTTGGTCGCCCGACGGCAAACAGATCGCCTACCTCCAGGATCGTGTGCAACTCCGCGTTTATGATGTGGAGAAAAAGACCAGCACCACCTTGCACGACGGTAGTCGTTCCTATTCCTACTCCGATGGCGATATCGAGTATTCCTGGTCGCCCGACAGCAAGAACCTCCTTACGATGCTTCTACAAAAACAACGTTGGACCGAAAATGTCTTTCTGGTCGCCGCCGACGGCAAATCCGAGCCCATCGACCTGAGCCGAAACGGTTACTACGACATGGCTCCCCAGTGGGCCTGGAATGGCGAAGCCGCCCTTTGGATCTCCAACCGCCACGGCAAAAAATCACACGGGAGCTGGGGCAGCGAACTCGACATCTATGCCGGCTTCCTGACCAACCGCGCTCATCGACTTTTTCAACTCACCGAAGCCGAGCGCGACGAAATCAAAGACGAAGACTGGGAAAAGCTCTTCGAAGAAAAGAAAACTCTCGATCCCGAAGGTGTTGAGGACCGCATCGAACGGCTCTCGATTCACTCCACCAATCTCGAAGGGGCTGTGGTGGCTCCAGACGGACGCAAGGTTTTCTACATGGGAAGTGAGCGTAAGAAATTCCAGATTTGGTCCCACGATTTCTATAAGAAAGAAACCAAGCTCCTCACCAGCCTCGGCGGTGCAGGCGGCAGCGGATCCACTGACATCCATATCAGCGAGGACGGAAAAAACCTCTTCGTTCTGGCCGGAGGAAGCCTTCACAAAATCGGCACCGGTGACGGCAAATCTAAGTCCCTCTCCTACGATTCAGAAATCACTTTTGACCTCGCTGCCGAACGCACGGAAATGTTCCAGCACATCTGGCGGCAGGTCCGCGAGAAATTCCACCGCACCGATCTCCACGGGGCCGATTGGGATTTTTATGGCAAGGAATACAAGAAGCTCCTCCCCGCTATTAACAACAACTACGACTTCGCTGAAATGGTCAGCGAAATGCTCGGCGAACTCGATGCCTCGCACACCGGTTGTTTCTACCGTCCGTCATTTAGCACCGGCGACTCCACCGCCTCGCTGGGTATTTACCATGATTGGGACCACAAGGGCCCCGGGATTCGCATTCTCGAAGTGATCCCCCGCAGCCCGCTTGATCTTCTCGACGAAAAACTCCCTGCCGGAACGATCATCGAAAAGATCAACGGCAACGAGATCGCCGCAGGCGAAAACCACGTCAAGCGCCTCAACAGAAAGGCCGGCGAACGCGTTCTCCTCTCCTTCTTCAATCCAGCCGACAATAAACGCTGGGAGGAAGTTATTCGTCTCATCTCGGGGGGGCAAGAAGGCGAACTCCTCTATCGTCGTTGGATTAAAAAGATGCGCCAAAAAACCGAAGAACTCTCCGGCGGAAAGTTGGGTTACGTGCACGTTCGTCAGATGAATGACAGCGGATTTCGCGATGCCTATGCCTCAGTATTCGGGCACCACACCGACAAGAATGCGCTCATCGTCGACACCCGCTTCAATGGCGGCGGCTGGCTCACCGAAGACCTCACCACCTTCCTCAGCGGAAAAACCTTCCTGAGATTCTACCCTCGCGGTCAAAGCAATATGGGTGGCGAACCGCTCTTCCGTTGGACCAAACCCTCCGCTGTCATCATGGGCGAGGGCAATTACTCCGACGCGCACCTCTTCCCATTCGCCTACAAGACTTTGGAAATCGGAAAACTCGTCGGCATGCCTGTCCCGGGAACGGGTACCGCCGTCTGGTGGGAGCGTCTTCACGACCGCACCATCATCTTCGGTATTCCCCAAGTTTCAACGATTGGTCCCGATGGCAACTACCTTGAAAACACGGAACTCGAACCGGATATCAAGGTCGCTAACAATCCCGAAGATCGCGAGAGTGGCAAAGACCGTCAACTCGAGGCCGCTGTGAAGCACCTTCTCTCGCTCCCCGCACCAAAACCCTGGACCTTCCCCAAAGGAGAATAACTCATGAGACCTTTCGCCTTCCTCTCGCTCATCGGCCTGCTTGCAGCCGATGAGGCCCCCTTTTTCGCCTCCGGAATCAAAGTCGGCGAAGTCGATCAAAACTCCGCCATAATCTGGGCACGTCTCACGGAAAAAGACTCCGCGAAATTCGACCAACTCCCTATCTTCACCGAGGGACTGGAAAAAAAAGATAAGGACAAAATCGACATGCCTCTCGGGGTTGTTCCGGGGATGAAAGGCGAAGCCAGGGTCGGCCATCGGGCAACCGGAGTCAAAACCGCGATTCAATATTCACCCTGGAAACCAATCAAGGCTGAGACCGATTTTTCTCATCAGTTTCGCCTTACTGACCTCCTTCCCGGTCACCACTACGAACTCATCGTAGAGGGCCGGAAAAACAAAGACTCGAAGATCGCCTCAAAAATCACCGGAGGCTTCCACACCGCACCCGAAGGCAAATCAGAAACACCCGTTCGTTTCATCGTTTCGACATGTCAGGCTGTTCGCAGCATCGACGCGGGTGCCGACGGCCACCTGACTTTCAAGCAAATGCTTGGCTTCAAGCCTCACTTCTTTGTCCACACCGGAGACATCCTCTATTATGATAAAGCACCTCTCGCCAAGAACGTGGCGCAGGCTCGTGCCAAGTGGAACCTCATGTTCGCTTATCGGCACAATCAGAATTTTCATCGACAGGTTTCCTCCTACTTCATGAAGGACGACCACGACACCTTGAAGAACGATTGCTGGCCCGGCCAAACCTACGGCGACCTTACCTTCGCCCAAGGCCTTTCCATCTTCCGCGAGCAAGTCCCGATGGGAGAGAAGACCTACCGCACCATTCGTTGGGGCAAGGACCTGCAAATCTGGCTCACCGAGAACCGCGACTTCCGGTCTGCCAATCGTGATAAAGATGGCCCCAACAAAACCATCCTCGGTGCCGAACAAAAGGCCTGGCTCAAGAAAACGATGAGCGAGTCCAACGCCACTTACAAATTCCTCATTACCCCCGGCCCGATAGTCGGCCCCGACAAAAAAGGCAAATCAGACAACCACGCCAACAAAGCCTTCTTCCACGAAGGCCAAGAGCTCCGCGATTTCCTTGCTCCGATGAAAAACACCTACGTCATTTGCGGCGACCGCCACTGGCAGTATTGCTCGAAGGATCCCGGCACCGGATTAATCGAACTCGGCTGCGGCCCCATCAATGACCAGCACCAGTATGGCGGCAACCCCGGCAAAGCCCCGATGCATCGCTACTTTAGCGCCAAAGGAGGATTCCTTGGTATCACCGTGGAGAACGGAAAAGCCAAAGCCGAGTGGTTCACCACCAACGATGGGGCGGTGAAGGTCGGCCACATCGAGAAGCTCTAGCGGCGGCGCCGAGCCACAGCCGAATTCACATCCTATCACCTCCTATGTTTCGCACCCTTTACATCGCCCTCATGAGCTGCGTCATTTCGACTGCCGCCACAAAGCCCAACATTGTCTTCATCATCGCCGACGACTGCACCTTCCGTGATCTCGGGTGCTACGGCGGACAGGCCCACACGCCCAACATCGACAAACTCGCCAGCGAAGGAATGCGCTTCACCCGTTGCTTCCAAACTGCGCCGATGTGCTCTCCCACCCGACATAACATCTACACCGGACTCTATCCAGTCACCAGCGGAGCCTACCCGAATCACACTTACGTCGAAAATGGCACCAAGAGCGTCGTGCAATATCTCAAAGCCCTCGGCTACCGCGTTGCTCAAAGCGGAAAAACCCACGTTTCTCCAGGCAGCGTGTTTGCTTGGGAAAAAATCCCCGACGGAAAAAATCCTAATTTCGACAAAGTCGATTCCTTCATGAAGGACTGCACCGAAAAAGAAAATCCCTTCTGCCTTCTCCTCTGCTCCAACGAGCCTCACTCACCCTGGAACAAAGGCGACGCCTCCCGCTATCCTCCCGCCAATATTCAACTCCCACCCTACTTCGTCGACACCCCCGCCATCCGCGACGCTATGTCCCGCTACCTTGCCGAGATAACCTATTACGACAGTCAAGTCGGCCGGGCGATGCAACTTCTCAAAAAACACAAACTCTCCGACAACACTCTCCTCGTCGTCACCAGCGAACAAGGCAGCTCCATGCCCTTCGCGAAGTGGACCTGTTACGACAGCGGGCTCCAAACCGGCCTCATCGCCCGCTGGCCTGGCAAGATCAAACGCGGCACCACCAATCCCGCAATGATCGAATACATCGATCTCCTTCCCACCTGGGTCGAAGCGGCCGGAGGCACTCCTGATCCTTCCCTTCAAGGAAAAAGCCTCCTTCCGGTCTTCGCTGGAAAAGAAACTCACAAAACACACGTCCACGGCATCATGACCACCAAGGGCATCAATTCCGGTTCGCCTCACTATGGCATTCGTTCCATCCGCTCGGAGAAATTTAAATTCATCTGGAACCTTACTCCGGAAGCCAAATTCAAAAACGCCTGCACCAACTCTCCTGAATTCAAGAGCTGGCTCACCGTCGACACCCCGAAAGCCAAAGCTCTCGTCAAACGTTATCAATCGCGCCCCAAGGAAGAGCTCTACGACATCATCACCGACCCGCTCGAACTCAACAACCTCGCCGGCGACGAAAAGCACGCCGAAACGATGAACGAACTTCGCTCTAAGCTCGCCGTCTGGATGAAGCAATGCGGCGACGAAGGCCAGGCCACCGAGCTCAAAGCCATCGAACAAATGACGAGAGGCCGCAAAAAGAAGAAATCAAAGAAGTAAGCTGACATGGACCGCCGTCACTTTCTCAAAACCACCTCCGCCACTCTCGCGCTCACTCCGACTCTCAGCGGAAGACATGCTCCCGTCGCTATCGATGGCTTCTCCCGCCCCGATTCCTTTGTCCACGGCTCCGAGTGGGAATCGCTCAACCCCGGCTACTGGCAAATCAAAAGCGGGGCCCTACGCCGCCGACTCAAAAATGTTGGCGACCGCGCGCGCCGTACCGGATTTCCCTACCACTCCGAGACCCATGAAAAAAGGAAGATGGAGACTGATTACGATCCCTCTCTCCCCCACGGAATTCTTTGGCGACGCGATTGGAAACTCACCGGCAACTACACCATCACGATTAAAGGCACCTACCACGCCGATGCTCCCGCGGTTCCCAAAGGCGACAATGCCGATTGGAAAATGTATCAACCCGGCTACGGCCAACTCGGGATCGCCATCGGAGGGCGTAGTCTTTTCGAGGGATACAACAAAATTAGAAAAGCCACCATCATCGGATATCAGGACAACGGTCATCTCGCCGAACTTAAAAAGCCCATCAGCCGAAAGAAAAAGGCCCCTGCTCCCAAAAAAACGAAAGCTCCCATCCTCAAACCAGGCGACCAATTTACTCTCTCCCTCGAAGTTAAAGGCACCAAGGTTACCACCACGCTCAACTCCAGCACCCTCACTCTCGAAAACATTCCCCAAACTCAAAGCTCCGGCTACTTCGGCGTCGCCACTCGCGGCCTCATCGACTTTGAAATCTCCGATGTCTCGCTCGACCCCGGCGAAAACAAACCACTCACCGTCGGTCACGCCGAATGCTCCGCCTGCTACCCGCTCGGCGACACCCTCAAAAAAGTCGACGGCAAGTGGCAGGTTAAATTTGTGAGCGTCTTCGCCTCCGACGGCAAGAAGGCCGAGGTTCGCGTTTCCGAATCTCCCACCGCAGACTGGGAAAAGATCCCCATCTCCGGAACCGCCAAAATCGTCAACAACGACTTCCGACGCAACACCTCCGTCATCACCACCACTCTCCCTAAAAGCCCGGGCGACGCCACGCTCTACTACACCATTTGGAAAGACGGAGAAAACGTCACCGCCGATCCCCGCATTGGCTCCGACGCCTGCGGACCCGGCACGGGCTTGGTCGGAGATGTTCCCGCTTCCGGCACTTACGTGGGACGCCTTCCCCAGCTCAAGGCGCCCTACAAGCTCTGCGGCCTCAGCTGTCACGCCATCACCTCCGGCCTGCAACAACGCACCGATGCCGGCCTCAAAATTCTAGGCGGAGGCGATGACTGGCAAGTCCGTGATCAACCCTCAGTCGAATCCTACAAGCACCTCGATGCTTACAATTTCCAGATCATGGTTTGGGAGGATGACGTCTGGTATATGGAGCTCGTCCTCTATCCACCCAGCACCGATGACGCCTACAAAATTATCGCCAATTCCATCTTCGGCCCGACCTCCCGCTGGCAGATGATGCAGCATTGGAACATCATCAACCCCGGCGATCACGACTACGGCATGGATGACGTGAAAGGCCCCGAGCAAATCGCGATTCGCAAACACGACGGACTCGGGCAGGACGCCTCATACATGCGACGCAATTTTCAAATCGTTCATCACCTCGTCACCGGAGCCGAGGTAGTCGACCCTCTCGCTAATCCAAAAAAGTGGCGCGCCTGGAAAATGCCGCGCCGCGACTTCACCCTCACCATCGTCGATGCCCGGCTCTGGCGCAGTTCGCAAGACACCAACATCTGGAAAGATTGGGGCTGGGATCATGTTGAGAACGCATACGACCGCGCCGACCCCACCCGCGCCCTTCTCGGCGAAGAACAATTCGCTTGGTTGCAACAACTCATCCGCACCGATTCCGCCCCTCTCATTTGCCTTACCGGACTCAATGGCCTCCACACCATCTGGAGTGGGAATAAAGGCGGCAACACTGTCTTTGAGCAACGCGACCGCGTCGCCGCCGACTACGCCGGATGGGTCAAAGCCGGAGCCGACCGGCTCATCGAACTCCTCTCCGAGCGCGATGGCATCGTCACCGTCTACGGCGATGTGCACAATGGCAGCATCATCAAGAACACCGACTTCAATCTCATCGAATGCTCCTTCGGCCCCATCGGCCGCAGCGGCGGACGCTCCGTCATCCCCGGCTTTGGCCCCAGCATGAAAGACTTCGACGGCCGCCCGCTCGACGTCCATTGCCTCTATCATAAAGAACATGCCACTCCCGATCTTCAGCCTCAGAAAAAGGAAGACCCCTTCTACTGGAACTTCCTCGAAATGGAATTCGACCCCACCGAGGTCGATCCAAAAATCGGCTTACGCATACGCAACCTGATTGATGCCCCCGGCGAAACTCCGCGCGGCGGCGGCTCCCTCACCGAAACCGCCTCCCAAAGCGGACAGGCAGCCACTTGCAAACTCCCCCGCATCAAAACTCTCCCCAATGCTGACCTCCGCCTTGCCCACACCGACGGTCGCCCCATCCGCGGCACCCGCTCCCGACCCGACGGCACTCTGCCGCTTAAAACCCTTCCCAGCATCGCCCCCGGCACTCAACTCATTCTCACCGCCTTCGACGGCAAAGAATCCCACTCTCAAACCATCACCACCCTCTAAAAAATCTCTCCACTAATTTCCCTCTGGAAATTTCCTGAAGCGACCTCATGCCGCTCCCACCGAAATGGCGGGAGGGCATTTTGAAATCTTTTCCCGAATTGAGGTCCGAATGCCCCAAAACGGTGCCGCCGATTAGGCGTCGATTTTACGATAGGAAGAGATGAGAGCATCAAGTCCCTCCTTGCCCTTCTTACTGGCGCCGTGCTCCATCCCAATCGGGCCGGTGTAGCCTTTTTTGCGGAGAAACTTTGTCACGGCGACATAGTCGAGCTTACCGGTACCGGGTTCCTTGCGGCCAGGTGAGTCGCCATACTGAATGTAGCTGACCTGATCCCAGATTTTTTCGGCATTCTCGATGAGCTTGGGCCCATTACCAATCTGTCCCTCGTGGAAGAAGTCGGCGAGAACTTTACAGGATTTGCGATTCACAGCGGTGCAGAGCTTGTGGCCATCTTCGAATGATCGAAGCAAAGGAGGACCACCTTTGACGCCGTGTGAGAGAGGCTCCTGAGCCAGAATGATTCCGTGCTCCTCGACAATATCGCAGCAGCGCTTCATGAGATCAGCGGCTTTTTTGATTTGCTCTTCGTAGGGCATTTTGGGGTCCCGTGGTCCTGGAATCATAGTCATGTTGGTCTGCCCGGTGCGCTTGCAATGCTCCACGCCCTTCTTCATGTCGGCCAAGATGTTTTTGATTCCGTCTTCGCCT
Source organism: bacterium (assembly GCA_018222765.1). Classification (GTDB taxonomy): domain Bacteria; phylum Verrucomicrobiota; class Verrucomicrobiia; order Verrucomicrobiales; family Akkermansiaceae; genus SW10. Next base: position 125,233 of record JAAEZT010000005.1, on the reverse strand, counting down.
GGATCCCAGAACTTCACTCCGTTACCACCCGTGATGACGGTAACTCCAAGAAGGATGCCCTTCTCTTTGGCAAACTCGCCAACCTTTTCGCAGAGCTTGGCGTCCTTGCGGGATAGCCAGTTCTCCTCCCACGCCCGAAAGCCGTGATCATAGGCGAACTTCATCTGGTCGAGGTAGTCCTTGGGACCGGTGGGCAGAAGACCGCTGTGCGGCGCGAACATCGCCTTGAAAGGCTTGGCATCGCCTCCGTGATGATCGGCAAAGGCTGGACCGGCGGCCATTCCAGCCAGCGAGGTCCCTGTCAGTGAGCAAAACTTGCGTCGGTTCATGATGGGTGATTCTCCATTCTTCGCGGAGCGGAGCGAGGACATTTTGCAGAAAAATCCAAAACAATAACGGACTTATATCTGACTCATGGTTTCGGCATCTGCAAACACGGGAGGCGGTGGGACTATGAAAACTGAGATGAGCACTGGAACACGCAGGAGAGAATAAACATCCTATTCCCCGTTCAATTTTCTGAAAAAACTGACTTTCACTTTTCCCCTCTGCCCAACACAATTCTCCTTGCCTCCTTCCAACTCGCCAATCTCATTCAAATCTGTCACTCCTCCTGCATTCCCATGAAAGCCCTTTCCATTCTGGCCCTTCTTTTCTCCTTTGCCGCTCTTGCTGTCTCTCTCACCAAAAAACCCACAGTTTCGCCTGCAGAACCCGCGCAATCAACCGCCCGACTCGAAGCCAAAGTCCGCACCCTTGAGAACGAGCTAGCCCGGTTCACCGACGCAATCCAACAACCCGTCAACGAACTCGAAGCCCCAGCCGCGAACCAAGATCTCTCCGAATCGCAACTGACCTCCATTAGCGTCACTCCAAGTAAAATCGAGCAACAACTCGAGGACCTCGGCGTGCTCGAACACTTCCGAAAACAAAAAGAAAAACTGGCGGAGGCCCGCGCCATCGTCCTCGACACCGAGCGCGACAACTGGGAGCGGGTCAAGACTCTCTCTTCACTCAAGGACGGCGGCGGCATCGACGATGAAATCGTCTCCTCCATGATGCCTCTGTGGACCGCTTCGTTGGACGACCCCAAAGGCAGCTACCTTCGCTGGCAGCTCCTCGAAAATCTCCGTGGGACCACCAACGGAGAATTCCGGACCAACATCCTAGAATGGATTGGCGAAGAGGAATCCCCAAAAATGCGCGGCCAGGCCCTCGAAACGCTCGCCCCCATGGCAAACGATCCCAACGTCACCGAATGGCTCGAATACCTCGTCGAAAGCGACTCCGAACCACGAATCCAGGAACGCGCGCGACGGATTCTCCAAAACAATGCCGAGGGCAAATAAAGGACTTCTTCCATCCCTCTCGACCCGCATTCTCCAGGGGCACTGCCTCGCCCTATTCCGTCATTATTGGTTTGTTTTTCCCTGTCGCTTCCGACGTTCCGATCTCCAAATTGGAAATCACGAATGGCTTGCCGCCACCTTCAATTCGGACCGCCAGAACGTTTCCGTTGAAGGAATTCGGCACAACGTAATCACCCGCATTGGTGAGCGTATCCATCGCCACTGAGAGTGGATCTTTGGGCTGCACGGGGATGAGTCCGGGTGATTTCGTACTCACGAGAATCTTTCCATTCAGAGAGAGTCTCATCGTTTTGGCGTCGAGCTTCGCTTCCAACCGGGCCATGTCCTTGACGGGATCTTCCCCGGCGATGCGGGTCACTTTTCCGTTTATCCTGACATCGAAGGCCGGCCGACCACCCGGAAGAAAATGCAGAGCGTATCCGTGCTCGCGTCCGCCCTGGGCTAAAAGCACACCTTGAGGCAAACTACCCGTTTTGTGGGATCTGGATTCGGTGATGATGCGAAGATTCCGCTTCGCGATCTTCGGCGACTTTGGATGGGCAGCTACCTGTCTCGCCTCACTGCCCTCGTCAACCTTTGCCGTTTTTACCGGCTTGCCGTCACGACCGACCGCTTCGGGGTAACGATCCAGAATCGCCCGCAAGCGTTTCACTTCAGCTGGTTTTTCTCTGACGAGGTTTTTTGTCTCCAGAGGATCTTCCCGGTAGTCGTAAAGTTCGATTTCGGCTGACTCGCGTGGTGTGCCGGGTTTTTTCCATTCTACGAGACGAAATCGTTCGGTGCGAATTGCGCGGCCCATCTTGCTTTTGGGGTAGGCGTGGAATGCGTGATCACGAACTCGTGCAGCGGGATCTTTTAGCACGGGCACGAGGCTGACGCCATCGATTGGCTGTGGCCCTGCCGGCGCCGGGAGACCGGCCAATTCTACGAGAGTCGGAAAAATGTCTACGCTCTCTGCCAACTGAAGAGTCGACGAATTTGGTTGGGTCACACCAGGTGCGGAGATCAAGATTGGAATACGATTGGCTTGCTCGTAGTTGGTATGTTTGGTCCAGATCCCGAGGTCGCCGAGATGAAAGCCGTGATCGCCCCAGAGGACCACAATAGTATCGTCAGCCAAACCGAGTCGCTCAAGCGCGTCGGTCACCCTGCCAATCTGGGAGTCGACGTAGCTGGTGCTGGCGTAGTATCCGTGGATGAGTTTACGAGCCAATTCATCGGTAATCTGCGCGCGGTCGTTCTTGTCGGGAACCGGGAAATAGTTGCGGATTTCCCCGCCACGCTTCTGGGCCACCTTGGGTGAGCCTTCCGGGAGATCGGAGTGTTGTGCCAGATCGAACTTTTCAGGATCATATAGATCCCAATATCTTTTGGGTGCCGAGAACGGTAAATGAGGCCGCGCGAAACCTGCAACGATAAAGAACGGCTCCTTCCTTTGCTTCGCGGCCTTGAGACGCTCGACTGTCTCCGCAGCGACCCGACCGTCGGCGTAGGCGTCGTCCCCGACATCGGGTGATTCAAAAGCGGCTCCCCGGGGAAGCTTGTTCATCCCTCCCGGGGGGGCTGGTTGGTTTTGAAACATGGCCTCTTCGCGAGTTAACCCGCCTTCCGGCTTCGATGCGGGATCGACGTATTCGATGACCTTTTCCTTGAAATGGGGGACCGAAAACGATTCGGGGTCACCTCTATTACCATGGCCGATGTGATAGACTTTCCCGAGAGACTCGGTCCGATAGCCATACTTTGCAAAATACTGTGGCATGCTCACGGCATTCGGCCAGGTTTTCCTTAGGTGGCTGCCGAGACCGTAAAGCCCGGTTGAAGTAGAATGAGATCCCAGCATCAGAGTGAAACGCGATGGTGCACAAACGGCCTGATTACAATACGCGAGATCAAAGCGCATTCCGCGGGCCGATAACTTGTCCATGTGAGGTGTCTTCGCCAGCGAATCGCCATGACAGCCCATGACTGGTTTCAGGTCGTCGACCAGAATCAGGAGGACGTTCGGTTTCTCCCCGGCTTGGAGCAGCGGACCAAGAAGACTCACAAAAAAAATCCAACCGGAAACCGAATACCGTTCCAGAGGGAAAAATCGGGAACGGGAAGGAGATAATCTAATCGCCCGATTAAAAAAACGCAAAATCTTAGTCATGTCTGTTATACCCAAACATTTGAGCCCTTTGTTCAAAGTATCCATCTTCATCCCAAATTCTCGATACGTCCGAAACATTGCCCCGAAATCAATTCGTGGCTCGTTGCGGCAATCTACCGAAATTTTTCCGTTCGTAGAGGTGCTGCAGGATGATGTCCCTTCCCCTTTCTGCCAAAAGAAAATTCCTAGTAGTAAGGTAGGGGAAAAATCGTCATACTCCCCCACCTCCACGACAGGAAAAGCGTAAATAGCACTCGATGAAAAATACTCTCTTGATCATTAGCCTCGCCCTCTTGCCCGGCATTTCCTGGGCCGAAGAGACCGCCAACGGACTCGCTCCCGAGATCACCGATCTCAATGCCGTCGATATTTCATACGCCGCCGAGGCCAAAATCCCCGACCTCAAAAAGCCTTTCATTGACCTTTCTCCCACAGACCTCAAAGACGGCATCCCCGTCGGAGTTCTCGGAGAGGATCAAAAGAAAGTAGTTCTCGCCCATGCTGCTGAAATCGCTGCAGGCAAACACGGCGACATCGATAGCCTCTTACTTTCCCACCGCGGAAAACTCGTCTTTGAATCCTATTTCAGGAGAGGGCGCATCAACTACCCACACTACCAGATGTCGATCACCAAGTCCTACACCGCGATGGCCGTCGGGCGCGCCATCCAGCTCGGACATCTTACCATGGAGGATCTCGATAAACCCGTTTTGAACCGGCTCAAAGAGGTCGACCCCAACGAGGTCGTCGACGGAGCAAAAGACATCACGCTCGCCCAAGCAATGAACATGCGCTCCGGCATCCGAATCGCCAAAGACAAAGTCGCCGTCTTGCGAAAGTCACCGAAGAAACTCAAGGGCCAGGGCCAGATCGCCGCCTATCTCAAACACAGCGCCCCCATTCCCCCCATGCCGCGCCCTTTCAAATACCAAGGAGCGGACCCCTCCATCGCAATGCAGGTTCTTGAAGCCTCGGTTCCCGGAACCGCCCGCGATTTCATCAACACCGAAGTCCTTGGAAAACTCGGCATCACCCAATATGGCTGGCAGGACGATCTTAGTGGACTTCCTAAATCTGCCGCCGGAAGCAGCATGCGCTCCCGCGACATGCTCAAGTGGGGATTACTCACAATGAACCGAGGAAGGTGGCATGGCAAACAACTGATCCCCGCTGAGTATGTCGACCGCGCCACTTCAAAAATCCACACGAATCCCAGAGATACCTCGTATGGATTCTTCTGGTGGCGGCACGATGTTAAGATCGGCGACAAAACCTACGACTGCCGCTCCGGCCGAGGTGCCGGCGGCCAATTCATCCTCATGCTCCCAGAGCTCGACCTCATCGCCATCGTCACCGCCCACAACAAGGGAATGGGCTCAACTCTCAAAAATCTTCCCAAGACTCTCATCCCATCGTTCAAAAATTAGATCAACCCAAAGATGAACCGAAGGAAATTGCACCAATTGCTTCTGGGCTCCACTCTTGCACCCACCGCAATCAAAGCGGCCGAGCCCACCGGTAATGAGTTAGGCCCTTTATTTCATTCAACCCTCGACTTCTTTGGTAAGCTTCAGCGAACCAAGAAAGGCCTCTATCTCGATTCTTATTTGGTTGGGAAAGACAAGTCATCGAACCACCAATGTTCCACTGCCGCGATCGGAGTCGGCTTGATTGCCCTCTGCATGGAACACGAGATCAAACGAAACCCTAACGCTCAAAAGATGGCTCTTCAGACTTTGCAGACTCTGAACGGAATGCCGGGCACTCGTGAGAAAGCGGGATTTTTCCGACATTTCTTCTCAGATCGCGATGGGACAGGCAGATCAGAACACTCGACTATCGACACCGCTATCATGGTGGTTGGCGCCTTGTTTTGCCGGAACACTTTTGACGATCGAAGTATTCACCGGGAGGCTGACAAACTATGGAATTCGATCAATTGGGAGCTCACCCTGGCCACCCCAAATGGTGCGTGGCTGCACATGATCATGGAAGATGGCAAGCCCCGCCCAAAGTCACGCACCAAGCTCTTTAGCGAATACTATATCCTCGCCTGGCTCGTCGGTGAGAGACAACAAGAGGAAGACCGAAAAGGAACCATCCTCCCATTTGAAGAGATTCCCCGTTGGGAAGACCAAGGGCTTCAACTCCTTGATGACGGGCGTAAAAAAGCACATTGCTCCTTTATGATTCAGTTTCCTTTTTTCATGAGCCACGCGGGAGCGACAAATCCTCAATACCTGAAACTCATGAAGGCGCAGGCCCAAGCCGATCAGCGGGCTTGCTCACAAAAAACAAAAGCCCCCGAACTCTGGGGCTGCGGAGCCGGCATCACCCCAACAGCAGGTTACCATGCCTCCGACTACCAGAAAAACCCGGGGACCATGGTATCGCCACACATCATCGCGGGATTCATACCCGCCCTCCCTCTCGCTCGCACCCACCTGCTCAAGCATTGGCAAAATCCCGATCGCCGCTTGAAGACTTCAGTTGGCGAAATCCTGCCTCGATTCAGCCTCGATTATCCCAAATGGAAACCGCATCGCATCGAAGCCATCGATTATTCATCCATGCTCTTCGGGCTGGCCACACTTCATCCTTATCTCGGAATGAGCTTCTTCAAAAAGAACACCCGCTTTACATTTAACAAAAATAAACAGGGCTAATGCCGCTTCGCAACACACTCCCAATTCAGACATGCCTCCAAAAATATTTCTCCTCCTCTTAATCATGGGCGCTTCACTTTCAGCACGTCAACCCAACTTCGTTCTCATCATGTGCGACGACCTCGGCTGGGCCGACGTTGGTTTCAACGGTGGCGAACACATCCGCACTCCCAACCTCGATAAGATGGCTGCGAATGGACTCACCCTATCTCGTTTTTATGCTCAAGCTCCGGTCTGCTCCCCCACCCGCGCCTCCATCGTGACCGGAAGACATCACGATCGCACCGGTATCTACACCGCGAACAACGGCCACCTCCGCAAAGGCGAATTCACGATCTACGAAGCTCTCGCCTCCAAAGGATACGCGACCGGCCACTTTGGAAAATGGCACATGGGAACTCTCACCACGAAGGTTACCGAATCCAATCGTGGTGCGAAATCAAAGAAAAATTTTTCGCCACCCTGGCACCACGCCGTCGACACAACCTTCGCGACCGAAGCCAAAACCCCCACCTACGACGCTATGTGGAAACCAGCCAAAAAGTCCGGCTCCGACTTCACTTCAGCTTCCAAAAATGGTTGGCACGCAATCCCCGAAGGTGAAAAACGAACTCTCTACGGCACACACTACTGGACCGGCCTCGACGCCATGGTCGACCCGAAGTCCAAAGACCTTCTCGGGGACGACTCCAATGTCATCGTTGATCACACCCTCAACTTCATTTCCAAAAACAAGGAGAAGCCCTTCGTAGCCATTGTTTGGTTTCACGCGCCCCATCTCCCCGTCGTGGCAAGTCCGGAAGACGCGGCCAGCTACGCCAACGGAAAAACCACCGGCTTCCAACAAAACTACTACGGCTGCGTCACCGCCCTCGACCGTGCCGTCGGCCGCCTCCGCGACAGCCTTCGTAAACACGGTATCGCCGAGAATACCGTCGTCACCTTCTGCTCCGACAACGGGCCCGAAGGAAAAGACGGCGCCCCCGGTCAGCAAGGTCCCTTCCGGGGTCGCAAGCGCAGCCTCTACGAAGGCGGCGTCCGTGTGCCGGGACTCATCGAGTGGCCCGCCAAAATCAAACCCGGCACCACCAGTGACATGGCAACCTGCACCGTTGATTACTTCCCAACTATCCTTGAGATTACCGGAATCGAGATGCCCGACGATCGACCGCTCGACGGAATCAGCTTGATTCCATTAATCGAAGGAAAAGAAACCAAACGCCCCCGCGCTCTTGGCTTCCACATCAAAGGACAAGCCGCCTGGCACGATGGAAACCTCAAAGCCTATCGCGGCACCAAATCAAAAAACTGGGAACTCTACGACCTCGCCACCGACCCGGGTGAAAGCAAAAACCTTGCCACCGAAAAACCACAAGCGCTCAAAAAAATGATCCAAGCCTGGACCACTTGGAAAGCCTCCGTCGATGCCAGTGATCAGGGCAAAGATTATTAAAGAGAGCCCCTTTTCACCAGCCCAACCAGATCTTGGCACCGCAAATTATCGAGGAGCCAACTTTGAAAGAAGCCACCGACGGCTTTTTACTTTGGCCGCAGCCTTTCCGTCCGGGTGAAAGAAAATCCTGTCCCCGTCGAAAGAAGCAACGATCAACCCATTAACCAACCTCCCCCGGCGGCCAAAGGAACGAGCGCCCAAACCGGAATCAATTTCTTCCTGAGAATCAAAAACAGCGCGACCAAGGCCACCGCATCCAGCCAGCCGCCCACCGACCCACTCGCAGCCATCTGTGCCAAGGCCACTCCCAGCACGCCCACCACAGCGGCATTCGCTCCTTGCACGGCCCGCTGCGCCCAGGCCCGACCGCGAAGACGATTCCAGATTTTCATTGTTCCGCCCAAGAGCAACATCCCGGGAAGAAAGACCGCACCGATGGCGGCACCGGCACCCAGCCACGGGCTTCCAAAAAACTCAACTCGCGCCCCAAGAAAAGCCGCAAAGGTGAAGACCGGTCCCGGAACGCCTTGTGTCGCCCCGTAGCCACCAAGGAAAACCTCTTCGGTCATAAGACCTCCTCCCACCATGGTATCGCGCAACATCGGAAGCACGACATGTCCTCCGCCGAAAACCAAAGCTCCGGCACGATAAATTCCAGCCAAGGCATTTTCACTCGCCAAGGTCGCAAACAAGATCACGAAAAACACCACCAAGGCGACCCACCCCAGAATTCCCTTTCTCTGGCTCAGCCCGCTCCCTCCTTTTTCATCACCGGGTAGAAAGTAAACCCCAATCAGTCCGGCAGCGGCAATGACGACAATTGTCATCCAGGCCGGCGTGGTGAAATACAGTGCCAGAAATGCCACTATCGCGATCACCATTCGCCTCAGATCGGGAGCCAGCGATTGCCGCATTCCCAGCCAAGCTCCCGCTACCACGGCCAGAGCCACCAGCTTCAACCCACGCAATAACCCCTCCATTCCACCTCCCGAGAGGTCACCAATTCCCAGTGCCACCAGCACCATGACTATTGCCGAGGGCAGGGTAAATCCCACCCAGGCCGCGAATCCCCCTAATAATCCGGCCCTTTCGTAGCCAATCGCCGCTCCCAATTGGCTACTCCCCGGCCCGGGAATAAACTGCGTCAGCGACATCAATTCCCCAAAGCGTTCTTCGGAAACCCAGCCCTTTTGGGTGACATATTCTTCCCGAAAATAGCTCACATGAGCCACCGGACCACCAAACGAGGTCAATCCCAGACGAAGAGCCACCATAAAACATTCCCAAGCACTGTACATGACACCCCTAAAAAGGCGGATTTTTCCATCCTGTCAATTCCGAGATCTGGCAATAGTAAACCTTGAATTTCCTGAGTCTTTCCCTACTTCCCCTCTATGCGATTTGATCAACTGGGTCTTAAAGAGACCGTCCTCACAGCCATCACCGAGTCTGGCTATGAGAACCCGACCCCAATTCAGGCCCAGGCGATCCCGCTCATCCTCGAGGGAAAGGACCTCATTGGAGCCTCCCAGACCGGAACCGGAAAGACTGCAGCCTTCGCGCTCCCCTCTCTTTCCAAGATCGAGGCCCTCGGAAAACCGCAAATCCTCGTCCTCGAACCCACCCGCGAATTGGCCCATCAGGTGGCCGAACAATTCGAACACTACGGCAAGCACACCGGTTGCAAGGTGGCGCTTCTCTACGGTGGCGTCGGACATGGCAAACAAGACGAAGATCTTAAAAATGGCGCCGACATCGTCGTTGCAACTCCCGGTCGTCTCATCGATCACTTCTTCCGCGGCACAATGCGTTTCGGAGCCATTAAGGTTCTCATCCTCGATGAAGTCGACCGTATGCTCGACATGGGATTCCTTCCACAGGTTCGCAAGATCATCAATCTCTGTCCCTGGAACAACGAAGAGCAAACCCGGCAGACTCTTTTCTTCTCGGCCACTATGCCACCAGTCATCAAAGGCTTTGCCGAATGGTGCCTCACCGATCCAGAGTCTGTCGAGATCGCCCGGGCCGAAGTGGCCTCGACTGTTTCGCATTCCTTCTTCCCCGTCGCCATGCCACAACGTGACGAACTCCTCTTGGCTCTCCTCAGCAAGACCGACTACAACTCGGTCATGATCTTCACGCGAACCCGCAAGGAAGCCGATGTCGTCTCTCATCTCATTACCGATCAAGTCGGAGACATTGTTGCGGTGATGCATTCCGACATTAAACAAAATGATCGGATGAAAGCTCTTAAAGGCTTCAAAGAAGGTCGCTATAAAATCCTCGTCGCCACCGACGTGGCCGCCCGTGGAATTGACATCTCCGACGTCACTCACGTCATCAACTACCGCGTCCCCGAAAATGCCGAAGACTACGTTCACCGTATCGGAAGAACCGGTCGTGCCGAAAAAGAAGGAGATGCTTTCACCATCCTCACTGCTGACGAACTGGAATTTGCTGAATCCGTCGAAGGCTTCGTGAACAAGAAAATCGAGCGCAAGAAACTAGACGGTTTCAATTATCAATACACCGCCATGCTCGATACCGAAAAGCGCAAGCCCATCCGTAAGCCTCGTCGTGGAGGCGGACGCAAGCGTCGTTAGAATTCCCTCACTATGCGCACTCTTGGTATCGATCCCGCGATCCGAAATACCGGGTATGCCATCCTCGAGGGCGATCACCAAAACGCTAAAGCACTCGACTACGGCGTCATTTCCATTCCGGCGAAGATCCCCCAATCCGGTGCCCTCGAAGCGATCTGCACCGGCATTAAGAATCTCATCACGAAATGGGAACCCGACGAAGTGGCCGTCGAGGGCATCATCTACGTCCAATCCCACCGCACCGCCATTTCCATGGGAGCGGCCCGTGCCGCCCCACTCATCGCCGCCGCCAGCCACGGGCTAACGGTTTATGAATATTCCCCCAAAAAAGTCAAAAAGGCCATCGTCGGTAAAGGAAACGCCGACAAAGGGCAAGTTGCCTTCATGATCAGGGCCTTGCTGGGCCTTCCCGAAACTCCCCCCTCCGACGCCGCCGACGCCCTCGCCATCGCCTTGGCACATATGCAGGCATCTGACCCGCTCCGTGCCGCTCTCTTTGACCGAAGACAGGTCTAAATCGCCTCTTTTCGACCAAACGCACCTTTGATACCATCAATCAGCCCATGACACATCTCAGGCACTTGACCTCTACCCTTCTTGGCCTCGCGCTCCTCTGCACCGCCCTCAAGGCGCAAACTCCCGAGCAACTGGCTCAACTCGACCCCAAAGACATCTACTTCCAAGCCTGGCTCTACACCAAAGACGCGGAGGATCTGGAAAAGAAAGAGGACTATGTCGGCGCCTTCACCAAATACAAAAAAGCCCGCACCTTGTTCGACACCGTGATGGTCAACCATCCCCGATTCAAAAAGGACATGGTGGCGGACCGACAAAAACTCACCACTGACGCTATGGAGGCCATCCATAAAAAAGCGCTGGCTCAACAAAAAGAGCAATCCAAAGGTATCAGCCCGCTCCTCGAGCTCCCGGGCAACGCCCCCAAACCACTGGCTATCCCCGATCGCATCGAAAAGAACTCTTTGGAAACTCAGGAGATCTCCGCGCTACGAGGCGAAATCGCAGCCCTCAAATTACAACTCTCCAAAATCCCCAACTCCCGCAGCGCCAACGCAGCGGCCCTCCGACAGGCAATTGATCGACTGGAGCAAAAACGCACCTATCTTGCCTCGGCTCCACTCCGAGACCAGATCGCCGAGCTCAACGACGAGATCACCAAACTCCGTCGTGAACGTGACGCCATGGAAGTTTCACGGGATCAGGCCCTTTCAGCCCAACGAAAAACCCTCCGTCAGCTCGAGGCGACCCAACGTGCCCTCGCTACAGCCCGCGAAAAAGAAAGAGCACTCCTCGCCACCATTGAGAAACAGCGCAACGTGAATGGACGAGTTATCAAAGGGCAACAAGACCAGATGGATGACCTCCGCGCCCAAATGGCGGAGAAGGATAAACTCCTTGCTGAAGCCAATACCAGGATCAAAGACCTCGCAATTCAGCTCGAGCAGTCCCAGTCGATGGTGACGGAGCTCAAAACCGAACGGGAGAATCTACTCAAGGAACGCGAAAGCATGACTACCCTTTTAGGCTTAAAAGAAAACGATGCCAGACAACAGCTCATCACCCAAAACGTGGGCCTCTCCAAGGAGCTTATCGAGGCCCGAAAAAAGCTCTCTCTCATTAACAACGACTCCAACGCCTCCAAAAACCAGATTATTAAGGCCAAGGTCGCATTGGAAACGGCCAAATCAAAAATCTTAAGTCTGCAAAAGGAAAACAAGGCAAGCGAACTCCGCCTCGCCGATCTGGAGAAGCGTCTTAAGCTGGCGCAGTCCGATCTTCTCGCCGGAGCCAAAGGAGATGCTCTCCACGTGGAACGACAAGAATCCGAACTCCTCCGCAACGTCGTCAAACGTCTACAAGTTCAGATCAAAGCCCAAAAGAAAACGGGTAATCTCCTTGTGGCACAGGCCGCGCGCATGGGAATCAAGGATGAGGCATGGTCCCAGGCGGTGGATCAACTCACCGAGGTCTACACCCCCACCTTGAATGACATCGAAGCCGAAGCAGCCCTCAGTCACAGCGTTACCAACCGTATCAGCACCACCCCGGCCGAGCGCCTTGCCGCGCAAGCGGACCTTCAACGACTCACCCGCGACCTCGACCGCGTGGCTCACCGCCTTTTCGCCAGGGAAGACTTCCAGGCCGCCCGTGGAAACCTCGAACTCATCATCGAAGAAGATCCCGGAGCCTGGCCGTCCATGGTCAACCTAGGCATTGTCCAAAACCGTTTGGGTGACCCGTCCGAAGCCGCCAAGAATTTCAAGCAGGCTATCCTCGTTGCTGGTGAACAAAAAGTCCCCTACGCCCACTTCCTCTTGGGAGACGCTTATTATAAAACCGAACTCTATCCCGAGGCTCAAAGCGAACTGCAGTCCTCACTCTCCATGGAACCGGAGAACGCCAAAGCCCACGTCATTCTGGGAAATATCGCGGGGCGCAGCAACGATTACCCAAATGCTGAATTCCATTTTAAGGAAGCCATTACCCTCGACCCAACGCTCCACGAACCACACAAAAACCTCGCCGTTCTCCGCTACCGCGAAAAGAAACTCACCGAGGCCAAAGTTCACTATCGCGACGCCCTCCGTCTGGGAGCACCCGCCGACCCGGCTCTGGAAGAAGCGCTCGACATCAATTAAGTCCAAGCGCTAGGCTTCCCCCGTGCCCAGAACTTATCTCGACGACGACTTTCTTCTCCTCAGCGAGACCGCCCGGAACCTTTACCACGGAACGGCCGCCCATCAGTGGATCATCGACTACCACACCCATCTTCCGCCCGAGGAAGTGGCCAACGATCACCGCTGGGAAAACATTACCGAGCTCTGGCTGGGACACGACCACTACAAATGGCGCGCCATGCGGGCCAATGGCATCCCTGAATCACATATCACCGGCGCCGCTCCGGCCCGTGAAAAATTCCAGGCCTACGCCGAAACCATCCCCAACACTCTTCGTAACCCAATCTACGACTGGACTCACCTCGAACTCCGCCGCTGCTTCGGGATCGAAACGCTTTTGAGTCCCGCTACGGCCGATGAAATCTGGGAGCGTTGCAACGAGCGCCTCGAGGAAGCCGACTTTTCCTCACGCGGACTGCTTCGCAAATTTAATGTCGATGCCGTTGGGACCACCGACGACCCCACCGACGACCTGATACATCACGATGTCACCAACAACTCTGATTGCTCCACCAAAGTCTACCCTACCTTCCGTCCAGACAAGGCCTTCTTCGTTGACCGCCCGGAGCTCCTCAACGCCTGGCTCGATAAGCTCGATCCCGATATTAAATCCAGCGCCGATCTTCTCAGCGCCCTAAAGAGCCGTCACGACTATTTCCACGCCAAGGGCTGCCGTCTCACCGACCACGGAATGCGCTATGCCCTGGCCAATCCATGCCACGAAGGCGATGCCGACCGTATTCTCTCCGCAGCCCGCGAAGGCATCGCAGCTTCCCCCGAAGACACCGACGCCTTCGGAGCGATGATCATGTATTACGTCGGCCAATGGAATGCCGAAGCAGATTGGACAATGCAGCTCCACCTCGGCCCCAGACGGAATCCCAATACCCGCTTATTCAACCAACTCGGACCGGACAGCGGATTCGATACCATCGGCGACTGGCCTCAGGGCGAACCGGTCCTGAATTTTCTCGACTCACTCAGCGAGCTCAACAAGCTCCCTAAAACCATCCTCTACAACCTCAACCCAAGAGATAACGCCGTCCTCGCCTGCGCTTGTGGTTCGTTCCAGGAATCCCCTCATCGTGGGAAAGTTCAATTTGGCTCCGGATGGTGGTACAACGACACCCTGCAAGGCATGGAGGACCAAATCAACACCCTCTCATCCATCGGACTGCTCGCGCACTTCGTGGGAATGCTCACCGACTCGCGTTCTTTTTTATCCTTCCCCCGTCACGAATACTTCAGACGCCTGCTCTGCAACATCATCGGTCAGGACGTCGAAGACGGAAAACTCCCCAACGACGAAAAGCTTCTCAGCGACATGGTCGGCAACATTTGCTACCACAATGCCAAGAGCTACTTCGGGCTTCCCCATCACAAGGAAAACCTGCTTGCCTAAAACGCGCTACAATCCCGTGGAGATTTACAAAAAACTCTCCGTTCCACATCCGGCACTCTCCGGACATCAGAAAAGGAGAGTAGCCCATGAATAAAGTCCCTAAAGATTTCACTCTGGACCCTTAGGCCTCCCTTACCAAATGCGACCGTTACAGGAACGCCAATGAAGAATCGTGCCCACTCCGATCATTCTCTACCTCTCGGAAGCAACTTTTCCTGATAAAAAGAAGGCTTTCTTGGGCAACCTACTTTCGCTCTTCCAATGAATAGATCGGAAGCGCGGGTTAAGTCCACCAAGGAGACAAAAAACCCCGGACGAACCGGGGTTTGAGAATCAAAAAAGAAGAAGTTGCTTACTTCTGGGCTAACGCAGCAGCCCCTTGGGAAGCTTTGCTCTTTTGGAGTGCCGTGGCGCTTTGCTCGGCAGCCCAACCCCGGAAGGCCTTGTCGCTGATCACTTCCATAAAGCCCTTCATGTTAGCATGACCTTCTCCACAGAGTTGGCCGCAAATGACGTGGGTCTCGAGCTCCTTGATCGGCTTGAACCACATTGGGATATCCTGTCCGGGAATAGCATCCTGCTGAATCCGCATTGGGACAATAGAGTAATTGTGAATCACGTCGGTCGAGGTGATCTGTAGAATGGAATTGCGATTGACGGGCAGCTTCAAGACGCCCGAGACAAAATCGTCATTTCCATTGGGATCATCAGGATCAATACAGGGGTCACCCACGGCGGCAACACGGGTCCGGTCGATACGACCAAAGATTCCGTCTTCGCCAGGATAATGGTAGTTGAATCCGAATTGGTAGCCGATAACGCGAACACGAACCGGGTCCGTCTGCTGAACCTCGTCGAACTGATCCGTCCGCTCCCACCAGAGAGGGAAAGCAAAACCAAGAAGTAGAACGGCTTCAATAATGACCACGCCAATCTCAAGGTGGCTGGAAACGTGATTGGTCACTCCGTGATAATTTGCCTTGGGATTCTTGGAAGCCCGAAATTTCCAGAGGCAAACGAAGAAAAACAAGGTCCAGCCGATGAAAAGAGCAAACATGAACCAGTGGGTAATATCGATCAGATGATCGACGCTGCTACCGTGCTCGGAAAAATTCTCGGGGATTCCGAGCCATTTTGACCAATTGAGTGAAACAAACATGAGTTAAGTGAGAGTGGGAGTTAAGAAGACGGCGGGATGTAATCGTCGCTATACTGGGGATCAAGAGCGGCTCTCTCCCGGCGGGCCATCCGAATGAACAAGGCGAGAATACCCCCAGCCAAAGGCACGATAACAAAGAGCATCACAGCAATGGCCCAGCCCGCGGCGTCGTTGTCGGAGTGCAGAAAATTGTTGGCGCAAGTGGAGCAAGCCAGTTGAAAGGTATCCGTAATCATCTTTAAAATGTTCTATACAATAATTGATTTAGTTTTGCGGTAAAAGCGAATGCCGTAAACGATCAGAACGGCCGAAGCAACAAACCCGACGACCCCGAAGGCCTCGACGGCCGATCCGGCCTCTTGTGCCGAATCAAAAAACACCGCCCACACACCGAATCCAGCAAAGAAAAGAGCCGCAATTGCGATGAAGATGAGATGGAATCCTTTGATCGACATGGGATAGAAAGTTTAATCGTGAACGTCGGTAGCTGGATTCGCCGGATTGTAGAATCCATCGACTTTCGTCGGGTTTCCAAACTGAATGGGATCACTCTTGGACCAGCCAATGAGCCACAAACAGAAGAAGGCCATGAGAAGAGCTAATCCGTAGAAAAAGTAAATCAAGGGCTTCTCGTGATTGAGGTGCATAAAAATAATCATCACCAACGAAGCTTTGAACGCCGCGATGATCAAACCAATGGTGGCATCCACCCCGTCAAAACCGTGATCACCAAAATCGAGTGCCTCGACAGTCGCCACCAGCACGGTCACAACGGTGAAGAAGAAGAGAAGCATTCCAATAAAGAAATAGAGCTTCTTTGCCTTTTGAATTTCTGCAACTGAATCAGCCATGGGAATTGTCCTTTAGAAAGTGTATTACGAATAGGAGAGGGAAATTACATCAAATAGAGGATCGGGAATAGGAAGATCCAGACAAGGTCTACAAAGTGCCAGAAGAGCCCCCCGACTTCGACGCGGTTTGCGAGCCAGTCAGGGTTACTATCATACATTTTGCGTCCGAAGAAAAGGTAGTATCCGAGAACAATCATACCACCGATCACGTGAAGTCCGTGGAGCCCGGTAATGGTGAAATAAATGGCATAGTAGGTGTTCCATTTCGGAGTGAAGGTTGACTCAAAGTCGACCTTGTCGCGGGGAATGCTCACCTCAGGGAAGTGTTTGACCATCTCCGGATTGTAGTGATCGGCACCTGCAAACCCATCCAACCAGCCTGGGAGCGCCAAAGTTTGCTCCTCAGCCATTTTGGCAAGGTCTGCGTCAGGATCAGCCTCCTTTGCCTGACCGTATGCCACGATTTTTTGCCAGGTGACGCGATACTTATCAAGATCCGATGGCTCACGATCTTTCTTCGCAAGACGGGCAGTCTCCCCCTTTAACCATTCCTGATGATTTTCCCAAATCGCCTTTAACTGAGGCTCCTGAACAATCCAACTTTTCTCGATCACTGCAGCAGGATCGAGACCCTGCTCCCTGGCCCGCATTGCGGTGAAGCTAAAGTCAATGGCATCAACTCCGAGAATCATTGGACTTTCGAGCATTTCCCCTTTGATCACCGTGTCATCGCGCAATTTGAGCTGCTCGGTGTTGCGACCGTTGGATGTCATCCAACTTGGTTCGAGAATCAGGGTCAGAGCTGGTTCAACCCTAAAGGTAATTCCAGATTCAGCTCCAATCATCAAGGGCTTCAACTTCTCGTTGTCCTCCTTGCGACGTTCTTTCCAGACTTCCAAATCGATGATGTTGTAACCGGGTTTATCAATCCCTTTTTCATCACGGATCCATGCCCAGGAGGCCTTTTCAAAGTTGGTGCGAATGGCTGAATCATGTGCCCGGGAATCGAGGAAAACATTCTCAGCTTTATCGAGCGCATCGGTGGTCAGTTCGTCACCGGCTTTCAAGACCTTGGTTTTCTCAGCGCCATCTTTCCCGATCTGATCCTCATCCATGACCGCATAGTCTTCGACGAGGGTGATTTTCGAGTCTCTCTTCGCGGCCTGTTTCAAAATCTCAATCACAAACGCATCGTGAACCGGGCGGGTCAGAGTGAAGGTCATCTCCGAAGCCTTGAAAACAATGCGGTTGGCATCAAAAGATTCCTCGGGATACTTCCCATTCTCTTTGTGGACCACATGCAGACGATCATTCTCCTCAAGGACCACCTTCTTTTTGTGTCCCTCGAGAATTCCATATCCTTCCACCGGACCGCTATCGCTAATACGCACGGCATGGTGACTAAACTTGGCGTTGTATTCGATTGCCTTCAACACCATGAACCCAAGGGCACACGCTATCGTAATCGACATATGGACCTGAAACTTCCGCCACTCCCTCATCTTGAGAGCCGCCCAAGCAAAAACCACCGTCACGGATGAACCGATCAAAATAAAGGTGTTAATCAATCCGGGGAGGATCGGAAGAGCGCGCTCCGGCCAGGGGTAATCGGCGTAGAGGCGAAGGAAAAGGTAGCCTGAGAAGAGACCTCCAAAGAGAGTCACCTCGGAAGCGAGGAAGAGCCAGATACCAACCTTTGAATTATTGAGACCGGTGTCTTTGCGGGCGTTAACGACAAATGGGATTTCCATGGATCTAGAAAGTTGTGCGGTTTAAGCCTTGGTTTCCTCGGCGGGTTCTTCGCTCTCGTCCTCACCGGATTCGGAGCGCTTGGGTTCCTCCCACTGGGGGAAGTAGTCCTCACCATGATCAGGACGGCTGTATTCGTATGGACCGCGGTAAACCGAGATGTCGAAGGTAAAGTTTCCGTGTCCCGGAGGCGTCGGAGTAGCCCATTCGAGGGTGGTTGCATCCCAGGGGTTGTCACTAGTGACTTTCTTACCCCAGAAATAACTTACAAACATGTTCACTAGGAAAGGAACCTGGGCAAGTGCGAGCGCAATCGCGGAAACAGTCATTACCTCGTTGAGTGAGATTTTTTCGGCCACGGTCAGGCCGAAGACATTAATTCCATCGGACGCCTTTTCAAGGTAGGCGTCCCCACCGTTATACCAACGGCGGTGGAAACCTGCCATTCCCTGGGTAAGCATCGGGAAGAAAAGGAAGTTCATGCAAATCAGGGACGGCCAGAAGTGAAGATGCCCAAGTGTGTTGTCCATGAAGCGACCCGTCATCTTGGGATACCAGTGGTAAACACCAGCGAAGAGACCAAAGAGAATTCCGGGGGCTACCACGTAGTGGAAGTGCCCGATCACGTAATAGGTGTCGTGGAGGTGCAGGTCCGCCAGGTTGAAGGCTAGCGGGAGTCCAGTAAGACCACCAATTCCGAACATAGGCAGGAAGGCCGCCGCCCAGATCATTGGCATGGTGAAACGGATGGAACCGCCCCACAGCGAGATAATCATGGAGGTGAGGAGAATCACCGAGGGCACTGAAATCAGAACCGTGGTTGTTTGGAAGAAGGTCGAAATGACCGGTCCCATTCCAGTGAGATACATGTGGTGCGCCCAGACGATGAAGGAGAGGAATCCAAGAACGATCACCGCCCACACCATAGGCTTGTATCCCCAGAGAGGTTTACGGGTGTGGCAGGGAATAATCTCCGCGACACAAGCAATGGCCGGCAGAAGGAGCACATACACCTCAGGGTGTCCCAAGAACCAGAAGAGGTGCTGGAAGAGAAGCGGACTACCACTGCCGGAAAGCTCCATCACTCCATCGGTCCGAGAGTAAAGTCCGGAAGGCATGAAGAATGACGAACCAGTCATCCGGTCCATCAGCTGCATAATGCCGGCGGCTTCAAGCGGTGGGAAGGCAAGGAGGAGAAGGAATCCGGTCACCAACATGGCCCAAACGAAGAAAGGAAGGCGCATCCAAGTCAATCCCTTGGCGCGCAGTTGGATGATGGTAGTGACAAAGTTTACTGAACCGAGCAGTGAAGAAGTAATCAGACAGACTAATCCGATCAACCATTGCGTCTGGCCAGCCAGAAGCTGATTCACAATCTGCTTGTCCGCATAGCCGGCGAGCGGTGAGTAGTTGGTCCATCCGGACTTGGCTGCACCTGACTCCATGAAGAAGCTGGCGCACATGATGAGTCCTCCAAGCAGATAAACCCAGAAGCTGGCCATATTGAGTTTTGGGAAGGCCATATCGGGAGCACCAATCTGGAGAGGGGTCACGTAGTTACCAAAAGCTGCGAAACCGAGAGGCACAACCCCAAGGAAAACCATGATTGTTCCGTGCATCGCACCGAACATGTTGTAGGTCTCCCCTGTTACTTTACCCCCATCCAACCAACGTGCTTTCCAGCCATCGGTAAAAATCCAGCTCAAGTAACCGGGGAGCGGCTCATGGGGATACGCGATGCTCCAGCGCATCACAATCATCAGGAAAAACCCGAATAAGAGAAACGCTCCAGCAGCCAGACCATACTGGATTCCGATGGTCTTGTGATCGGTTGAAAAAAGGTATTTAGTCCAAAAGGACTGTTGATGATGGTGGTCATCGTGAGAGTCTGCGCTCATAAGTCTTGTGTTTTTGAGATGAAATTATTTTGCGGCCTGGACCTCGACAGGCTCAAAGGTGATTGGATCGATCAAGGTCTCGGGAAGCAACTCTGCCCCTGCAAGGTCCTTATCGTAATTCTTTTTAAGTTCTTCGACAGTCACCGCCCCATCTCCACGCGCATTGGCGATTTCGAGAGCCTTGGCGGCTTGCTCAACAGAAACAACAGACGCCTTGTTACCCCAGTCGTTTCGAATGTAGGTCATCACTGCGGCAAGCTCCTTCTTTCCAAGGCCGAGCCCCTGCGCTGGCATTACGCCGTTATACGCAACCCCGCCGACCTCGATAGGTCCGGACACCCCGTGGTAAATGATTTGAGAAAGCTGTTCGGTCGGTCCGGTGACCCACTCGGAACCCGCAAGAGGAGGAATCCCAGATCCCCCTGCTCCGCCCGCTCCGTGGCAACCGGCGCATTTCGAGTAAACCTTCGCGCCCTCCTTGCTGAGGAGAGCCAATGCAGGTGCTGGAAGAATAACAGGAGGAGGACCGGCTGTATCGGGTGCGCGCACCATGCCGTCGAGATAAAGTTCGTCATAATCGAAAAATCCCCCGCCTTTTCCGAGGACTGCTCCTCCAACAAGCATCACGAATCCAGAAAGAAGAATCAGTCCAAGGGAAACGGGCTCCATGCCATTTTCAGTGACACGCTTTTCACGATTCACCGCAGGAGTTTCCCCAAGCGAAGCGTGGGCATCAGCGACATTGATTTTCTCGTCGAGATCAGGACGAAGGTCCCCAGATGACTGTTGATCAGACATGTTTTATTCCTTTGTGGGAGCAGTTGGATTCAAATTATAGGCCTCTGGAAGAGGAGCACCGAGGGTGTCTTTTTTCAGGGACGCAAGGTAACTGACAAGAGCACGGGCCCGGTCGGTCGGAATGACGGCCACGCCGTCCGGAGTATAAAGCGGGAGAGCCTGTCCGCCAGCTTGAACTGCCGGAATTTCCTTAAATAAACCAGACTTGGAAGGACAAGTGGAATGCGAGTGGATCTCCTGGTCGTTGTCAACATAGCCAGTGTTGGTCCGCGGACTGTAGAGGTGGAGATAAAGCCACATTTCGGGCGTGAGATCTCTTCCCTTCAAGTAATGATCAAGACGACGCCCCAGATTGGAGAGATCCGGCCCGACCCGGCCCAAACCAATGTGTGCGACGTCCTCGCCTTCGTAATCAGTCGGGACAGTCTCACGACGAGTGTCGGGGTTATCTGCAGTCAGTCGCAATCCGGCCCATTCATCGCGATGCACATCCGGACCAGCGTATGTTGGGCGAATCAACTGCGTGTGACAGTGGTAGCATCCTTCTTGTCCGTAGATCTTTGACCCTTCGTTCACCCGTCCGTCCCTCATCGGGCTGTATGCCTGGCCTTTTCTATCACCCTCTTCGAATTTAGCAGGGTCAAGGGCACGCATTTTGGAAAAAGGAAAAACAACCACAGCAAGCCATGGTAACCCAAAGCTGGCGAGCAATCCGAAAATAAAAGATTTGAATGTCATTTCTGAAGGACTTGGAAATTTCTTAAACAGTCGCTGACCCGTAGTTATCAACCTCCCCTTCCGGTCCGTGGGGACTTTCAGCATGATGATTGTTCAGGAGAGTCGGGTGGGAGGAACGACGCCCGAGGCGGGCCCACATCAGGAGAAGATGGAGGCAGAAGAATAGGTTCGCGAGAAGAAGGAAACCCCAAGCAAGGGTAATGCCCCATCCGTATGCAGCGGCTCGCCGTGCTCCCGTCAGGAAAGGCTGTGTCAGATCCTCAGTCCCCTGCCCCTGGAAGAAACCGCCAACCACGGCGCAAATCACGATCGAGGCAAGTCCGTAGAGGGAAAGATAGAAGTGCCAGCGAATGAAGCGCCGGGAAAGCCACTCACGGCGGGTTATGCGGGGAACGATAAAGTAAATTGCACCGAAGGCACAGAGGGAGAACACTCCGTAGAGGCCAAGGATATCCAAACCGTATCCCGCATAGCTAAACTGGGAAACCTTCAGGCCAATGTTGTTGTTCAAGGCGAAAGAGAGAACTCCATACCCCACAAAGAGGACGATTCCGGAGGCAGTGAATCTCATTGAGGGGCTCAGCGCGACGGTCTTTTCATGACCTTGCACGGTCCGGAGAATATTCACTCCGACCGAAAGTGCGGGAATGAGGATCATCACCATGGCGGCAGCTCCGGCTGCGGGAAGAAACTGAGGAATTGGTGCCCCGGCCAATTTCTGCATTCCCACCCAAGGCCCTATCACGGCGAGAGACCAGAATCCGAAGAGGGCGATATTGTAACTGTATACCGGGCGTCCGGTGACTTTCGGAGCAAGGTAGTAGGCACTCGCAAGTGCAACTGGCAAAAAGAAGAGGGCGAAGACGGTTCCTTTGAACCAGGAAGCAATTCCGGTGGCCATCAGGGGACTTCCGTCAAAGACAAAGACAAAGAGCCATGCCGTTACCATGATCCATGGGAGCCAAAGCATCGCTGCGAGGAGATACCACTGGCTGACATAAACGTGGCCGGCATCACGAACTTGAAACTGAATCAGGGACCAGATCGAGATCATGATGAAGCTGACCAAAAGAACAACCCATACCCCGCCTGGAAATTCCATCCCGGCAACTCCGGAACTCTCGAACCACGGCCCCAGGGATCCGGAACCCATGATACAAAGAACTCCGTAGGCTACGGCAGCATTCCATATGTGCCCGGCAACGAGAATAACTCCCGAGGCGGTGCATTCTTTGCGGGAAAGGCGGGACATCAGCCAAATAAGCATTCCGAAGGCAGCCTGGGCTCCCCATCCATAAGTCAGGGTGCTCATATGAGCGGCATCGATCTTTCCGGCATCCAAAAAGGAAAAGCAATTAAGGAAATCGGGCGCGTGCTTTTTTGCAGAAGCAATCAATCCAAGGACGATTGAGAGGGCGAGCCAAACGGCACCGCTCGAAAAAAAGAACATCACGGGATGACGCAGCGAACGGTCGATCGCCGCACGCAGGTCGACATCGAGGGAATCGGCATTGGAAGTAGTCTCGGCCATGAAAAGAAAAGTAGTTAGTGGTGCTCCTTATTCTGCGGGGGCAGGTTTTTCGTCCTCCTTGGGAGTTTCCGCGGGTGCGGGTGCAACGAGTGGCTTGGAACCAGGCGTGGGAACCTGCTTGTGAAGATTATCAGATGGTTCGGTGATCGCTTTCTCAAGGGCGGCCGTGTTGAGAGCGGCTTCCTGCGCAGCGCGGGCTTCGGACACGAGCTCGATCCGGGCTTCAGACTTCACGTCATAGTTAGTAGTGACATCTCCGTGGGTCATTGGACGAAAAATGACGCAGGCAATGGCAAAGCTCGCAATGAGGAGAGCCGCTATCCAAAAGGCAGCGAATCGCTTGAGCGGATTATCGCGGGTATGATCCATGACTAATTATGAAGGTTGGCTGACTCCAGAATGCGGGGATCGCGATTCGGGTAGAGAGCAGCGGAGGTTAAATTGCGGAGGAAGAAGAAGACGAATCCGGAGAGGACAATTACCAGAGCGAGGAAATCTCCCCAGAAGGAATGATTGAGCCAGAGTTCAGCCTGATGTTCCACGACCAGACCCACCGAGGGTCCACGTTCCGGGATAATCATATGATAGACGTCAGCAAAGTGCACCACGAGAATGTAGATGCAGAGAATGATCATGAACTTGGGCTTCTTCTTCACATCGGAACGAAGGAGCACGAGGAATGGCAGGGCAAAGTGCAGGAAGACCAGACCGATACTAAGAACATTCCAGTTTCCGGTATTTCGCAGGATGAAGTAGCGTGTTTCCTCCGGGATATTGGCATACCAGTATAAGAAGAACTGGGAGAAGGACACGTAGGCCCAGAACACCGTGAAGGCGAAGGTGAGCTTACCCATGATATGGAAGTGCTCCTCGGTGACAACCTTCTTGAGGTAACCGAATTTTTGAAGCAGAAGCGCGGTCAATATGAGAACGGCCATACTGCTGAGAGCTGATCCGGCGAAGACGTATACCCCGAACATGGTGGAGAACCATGAATAATCGAGAGCCATTACCCAGTCGATGGCGAGGAAGGTCAAGGTCACCCCAAAAACGATCATTGACCACGAAGAATGCTTGCGGGCTGCGAAGAGATTCTTGGTGCCGGGATTGGGATCGGTATCCTGCTTGATGGAAAAACCACGCACGAACCAGATGAAAAATCCAAGAAGACCAAAGAACAGGAAAAAACGGGCCAGCCAGAATCCTGGGCTGAGATAAAAGGTTTTCTTCGCAAGAAGATGGTCATGCATGTTTTCGCTATGCATGAGGGCATCACTCGAAGACATCCCCGGGTGAGCTCCCACGGCAGCCTTGAATGAAGTCATCCACTCCCAGAGATACTGCTGCACGCCGGGGAAGAGGAAAGGAATAGCGAAAAGCGCCAGGAATGGGAAAACAAAGCCCAAGTTCTCCATGAGTCGGCGAACCGAAGTCCCCCACCCTGAATTCGAGAGATTGTGGAGGAAGGTCCAGAAGCAACCGCCCATGGCGATCGTCAGGACAAAGAAGACCGCGAGGAGCCAGGAAAAGGAATAGGATCCGTGCAACTTCGTGCCGTTTTCACCGCCACCGAAGAATAAAAATGCGATACTCGCAACGAGCCCGACAGCCGCAATTCCACCGGTGATGGTCTGGAGAAGAGCGATTTTGCTTTTCTCAAGATGCTCGCCGTCGGTCGGGATGTCTTTGGATGTGACTTGGTGTGCCATGTCTCGATCAGCTGATTTGAAAAATTATTTGGCGGATGCCTGAAGAGCGCGGAGATAAGCCACGATGGCCCATCGATCCCGCACGGGAAGATTGTGTTTGTAGCCACCCATCAGGCCTTTGCCGTTTGAGATAACCTCGTATATGTAACCGTCGGGAGCAGCGACTTGCTTAAAGGAATCAGTGAGAAGATTGGCAATATTGCCCTTCATCGCGCCTTCGAATTGGTTGATGACGCCTTTTCCGTTTCCGGACTCGCCGTGGCAGATCGCGCAATTAACATCATACATTTCTTTACCGCGGGTGAGAAGCGCCCGGCTGTCCTCTGCGCTCTCGAGCTTAAGCTCCTCGGGCATGCCATTGCCGAATTTATCGCCAAGTGCTCCGGTGAAGTAGTAACCGGTGCGACCTGCTCCGAATTCGATCGGCAGAACACCGCTGTCAGCGCCACGGGGAACCGTGCCCATGACTGGCTTGCGAGATCCCACCCCATCAGCAAAGAAGCCGGAGGGCATCTGCCCTTTTAACTTATCCTGATTATCCATGTCTGGAAAAACCTCGAGAGGTGCCTGAGAAAACTTGTCACCACGGAAACCCAACACTCCAACGACGAGGAGTGCCACAGCAAGGTAAGCTAAGAAAAAGTATTTCATGGGTTACTCTGAATCGTCCTCCACAAGTTCGATGTTAGCGCCGCCGATTTCGTCGAGAAGTGACTTCGTTGCCTCAGCAGAGAACTTGGCGTCACGCGCCTCGATGGCGATGAAGAATTTGTCGTCGGTCACCCGCGAGAATTGCTTGCTCGAGAAGATGGGGTGATTCCAGCGTGGCAGACCGATCAGGGCAAGAAGGCCGAAAAGCACCGTGAAACCAGACAAAAGAATGGTCAGCTCGAACATCACCGGGAAAAAGGCCGAGATGGTGTGGATATTTGCGGGCTTACCCTGCACAATGGTGGGGTACAGTCCGACCTGCGTGCCGTATGCCAGGATGATCGCGGTGATGAAACCGGTGAGACCTCCGACGAAGACAAAGTAAGGAAGAATTGAACGCTTTACACCCATGGCATCGTCGAGGCCATGAACCGGATAAGGAGTGTAACAATCCCACTTCTTAAACCCGGCATCGCGGACTTTCTCGGCAGCCTTGTAAAGCTGCGAGGCGTTTTTGAATTCGGCTAGGTAGCCGTAGACTCTGCGGACTTTCGTGCTCATGCGTTTTCTGCAGCTGGTTTCACCTCGCGACCAGCCTCAATGGCAGCACCGTCGGGGTTTTCGTGAATTTCGTATTGGTAGGCTTCGATAACTTCGACGCCGTCGTCAGGATGGGCCTTTTTGTCGTCGTCATGAGCATCACTCTCTTTGAGAGTCCACTTGACCTCGGCAATGTTAATACATGGGAGGAATCGGAGGAAGAGAAGGAAGAGGGCGAGGAACATGCCGATCGTTCCAACAAAGGTCAGGACATCAACGTCACTCGGGCTGTAGGTCTTCCAGTCACCCGGCAGCCACATGCGGGCCAGAGTGGTGACAATGATCACGAAACGCTCGAACCACATTCCGATGTTCACACACATCGCGACGATCATGACGACCCAGAGGTTTTCTCGCATCTTCTTAAACCAGAAGATTTGGGGCGAGAGCACGTTACAGCTCATCATGGCGTAGTAGGCCCACCAGTACGGCCCGTCGATTCGGTAGAGGAAGGCCGCGCCCTCGTATTTTGCTCCGGAATAAAAGGCGATGAAGAGCTCCATCAAGTAAGCATAACCCACGATCGTCCCGGTCAGGAGGATGATCTTGGCCATGTTATCGATATGCTTCATCGTGATCATGTCGTGCAGACCATAAATGGCGCGGGCTGGAATCATGATCGTGAGCACCATGGCAAATCCACCAAAGATCGCACCCGCCACGAAGTAGGGCGGGAAGATGGTGGTGTGCCACCCGGGAACCACGGAGGTTGCGAAGTCGAACGAAACGACCGAGTGAACTGAGAGCACCAGAGGAGTGGAAAGAGCAGCGAGAAGAAGGTAGGCCATCTCGTAGTGGCTCCATTGGCGGTTTCCACCGCGCCAGCCGAGGGAGAACAAGCCGTACATAAACTTGCGGATGCCGGGCTTGCAACGATCGCGAATAGTCGCGAGGTCGGGAACCATGCCGAGAAACCAGAAGATCAATGACACGGTAAAGTAAGTCGACACCGCGAAAACGTCCCAAAGAAGAGGCGATTTGAAGTTCTGCCAGATCGCGTTGGAATTCGGGATCGGAGCGAGGAACCAGGCCATCCAGACACGACCAACGTGGAAGGCCGGGAAAATACCGGCACACATCACCGCGAAGATCGTCATTGCTTCAGCCGCGCGGTTAATCGAGGTTCGCCAATTTTGGCGGGTCAGGAAAAGAATCGCCGAGATCAGTGTTCCGGCGTGACCAATACCAATCCAGAAAACGAAGTTCACGATAGGCCATCCCCACATCACACGGTTGGTGTTTCCCCATACCCCTACCCCGGTCGAAACGAGGTAAGTCAGGCCGCCAACCACTCCGATGAGAGCAATGAGGGCACTGGGGATGAACAGGATCCACCAAAGGAAGGGCTGGCGGTTTTCAATCACTCCGCAGATCCGTTCGGTGATCCAGTGGTATGAACGCTCGTTGAGAATCAACTTCTCACGCTCAAGCACCGGGATCTTCACCTCGGGCGCGTTGTTTTCAGACTGTGTGGTCGCTTCGGACATAGGTTCAGTCGCAGGAATAGATTCTCAGAGATTAGTGAATGTTGATCGTTGCCTGACCGAGGAATTTCGCATCGGGCATTTTCGAATTCGGATTCTTCACACGGGCCAGGTAGCTCGTGCGCGGACGGGTATTGACGTAGTTGAGCAAGTCGTAGTTGCGCTTGCTGCCTTCAATCTTCTTATAATTATCGCCTTTCAGGATCTTAATTGAATCAAGCTCGTTGCCCTTCGCTCGGACAACTTGTGAATCCTCATCGAGCAAGTTTCCAAAGGAAATCCCCCCGTTCGGACAGGCTGATTGGCAGGCCACTTGGATGCTGTCGGTAGGAACACGAAGATCCTTCTTCGGGTCAATCTCGACCTTGGCGGAATGAAGGCCGGCTCTCGCAACTTTCTGCTTGTGCTGCTGCTTCTGCTTGATCTTGGCGGACTCAAGACGCTGCACACAGTAGGTGCATTTCTCCATCACACCACGCATCCGAACAGACACGTTGGGGTTTCTCTGGAGATGCGGTGCTTCCCCCACTTGCTTTTCACCGAAAGGCCCCTTGTAGAGGTTACCTTTGATCAGCGGGTTGCGCTTGTTGTAGTCAAAGAAGTTGAAACGACGGGCCTTGTATGGGCAGTTGTTGGCGCAGTAACGCGTTCCGATACAACGGTTGTAGGCCATCGAGTTGATGCCGTCCTCGGTGTGGACCGTGGCATTCACCGGACAAACTGTCTCGCAGGGGGCCATCTCGCACTGCACGCAGGAAACCGGTTGCGGAATCGATTCGGGATTCTGCGTAACCCAGTCAGGATTAGCAATCTTGTTGCCTTCCTTGTCCTTGACCTTGTGACCGCCGCTGTATTCGTATTCCTGAGAGGCAAAGTAGCGATCCATACGGATCCAGTGCATCTCGCGACCCATCGCGACTTGGTCTTTGCCCACAACCGGAATATTATTCTCGGCCTGGCAGGCAATTAAACATGCATTACATCCTGTGCAGGTATTTAGGTCGATCGCCATTCCCCACTGATGGACTTCATCGGAAAGGTGGGTCTTCTTGGCCATATCCGACTTTGACCAAATCCCGCCCTTCGGATCATAGAGCGAAATATTAGGAGGAACGTGAGAATCGATTCCCTGCTTTTTAACCTTTTCAAGCTGCGCTTTGTAGTCCCCTTTTCCGGACACATCATCGGTGGAGATCTCCCGCGCCAGAGCGCGACCATACATCGAATGGTGCTCTTGGGTCAGGGCCACCTTGTATGTCTCGCCCGTTTCGGAAACCTTCACACCGGTAGCGAAGTAAGGAGTCTCGGCGGAACGCAACAAATAGGTATTAAATCCGGTGTTCACCCCGACGTGCCCGACAACCGCGGCATCCGGATCAAGCTTGTTGACACCGGCACGATCATCGTCGGCAGCTTGACCGTATCCTACCGGGAGAGTCAGGGCATTGTCGGCATGACCAAACGCAATCAAAACGGGCACGGTGAGCTTTCTGTTGCCCACCTCAATGGTGATCATGGGAGCGCGGGCATTTTCCCCCTCTCCAATGTGAGCTTCCTCAGCCGTCTTGGTTTCCAACTTGATAATCTTATCGTAGAGACCGAGATCTTTGGCCGTCTGTGGGGAAACTTGAGCCGCATTATCCCAAGTCAACTTCGTGATTGGGTCGGGTGCCTCCTGAAGCCAGGCATTCTCGATATAGCGCCCATCGTAAACGGAGGCATCGGTCGAGAAAACTAGTTCAAGCGCTGTTGGCGACGGTGCTGCGGGCAATTGAGCGTTGACCAAATCTACGCTGGGGGTTTCAGCGCTTTCGTATGAGGTGTCGGCTACAAAGCCCTCTCTCAAGGCCTCGCCCCATGTCTCAGAATCAGACTTGCCAGTTAACTCCCCGAAGGTCGTCTTCACTTCTCCCATTGCCGGAGAGAAATCACCTTTTGCAAACTCACCTCCGCCGAGAACGTGGAGAAACTCCAATTCGGAAACACCTCCGTATAGCGGAAGAATCATCGGTTGGATCAAGGTGTATACACCCCTCTTGCTGCGGGCGTCCCCCCAACTTTCGAGATAATGCGCTGCCGGAACATGCCAGTCGCAAGCCCACGCCGTAGCATTGTTGCGAAGGCCCCAGTGAATGGTTGTTTGGGCCTTCCCAAACACCTCGGCAAATCCATCGGCATCGAAGACCGGATCGGCAGGCGTCATCAGAATAACGTTTTCAACGTCGCCACCTTCTAACTTGGCGGAGAGGTCAGCAAGAGAGCCGTACTGCCCCAGGTCAGTCTTCACCGTCTTGACCGCGGCCGCGCCAAGCTTGGCATTGATTGCGGCCGCGAGATCGTGAACTTCCTTGGTCTGACGCGATCCAGCTACGACCAAGGCACCAGAACCAGCAACGGTCAAGTCAGCCGCACAAGCACCGATCCATTGATCAAAGAGATCCGCTGATCCGCCTGGAAAAAGAGCAGCCTTTTCCTCTTCATCTGGAGGGTTACCCACGGCGATTCCAAACGATCTCGCGATTTCGGCAGCCACCATGGCGACGCGACTAGGGGCCACCCGCAAACGGTGATCGGCCATTCCTCCGGTGAGACTGAATTGCGTCTCCACCTGATAAAGGCGATTCATCTTTTCAGGATCGACATCACCTTCCTGATCGTAGTTTTCATTACCTCCCTGACGACGGCGCGAAAACTCGCATCCATTGCCGACAGTGTCATTTCCCAGGAAGTCGCAGTCGAGCGAGAGAATGCGATCTGCACCGGCAAAATCGATCACCTGAGTCGTTCCCCTTTTGTGAGACTTCGGCGAAAGCGGCTCGTAAGAAATCAAAGTCGCACCTTTCTCCGCAAATTGCTTGGCGAGGCGGTTGCGAGTTGGTGAATCATCTTCTCCGAAAACCAACGCGGTCTTCGAGAGATCGAGAGCGGCAAGGGCATCTTTCAACTCGCCCTTGGTTGCGACTTGGCCGCCTTTGATGACCTTCTGTGAGCGAGTCGGTGAATAGAGATCGAGGACCGAAGCCTGAGTGAAGGCATTGGTGCCGTTCCCGTCGGGATGATCAGTGTTGGTTTCAATCTTGGTCGGACGACCTTCGTACGTCGTCACCACCAAAGGCACAGCCCCTCCGACTTGCGGGTGAGCCGAGGCATAGAAAAGTGGCTTTCCAGGGATGATCCACTCTGGGGCCTTCTTATAAGGGACGATGTAACTTTCGGGACGACGGCAAGCCGCCAACCCAAGACCAGCCAGAGCGGTCGAGGCCCCCATGAGTTTGGTGAAGTTCCGACGGGAAACATTTTGCTCCTCTTCGGTCAAGGTATCCCCTGCCGGGAATTCACGCTCGAGAAGATTGCGGAAATTTAGTGATCCTTCTTTTTCTCCAACACTACGCCAAGCAGTGACAGAGTCGCTCTCGTGTGGAGCTACTGGTGGATTCCAGACGCGTTTACTCATCTCAGGGTTTCAAATTAACGGTGACAAGTCGCACAGGACTCTTTGGGCTGAATGCCCCAGTGGGCGACAAGGAACTTGCCAAATTCTTCGGGCTCGGTGATCCGATTGTTATCCAGATCTCTTACGTCGTTCTCTTCGAGATATTCGGCGGGATCGTAATCAAGATTATAGACCTCTTCGAGCGGACGGACGTGCTCCTCAGGATTGCGGTGACAGTCGAGACACCAACCCATCGAGTGACTCTCGGCCTGATAGACCTTTTCCATCTTGTGCACGTCTCCGTGGCAGCTCTGACAGGAAATTCCCCGGTTCAGGTGTGCGGAATGGTTGAAGTAGACGTAATCAGGGGACTTGTGCACCCGAACCCACTTGATCGGCTTACCCTCAACAGCATTGCCATCGGCATCCTGAAGAGGAGCGTGGTTTTCGTCGACCGCCATGGCAGCACGAAGTCCGGCTAACTTTGGCGAGCCTTTCTTAATGCTGCTGTGACAATTCCAGCACGTATTTGCCGTCGGCACATTGGCATGCCCGGAATGCTCCACAAAGCTATGGCAGTATCGGCAGTCCATACCGAGCTGATTCGCGTGAAGATTGTGATCATAATGGATCGGCTGGGTAGGTTGATATCCCACACGCTGCGCCTTCGGCGTAGCATAATAAGTAATACCCGCTACCACACCAGCACCGACTGCTCCGAGGCAAACCGCAATTTTCAGCGGCATTAAATTTGCCCAACGAGGAAAGAAATTAGCCATCGCTGAGCGAATTTTAGGAGCTTGTGAAATTTTTCACAAGCTCTATTTGTGAAAAATTTCACAAAGTTTGAGAGACCGGCAAAATTAAGGCTTTACGAGCTAAAACCAGCCCTCGATCGGAGGGCTTGTCGTGACAAAATAGCTTAATTTTGCGCTCCACAGACAACACCCCCGAAAATCAAGAAGACAAAGACCTTTGATTTCAGCCATTTCGGAAATGATCTCTCTTTAATCGCGAAAAAAGGGGATATTGCGTCATTTTAGCGCTCCCGCTTCGTCCGAACCCCCGGTTTCGCCAGAATCTCGAGGTAAATACCCTTCCATTCCGCTAACAAGGCCTGATCGATCGCCTTCCCAATCTCCTTTTCATGCAAGGATTGGGCATTTTCAGCACTTTCCCCCTGTCGGCAGCCGAAATCCCAGAAATCCACGCCCTCGGGCAATTCCTTGCTCCGCTCCCGCTTGAGGTATTTACGCACCTCCGATTTGATCTTATCGGCAAGGCGGGCCGGTTTGTGATTACTCGCCTCCAGAGAGAAAAATTTCTTCATGCCGGACTTGTTGCCGACCACGACCGAAATGTCTAGCCTCCCGATGTGAAGAATATCCCGGGACTGCTACTCCTTACGATTCCATCCCCCCTCTGGAATCCCTCCGCCTGAGGTCTTCGGGGGAAATGCGCCGTCTCAACTGCAAGCCTCTGCCACGCACTCGTTTTCCCTAAAACGGCCAAAGGCTTTTGATGACGCCTTTGACGACTCCGCTTTTGGCTTCGCCTTTTTCCTCGTCAAGAATTTGAGCGTAGCGGATTAGGCCGAGAGCGGTGGCGTATTGAGGGTCTTTGAAGTAGGCATGCACGCCGCTAACATCGGGTTGTTCCGGCTTATAAGCGGGGATGCCAAAGACCTCTGAGGCAAGTTCACCAATACCACGCATCTGACTCGTTCCCCCGGTGAGAAAGACTCCCGTTCCCACTTGATTAAGCGCGCCTTTGGGAAGGCGCTCCAGGACAATCTCAAAAGTCTCTTCCAGACGCCCGCGAATCACATCGTTGAGCAATTGACGCTTAATTTCCACAGCGGGCGCGCCTTGCTCGTCATCAACTTTCACCACGCCCACCGAGTGCGCGGGGTCAGCGGAGGCATGCCCTTCGGCGATCTTCACTTTCTCGGCTTTAGTAAATGGAATATGCGTCACGAGGTGAATGTCATTGCTGACGTGATTCCCCCCAACCGGAACACAACCCGAAGCCGCAATCGAGCCGTCGAGATAAAGAACATAGTCGGTCGCCTCTCCTCCGATATCGATCACGAGGGCGCCGTCCTGCTTGCGCTCGGCATTCAAACAAATCTGGGCCGAAGCAATGGGGGCAAAGACAACATCATCGACTTCAAGAGGAATCTCCCGCACGCATTTAATGCTGTTTTGAATGCGGGTCCGTACGCCGTGAACAATGTGATAGTCCGCATCGAGAGTCCGTCCCAGCAATCCATAGGGCTGCGTGGTGTGCGTTTGGCCGTCGAGAGTGTAATGCCGCGAAAGATGATGAAGATAAACATGATCACTCGCGATCGCGATGTCGCGGGCGATTTCCCGGACCTCATCCAAGTGGCTGCGATCCACCTCTTGTTCGTCGTCGGGAAGACGAAAGGTTCCCGTGTTATTGACACCCTCGATGTGACTCCCCGTCACCGCAAGAAAAACACTCTTGATGACAACGTCACTGACATCTTCCGCCGCAAGCAAGGCCGCTTTTACGCAGGCTCTCACTTGCTTGTAATCGGCAATTTCTCCTTTCCGCACTCCGGCGGAGCGGGTCTCGCCCAAACCGAGAATTTTCGCTGATTCATCCGGTTTGATCTCCGCCACCACCATCACGGTCTTGGTCGAACCAATCTCCAGACCTACATGAATTTTTGAACGCGCCATTGTTCGATTTCAACTTAGAGCTCATCCCGATATGTGACGGGAACGAATCTATCCGGAATGAGGTTTACTGATTTCAACTCCCTGCCCTTGGCCCGGGCATGGCCAATAAGCTTGGTAAGCTTTTGGAGTTGATGTTCCTGCTCGTAATAAGAGAGAGTGACAATCGTTTTTCCAAGGGTCATCATTTCGAGGGTAATCTCGTCCTTCACAATGACCCAGGCCGGACGCTCGAAACCCTCCATGGAAGCGGAGGCCAGGTTCACCAGATCCAAGGCGTATTGCAGTCCCTCGTGTTTGATCTCCTGACCTTCCATGATCTCGTGATCCTCGGCTCGCAAAACACGAATCACCGGCAGTCGCTCCGCAAAATTCCAGAGAGTCTGTGAAGCACATTTGAATGGCACCCCGGCTTCATCGATCAACAAGCCCGCCGCGCGATCGCGCTGCACGATGCCGAGTTGATCACAATCCAACCAAGCGACCGGAGTCCGCTCACTCACCTCGATTTTTAAAGTCCCCGGCAGTCGCCGGGTCACGCGCGCCTCGGTGGTCTCGGGAAGATTTCTCAAGGTTTCCTCCAACTCGTTGGTATCGAGGGCAAAAATACTGGCATCCAAGTCCAAACCCGTGGTGACCACGATCCGGCTGTGGGTTAAAAACCGCGGAGCCTCGCCCTCGAAATCAGTCAGGGGCACCTCCTTGATACCGAACTCCTCGGTGTTTTTCACGAAAAGCTCTTCCCAGCCAAGACGGGCGACAAAGGCCAGTGCCATCACCGTCGTCAAGATCAAACCAAATTTCATGAACCTCCCTCCCAGCTTAAGGAAGTCGAAGAACAGAATCCGCGGTGATTGCACCTTCAGGGCAAGCATACGGTCACGCGATTCGCGGTTGCGGCGTCTCGATGTGCGGCGTTGAAACATGGGGTCTACTTTAGGTTCGGGCGCCGAGAGAAATCTCGGCAATCCTTACGCAAAGTTCGCCAAATGAAAGACCCGCTTCCTCCCCAGACATTGGTAAAAGGCTGGTTTCGGTCATTCCGGGGATAGTATTGGCTTCTAAGACGTAAGGATCTCCTAACGAATTTAACAACACATCCACCCGCGAGTAAACCTCAATTCCCAGCGCATCGTAAGCTTTCTTCGCGGCAGCCTTCACAATGCCCTCTTCCTCGGGCGTCAGAACCGCCGGACAAACATACTGGCTTCCACCCGATTTCCCGCTCAACCACGGGTATTTCGTCGCCATATCATACCACTCTCCGTCCGGAGGAATGATCTCCACCACCGGAAACACCTCCCCGTCGATCACCGCCACGGTCAATTCCCGACCCTCCACAAATTCCTCCACGAGAAGATGTTTGTCGAATTCCGCGGCATACTCCATCGCAGCAAGAGCCTCTTCCTCGGTCTTCACGACCCGAATCCCCACGCTCGAACCCTCCCGGGGCGGCTTGACCACAAATGGCACCGGCATTTTCGGCAAACGAACTCCTTCCGAGCAATCGACCATCTCCGAAGCAGGCGTCGGGACATTTTCCGCCACAAAACGCTGCTTGCTCAGATCCTTGTCAAAAGCGACTTCACTCGTCTCCGTCCCCGCTCCAGTGTAGGGAATTTTCAATCCCTCCAGATAGCGCTGCAGTCCCCCGTCCTCTCCAAAAGTCCCGTGGATAACATTAAACACCAAACCCGTCCCTTCCGGAATCTCCGGCGTTTCATCAACCGCTTCGACGCCCACCGCCTGATATCCCTGATCCGTAAGCGCTTTCAGGACAGCCTTCCCCGAGGCGAGAGAAACATCCCGTTCCGCTCCCGGACCGCCCATCAGGACGGTAATCAATAAATTGCGATCCAATTTCATCTGCACCGAATCTCTCTCTTCAAATCTCATCTTTCAATTTTCAATTCTCCTATTTCAATAGCGCCACCAGATGGCCGCACCCTCCCTTTATCGCCGACCCGACCGATTCCTCTACCTCGGACTCGCGATCTACCTCCTCACTTTCGGCTGGAAATGGCTCGGCGGCATCCCTCTCGGCGACTCGATTCAGGATGACAATTTCTCCTTCTACCTCGTCCGACTCCCCGCCTTCACCCTCGTTGCGATCCTGCTCACGCAGGTTATCTTTGATCAATTTCGGTGTTCTCGTCTTGCCATCATCCTCGCACTTATCATGATCCCCGCTCTGCCGATTGCCACCTATCTTACTTCTCAATAATCAGTCCGTCATCCTTATGCGTCTCACCACTCTTTTGCTCACCCTCTCCACGTCTCTGGCTTTTAGTCAGAAACCCAACATCGTCATCGTCATCACCGATGACCAAGGCTACGGCGATCTCGGCTGCCACGGCAATCCTGTCATCAAGACGCCCCACATTGACAAGCTCCACGACGAATCAACCGTCCTCACCGACTACCACGTTGCTCCGACCTGCTCGCCGACCCGTGCCGCGCTTCTCACCGGTCACTGGACCAACCGCACCGGCGTCTGGCACACCATTCAGGGCCGCTCGATGATTCGTGAAAACGAAGTCACCCTCGGGCAACATTTCTCCTCCGACTACGCCACCGGCATGTTCGGCAAATGGCATCTCGGCGACAACTACCCATACCGCCCCGAAGATCGCGGCTTCACGGAAGTCTACCGCCACGGCGGCGGCGGCGTGGGACAAACTCCCGACCTCTGGGACAACTCCTACTTCGACGGAAACTACTTCCACAATGGCAAGATCGTTCCCGCCAAGGGATTCTGCACCGACGTTTTCTTCAACAAGGCCAACGACTTCATCAAGACAAACGCCGCAGCGAAAAAGCCCTTCCTGGCATACATTTCCCTCAACGCGCCACACGGCCCGCTTCATTGCCCACAAAAGTATCTCGATCTCTACAAAGACCAGGAGGACAAGATCGCGGCCTTTTTCGGTATGATTACCAACATCGACGAGAACGTCGGCAAAACCCGCAAGCTCATCAAAGAACTAGGCATCGAAGAGAACACCATCTTC
The DNA here is from genome assembly GCA_018222765.1 of bacterium. Lineage (GTDB taxonomy): Bacteria > Verrucomicrobiota > Verrucomicrobiia > Verrucomicrobiales > Akkermansiaceae > SW10. Next base: position 88,574 of record JAAEZT010000005.1, on the reverse strand, counting down.
ATCTTCACCACCGACAACGGAACCGCCACCGGCCGCAACATCTTTAACGCGGGCATGAGAGGCGGAAAAGGATCGGAATACGACGGAGGACACCGGGTCCCCATGTTCGTTCATTGGCCCGCTGCCGGACTCAACCAACACCGCAAGATCGACACCCTTTCCCACGCCGTCGATCTCGTCCCCACCCTTCTCGACGTCTGCGAAGTCTCCAACAAAGGCGATGTCAAATTCGATGGTCTTTCACTCAAGAACCTCTTCGATTCTGATGCGAGCGCCGAGTGGCCCGACCGCTACCTTGTCACCGATTCCCAGCGTGTTGTGGACCCCGTCAAATGGCGTAAATCCGCCGTGATGTCCCAGCAATACCGACTCATCAATGGCAAGGAACTCTACGACATCAAAGCCGATCCTGGTCAGAAAAAAGACCTCGCCAAGAACAAGCCAAACCAGGTCAAAAAAATGCGAGCCTTTTACGACGCTTGGTGGTCCGAGCTTGAGCCGACCTTCGCACAGACTACCGAAATCTATCTAGGCCATCCCGACCACCCGTCTGTCACCATGACCGCGCACGATTGGCTCAATATTTCCCCACCGTGGAACCAAGGCCACATCCGCAGAGGCCAGGGGGCACAGACAAGACAGTTCGGTGGTCACTGGGCGGTCAAGGTTCTCAAGGAGGGAACCTACAAAGTCTCTCTCCGTCGCTGGCCCACCGAAGCCAACCACCCCATCATCGCCTCACTTCCTCCGGGCAAAGATGTCCCCGGAGCCTCCAAAGCCTTCCGCGTTAACGATGGGGTCTCTCTCAAGATGACCACCGCCTCTCTCCGTATCAACGGCAAGGAAATCGCCTCCAAACCGGTCGGTGAAAAAGACGCCGTCATTAGCTTCACAACCAAACTCACCAAAGGCTCTCACGCCCTTGCTCCTGTCTTCATTTCCGAAAAAGGAGAAACCGGAGCCTTCTACTGCATCGTGGAAACCCAATAGCCCTCCGGAAAGCCCGAAACCCAACCCGACTCTCGCACTCCCAGTCCCAATCGTTCATTCGTCGATATAGAACATGCTCGCATTCTCAACCTGCTGGAACAACGCCCGCCACACGGATGGCGAGCACATGATCAACGAAATCCTCGAACTGGGTTTCGACACCATGGAACTTTCCCACGGCATGACGGTGGCCAAGCTCCCAGGGATCCAGCGGGCCTTCGATGCCGGTCGTTTTAATTGTGTTGGCGTGCACAATTACTTTCCCTCGCCCACCGAGATCATGATCGATGCGCCCGACGCGTATCAATACTCCTCCGACCACCCGCCGGAGCGCTCCCGCGCCTACAGTGAAACGCTCAAGACCCTCGAAATGGCCAAACGCTTCAACGCCAGCTATGTCGTTCTGCACATGGGTTCCATCCCCAACATGCCCCATCGGGATTGGACCAAGCTGCTCACTAAAAAACTCAAGAACGGAGAGCAACTCTCCGATGATTACGCCGACGACAAACTCGCCGCAGTTCGAAAACGTGAAAAAAACGGCCCCAGGTATTACAAACGTGCCATCGATGTTCTCGAACGCCTCATCGAACCAGCCAAGCAAGCCGGTGTCGTTCTCGCCGTCGAGTCACGGTCCAAATACGAAGACGTCCCCGACGAAAGAGAAATGGTCGCTCTTCAAGAACACTTCGCGGACTGCCCGCAAATCGGCTACTGGCACGACTTTGGCCACGTTGGCCTAAAGCACAATCTGGGCCTCCTCGATCACGACCAATGGCTAGCCAAAATGGAACCCTATCTCATTGGCGCCCACCTGCACGACGTGCAATGGCCCGACCGCGATCACCGCGTCCCCCTCACCGGCAGCCTGCCATACGACCAACTTCTCAAGCACTTCAAACCCGAGATGCCTCTGACCTGGGAACTCTCACCGACCCGCCAAACCAAGCAGATCGAGAATGCAGTGAAACTCTGGCGCGCCAAGTATCCCGAGACTCTCAAAGAGCCTACAAAGTAGGATCACCCACCCGCTCAAAAACACCACCGCCCAGCAAGCGACCGCCTTCATAAAATGCACAAATCTGTCCCGGCGTCAGCGCCCGTTGTGGCCGCGCAAATTCCACCTCGAGTTTCCCTTCGTCGGTCTGCTGCACCGTGACAATTTCTCCCTTCGCTCGATAACGTGGCTGCGCTTCAACCCTCCCCTCCGTCACAGCTTCGCCTAACCACGACAGCGAACCCACGGTGCACTTCGAAGTGTAGAGCCCCGACGTCGTTATCTCATCCCAACCCACCACGAGTTGGTTTTTCTCCGGAATCTTCCCCACCACGACATAAGCCATCCCCTCCCGTGGTGACGCCACGCCATGTCCTTTCCGCTGACCCATGGTGTATAAATGCAACCCATCATGCCGTCCCATCACCCTGCCATCGGGATCAACAATCTCGCCCGGTGAATCCGGAACGTAATGCCGCAGAAAATCACTCATTTTGATGTTCCCGATAAAACAAATCCCCTGGCTGTCTTTCTTTTCCGCCGTCGGCAGATTGAACCGACGCGCCACCTCACGCACCTCCGGCTTAAGCATTTCGCCCGCCGGAAAACGCGCGTGCTTTGCCTGAAGCTGCGTCATCATTGCCAGAAAATACGACTGGTCCTTATTCGGGTCAGCCCCCCGCAACAAATCCGCCGAGCCATCCTTGCGCACCCTTCGGCGCACGTAGTGCCCTGTTCCCACTGCTTCAAATCCCTGCTTCAACGCATAGTCGAGGAAGACTCCGAATTTCATCTCCCGATTGCACATCACATCCGGGTTCGGCGTAATTCCCTCGCGATATCCCTCCAGCAGGTAATCCACAATCCGCTCACGATATTGGTCGATCAAATCCACCACGCGAAACTCAATCCCCAATGCCTTCGCAACCGCGTGGGCATCATCCAGATCACTTTCCCAGGGACAATCTCCCGGCAGCCCTTCCTCATTGATCCAGTTCTTCATATAGCCGCCCACGACTTCGTGTCCTTGCTCGATGAGCAAAGCTGCCGCCGCCGAGGAATCCACCCCGCCTGATAATCCGACCATGATCCGCGCCACAGCAAAAACCTACCGCTCCTACGCATTTTTCAAAGTTCAGAGTTCAATCTTCAGAATTCCATGCCCATGGTCCCGACGTGGCCGACGAAGAAACCAAGAAACCCGAAGAGCAAGCAACCCGCTCGCCCTTCGCCGGATGTCTCATTCTCATTGTAATGGGGCTCGTCATTCTCGTGCTGATCTCGTCAGCCGCTTACTTTCTCAAGAAGCAAACCAGCTCATTCGTGGAATTTACCGACGAAGAAGCCAAACCCACGCCCATCCTCAAACTCGAAGGCCGTGAACAGGCCGTCAACTCCCTCTCAAACCGCCTCCGCCATTTCGCTCACGAAATTGAAAACAAACGCGCCGCCCAAATTGAACTCTCGGCCGAGGACCTCAACCTCGCCGTAGCTCAATTCGACGACCTCAAGAATTTCCGCGGGCAACTTTCCATCGAATCAATCACACCCGATCTCATCTCCGGCCAAATCCACTTCCCACTCAGTTCGACCAAAGAACTCCCCGAATTTGTCTGCTCCCTCCTCAGCATCGAGCGACGCGACAATAATATTAACGGGACTTTTACCGCCAAACCTCTCCTCACCTCGGGAAAACTCATCTTCAACCTGGAAACCCTCACTCCCTCCAAGGGGGAAATGCCCGAAGCCTTCTTCGAGGGAATCTCCCGCATCATGATCTCCGGCGAGCTCAAAGAAGAGGACGCCCTCCAACTCCAGCTCAACAAACTCACTGGCGCCTCATTGAAGGACGGGTTCTTCGTTCTGGCCTACTCTCCCGAAGCTACGCCACCCGACGCCCTCATCGAATCCGACAAACTGGCTGATAAAGCCAAGCAATTCGCTGCCCTCGGCGCTGTCATTCTCATCCTCTCGATGATCCTCCTCTTCATCATCCTGAGCCGCCGTCGCAAAGCAAAGCGGGCAGGAAATTAAGACTGGACCAAAAAAGTTGTAGATTGGTCTCTTTTCAGGCGTAATTTCCACCATGTTGAAAACCAGCCTCACTCTGGCCGCCATTCTGACCATGGCCGCCCACGGCGATCCCGCCAAAGTCCCAGCCAAGAAAGACGCGCCCATCGCGAAAAAAGAAGTCGAGGCCGCTCCTGCGAAAAAGAAGGAGGGAGCCAAGAAAGCTCCGGGAAAGCCCAAAAATTCCAAACTCGAACAAGCCCGGAAGGATCAGGAGGAGTTGACCCTTCACAACGCTCTTGCCGCCGAAAAATCAAAAAACGAGACCAACGACCTTCGCGCAGAACTAGCTGTCCTGAAACTCGAAAAAGAAATCCTTACCGAGAAGCTTGCCCTCGCCACCCTGAAGGAATCTTCCAAATCTGCCGATGCCATTTCCAAGTTCACGGCGGAAAAGGAAAAGCTCACCCGTGAAGCCTCCCTCGCCAAACTTGAAGCTGACAAACTCGCCAGCGAAGTCAAAGCCCTCCAGGCCGCCTCTTCCCTGAAGACCAGCGCCCTTCAGGCGGAGATCTCCGAGATAGAAGCCAAGGAGAAGCGTGAGAACTACGCCAATGCCACTCCGAAGTATCTCGCAAACCCCCTCCTTAAGAATGGCACCCTCGTCGTCTCTGACCGCCGTATTCCGTTCAACGGACCAGTCACTTCTCGGCTAGCGGACCAAGTCACCACGCGTATCAATTACTTCAACAACAAGGACCCCGAGAAGCCCATCTTTATCGTCATTGATGACTCACCCGGCGGATCCGTCATGGCCGGCTACCGTATTCTCAAAGCAATGGAAGGCTCGGAAGCTCCCGTCTATGTTGTCGTGAAGTCCTTCGCCGCCTCCATGGCCGCCTGCATTACTACCCTGGCTGAGAAATCATACGCCTATCCCAATGCTGTCATCCTTCACCACCAGATCAGTCAGACCTTTATGTTCTCAAGTTTAAACCTCACCGATCAAAAGGAAAACTACGAAGACATGAAGAAATGGTGGGCTCGCCTTGCTGATCCCATTTCCCAGAAAATGGGCATCACCTCCGACGAATTCATCGAAATGATGTATAACAAGACCAAGTCCGGCGACTGGACCGAATTCGGTGACGACGCCAAAAAACTCAAGTGGGTCGACAATGTCGTCGAGCGCATCCATGAAACTTCGCTCCTCAAAAATCCCGATGCCAAAAAGCCGGTCGTAACCGTGACCCGCACCTCCGAGGCTGGGGCCATCTCAAGACCCGATGGACTCGTTCCTGCCATCGACGAAAAAGGAAACCCTTACATGATCCTTCCCCGTCGCAACCCGAAGGACGTTTACCTCATGTATAACCCCGACGGCTACTACCGCTTTAAGTAGGACCGTCCCACAATTTTCAACAAGCCCGGCCTCACCCGCTGGGCTTTTTTTATGAATGCCGCCGCGGCGCCCTCACCGCCTCTCAACCAAGCTCGGTGTAGGATGATCTGCCAGCCTGTGAATTGCCCTTGGTGACTTTCGACTCAAGCGATTCCACCGCACCCCCACCCATAAAGAGTCGGAGGCCGGCGACTTAATGGTCGCTCCTCTGCGGACTGTTCACTACCGAAACAATCGTATCTGCGGACTTTATTCCCCTCTCGGAGAGTCAAAATCTTCCAATCTTGACGTATTTGGGGTTTTTCTTGCCGTCATTCCGGCCTAGAACCTGCTCCGCAATTTACGCAACCCACCGAACCCGTGGGGAAATCAGAAATTTCGCGCATTAATTTACACTCTTCACGCCATCATGAGCCTGTATTCGGACTACATCAAAGAAATTGAGGATCGCAAAGATCAAGAACTACACCCCAAACCCATCGACAGCGGTGAGTTGGTGGCCGAAATCATCACGCAGATTAAGGACTCCGGCAACGAGCACCGCGAGGACTCCCTCAATTTTCTGATCTACAACACCCTGCCCGGCACCACGAGTGCGGCGGTCGAAAAAGCCACCTTTCTCAAAGAGGTCATTCTGGGCAGCTCCGTCATTGAAGAGATCTCCCCGACCTTTGCCTTCGAACTCCTCTCCCATATGAAGGGCGGCAAGTCGATGGAGGTTCTTCTCGACCTCGCCCTTGGCGAAGATGCCTCCATCGCCGCCCAGGCCTCCGACGTCCTCAAAACCCAGGTCTTCCTTTACGATGCTGATATGGAGCGACTCGCCGCCGCCTTCAAGGCAGGCAATACGATCGCCAAGGATCTCCTCGAAAGCTACGCCAATGCCGAGTTCTTCACCAAGCTTCCCGAGATTCAGGAGGAAATCCAGATCGTCACCTACATCGCCGGCGAAGGCGATATCTCCACCGACCTCCTCTCTCCCGGCAACCAGGCCCACTCCCGCTCCGACCGCGAACTCCACGGCAAGTGCCTCATCTCTCCGGACGCCCAAAAGGAAATCGAAGCTCTCAAGCGCCTCCACCCAGACAAGAGTGTCATGCTCATCGCCGAAAAAGGCACCATGGGCGTCGGCTCCTCCCGCATGTCCGGCGTTAACAACGTGGCCCTCTGGACAGGCAAACAAGCGAGCAAATACGTCCCCTTCGTTAACTTTGCGCCCATCGTAGCGGGAACGAATGGCATTTCCCCCATCTTCCTCACTACCGTCGATGTCACCGGCGGCATCGGCCTCGATCTGCAGAACTGGGCCAAAAAGAGAGACGCCGAAGGCAACACCCTTCTGGACGACGAAGGCGAAGCCATCCTCGAACAAACCTACTCCGTCGAAACCGGCACCGTCCTCACCATTAACACGAAGACTAAAAAACTCTACCAGGGCGACACCGAGCTCATCGACATCTCCAAAGCCCTCACTCCTCAAAAGAAGGAGTTCATGAAAGCCGGCGGCTCTTATGCCATCGTCTTCGGCAAGAAGCTCCAGAGCTTCGCCGCCTCAACTCTCGGCACCGAGGCCCCCGTCGTCTTCGCACCATCCAAGGAAATCTCCCACGAAGGGCAAGGCCTCACTGCTGTTGAAAAAATCTTCAACCGCAACGCCGTCGGCACCACCCCAGGCCTCACTCTGCACGCCGGCTCCGACCTCCGAGTCGAGGTCAACGTCGTGGGTTCCCAAGACACCACCGGCCTGATGACGATGCAGGAGCTCGAAGCTATGGCCGCCACCGTCATTTCTCCCGTTGTTGATGCAGGTTACCAGTCCGGCTGCCATACCGCGTCCGTTTGGGACAAGAAAGCCCAAGCTAATATCCCAAAGCTCATGTCCTTCATGAATAAGTTCGGCATGATCACCGCACGTGACCCCGAGGGCGACTACCACGCCATGACCGATGTCATTCACAAAGTCCTCAACGACCTCACCGTGGACGACTGGGATATCACCATCGGCGGCGACTCCCACACCCGCATGTCAAAAGGAGTCGCCTTCGGAGCGGACTCCGGCACCGTGGCCCTCGCCCTCGCCACCGGCGAAGCCAGCATGCCAATCCCCGAGTCGGTCAAAGTCACCTTCAAGGGAACTCTGAAAGACCACATGGACTTCCGTGACGTCGTCCACGCCACGCAATCGCAGATGCTCGATAAATTCGGCGGCGACAATGTCTTCCAGGGCCGCATCATCGAGGTCCACCTCGGTACCCTTCCTGCCGACCAGGCCTTCACCTTCACTGACTGGACTGCCGAAATGAAAGCCAAGGCTTCCATCTGTATTTCCCAACCCGACACGCTCATCGAGTCTCTCGAGATCGCCAAGGGCCGCATTCAGATCATGATCGACAAGGGCATGGACAACGAAGGCGGCGTCCTCCAGGGACTCGTCGACAAGGCCAACAAGCGCATTGCTGAAGTCCAGTCCGGCGAAAAGCCTCCCCTCACTCCGGATGCCACCGCCAGCTACCACGCCGAAGTGGTTGTCGACCTCGACGAGATCGTCGAACCCATGATCGCCGACCCCGACGTCTACAACGATGACGTCTCCAAGCGATACACCCACGACACCATCCGCGAGCTTTCCTTCTACGGCGGCGACAAGAAAGTCGACCTCGGCTTCGTCGGCTCCTGCATGGTTCACAAAGGAGATCTCAAGATCCTCTCCCAAATGCTCCGCAATCTCGAAGCGCAAAATGGCGAGGTTAAATTCAACGCCCCCCTCGTCGTGGCGGCGCCAACTTACAATATCATCGATGAACTCAAAGCCGAAGGCGACTGGGACATCCTGCAGAAGTATTCCGGCTTCGTCTTCGACGACAACGATCCCAAAGGAGCAGCCCGCACCGAATACGAGAATATGATGTATCTCGAGCGTCCCGGCTGCAACCTCTGCATGGGCAACCAGGAAAAGGCCGCCAAAGGCGACACCGTCATGGCCACCTCCACCCGCCTATTCCAGGGCCGCGTCGTGGAAGACTCCGAGCGCAAGAAAGGAGAATCCCTCCTTTCCTCCACTCCGGTGGCCGTCCTCTCCGCCATCCTCGGCAGAACCCCAAGCTTTGAGGAATACAAAGCGGCCGTGGAAGGGATCAAGCTCACCAAATTCGCTCCCCCGAAGCAGGACCTCCTCACCGCCTCGTAGAAAACGGCCCAAAATTTCAAAACACCTCCTGCCTCGCTACAGAGGGCGTTTTTTATTCCTCATTTCCCCCGAAAACTGCTTGCATTCGGCCCGACTCCTACTAGAAACGCGCTCCCATGGCACGCAAAGCTTGCAAGTCAAAAACCAGATCGTCCGTAGCCAAACGCTTTAAAGTGACTGGCACCGGTAAGATTCTGCGCCGCAAACAAGGCAAACGTCACATTCTTCAGAAGAAAAACCGGAAACGGAAAAGAAATCTGGGGAAAGCGACTCTCGTTTCCGATGCAGACATCAAGAACGTGAAGAGAAACCTTCTTCTTCGCTAACCACACGACGATGACCCCGCCCGCAAAACGGGCGGCCTCCATACAGCCTGTCTTTTCCCGAAAAGAACCTTTGAACGAGTGAGACTGTAGGAGTGAATTAACAACCAACGATTCGTTCAGCCAAAAAAAGAAAATGCCAAGAGCAACTAACAGTCCGGCCAGCCGGAAACGTCGCAAACGCATCCTCCTCCGCGCGAAAGGCTTCCGCGGCTTCCGTTCCAAGCTTTACCGCTACGCGAAGGACGCCGTCTACAAGGCCCGCCAGTATGAGTATCGTGACCGTAAGAAACGCAAGGGACAATTCCGTCGCCTCTGGATCCAGCGCATCTCCGCTGCCGTCCGTGCCGAAGGATTGACCTACTCACGCTTCATCGAAGGATTAAACGCTGCCGGGATCACTCTCGACCGTAAGATTCTCGCCGATCTCGCCGTGACCGACATCGCAACCTTCAACGGAATCGTTGAACAAGCGAAGGCCGCCCTCGAACAAAAGAAGGCTTCCTAAGTCCAAACGACCAACCTTTCAAATGGCCGCGCTCCCACGGGACGCGGCCATTTTTTGTGCGATGGAAAGTGGCTTTACCCAAAACAAAGTCAAAGCGGGCTGGGCACCCGCTCGCCATAGTCTTGACCAAGCCTCCCCTTTCCCATAACCAATTCCCCGCATGATTGAGCAAGCGACGCAAATCCAAGCCGAAGCCCTCGCCGCCGTGGAGGCTGCGAACACCGAAGCCACCCTCGAAGAGGCCCGTGTGAAGTTTCTCGGCAAGAAAAGCCCGCTTAATGCTCTCGCTGGCGAGATGCGCAATCTTTCCAACGAGGAGAAGCCCAAGCTCGGAGCCGCCCTAAATACTGCCCGGCATGCTATCGGCGCTGCCCTCGACGCCCGAAAACAAAGCCTGCAGGACGCCGCCGATTCCGCCTCCGTAGAAGGACTCGACCCCTCCATGCCAGGCCGCTCCGTCGCGACCGGTTCACTTCACCCTCTCACTATCGTCAAAGACCGCGCGATTCAGATTCTCCGCCGCCTCGGCTTCGCCCTTGCCGACGGTCCGGAAATCGAAACCGAGTTCCATTGCTTCGACGCCCTCAACACCCCGGCTGATCACCCGGCCCGCAACGACTCCGACACTTTCTATTTCGACTCAGGCAAGCTCCTCCGCACGCACACTTCCTCTGTGCAGGTGCGCACCATGGAAAAGCAAACGCCACCCGTCAAAATCATCGCTCCCGGCTCTGCTTATCGTCGCGACGAAATCGACGCGACCCATCTCTCGGTCTTCAACCAGCTCGAAGGTCTCTATGTCGACAAAGACGTCCGTCTTTCCGACCTCAAAGGCACCCTCGAATTCTTCTACCGCGCTATGTTCGGCGACAATACGGAAGTCCGCTTCCGCCCACACTTCTTCCCCTTCACTGAGCCAAGCTTCGAAATCGACGTAAAACTTCAGGTCAAAGGAGAAGCTCCCAAGTGGATCGAAGTCGCCGGTTGCGGCATGGTCGACCCCGCTGTCTTCGAAGCGATCAACGAAAGCCGCGGCGACACCGCCTTCGATCCCGCCGAACTTACCGGCTACGCTTTCGGCATGGGCCTCGACCGCCTCGCCATGATCCAATATGGCATCAAGGACATCCGGCTCCTCATCGAGAACGACACCCGCTTCCTCAGCCAGTTCGCTTAATCAAGGAGGCTATTTTTGGGTCGGCTACGATCCCAAATACCCGTCCATCGACGACGATTTTCCATCGACGACATGGGCTGGCGATGAGCATCCAATCAAGCTCTTCTCTGTCAGTTCAAACCCCGGGACTTCGCTCCAAATCCCCACCCCATAAAAATACCTTTACTCGTCGAGCATCTCCTCACGGATTTTCTTATTACTCATTAGCTTATTCCGCTCGACATCGATATTATTTACCAGCGTTGCAAACTCGGTAACTTCACTCTCACGCAGAACCTTACGCTCCCGGTTTAGCTTCACAAATGTTCCTACTTTCAAGAAGGACATTAAAAATGGCTTCGTCCGCACATCCACGGCCAACTTCAATCGATCCAATCTGGCGATACTCTCCCAGAGTGGATCATCGAATCCAGGCGATGAAAAACTGCCATTATTAAAAACCGCTCCAAGTTCCTTGGCCGCACCATCAATCTCTTGCAGCGAACCCGCCAGCGACAAACGCTTGGGGCCCCGCTTCATTCCGTGGAGAGCGATGAGGCGGGCCGACTCGTGATGGGGAATTGTTTTTAAAATCGATTTGAGCTTCTCCCGCACCTTGGGATGTCCCGCGTTCCCGGAATTCTTCAAGACCGCTTTCTGGACCATCTCAAAGTCCGCAAAAGCCTGCGCCACTTCTTTCGATTTGGTCGCCCTGCTAATCGTCACCGCTTCCTCAAACTGAGAAACGGTAATAATCTGAATCTTAGCCACCGCCTCAATTCCGTGACTGACGTAAAGATCTTCCACCACCGATCGATTTCCCGCAGGCACAGAAAAGACGGTGCAATTTTTACGCATTGCTCCTCTGATCTTGGCTCCCACGCCACCCACCGGGCGAACCTCTCCGGTCGCTGTCATGTCGCCGGTTACCGCAAATTTTTGATCAAGCGGATTCCCCGAGATGATGGCGTCGGCCATCAAGCCACATGCAACCGCCGCCGAAGGTCCGTCTTTAGGAGTGTGTTTATCTGAAAAACCAAACTCAATGACGTAGCCTTTCGGAATCTTGTCCCGGTGCCTCACTCTCATCAGTTTTTCCACCTCCGCCGTGGCTGAAGTCATCATTTTCCCGACCCGTTGATTAAAGCGCAGTTGAAAATTCGATTCCCTCTCTTCAGCAGGAATAGCCGTGGCATTCATCTGGCTGGCGGTCCCGGCATAGGAACCATTGCCAAGGTCGACCACCAAAAGACCTTTCACCTTGGATTGCAACAGGGCTGGCTCCGCTCCAAACGAACCATGAGCCATCAAAAAAAGGAGGCTGAAGAATCTCATTAAGCGAGAGGTTAACCTCTCTCTCTGCCAACGCAAGAACCGTAAATTGTTCCTAGAGACCAAGTTCCTCGAGGAAATCCCGCCGGATTTTTCGCCCCTCCAAAAGAGAATACATCTCCACATTGGGGTCTCCCTCTTCGTATCCTTTGTTGTAATTGAAAAGATGCTTGGGGAAATACTCGACAAATTGCTCTCGCTCTTCGTTGGTGAGACGCCCCCAGACGGCGAAATTAAGGGTTCGTGAGACCTTCTGCTTCATTTTGAGCGTCAGTTTCCGACCGGATGACGCCCGCTGAACCTGCTTGTGGGTGAGCTGCTCTGGAGAAACCTCCACCAGATTGTGATGACTCAATCCCCATCCATTCAGGATGCTCTCCAGCGGCTGGGGACCTAAATCAAGCTCGGTGCTCATTTGTAATTCGAGGAAACCTCTTAAGCTGACCGAAGACGCAACTCACCGAGGCCACTCATCAAAGCACGGGTCTCACGACGCCAGCGCTTAAGGGTTTCGCGGGATGATTCCAGCGACTCGGAGAAACTTGTCTCAAACTCATTGATGTTCTCTTTGAGCTTCTCAATGAGCTCATTGACCTTGGCCACGGCGTGCTCGCAAACAGTGCCATCCTGAGCGGCCAATTCGGCGAGGCGAACCTCTGCTTTGCGCTGGGCTTCTTTCATTTCAGCAGCAACGATCTTACTGGTCGCCACACGACGCAAGTCGCTCACAAGACCGAGCTTATGGAGCAACATGATCGACCACTTGGTTGGGTCGAAATTCCAGGGCTTCACCCCATTGCGGTAGTCGTGCTGAAATTCGTGGTGGTAGTTGTGATATCCCTCACCATAGGTAACAAGGGCCATAATCCAGCTGTCGCGAGCGGAGCAACGTGTTGAGTATGGCTGATTGCCAACGCAGTGGCAGAGCGAGTTAATAAAGAAAGTCGACTGCTGCACGAGAACAACTCGAAGAGCACCAACAATTAGGAAGCCGGCTAGCGCTCCAACCATGCCGCCCATCGCGAAGTAGCCAACCACGGCTGGGAAAATCAACCCTGCCACAAAGGCAATGAGAACATAGAACTTGTCTTGAAAACGAACTAAAGGATCACGACGGAGATCCTTCACGTTGTCCATCGGCTGCTCGGCATCGAGCTTGAAAAGAATCCAACCGATGTGCGCCCAGAAGAAGCCCTTGGTAATGTCATAGGGATCTTCGTCGTGGTCGGTGTGCTTGTGGTGACGACGATGATCGGAAGCCCAGTGGAGGACTGAGTTCTCAAAGGCGCAGGCTCCAAAAATCAGGGTTCCCAACCGAACAGGCCACTTGGCCTTGAAAGAAAGGTGAGAGAAAAGCCGGTGGTAGCCGAGAGTGATACTCAGGCCGGTCGCAATCATGTAGAAGGCGAACATGCTCCACATGATCCAGTTGAGGTCATGCAAATATAGGAAGATCGGAGCTGCAATGACTCCAAGGGTGGTAATAACGAATAAGAAAGAGGTGTTGACCCAATTGACCCGGTGAAACGGTATACGGAAGTTCATAAGTGTCTTGATTTACGGACGAAGCCTGGGCCTGCCCGGCGCCGGATACTAATCACTTTTACTCCAATATTCCAGTCTCAATTTTAGTCCTTTGCTTAAGACCCATTAACAATAGTTACATAATAACCTAAAAAACAACGCTTTAAAAAAAATACTCCTATTGCAACCTGAACTCTGAAGCAGAGAAATGGGCTCTTTCCCACATTGACCCAAGATTTCTTGTCAGACAGCCTCCCGAACCACGTATTACCTCTCAGACCTTTATGAAGCATCTTCTCGCATTAACCCTCCTCGCCACCCCTCCCCTCCTCGCGGAAGACGGGAAGAGCAACTACACCCTCTACTGTAGCGCCTGCCACGCTCCCGACGGGAAAGGCATTGGCAATGGACAATTCCCCCCTCTCGCAGGAAGCGAATGGGTTAAAGGAAAACCCGATCGTATGATCCAGCTCGTGCTACACGGACTTCAGGGGCCCATCCACGCCGCGGGCAAGGAATACAATCTTGTCATGCCTCCCCAAGGTAGCGCCCTCACCGACGAACAACTTTCCTCTATCATCACCTACGTGCGCTCCAGCTGGGGGCACAAGGAATCGTCTGTCTCAGTCTCCGATATCAAAGCATCCCGCGAAGTGTCCAAGAATCGCTCGCAAATGTGGGAAGCCGCCGAGCTTCTCGAGAAATACCCCATCCCAGGCTACAAAGGCGCGGTATCCGAATCCAGTCCTGCAAACAAAAAAGGTAAAATCCAGGATCTCCTTTCTTACATTCACCACGGTGACTTCAAAAACCTCGCCGCCCTCCGCAAGTCCAAAGCCAAGAACGTTGAGGAAGAGAAAGGCGGACTCATCTCAGTCAAACACGCCGACCGCAAAGACAACTTCGGCTTGGTCTGGGAAGGCTGGCTCAACGCTCCCGCCGAAGGAAAATACACCTTCGTCTATGACACCGACGATGGCGGTGCCTTGATCATCAACGGCAAGGAAATCATCACCCGCGACCGTAACGGCCCTGCCGGAACACCCACCAAGAAATCGACCAAGCTCAAGAAAGGCCGCAACGAAATCAGAATCGAATACTTCGAAAATACCGGGAATGAAGTGATCGCTCTTTCATGGAGCGGCCCTGGCATCAATAACCAGAGCCTTTCCGACAAGCCTGCGAAACAAAAGTCCAAGGGGGCCTCTATTCCCCTCACTCCTCCGGTCAATGAAGCGACGATCTACCGGAACTTCATCGCCGGCACCGACCCGCGCGGCATTGGCGTGGGATACTTCGAAAACGTCAACCTCGCCTTCAGTGGCGACAGTATGAGCGTCGATCTGCTCTGGACCGGCAAGTTTATGGATGCTGGCCGTCACTGGACCGGACGTGGACAAGGCTTCCAGGGACCGGCTGGCGAGAACGTCGTCACCATCAACCGCGGTATTCCTTTCGCTATTCTTGATAGCCAGACTACGCC
>JAAEZT010000005.1:0-73652 GCA_018222765.1 bacterium | reverse complement strand
GACTACTCCTTGGCCCAACGGACCTGACCCCTCACTCGCGCCTCTCTTCAAAGGCTACAAGCTCGACAAGAAGCAACAGCCCACCTTCCTCTACCAATTCGGCAACGTGAAGATCTCGGACACCTCTCTTCCGGCCAAAACCGGTCAGGGATTTGCCCGGACCCTCACCCTGGAAGTCCCCGCCGGTTCCGCTTCGGACAAGGTCCTCTACTTCCGCGCCCTCAGCGGCAACCAGGTTCAGGCCAGCGGAGAACGAAACTTCAGCTTCGACAAACTCGCCGTTGCAGTTCCCACCTCGGAATACGCACCCTTCGCTCGTGAGAACGAACTCCTCATCCCGGTTCCCCTCAGCGCGGGCACTCACAAAATCCAGATCAACTACACCTGGAAGTAATCACCCTTTCTCACTGAATTTTCACCACTACCTAAAATGAAATCTCTTCTCTTCTTCCTCGCGGTCCTTCCAATCATGGCAGACGACCGCCAGTCTGAATTTTACCTCCGCGAGGAAATCCCTACTCCTCCAGGTGAAGTCCTCGAGCTCGGATCCATCGCCATCATGCCCGACAAAAAAGTCGCGGTCAGCTCACGGCGCGGCGACGTCTGGGTTTGCGAAGGCGCTTACGAAAAAGACCTCTCCAAAGTCAAATGGACCCTCTTCGCCCGCGGTCTTCATGAGCCCCTCGGCATGTTCTATAAAGACGGTTCGCTTTACCTCACCCAGCGTCCCGAGATCACCAAGCTCACCGACACCGATGGTGACGGCCGCGCCGACCTCTTCGAAACCGTGACCCACTACTGGGGCATCAACGGGGACTACCACGAATACAACTTCGGCTCAGATCCCGACAAAGACGGCAACGTTTGGGTTGTGCACTGCCTCACCGGATCCGGCGGAGCGAGTGATAAATCCCCTTGGCGTGGCTGGTGCTATCGCTACGGACTCGACGGAAAAGTCATCCCCACATGCCCAGGCATCCGCTCACCCGGCGGCATCGGATTCAATCAAGCCGGCGATTGTTTCTACACCGACAACCAGGGACTCTGGAATGGCTCCTCCTCACTCAAGTGGCTCAAGCCCGGGGGCTTCATGGGCAACCCCACCGGGAACGTTTACGCCAAGCTCACCGGTCAGGAAGAACCACCCAATCCCAAGACCGGTTCCCGCATGGTCACCGAGGTCGACAAAGATCCTCGCATCGTTCCTCCGCCCATCATTCTTCCCCACGGCAAAGTCGGACAATCGCCCACCGCTGTGATCTATGATCCCACCGAAGGAAAGTTCGGTCCCTTTCAGGGACAGGTTCTCGTCGGCGAACAAACCCACTCGCAAGTCCAGCGCGTCTACCTAGAAAAAGTCAACGGCGGTTACCAAGGTGCTGTTTGGAAATTCCTCGAAGACTTCCGCTGCGGAATCATTCCCGCTCGTATGGGCCAGGACGCCACCCTCTTCGTCGGAGGTTCCAACCGTGGTTGGGCTGCGCGCGGAGGAAAGAATTTCACCTTCGAACGCGTCCGCTGGACCGGAAAAACGCCTTTTGAAATGCACGAGATGCACGCCAAACCCGACGGCTTTGTCATCACCTTCACCGAGCCCATTGATGCTTCCAGCGCAAAGAAGATCGACTCCTACAAGGCCGCTGCCTGGACATACATCTACCAAAAAGGCTACGGCAGCCCAGAGGTCGACAAAGTGACTCCCGTCATCGACAAAGTCACCGTTGCTCCCGACAAGAAGTCCATCCACCTCAAGGTCTCCGGTCTTACAAGAGGCCACGTGCATCACTTCAACCTCAACGGCGTCAAATCATCGTCCGGGAAAACCCTCTGGCACCCCGACGTCTACTACACGCTCAACGAGATCCCCAAGTAAGGGACCATCTTCTCTATTCTTTAAAAAGGCACGCTCCGTGACGGGCAATCCAGCTGCCATCGCTTTGGCGGGTTCGTCTGGCCGGATACAAAACAGGATCAGAATAATTGAAGCGAATGACCAGCATGCATTCCGCTCTTAAACCACTGCCGAACAAGGCAGTGAACTCAAGCGGATAAATCCGCTGAGTTACTTTGATCGTTGGGCTGATCTAAGAGAGCTAAATGAAGACAACGCTGATACTCATAGTGAACACCGTCTTAGCCACCGCACCAGTGGGTGCTCTGGCCACAGACCTCACCTCGCTATCTCCGGGAAGGAATGAAGTCCGGATCAGACACGAAGGTCTATCAAGGCGGCTGATTATTACCACCCCGAAGACTTTTGGTCGCCAAGGCCCCTCTCCCGTCCTGTTTTGTTTCCATGGCGCGGGAGGCAAGGCTGAAGGTCAAAGTAAGAGGTGGAGTCCCCACGCGGATAAACGTGGTCTCATTGTCATCAGCGCAGAAGCGGTGCAACCTCTTGCCAAATGGAACTTTAAGGACAAATTCCATGCTCAAGACCATGACGATGTCGGATTGGTATCAAAAGTGGTCGAAACCTTGTTAACGAATAAGATCGTTGATCCGAAAGCTGTATATGCAACCGGTCATTCCAGTGGAGGTCTGTTTTGCTATCGGCTGGCCCAGGAAACCGTCCTGTTCGCAGCCATGTCTCCGATGAGCTGCGGCATGGTCAAGGGTGCACATGATCCAGGCGAAAAGACGAAGCCAGTTTCGATCATGCAAGTCATCGGGGACCAGGACAAGAGCTTCAACGGCTCATCTAATCCGAGTGTGACGATGTATTCGGCATCCAAGCGCATCGACGTCTGGCGGATGTTTAATCAATGTCGACCCAAGCCTGTGGTCGTGAACAAAGGGAACGAGATTGTTGTTCACACCTATGCCAATCAATCCGGCATTGAAGTGGCGCTCTGCAAAGTGAAAGGACAAGGACATCACATCAGAAGGGACCTCCGGGAGAGTGCGGATTCTCTTGCGTTGGATTTTTTACTCAAACACAAGAAAAAGTAGGAATTCCATCGTTATCAGCTTCTCGCACTAAGACCTCGGCAATAAACAAATTTGGGGTGATGGCACCATGATTAGAGAGTAGTTGACTGGGGCAACGCCGTCGCAGGTAGGTCCCGAAGACAACAATCTCTTTCACCGAGACGTTCCGTGATTTCACGGAGCGATTTTTTGCGCCATCAGTGAGCGACCATCTCCTCACCCTCGCGCTAGATTACTCAGGGATATACTCGCCTTTTGACTGATGCGGCACGAGTGGCCAGCGATCGGTCCGGAAGGGATAGGCCGGAAGCTCATTACCGTTAAGCAAACTTCCATTGGGGAGATTGGATTGGGCGTAACGAACTGCCTTGGGATTGGCCACCTCCCCGGCCCAAACCTCCAACTGGGCATCTTTCCCCTTCACCACACGCACTCTTGCTCGGGCAACGTGAAATTCTTTGTCCTCTCCCGCGATCACAAATCCCAGATCGGTATCCTTATTCAGACGTAGCCCCAAGGCTGTTCCTTCTTCAAATGAGATGATCGCTTTGCCCTCCGCAAAATTAACCGACTGATAAACCGGCCCCCGCCATTCCAAGGCTTGGTCCGATCGCGGACGCTTCACCCCATAAACTTCCGCCAGAGCCCAACGCGCCGAACGTTCCCCAACAGGGCGTTTGTGCCTCGGATGAATGTTACCATCGCTATTGGCATCGTAGGTCACAATTAATCCTGTCCCCGACGTATTCTGCCACGTGTGCAACTGCACTTCGCGAACGACATTGGTGTGATGATTCATATCGTAGCTCATCGAACGCCGCGTGCTCCAACCGGCAATTTGGATTAAGCCCATCGGAAGTTTCTCATCCTGAAAAGCGCGACGCCAATCACTGACCACCGCCGGAAAAGTCTTAGGAAAAGGTTTCCATGATTCGCCAAAAGAATTGTTTTCTCCCTGATAAAAAAGCGCGCCTCTCACCGTGAAGGGAGCAACTGGCATTAAGGTCCCCCGATACATCGCCCCCGGATGCGCCTTCTTGGAGGGGTCGGTATAGTTCCGCGCATTCGGTCTCCCGCCCGGTGCTTTTTCGCCTTTGGCCTCCGCCTCCTTCCTCGCTTTCTCCCAGACCGCCATATCGGTCTCGAACCTCTTCTTCGCTCCTTGCTCGCCTCCGCCCTTGGTCCACTCCTGTAGAGCCTTTTGGTGATCATCCAGGTACGATTTCATTTCCTGAATCCCTCCCAGCGTTTCAGAAGAAACCCAAAACTGCGCCATCGTTCCGCCCCACGAAGTGTCGATCAATCCCACCGGCACCTTCAGGCGCCGACTTAATCGCTGCGCAAAATAATATCCCACCGCAGTGAAGCGCCCGGCCTCTTCGGGCGTCGCCTTCATCCAACGGCCAACATGCTCCCCACCTTCCCCAATCGGAAAATCATCCTCAGCCTCTCCCGAAGCAATCTTGGGAACCCTGAGACAACGCACTGCCGGAGAATCAGCGGAATCAATTTCAAGATCCGCATTTAAAGTAGCGGAAAGCGTCCACTCCATATTGCTCTGCCCTCCGCAAAGCCAAACTTCACCGACGAGAACATCCTCGAAAACCTTCTCCTCATTCCCGCTGGTAATTTTCAAGTCACTCGCCGTAAAACTCGCCTTCATCGGCTCCAGCGTAGCGAGCCATTCCCCCTGCGCATTAGCCGTCGCACTCGCCTTGCGATCACCAAGTTCAACCTCAACTTCTTTTCCCGCCCCAGCCCATCCCCATACCCGCACCGGCTTGTCACACTGCACCACCATGTGATCACCAAAAACATGCGGAACCCGCAATTCAGCAAACAAGAAGGACACTCCCAAAAGAAAAATCGCAGAAAACAAAAAACCAAAACGCATCCCTTACGCTTTCCATCCTCTGCCTGATGTCAAACTTTTCGCTCCACAAGCCCTCGCCTGTAGAGCATTTTCGGAGGGCTCCCGCAAAAGGAGCCGCCAAACCCCAATACAATCTCGTGAGCCAAGCCCCCTCAAAACCAGAAGTTGTCCCGAAAAAATATCTTGCTGCCTTCATTCTTACGACCTGCTGCTTTGCGCTCTGGGGATTTGCCAATGACGTCACCAATCCCCTTGTGAAGGTCTTCAAAGAGGTCTTTCTCATTAACAACGCGGAGTCATCTCTCGTGCAAACGGCTTTTTACGGCGGTTACTTCACCATGGCTCTCCCGGCGGCATTCTTTATCCGGAAGTACTCCTACAAGGCAGCCATCATGATCGGCTTTGCACTCTACGCGATCGGCGCCTTTCTCAGCCTCCCCGCCAGCCTCGCGGCCAACTTCTATTTCTTCATTCTCGGCCTTTATATTCTGACCTTCGGATTAGCCTTCCTGGAAACAGCCTGTAACCCCTACATCATGGCGATGGGACCTCCCGAAACCGCCACCCAACGTCTCAACCTGGCCCAGGCCTTCAACCCCATCGGCACCCTCACCGGCATGTTGGTCATGACTTCTCTCATCGCACCCAACCTCGTCGTGACAAATTTCCGGGAGGAAGTGAAGGAGCAGAAAGTCGAAGCCACACAGTATCTCTACACCGACGCCTCCCAGCTCCCCGAAGGGGCGAAACTAAAGGACGACAAAATCACTCTTTCGGATGGCTCCGAAGTCACCTTCTACAAAGACGGCCTCCCGGATCATCAAAAAACCTTTGGCAAGCTCGACGGCAATGTGACCGATGCCCTGACCGCGATGCGCGCCACCGAGCCTGAAAAATTCAGCGAACTTCAACAGTCCGATCTGGGGTATGTCCGAATGCCCTATCTGGCCATCGGAGGAGTCGTTCTTGGCTTTCTCATTCTCTTCTTTCTCACCAAGATGCCCAGCTTCAAGGACGACACTGAGAAGAGCTCCTTTCTGGGAGTTTGCAAGCGAATCTGGAAGCGCCCCCATTTCCGGGAAGGCGTCATGGCCCAGGCTTTCTATGTCGGCGCGCAGATCACTTGCTGGACCTTTGTTATTCACTACGGCATGGAGGTGGCCCAACTCGATCTCGAAACAGCCGGCCTTTGGAATGTCGCTGCCATGGTCACGTTCCTCTCCTGCCGCTTCATCTGCACCGCCCTGATGCGGAAACTCAGCCCGGGCTGGCTCATGGGAGTTCTTGCCGTGGTGGCAGTGCTCCTCCTGCTAGGAGCGATCTTTCTCGATAAGAAAGCCGGCCTCACCTGTCTGGTCGCGGTCTCGGCCTGCATGTCGCTTATGTTTCCCACCATCTACGGCATCGCCCTTCGCGGCCTCTCGCCCGAGGAAGCCGAAATCGGCTCCGCATTCCTCATTATGGCCATCGTCGGAGGTGCCGTCCTCCCACTCATGCAGGGGAAATTCATCGACGAGCTGGGGATCAAGAACAGCTTCTGGCTCCCGGTCGTTTGCTTCGTCGTGATCGCAATCTACGGATTCCGCGCCTTCCGCAAATTCGAGAAAGAGCCCGCATAGACCCTAAAAGTCTCATTTTCACACACCTTGCGTCTAAGCCCCAAACTCTTGACTTGCACCTTCCTCCATCAAATTCAAACTTCGCGCCAGACATGAAACTTTATCCACGCACTTCCCGCCGCACCGGCTTCACTCTGGTCGAGCTCCTCGTCACCATTGCCATCCTTGCCGTCCTTGCCAGTCTCGTGATTGTTGGCGTGCGCAAAGGCTTCCAGGCCGCAAATGCCGCAAAACTCACCGGCAACATGAAAAGTATCTACACCATCATGATGGATATCGTCAGTGAAGGCACCGAGACCGGTTACCATCCTCCAGGAAGTTTCCCACCTCATTCAGGTGTTCTCGCCGGTGAAATCGGAGCCTCATTTGTGTGGTGGGACCTCGTCGCGGAGAAGGCGGGAGTTGCCGACCGTTCCAGCGGACGCTTCAAGTGGACCGAACCCTACGACAACACTGTCCTTCAGAACCCTCTCTCAAAAAAGAAACTCGGTGCCGGACTTGCGGAATACTACTCACTATACGGAAACAGCGATGTCAGCCGTGGTGGATACACCTACAACGGAAACCTCGGAGGCAAAGCCGTCCCGGATTCCAATGAGGAAGATGCCTTCCTCGTTCGCCAGATCGATGTCGAGGATGAGGCTACCACCATCTTTTTCGCCGAGTCGAATGATAACGATACCGGTGAGGGCTGGGTATTTGAAACGATCCAACAAGTTCCTCAGGGTAACTACAAGGACCAGGTCCACTGCTGCTTCCTTGATGGACATATCGAAACCATCAAAAACAAAGTCATCAGCCGAACTACCGCGTTTGACTTCTACACCTCGGTCGAAGAAAAAGATTACGATAACCAACCGGGCGAAAACGAAAACGACTAAACTGCGGACTTACCACCGACGACCCCTTATTTCGCAAGAGACCGCAACTGCGGTCTCTTACTTTTTCCCTTTTGTGTTTTTCCTCATGAGAGCAGATCCGGAGTCTCGCTGGTTTCAGGACACTATTGGACATCAACTCCACCCTCCCCGCCTTTATCTCCCCGGCGCGGAAAAGCGAATGCTCATATCCTAACGGAATTGCGCGAATCCTGAAAAAACATCTCCTTCAAAAACAGTCTACTGATGACAAAAAACGACGACCCGCAGGGACCGTCGTTTTGAAAAGCTTGAGTGAGGAAAATTACTCCTTTTCCTTCTTCTGATTAAATTCGAAATGGAACATGCGGCCCCCACCTTGCTTATCGAGGCCAAATTTTTCGACACGCTCCTGATATTCCTCAGGGACTGCGGCTTTATCGACATCAGAGTCATAAGGACCTTCGAAAACGATTTTTCCATCGGTATCCCGAATGACAATCTCACGAGCCCCGTCAGTCATGCGCATTTCTAAACTTCCATCCTGATCCTGAAACATCACCGAACCAGCTGCTTTAACGCCAACTTTTTGATCAAGGAGATCGTCGAGCTTCAACTTCAATTGCTGGGGCCCATTCCCGCCATTCATGCCCCAGGCCTTTTCCACTTCCTTGAGAAGCTGGCGTTGGATATCGAAATTAGGAATCCTCCCCGGACCTTTTCCAAGCTGACGCTCGAGCATTTTTTGTAAATCAGCCCGCCCGCCATCTGCAGGGAAAGGATTCAAGCCGTTCTCTTGCGGTGGCAAACCGACCCGCTCGGCCAACTTGATTTTTTGTTCGATCGGACGTCCCCGCCGAACGAGCTTAAGGGTAATTTCCTCGCCGGGAGCCTTGGCTTGCACGGCAGCTCTCAGATCATCTTGGGAAGTCAATTTCTTGTCATCAATAGAGGTCACAATATCACGCTCGGTGAGTCCGGCGAGATCAGCCGGACTATCCTCCAGAACGAAATTAAGCTGAAGTCCGCTCTCGAGATTCAAGTGCCAGGCGAGATCCTCGCTCACCGGATCTCCTGAGACACCAAGGAAAGCTTGCTTGGCCTCAATAGGCTTTTTGACGCCATCCTCACGAACGCCCTGATTGTTCTCGGGAACAATCTCGGCTGGAACGGGAGCCTTTTCAACAGGAGCCCCGCCGGGACGCTCAATTCCCTGGGCGCTACCAAGAACTCCGAGAAGAATCGTGAGACCAATTTTAGTAGTGTTCGAAAGTTGGTTATTCATTTGCTGGTTCAGCGTTGGATTTTAAAATTTTTGTTTAATCAATTTTCGCCGGAAGAAAAACGACTTCTCTCGTCGGTTGCTCAACGATCACTTGCTCGCCCTCTTCATTTTGAAAATAGACAGTGTTGGTGGCATTGACTTCCATACAACGAACAGCCTGTCCGGACTTCGTCCAAATCACCCCAACGTCGTTCGTGGAGAGAATTTTGGCTCGGGCGTCACTTGGAGTGAAGGCGGCAGTCGAAATCCCGACGCGGGCTTCATTCATAGAAGAGGCCACGGAAGGATTTGCAGGAGGGTTTTCACCACCCGAGATGAAAGCAACTCCGGCACCCATCACGGCCACGGCAGCCACCGAGCGCCACCCCAACCAATTGCCAGTCGATTCCGCAGGTTCCTGATTTAAGGGAACAATTTTTTCCTCCACGGGGACGTGTTCATGCCAACGTGCCATCGCGCTATCCAGACGCGCAATCATATCGTCGGGCATTCCCAACGGGGAAAGCTTCTTCAATTCTTCTTCGAGTTTGTTCAGTTCAGCGTCCATGACAGTTGGGGGTCGGGCTAAAGATCTCCATTTAAGCGTGCGGTGGCGAGTTGTTTTCTCAATGCCTCGATTCCATAACGATACCGCGAGGCGGCGGTATTGAGGGAGATATCGAGAGCCTCGCCAATCTCGGCAAAGGTTCGCTCTCCCCAAAGTTTCATATGAATGACTTCCGAAAATTTCTTGGGTAGCCCCTTGAGCCCTACTTCGAGAATTCGACGGGTTTCGTCCATGTTCTCGTTATTTTCGAAGTAGGGCAGATCAATGTCCGATCCAAGGGTCTTTTTGTCTTCAACAACGAGTTCCTCCCGCTTGCGACGACGATCGTCCTTACGGCCCAAGTCGATAGCCTCTCGCCGGATCTGGGTATAGATAAAAGCGAGCCACGCTCGTTGATCCCCCACAAAGGTCCCTTCCTCCACTTTTCGCGCCAATTTCACGAGGGCGTTTTGCAAAATATCCTCGGCATCAGCAATCGAGCGGGTCTGCTGTCGGGCAAACAAGAGCAACTTGGAGCCATGCTCTTCGAGCCAAGGTCGAAAGCGCGAGGGCTGGGGTGCGTTCGCTGGTGCTGGATTCACGTTCTGAGGACTGATTAATGTCAAAGCGTTTCCTCTCAAGGACTTTATCTGATTATTTTGCGAAAAAGTAGCCCGCTTTTGCAAGCTCTCAACCTCGATCCCGCAATAATGCCCTTCCGGTGGCAGATTTTTTGCTTTTCATCACCTCGAAGGGCGTTCCTTTGGCCACGACACGCCCTCCCCCGTCTCCTCCCGCGGGCCCGAGATCAATCAAATGATCACAAGCTGCGATCACATCGAGATTGTGCTCCACCACCACCAGGGAGTGTCCGGCATCCCGCAATCTGAAGAGGACCTCCAAGAGAACCTGCACATCCTGATAATGCAGACCTGTTGTCGGCTCATCGAGTAAATACAATGCATGGCCTTTGGCCGCTTTAGAGAGTTCGCAAGCCAACTTGACCCGCTGGGCCTCTCCGCCTGAGAGAGTGTTGGCGGCCTGACCTAATTTCACATAGCCCAATCCCACATCGAACAAGGCATTCATGATGACACTCAACTTGGGCACAGCTCCAAAAAACTCCCGACATTCCTCGACCGTCATCTCCAGCACATCGGCAATGCTTTTTCCTCGATAGCGTATCTCGAGGGTTTCCCGATTGTATCGCCGTCCGCGGCAGGCTTCGCAATTAACCCAGACATCGGGGAGAAAATGCATATCGATCCGGATCGCTCCCCCGCCCTGACATTTTTCACAACGCCCTCCCTTGACATTAAAACTGAACCTACCCGCTTTGTATCCACGCTGACGGGACAGTGGAAGTTGGGAGAAAAGGTCTCGCACCAAGTCGAAAGCCCCCGAGTAGGTTGCAGGATTGGATCGCGGACTTTTCCCAAGCGGGCTTTGGTCCACAAAAATCACCTTTTCGAGGTAATCCATCCCCTCGATCTTCTCGTGCTTTCCTGGAACATCTTTAGCTCCATGAAAATTCCGGGCCAGAGCTCTTTTCAGTACCTTGTTAATGAGCGTCGATTTTCCGCTCCCGCTGGGCCCGGTCACTCCGACCAACTGCCCAAGAGGAATGGCAACGTCATCTCCTTTTAAATTGTACTCCGTCGCTCCGATAATTTTGAGAAAGAAATCGGCCCGGCGCTTCCCCCCTCTGACCGGGCTTAGCTTTCGGCTCAACCATCGCCCCGTGGCTGAATCAATCTTCTGGATCTCTTCCGGCGCTCCCTGCGCTATCAATTGTCCGCCCCGCGCGCCAGCCGCCGGACCAATTTCGATCACCTGATCCGCGGCCTGCACCATCGCTTCGTCATGCTCGACCACAACGACCGTATTACCAGCATCACGTAATTTCAACAACGCCCCGATCAGGCGATCGTTATCCATGGCGTGTAATCCGATGCTGGGCTCATCGAGGACATACAAAACCCCGGCTAATCCTGAACCCAGCTGGGTTGCCAATCTCACCCGCTGAAATTCCCCACCTGAAAGCGTTCCGCTCGCCCGGTCTAAACCGAGATATCCCAATCCGACTTCATCTAAAAACGAAAGACGTTTGGCAAGCTCATTGATCACCCCTTTCATGACCACCATGCGGTCATCTTCCACCTTCAGTTCGTTCAACCAAACCCGAGCCTTGGAGATTGGCAGTTCGCAAAATCCATCGATTCCCAACTCACCTTCCCCGCTTGATAACTTCACCGCGAGATACTCCGGCTTGAGTCGCTTACCATGACACACCCGACAGTCCCGCGAAGTCATATAGCGCCCCATGTTACGCTTCACGCCCTCGCTCTCGGTATCGCGAAACAAGCGCTCAACCTGACGACATACTCCCTCGAATTCCTTGTCCCAAGGCACCACGCGACCATCCTTCTCCCACTGCACGGTGATCTTCTTCCCCAACCCGAAGAATAAAGCTTTGCGAAACTCCCTCGGCAACTTGTCAAACCGCTCATTCAGTTCAGCCCCAAAATGAGCGGCCAGTGCTTCGATATGCAGTTGATTCCAGCCCTTCTTTTTTGACGAACCCTTTGTCCAAACCGTCACCGCACCTTGCGCCAAAGATTTACTGCGGTCAGGCACGACCAAAAAAGGATCACAAAACAATTCGGTCCCCAACCCATGGCAGGTAGCGCAGGCGCCGAGATGCGAGTTGAAGGAAAAATGACGCGCGCTCAGCCCGGTCAATTCGAAACCCGTTTCGGGATTACGATAACTCGTCGCAAAGGCATGTTCATTCCACTCACGATCTCCTTTCTCTTGCGAAAGTGCGCGCACCTCCATCCCGCAAATCCGCAAGGCAATTTCCACGCTGTCGGCCAGACGGGAATCCAAACCCTCTTTCACCACCAAGCGATCGACCACGATCTCCACCTCCCCACCTTCTTCCGGCCAAATCGATGCCGCTTCCTCCAACTCTACAATCTCTCCCCCAATCCGCACCCGCACAAATCCCTGCCGCTGCAAATCCGCGATCATCCCCGCGGCGTCACCCTCCGATCTCACCGGAGCCAGCAAAATAATCCGCGTTCCTTCTTTGGACTCACAGAGACTTGAGACAATATCGGCCGTCGTCATCCGCTCAAGTTTCTCACCCGTCTCAGGATCGTGAGGAACACCGATCGCCGCGAAGAGGATTCGCAAGTAGTCATGAATCTCGGTCACGGTCGCAATCGTCGACCGGGGATTCCCCGAACCGGAACGTTGCTCGATCGCAATGGCCGGGCTGAGGCCCTCGATGGCATCGACCTCCGGCTTTTCCAGCTGATCCAAAAATTGCCGGGCATAGGCCGACAAGGACTCCACATAACGACGCTGCCCTTCGGCATAGAGAGTGTGGAAAGCCAACGACGACTTTCCACTCCCGCTCACTCCGGTGATCACGACCAGCTTTCCCCGGGGGATATCGACATCGATCCCCTGAAGATTATGTTGCCGCGCTCCCCGAATCCGAATCACGGAGGTGATTACAACCATACCCGCACTGAATTACGCGCAAAAAAATAAAGACGCCCCCCTGAGCGATATCCAGACCCTCAAGATCACCAGTCACATTAAAGAGGAAAAGGAACTCTTTTCCTCCCACCGCCAAAAGCTCGCTGGGCTCACCCGAAAACCCACTAAGCACTCCTGGGAACTCGTCTATAATTCCCGCGTATGGGGAGAATCCAAATAGTTCTTCATCGCCCTAGTCGCTACATTCTGGCATGGAGAGCCCATGCACTCGGAGTTCTTCGCACCCAAGACCTCACTCAAAATCTGTGGCGTCGCCTCTTTGAATGATGCCCGTGCTTTGGCCGACCTGAAAGTGGATGCCCTTGGAATCAATTTCTGGCCCCCCTCCAAACGATACTGCTCTCCCGAACTCGCGCGTACATTCGCCCCTGAGGTGAAAGGAAAAATCCTCCGCGTGGGCGTCTTTGTCAACAATGCCCGACCACTCGCTGCAGAACTTTTCAACGAAGGACTCATCGACGTGGTACAGCTGCACGGGGACGAATCCCGCGAAGACATCGACTACTTCCTCGACCAAAACATTCCGGTCATCAGAGCAGTCAGTGCCAAAAATCTCCCGAGCGATCTCCCCTCGAGCAAAGATTTCGCCCTTCTCATCGACACCCCGGCAGGCCAAGACTACGGCGGCACCGGAAAAACATTCGACTGGTCCATCGCCCGTGAGTTTATCGCCAGCCATCCCGAACTTCCCATCCTTCTCGCCGGTGGCCTCAACCCCGACAACGCCGCCGAAGCCCTCGCCAGCGTCCAACCCGCCGCCCTCGACATCGCATCTGGAGCAGAAATCAGGCCCGGAGTGAAAGATTTCGATAAAATTAACTCCCTTCTCTCGATCCTACCATGAATCACATGTTCCTCATCTTCCTCGGGGGAGGCCTCGGTTCGGTAGCTCGCTGGGGACTTTCCTCGGGCGTTCAAACGCTTGCCAAAAATACCTCGCTCAAGAATTTCCCAATCGGAATTCTTACCTGTAATGTCCTCGGCTGCTTCCTTATTGGCTGCCTTTTCGGATTTTTAACCTCAAAAACGACCCCTCAATGGGTCATGCCACTCCTCGCCACGGGATTCCTCGGAGGTTTCACAACTTTTTCAACTTTCGCCAAAGATACTCATTCCTTGTGGATAAATGGGCTTACATCTCTCGCTTTTTTAAAAATAATTCTCTCCGTCGCCCTGGGGGTCACAGCAGTCTTCATTGGGATTAAGATCACTCAAAGCTCTTAGAATCAATATTTTAAAAGAATAAAAGCCATCCAAAAACTATGTAAAATTTTAGTCGTATTTTAGCGTCCTTTATATTAAACACTACGAAACCGATTTCCGGTCAACTCAAGGGACCCGCATAGTATGATGACTTACCAACGCCTCGCCGCTCGTGTCGGCTTTCCCGCTTGGATGCTCATTTCCCAGCTTGCTATGGCCCAAGAAGCTCCCACTGAGGAAGAACCTGCTGAACCGGAAAAAACAGAAAATCCGGCCACTCCGGAGAAAACCACTCCCGGAAATCCGGCGCTTCCCAAACCCAAGCTCCCCACCCCCAAAGATCCCAGCATACCGCCCGGCGAGCCAGCCACCGACCTACCCGAAGTGGAAGTCCCTCTCGATGGCATTCCCATCGTTCCCGGAGTCCCTCTCCCCGAAGGCGACCCACTCTTAACCACTGCTGGAGATGCCTCCACCCACCAATTGGAAGGCCCAAACGCCCCGGGTCCGGAAATTTCCGATCTTTTAATCGACGATGCTCCGCTCCTCCTCGACGAATACGCCAATCAGAGCAGTGGAAGTTTCCTCGCCGAAGAAGCCGCCCTCGGTGGACGGGATAATAACACCGAAGGACTCGTCCTCTCAATTGGGGTCACCGAAAACTACTCTTCCAACCTGGAGCTGGACGAAACAGATCGCCTTTCAATTTTCTACACGAGTATTGAACCTGGATTTTCCTACCGTTCTGCACCTAGCGGCGGTGCCACTAATGTCCTGGCCTTTGACTACGGTGTAGGATTCGACATCTACCACGACGACGCAGTGGATGATGCCACCAACCATCGCGTCGCCACCATCCTCACTCACAACGGGGCGAAACTCACCTCCGAATTTACCGGCGAATATTTGCGCTCCACCGAGGCAAGTCGCTTCACAGAAAGCCTCTCTGAGAACACCACCGCCTCGGCAAGACTCAATCTAAACTATAAGCTCAGTGCTAAATCAAAACTCTCGGCCTCAGCCAGTTTCAGCCGCGCAGAGAGCGACGCTGGAGCATCCAATGTCAGCGACCTTTTCGGAGCCTCCCTCAGCGGACTCTACATCTTTTCACCAAAACTCAGCCTTGGACCCTCACTTCGCTTCGCGAGTAGTAACTCTGACGCCACTGGAAGCATCTCTTCACTTGCCATCGGAGCAGATGTCCGCCATCGCCCCACTCAGAAAATCTTTCTTCAATCAACCTTCGGCGTGGAAAGTGTCAACCTGCCTCAGGATGGCTCGGAAACCAGCCCCACGGCCACTTTTAGTGCCCAATATAGTCCGAATCCAATCTGGAGCTTCAAGGGCGAAGTGCGTTACGAAGCCATCCCCATCAACTCCCGATCCAGCTCAACGATAGGTCGTGTCCCCGGCCAGGATCCGCTTGAGCGCCTCAATGGCCCCTCCAGTGATGGAGACCAGCAACTCAACACTTCCCTGAGTCTCAGTTACACCCCAGGCAATGATTGGCGCCTTAATGCGACCTTCAACCACCGCACCTCGCCTTCAATCATCAATCCCGACGAGAGCATCGCGGACTCTTCGGTTGGCTTGGGGGTCTCGCGAAACTTTGGTAAATCAGAGCTCTCCCTGCGCCTTTCAAATAGCACCACCGAATTCGAAGGTCTTGCCCTGGGAACCGATGGCACGGGCGGAGATCAGGAGTTTCAGCAGATCGCTCTCTACTACGACTACCCGGAATTGTTCAATGGTTTTGACCTCAACGCCGGAATTAGTTATCTCGAGAATACTGGTAGTAGAAAATATGATGAGGTTGGTGTATCTGTATCAGCAAATTACCGCTTCTGAACCATAAACATTCCTTCCTATCGTGAAAATCCACCTTATTCACTTTCTGGCTCTTCTGGGCCTGTCCATTACTTCAGTATCAGCACAGAAAGAAACGGACGGACCCGTTGAGGATAAAAAGGTGGCAACT
Source organism: bacterium (assembly GCA_018222765.1). GTDB lineage: Bacteria > Verrucomicrobiota > Verrucomicrobiia > Verrucomicrobiales > Akkermansiaceae > SW10. The sequence continues at coordinate 57,813 of JAAEZT010000005.1, read as the reverse complement.
ACGGAAGCTGAGCCAGCAACCAAATTCAAGCCCTCCAGCAACTATCGTCTCAGAGGCGGAGACGAGATACAACTCATCGTCTATGAAGAAGAAGAGCTGAATAAGACAACCACTCTGACCCCAACCGGAGAAGCCTCCTTCCTTCTCATCGAGTCAATCAACCTCAATGGATTGACCCTCGCTGAAGCCGCAGCAAAAATTGAGAACGCATTTAAGCCGGACTACCTCAAAAAACCTAAAGTCACTCTTGATCTCATCACAGCGGCCGACGAACGAGTCAGTGTCAGTGGTGCAGTTGTCTCGATGGGACAAATCGCGATTCCCCAGGGAGGAACACTCGACATTCTGGGTGCCATCTTACGAGCTGGCGGCCTGAGCGAGGAGGCCGATAAATCTAAAATTGTTGTTACTCGAGGAAAAGATCGCCAAGTCTATCATTTCGACGCCCTTTCTGAGCCTGGAGCTGACCCCGTTCTTCTCCTGAATAACGACAACATTGATGTCCGCATTCATCCCCACGCCAACAAATCTGTCCTCGTCATGGGGGAAGTCCACAGCCCCATGGATATCCCCTTCCCTCTCGACTCACCGTTGACAGTCGGCATTGCCATCGGCCGTTGCGGGGGGACAAAAACCACCGCCCATGCACCGGGCATCACCATTCAACGAGACGGAAAAACCCTCTACCTCAATGCCGGTTCCAAAACGAAATTAGCACCAGGTGACGTCCTCAAGGTCCCTCCCAATCCCTACATCGGAAAATTCGTCACCGTCACCGGACAGGTCAACACTCCCGGCCAAGTTCCTTTTGCCACCAACGGTAACCTCAACATCGCAACCGCCCTCACCCTCGCCGGAGGAAAAACCCAGATCGCCGATCTCAGAAAAGTCTCCATTCTTCGCACCGTGAACGGCAAGCCCACTACCTACAAAGCCGACGTTCGCGCCATGCTTGAGGGTAAACAAAAAATGTTTTCCTTAGAAGCAGGCGATATCGTTGTCGTCGGAGAACGCCTCTTCTAAGACACCCTTTCCTCCAGAATCACACCCTCTCAAGACCATGGCCAAACTTCGTAGCACCCCAGAATCCGTCGACTCCTATTACGACGAACCCCAGGCGGCGATTAAAAAGTCTCCGGGTATGTTCGACCTTGCCTATCTTCTCCCCCGCCTGATCGCGCGCTGGCATTGGATTCTTATCGGCAGCCTTCTGGGTGTCGTCCTCGGAGTGATCACCATCCGGATGAGCGTGCCGGAGTATCGCTCCACCGCCACCGTTCGAGTCAAAAGCCAAAACTCCGGCTCCATGGGTAATTCTAGCGAATCCGACGATATCGACCTCCAAAGTCGTGAAGCAGCAGAGGACATCCGAAGTGATTTCGACCGGACCGAACTCTTCCTCGCCGTCGCCAGCGACCCCACTGTCCGTAATTTGGCCAACCTAATTCCACCCGAAGCACCCAGTATCATGGGGGTTTTCACAGCCAAGAAAGCCGAGGAGAAAAAGGTCTTTGTAGACACACCGGAGCCGGAAGAACTTGCCGGTATCATCAGCGGATGGACCAGCTCGGAGGTCCGCCGCGGCACCCGTCTGATTGATATTTCAGTCACTCACACCGACCCTGACGTCGCGCAAGTAATTGCTAATCAAATTATTCAGCAATTCATCAACATCAGAGAGGGCGTCAATGAAGAAGGCAAAAAATCAGACCTGCAACACCTTCTGGCAGCAGCTAAAGAAAGAGAATCGGAGCTCGAAACCGCCCGCCGACGCGCCGGGACCTACACCCCAGCTCTCGAGGCCGAAAAAGAAATGGCTGTTGCCGAGAAAGCCATTCAAGACCTCTCCATTCGCTACGGCCTTAAACATCCCAAAATCATTTCCGGAACCGACCAAATTAACCTCAAAACAAAAATCCTTCTCAGCGCGATGAAGGACGTTCTTTCCAGTGATCTTGAAACCGATTACTGGCGGGGCTTCCAAGATCAAATTGACGACATCGAAAATGAAGAAAACTTCAAGGACCTCCGAAACGCAATGAAGCTCCGTGCTTCTCTCCTGACTAACAGTGTCGAAACCAAAAACGAACTATACAACACCCTCCTCTCCAGGGTCGGGGTTCTCAAAACAGATGCCGAAGGAGTTGAGGCGGAAGTCATCAAGCACGAAGATGCTCCCCGGGCTTGGGTTCCCTTCTCCCCCAACCGAAAAAAGATCATGGTAAAAAACACCTTGCTTGGACTTTGCGGCGGGCTCGCTCTTGCCTTCATGTTCCAGTTCGTTGACAACAAGATCCACGGGGTTGCCGATGTCGAACAAACCTTCGGAATTTCAATCCTCTCGGCGGTTCAGAAACTTCCCCCCGAGGAAGAACTTCTCAAAAAAATGGAAAGCATTCGCGATCTGCCGGTCTCAATGAAACACATCTCCCCCACCCTGGCCGTGCCTGGATGGAAAACCGATTTCGTTCACTCGGAAATGTTCCGCGTTCTCCGCGCCTCGATCTCTCTTCTTGGGGATGCCAACCAGCGGAAGATCACCATGATTACCTCCTCCATCCCCGGTGAAGGTAAAACTTTTTGTGCCGCCAACCTCGCCCTGGCCTACGCCAAACAGGGAACCCGAACCCTCCTCATCGACTTCGACCTTCGCAAACCGGCCGTCCACAAGATCTTCAACGAGGAACGCGCCGCCCGACCCGGCATCGTGAACGTTCTCAATGGAACCGCTGCCGCCAATCAGGCCATCACTGTCTACCCCGGTCTCGACACTCTCTCGGTAATCTATTCCGGACCAAAGTCACCAAACCCGGGCGAGCTTCTCGAGCCAGGACGCCTGAGAGCACTTATCGGAATGTTCGCCGCCAACTTTGATCACATCGTGATTGATAGTGCACCGCTGCTTCCAGTGCCGGATACCCGAATCCTCGCTCCGCTGGTCGATAACCTCGCCCTGGTAATCCGCGCTGACCACACTCCGGTGAAAAGTATTCAGAGCGCCCTCGATATGCTCAGAGACGATGGCATTTCTTCATCCGGAGTCATCCTCAACGACTTTACCGAAAACCGCCTCCAGGGCGGCAAGTATGGCTACGGCTACGGCTACGGCCACTATGGCGACGACGCCTAACTCGTTGAGCTTTCGAAGAAAGCACGACTTCTCCCTCATTATTGGATTCACAATACTCAAGTTTTGATGATAGTCTCCCCAGAGTGATCAATGATGGTCCCTTCCTTGGCTCGCCAAACTTCATTTCGCAGACATGCAAACTATCCTTGAAGCCGGACGGGCTGAAAAAAACTACTGGCGCGATCTCTGGCGCTACCGGGAACTTTTCCAGGTCCTCGCCTGGCGCGACCTCTCGGTTCGATACAAACAAACTGTCATCGGAGTTGCTTGGGCCGTCGTTCGGCCAGTCCTCACCATGCTCGTGTTCACCTTCGTCTTTGGCACGGTCGCGAATCTTAAAAGCCATGGCACCGCTCCTTACGCCCTCATGGTTTTTGCAGGACTTCTCCCGTGGCAGTTTTTCTCCACCGCGCTGACCGACTCTTCGAATTCCCTCACCACAAACGCCAACCTGATCTCCAAGGTTTACTTCCCCCGCCTCATTGTCCCCACCGCCACCATCGTGGTCGCCTTTGTCGACTTCGCCATCAGCTTTGTTCTTCTCTTGGGTATGATGGTTATCTACCAATTCGTGCCGCCGTGGCAGATCATTTTCATCCCGGTATTCGTCGCGCTTTGCTTTCTGACCTCACTCGGCCCGGGGCTTTGGATCACTTCCCTCAACGTCAAGTATCGCGACTTCCGTTACGTCATTCCTTTCATCATTCAATTCGGACTCTATCTTACTCCGGTCGGATTTACCAAGGAAGTCATCCTCGCTAAAATCCCGGAGAATCTTCACTTCGTCTACAACATGAATCCCATGGTCGGCGTCATCGACGGCTTCAGGTGGTGCATCCTCGGCGGCCCTCCCCCATTCCTTGAGCCCGCCTTCCTCATCGGAATCGGCGTTACCATTTTCCTGCTCTGGCTGGGCATCCGACAATTCCGGAAAATGGAAAAAACCTTCGCCGACCTGATCTAATGTCCGAGCCCATCATCAAAGTCGACGGACTGGCCAAGCGTTACCTCGTCGGCCACCAAAGCGAACGCGAACAATATCAATCGTTCCGTGACACCATCGTCCGCAGCGGAAAAAACTTCGTCCGCAAGGCCGTCGACATGGCGAAAGGCCGCCAGATTCTCATGGGCGATGAAGTCGAGGAATTCTGGGCCCTCAGGGATATCTCCTTCGATGTCTCGGAAGGCGAGGTCCTTGGCATCATCGGACACAACGGAGCCGGCAAGAGCACCCTCCTCAAAGTCCTCTCCCGCATTACCGAACCCACCGAAGGTCGCATCACTCTCAACGGCCGCGTCGCCTCTCTCCTCGAAGTCGGCACCGGCTTTCACCCCGAACTCACCGGCCGCGAAAACATTTTCCTCAACGGAGCCATCCTCGGCATGACCAAAAAGGAAATCCGACAGAAGTTCGATGAGATCGTCGACTTCGCCGGAGTCGAAAAATTCCTCGACACTCCGGTCAAGCGATATTCCTCCGGAATGTATGTCCGCCTCGCTTTCGCCGTCGCTGCCCACCTCGAACCGGAAATCCTTATTGTCGACGAAGTCCTCGCCGTGGGTGATGCCAGCTTCCAAAAGAAATGTCTCGGCAAAATGAAGTCCATTTCCAAGGAAGGCGGCCGCACCGTTCTCTTCGTGAGCCACAACCTCTCGGTGATCCAGACAATCTGCCAACGATGCATTGTCCTCAAAGGAGGCCAAATCGACACCGTGGGACCTTCTGCTGAGTCAGTCGCCAAGTATCTCGAGGCACCCAGCGACACCTTCTGGAAACGTGAGGCCTCACCCAAAACCGATTGCTATTTCGAAGAGGCCCGCATTTCCGTGGAAGGTGAGGAGTCTCAAAATCCCATCGTCGAAATTCGCACCAAGATCACCAACGAAAAGTCCAAGAACCTGGCTTTCGAAGTCCACCTCTTCAATGCCGCCGGTGAAGGAATTGCCCTCGGGCTTCTCGGCTCGGTCGACCCCATCAAGCTTCCCGCCGGAACGGACGAGCACATCTGGCGCTTCCCCGCTCACAACCTCGCCACCGGCAGCTACACCGCCGCCCTCCGGCTCAACATACCTGGCGTCGAGGTCTTCGACGAAATTTGGCAAAAGCTTTCCTTCGATTTTCAGGCTCCACCTCAGGCCATCCACTCTTATCGTATCGCCCAATCATGGGGCCACGGAGCCTTCACACTTGATCTGGAAAAAGTGTAACCCCGGGGAATGAGAATTGCACTCGTCAGCTTTGAATTTCCGCCGGCCATCGCCATTGGAGGCATCGGCACCTACGCGTGGGAAGCTGCCACCATGCTCGCTCAAGGCGGTCACGAGGTCGAAGTTTTTTCCGCTGGAAAGAAAGGCCCCGAACCTGCTGAAAAATTTGGCATCAAAGTTCATCGCTTCGATGCCGATAACCGGGCAGCATTCCGAAAAACCATCGTTCCGACCTTCTCACGATGCCATAAGGATGCTCCCTTCGACGTTCTTGAAAGCCCCGAACTCGGAATGGAGGGACAAGAGATTGCCAAAAAATTCCCCGACCTTCCCCGCGTCGTCAAACTCCATACTCCGGAGTATCTCCTCGCTCAAATCGGCTGGGAGGAACCCACGCTTCTGGAAAAGCTCCACTTCACTCTCGGCTGCCTTCGCAAAGGAAGACTGGCCTTCCTCGAAAAACCACCTTTCGAGCCCGAGTCCGATCCCGAATGTCTCTGGACCCGAAAAGCCGACGAGATCGCGGCTCCCAGCTCAGCCATTGGAAATCGCCTCGCTGAAGATTGGTTTCTCGACAGAGAAAAAATCTCCTTCTTCCCCCTTCCCATGACACCCTCGGCTGAACTTCTCTCGCTCGAACCCGCGACCGAAGCAAAGACCATCGGCTTTCTCGGTCGCCTCGAACCTCGCAAAGGAGTCCTGGAAATGGCTCGCGCCATTCCCTCCATCCTGCGCAAAGCTCCGGAAACCCGCTTTCGTTTCATCGGTCCAACCTGGAATTACAAGCAGAGCGACATGGAGACTTGGATCCGAAAAAACTTCGCCTCCTCACTCCACGCCATCGACTTCGTTGGCGCCATCGGCAAAGAGCAGCTCGCTAACGAGCTTAAGAAATGCGACATCATGCTCTTCCCCAGCCGCTGGGAAAGCTTTGGCCTCGTCTGCCCCGAATCCATGTCCGCCGCCCGCGCTGTCATCGGATCTTCCTCGGGAGGGATGGCCGAAATTATCGTCAATGGTGAAAGCGGCATTCTCGTGCCGCCCAAAAACCCCCACGCCCTTGCCAAGGCCGTCCTCAATCTCATCAACCGGCCGGAACGCGTGACAACACTTGCCAAAAATGGTCGGCAACGCGTGCTCGATTTCCTCAGTCACGAAGGTATCCTCCCTCTTCAAATCGCCTCATACGAGCGAGCCATCTCCGCCGCCAAAAAACGCAACGCATGAAAATCACGGTCGTCATTCCCACCTACAATCCAAACCCCAAGTTCTTCGAAAGAACGGTTCAAGGACTGGAGAAGCAAACCCTCGACAACAAGGAATGGCAGCTCCTAATCATTGATAACGCCAGCACCAGACCTCCCGATCAAAAATGCCTGACCTATCTCGAAAATGCCCGCGTCGTTCGGGAAAGGAATCTCGGACTCACCCACGCCCGCCTGCGTGCAATCAAGGAAGTCGACACCGAATTTATTCTCTGGGTCGACGATGACAACATTCTCGAACCCAACTACCTCGCTGAAGCTCTCGAGATTTTCAAGACCCATCCCCAGCTCGGCTCCATAGGTGGCCCTGCCATTCCTGAATATCAGGAAGAGCCCCCCGAGTGGTTCGAACCCGGCCTTGCACCGATCGGCTGCCGTGATCTCGGCAACAGTATGATCATGACAGTATGGGACACGGAAAATCCCACCTACCCCGATTTTGCTCCGATCGGAGCCGGCATGGTTACACGCACCGAAGCGATTAAAAAATGGGCCAAGGCCGTAAGCGGTGACAAGTCCCGCCTCGCCTTGGGCCGCACCGGAGACGCCCTGACCTCAGGCGAAGACAACGATATCAACCTCGTCATTCTTCGTAATGGTTGGAGCGTGGGATACTTTCCAAAACTCAAACTAACCCACCTAATTCCTCCCGAACGCCTCACTTTGGAATATCAACAAAACATCAAGCGCGTCAGCTTCCGCGATTACATTCGCGTTCTCGACATTCACGGCATCCGGCCCTGGCCCGCCATCCCCCCGTGGACAGTCAAACTCCGCAAGCTTAAAGCCTACTTTAAACTCAAACCTAGGAGCAGCCCTGGCGCCAGCATCCGATGGCATGGCGCCTGCGGCCAATTCGAAGGCCAGGCTTCACTCGCCAATAAGTAACTTTCCATGTCCACATTTCGCAACTTTCTCAGTCAGACCAAGACCAGGCTTTATCGCCGTCCCAAAGAGGAATTGGCCCGCATGGCACGCTGGGGTCCCAAGGCCTACTTCCGCCTCGATGCCTGGAAACGCGAAATGGAAAAAGGCGCCTGGGATCTCAAACCAGTCGAAGCCACCTCCTCCGAGCCCCCTCTCGAAATCTGGTTTCTCACCGGAAAAGGCTTTTGGTATCAAAGCGCTTTCTGCGCCTGGACCCTCGCCCACCAAAGCGGACGCAAAATCTCAGTCTCCCTCGTCGACGACGGAACTCTCAGCAACAAACACGAAGAAGGAATCCGCCGCCTGTTCCCTGAGGGCGCCACGGTAAGAAAAGAGGAGATCACCGACAAAGTGGAAAGCCTTCTCCCGATCGACAAGTTCCCGGTCCTCCGCCAACGCTGGATCGATTACGTAAACATTCGCAAACTTACCGACATTCATCTCGGCTCGGAAGGAACCAAACTCGTTCTCGATTCCGACATGCTCTTCTTTGCCGAACCCACCGAAATGCTCGACTGGTGGGATCAGAGAGGCAGCGACGAACTTTGCCTCATGACCGACTGCGAGGAATCCTACGGTTACTCCCGTCCCTTAATGGAAAAGCTCACCGGAGCCACCATCCCCAAACTCCTCAACGTCGGCGTCTGCGGAAGCTCCAGTGATTCGATAGACTGGGAAAAACTTGAGCACTGGAGCGCCTCTCTCCTCGAAGCCGAAGGCACATCCTACTACCTCGAGCAAGCACTCGTCGCCATGATGGCTTCCACGCAATCTCACCGCGTCATGCCAGCCGAAAGCTACATCACCTTTCCTGATCGCGACACCGTCCTGAATAAAGGCAGCATTCTCCAGCACTACGTTTCCGACAGCAAACCCTCTTACTTTGGCGACGCCTGGAAACTGGCCACATCGTAAACTCATGAGCAATCCCAAGGTCTCCATTTGCATTCCCTGCCACAACGCTGGGGACTATTTGGAGGCCACTCTCGATTCCCTGCTCGCCCAAACTTACGACAACATCGAAATCATCGTTACTAACGACGCCTCGACGGATCAGAGCAAGGAGATCCTCGATCGCTACCAAAAGGATCACGGCATCATCGTCGTCACCGAGCAATGTGGCAGTGCCGCAAAATCCCGCAACCGCGCCCTGCACGAAGCGAGCGGTGATTACATCAAATTCTTCGACGCTGACGATCTCCTCTCTCCCGAAATGGTAGCCAGTCAAGTCGCCCGCTTGGAGGGCACGACCAACTCCATCGCTTCTTCGGAGTGGGGGCGCTTCTACAACGACGACCCCAGCAGCTACCAAGCCAACCCCGAAGGAGTCTGGCGCGACATGAAAGGCCCGGACTGGCTCATCGAAGCCTGTGTCAACGCTCGCCCCATGATGCAGGCCGGGATGTTCCTCATTCCAAAATCCATTCTTGATGCCACCGGTGGCTGGGATGAAGAACTCACTCTCCTCGACGACTTCGAATTCCACGCCCGCATCTTTGCTCATTGCGACGATATCCTTTTCGTTCCCGACACCATCCTCTACTACCGCTCGGGCATGGCCGGTAGCCTCTCCCAAAGATCCGACCGCATTGGGGCCGAATCGGCATACCGCTCCTTCTCGCGGGGTGCCGGTCATTTCCTTGCCAAACGCGATGACGCCCAAGCAAGAAAATCTGCCGCCGCCATGCTACAGGACTTCATCTACACCTTCTACCCCGCCCACCCTGACCTCCTCGCCAGGGCCGCCGCGCGTGTCTCCGACCTAGGCGGAAGCTCTCTCGAGCCGGACGGCCCACCAAAATTTCAAAAGCTTCGCAAGCTCGTCGGCTGGAAGCTCGCCCGTCGCATTGAATCGGCGACCAACAAATTTCGTCACGCCTAATGAACCTGCAATTTCCCGACAAGGTCGCAAACTACCGCCGTCTCCCTTGCCTCGACGGACTGCGTTGCATCAGCGTCCTGCTCGTTCTCATCGCGCACTCCGAAGATGCCTCCCACTACCCGGCCGCATTGGCAGACATTACGCGCTGGGTTCCGCCTGGCACAACTGGTGTACAAGCCTTCTTCGTCTTGAGCGGATTCCTCATCACTTTTCTCCTGCTAAAAGAGAAACTCAAACATGGCGACGTCAGCCTGAAGCTTTTCTACCTTCGACGCGCACTCCGCATTCTCCCCGCCTACGTCGCCTTCCTTATCGTCATTGGCATTATCGCAGCCTTTGCACCACTCGCTATTTCCGGATTGAGCTGGTTCGCCCTCCTCACCTATCTGGTCAACTTCATGGAGGTGCCCAAAATCGCCGACCACGTTTGGAGCCTCTCAGTCGAAGAACAATTCTACCTTCTTTGGCCCTTCCTCTTCTGGCTCTTCCTCGTCAAAAGCGAGCAACCCCGCAAAGCTTTTTACGTCCTTCTCATTCCCGTCGTTCTGGGCCCCATCTGCCGACATCTTGGCTCGCTCGACGAACACTCCATACTCTTTGGCGAACACTCCTTCTTCACCCACTTCGATTCCCTCGCCTACGGCTGCCTCCTCGCTTTCGCTCTCGGCTTCCGTGCAAAGTGCGTCGAGACCGTCATGGAAAAAAGAAAGTGGCCCGTCTTCATCGGAGCCCTTCTCCTCATCTTCATTCCGCACCTTCTTATCGTGGTCGGAAAGCTTGAGGTGATCACGACTCCACTCGCCAGCAGTTTCAGCGCCTTTGGCATCGCGCTAATCGTTGGCTTTGTCCTTTTCCATCCGCGTTTCTTCGCCGTCTCATGGCTGGACTGGAAGCCCGTCGCCCTCGTTGGTGTATGGTCCTACTCAATTTATCTCTGGCAGCAAATCTACTGCAGCCCACCCGAGAGCTACGGATTCAATGGTGCACCTCGCTTCTTCGCCTTCCCCTACTGGCTAGCCCCCGTCTTCGCCACCGCTATCGCCTCCTACTACCTCGTTGAAAAACCCTTCCTTCGTCTCAAAAGCAAAGTCGGCACACGCAAATAATCATGAAGGGAAAGAAAGTCGCACTCCTCACGCTCCAGCATTTTGCCAACGCTCCGCGGGCGCAAAAGGAGGCGGGTTCGCTGGCCAGGGTCGGGGCTGACGTAACCGTTTTTGGAAGCTGGTGGAGTGACGAGCGAGCTCAAGAAGACCTCGCCCTCGCCGAGCGTCTCGGCATCACTTACATCCCACTCATTGATCTCCGCAATTCTCCTCTCGGATTACGAATCAAAGGAAAAATCGCACGCGAAGCCTTCAAGCGCTTCGGCATCGTCCTCCCCGAAGTCTACGGCCTCAGCGCCCGCGCAATGATTCGCGAAATTAAACGTCTCAAGCCCGACCTCACCATGGTTCATTGCGAACCCGGGCTCTGGGCCGGTCCTCGCTTGATCAAAGCAGGCTTCAAAGTAGGCATCGATTTCGAAGATTGGTTCTCCGAAGACCTCCTTCCCGAATCCCGCAAGGAGCGCCCGGTCGAGGCACTCGCTGCAGGCGAAAAATATATGCTGAAAAACGGGGCAGTAAGCTTTGCGACCACCGAAGCCATGGCCGCCAAACTTTCCAGCTGGGCCGGTCTTGACACGCCGCCCACGAGCATCCCCAACACCTTCCCCTGGGCGGACTCGCCGAAGGAAGACATCAACGCCGACAAACGAGATCCCGACTGCGTTTCTCTCTATTGGTTCTCCCAAACCATTGGACCGGGACGTGGATTGGAAATCCTCGGTCATGCACTTAGCAAAGTAAGAGGCAATTGGCAACTCCACCTCCGCGGCACTCTACGAAACCGACAGGATTGGTTCGAAGAAACCTTCCCTGAAAGCATCCGCGATCGCGTGATCATTCAACCCATCGTCCTAAACAGGGACCTCCCTGCCCACAGCGCGAGCCACGACATCGGACTCGCCCTGGAAGATCCTTTCTGCAAAAGCCGCGACCTCACCGCGACGAACAAGATTTTCGAATACATGCGCTGCGGTCTTGCCACCATCGCAACCCGCACTTCAGGTCAGATTGAAGTTTTGGACAAAGCCGAAGGCGTTGGGTGGATCATCGAACCCAACGACGAGGATGCTCTCATCAAACGCATTCAATTCTGTCTCGACCATCCCGACAAAGTAGCCGCCGCCAAATCACTCGCAAAAGTAGCCGCCGCCGGAGTATGGTCCTGGGAAACCTTCGAACCCATCCTGGTAGAAAAGATCTCTCAAGCTTTATGAAGGTCCTCATCATCTCACCCCACTTCCCTCCGACGAATGCGCCGGATATGCAACGGGTGCGCATGATCCTTCCCTATCTCGCCGAAGCCGGAATGACCGCCGAAGTCCTCGCCGTCAATTCCGCCCAGGTCGCCGCGCCGGAAGACCCTTGGCTTGTCGAAGGACTTCCCGACGATATCCCCATTCATCGCGTCAACGCGCTCGATCTATCCTGGCGAAAGATCCCGGGCTTGGGCACCCTGAGCCCCCGGGCAAAACGCGCCCTCAGAAAAAAAGGCGATGAGCTTCTCAAGGACGGGAAATTCGATCTCGTCTACTTCTCCACTACCCAATGGACCGTCCATAGTCTGGGCCCACGCTGGAAAAAACGGTTCGGCGTTCCCTTCGCCATGGATTACCACGACCCTTGGGTTACCGATTACTATCGCGAGAACCCACAAGTCAGACCTCCCGGTGGGCCAATCAAGTATTGGCTCTCCCAGCGACTCAACGTATTCCACGAACCTCGGGTCATCGCCGAGTGCATTGGAATAACCTCAGTTTCCCCCGCCTACCCCAAGCAACTTGCCAAACGTTACGGCGAGGTTCCACCCTCCATCGTTCTTCCCTTTCCTGGTGATCGTCGTGACCTCAACCGAGTCACCGACACCACACAGGACCTTTTCGATCCGGAAGACCAATTCACCCACTGGGTTTATATCGGAGCCGGAGGCGCTTACATGGAATCCTCCGTGCGAGGCATCTTCGAAACCCTTCGAGATCACCCAAAGAAAGAACAACTTCGCCTTCACTTCATCGGCACCTCCTATGCCGGGGCTGGGCGTGGAGAGAAATCGATCGAACCACTTGCCGCGGACTACGGTTTGAAGTCCATCGTTCACGAATCACCCGATCGCATTCCCTACTCCACCGCCTTGAAGTGCCTCCTTGATGCCGACGCTCTGCTTGTTCCCGGTTCCAACGACCCCGGCTACACGGCCTCCAAAATCTACCCCTATCTTCTTGCCGGACGCCCCATGCTGGCCGTCTTCCATCGAGAAAGCTCCGTCACCAAAATCATGAACTCGGTGAATGGCGGAACCATCGTAAATTTCGACTCCGACACCTCGACCAAGCAACTCGCCGAAAAGATTCGCGCCACCGCTCTCGATGAAAATGGCGACATCCGAAAAGTCCCTCTCGATGAGGAGGCCTTCATTCCCTATGATGCGAAGTCACAAGCTCAGAGATTGGGCGCCTTCTTCAAAACCTGCCTGAAGGAATCCGCATGAACCACCCTCCTAGAAAACGTCGCACCCGCCGGGTGAAACCCGTCAATGTAAGCTTCGTTGAGGCCACCTATACGGACACTTCGCACCAGGCCCGCGGCTTGTTTCGGGGCGGATATTACGCCCTTCTGATCATCAGCATTCTCGGCCTGGCAACTCTCGTTATGACTTACGCAGATTACGCTCTGCCCTATGTCATGATCGTGGCTCCGGCGATCTTGGGCTATCGCTATTGGCTGAATCAAAACCGCAACGGCCTTCCCATCCTCCCCATTTTCCTCACCCAGCAGGGCCTCGTCTATGCCTTGCCTCTTTTCGCCTATCGCCACGAGATCCCCGGTAACTACGAGCAGGTCCTCATCACTTCAGCTCTCATTACCGGGATCTTTTTCACCTGTGTGATGAGCGGGTGGAACTTCGTCATCAATCGCGGAGAACGGACCCCCTCGAAATTTGACCTGTCGCTGGGCAAAGGACAGGAAGCGGAAGTCAAGTGCTTCACCCTCGCCTCGGGCCTCTTGGTCCTCGCGGTCTTGTTTCACTTCGGTTCACGAACCGGCCTGATCTGGAACCTTCTCCCGCCCTCACTTCAAGGGGTCTTCCCTATCTTGCGAACCTTTGCCTCCGCCGCGGCCATGTTGGGCGCACTCCTCGGAGGACTCGTTCTAGGGAAAGTTTCCGAACCCGGAAAAAAATTACTCTTCTGGGTCCTGGTTCTCATGATCTGTCTCTTCTCAATGGTCGACGTCTTGATTTCGGCCGCCAGCAGCATCGTCCTCGCCTCCATCGTGGGTATGGCTCTGGGAAAAGGAAATCCTCCATGGGGGCTCCTGGCAGCAACACTGGGAATCGTCGGATTTCTCAATCAGGGCAAAACCGATATTCGGGAGCGCTACTGGGTTCCGGGAACTCTTGAGACCCAGCTTAATTTTGAAAATCTTCCCCAATTCTATGTCGACTGGATTGAGACCAGCAGTGAAACAATATTTGGTTCCAAGAAAAAGAACAGCGTCGCACCCGAGGAAGGAATGAGCATCTTCGAGCGAATCAACAATCTCCAAAACACGCTCTACGTCGTCGATGCCATCGAACACAAGAACAAGGCAATCCTCGCCGGTGAAACCTATGCCCTGATCCCCCCACTATTCATTCCACGCGCCTTCTGGCCAGACAAACCATTTGCCCACGAAGGACAAGCCATCCTCAATGTCCACTTCGGTCGCCAGGCCTCAAAAGAAGATACCGAAAAGGTATTCATTGCCTGGGGACTTCTGCCCGAAGCCATCGGAAACTTTGGAGTATGGGGCGGTCCTGTTTTATTCGGCCTTCTCATGGGTGCCGCATTGGGTTGGTTGGAGCGTACATCTATGCGCAAACGTGTCATGTCAGTGGAAGGCTTCATTCTCGGAGGACTCCTTCTCATCACCGCGGGCTCATACGAAATGGTCGCCAGTGTCCTCCTCACCTCCACATTCCAGTTCCTCGTTGCTGTCACCGTCGCCGGATCAGGTCTTTTCATTCTCTTCAAGAAAGAACAGGAAGAGGAAGCCAAAGGCCCCAAACCCAATCAACATTACCAATAAAGTGGCCTCCAAAGTGAAACGACTTGCGGTGGTCATTTCCCACCCGATCCAATATTACTCTCCGTGGTTTCGCCACCTGGCGGACAGAGATGAATTAAAGCTCAAGGTCTTTTATCTTTGGGATTTCGGCATCAAGGAGACGACCGACGAAAAGTTCGGAACTTCTTTCAGCTGGGACATTCCACTGCTCGACGGCTATAATTTCGAATTTCTTAAAAACCAAAGCAAAGACCCTGGCACACACCATTTCCGCGGACTGGATAATCCCGGAGCGGTCAAAGCCATTTCGAAATGGGCTCCCGACTCCATCCTGATCTTCGGGTATAACTACGCCACCCATCTGCGCATTATTCTCTCCCGCCAACTTCGCAAGGTTCCCATGATTTTTCGGGGAGACTCCCACAACCTCTTCCCAGCGAAAGGCTGGAAACTGAAACTCTCCCGCAATCTCCGGGCCATGATCTTCAGGCGCTTCCAAACCTTTCTCTCGGTCGGTCAGGCCAACGAAGAATATTTTAGAAGCTGCGGCATTAAGAAGAAGAAACTCACGCGCGCCTATCACTGTGTCGACAATGACCGCTTTCAAGACGCCGCGGAGGAAGCAGAGAAGGGAGCCAAAAAATGGCGCAAGGAACTCGGAATTCCCAAGAAGGCCTTCGTCTTTCTTTCAGCGGGAAAATTCGAATCGAAAAAGCGTCCTCTCGATCTGCTCGCCGCTTTTGAAGAAATCGACAACCCCGATTGCGCCCTCCTCCTGATTGGCGGTGGGGAACACGAAGAACAATTAAAGAGGACTAAGGATAAACGCGTCTTCTTCGCGCCTTTCCAAAACCAAAGCCAAATGCCCAAAGTCTATGCCACCGGAGACATCGTGATGCTTCCATCCTACGGACGCGGTGAGACCTGGGGACTGGCGGTCAACGAAGCAATGAATCTTGGAAGGCCCGCCATCGTGAGCAGTCATGTCGGCTGTGGGCCCGACCTCGTCATCGAAGGAAAGACCGGATGGATTTTTCCGGCCGGAGACGTCAAGGCGCTCAAAAAAACTATGAAGCAGGCACTGAAGAACCCTGAAGAAACCCGAAAAATGGGGCAACGTGCGAAGAAGAAAATGGACAAGTTTTCCTACAAAGCGGCAGGCGATGCTCTCATCGAAGCCATCATAAAATGAAGACCTCACCTGACAACTCCCCTCCGGTGGTCTTGGTACCCGAACTTTTTCGGGTCACCGGCGGAGTACAGGTCTTTTCACGACGCACCATCGAAGCACTCGATGAAATCTATGGAAGCCCCGTTCCAGTCATTTCCCGAAACGACCGCCGAAGCGGCTGCCCTGACGACTTCTTGAAAGATCGTTCCTTCACCGGATGCGGTTCTCTCCCCAACTCCCTGCGACGCTATGCCATCATGGCCGCCAGCGCCACCAAAGCATGCCCATTCTTTTTCTCGACCCATCCCCATTTCACTCCTTGGCTCAAACTCACCAAGAAACCTTATCTCAGCGTGGCCCACGGCATCGATGTCTGGAATATCGAAGGCAGTAAGGTCGCTGATGGCTTGCGGTCCGCTCACTGTATTCTACCGGTGAGTAACTACACCGCCAAGCGACTCCGCAGCCAACTTGGAGAGATGACTCCACCCATCGAAGTTTTCCCAAACACCTTCGACGCAACACGCTTTACTGCCATCCCTTCCAAGACTCCCTGGCGTGAAGATTTGAGCCTCCCCGATAACGCCCAAGTCATGCTCAGCATGTGCCGCGTTAGTAAAACCGAATCAGCTAAAGGCTACCATCGTCTCCTGCAACTCATGCCCCAACTCATCAAGAAACACCCCAAGCTTCATTGGGTGCTAGGAGGCAAAGGCGACGACCTTGAAAACGTCAAACAAATCGCAGCGGACCTTGGCATTTGCGGCCATTGCCGCTTCCCCGGTTTCGTCCCTGACGAAACCCTACCCGATCTCTATCGCAGCTCCGACCTCTTCGTTCTTCCGAGTAAAAAAGAAGGCTTCGGTATTGTCTTTCTCGAAGCCGCAGCCACCGGACTCCCCGTCATCGCCGGCAATCGCGACGGTTCGGTCGATGCTCTTGCTAATGGCGAACTCGGCACCTTGATTGACCCCGAAAGCGACGAGGAAATCGCCGCCGCCATCGACAAAGCTCTCACCTCCCCTCCGCGGAACCGCCAAGAGCTTCACGACGACTGCACCACACGATTTGGCAAGGATGCCTTCCGCAACCGACTCGCCAAGATCCTCTCAAGCCATCCCTGATATGCGTATTTTCCACACAGTTGCCAGCCTCAGCCTGGACACCGGTGGCCCCGCGCGGTCCGTCCCGGGACTCGCCTCCGCTGCAGCAAAAGCAGGGGCCGAAGTCCACCTCTGGGCACCGGACATACCAGAAACAATCGAAGAGCCCACCGGCGTCACTCTTCATCGGGGTGACTTTCCCGACATCGAAATCGACCTCCTCCACGATCACGGAGTCTGGCTGCCCAACAACCACCGTATGGCTCAATGGGCCCGCTCCAACAAGATCCCACTCATTGTCAGCCCAAGAGGCATGCTCGAACCCTGGGCTATCAATCACAATAAGTGGAAAAAGAAAATCGCCTGGTGGCTCTACCAGCGACGCGATCTCAAATCCGCCGCGGCCCTCCACGCCACCGCCGAATCCGAAGCGGCGCAATTCCGCGAACTCGGACTCGATCAGGAATCATTCGTCATTCCAAACGGCATTGATTTCACTGAATTCAAAGGAGACTTCAGCAAGGAGAAAACTGTCGTCTTTCTCAGCCGAATCCATCCGAAAAAAGGACTTCTGATGTGGGTCGATGTTTGGAAAAAGATCTGCCCCGAGGGATGGCGCATGCGCGTTATCGGCCCTGATGAGGGTGGCCACACCGAAGAAGTCAAAAGAGCGGTCGCACAAGCCAATCTTTCGGATGAATGGAGCTTCGAGGGCCCGCTCGAAGGGAAGGAGAAGCTGTCTGCTCTCGGAAGCGCTCAACTTTTTGCCCTCCCCACCTACAGCGAAAACTTTGGTATCGTCATTGCAGAAGCTCTCGCCGCAGGCACTCCTGTCATCACCACAACCGGAACACCCTGGAAAGGTCTCATCGAAAATCGATGCGGCTGGTGGGTCGACCCAACACCCGAAGCACTCGCCAAGGCCTTACAGTCAGCCCTAGCCTGCGAAGAAAGATCGCTCATGGGACAGCGGGGCGCGAATTGGGTGAAAAATGAATTTGCTTGGGAGGAAATTGGACTACGAATTGTAGCCGCATACCAAAACATTTTGAATGGACATTGAATCTAACAGAAAATCCCGAAAGTGGACCCGAAAAGAACTCGCCGGACGCGCCCTCTGGACTCTCTGCTCTCCCCTCTTCCGATGGAGTCCCCGTCCTTTCTGGGGGTGGCGTCGATTTCTTCTCCGACTATTCGGAGCCAAGATAGGCAAGGATGTCCACTTTACTCCAAGCTGCCGCGTTTTCATTCCGTGGAATCTTAAGATCGGTTCATGGAGTTCAGTCGGATTTGAAACAATTATTTACAATTTGGGGGAAATCACCATCGGAGAACATGTCACTATTTCCCAACGATCTCACCTCTGCGCCGGCAGCCATGATTTTAGAAACGACTCCATGCCCTTGATCAAAGCTAATATCACCATCGAGGATGGAGCCTGGGTCTGCGCTGATACCTTTGTTGGTCCTGATATCCTCATCGAAAAGAAAGGCATCGTGGGAGCCCGGGCGGTCGTCACCAAGGACGTCAAGGCGGGAAACGTCGTTGCCGGAAATCCCGCAAAAGTGATCGGACACAGATAAAAAACCATGCTTCCAATTTCTGTTTGCATCCCCGTTCTCAATGAGGAGAAAAACCTCCCCGGGTGTCTCGAATCATTGAAGGGGAAATTCAGTGACGTCGTCATCGTCGATTCCGGCAGCACCGACGCCACTCTCTCCATCGCGGAGAAGGCTAATCTCACTGTTCTCAGTTTCAAATGGAACGGAGCCTTTCCCAAGAAACGAAACTGGGCGCTGCAAAACCATTCCTTCAAACACGACTGGGTTCTCTTCCTCGATGCAGACGAGCGAATCACTCCGGCCTTCCTCGATGAACTCAAACCAAAGCTCGATTCTAAAATGGTGGGATTTTGGCTCCGATACGACAATTGGTTCATGGACCGCCAGCTTCATCATGGTGATGTCATGCGTAAGCTCGCTCTATTCAAACCAGGGGCCGGCGAATACGAACGCTTTCCAGAAGATTTTTGGAGCCACCTCGACATGGAGGTGCACGAACATCCGGTTCTCGACGGTCCCACCGGGGAGATCTTTTCTCCTCTCGAGCACCACGACTTCCGCGGTCTCGAATCCTACATCTCCAAGCACAAGGATTACGCAGCTTGGGAAGCCAAACGCTACCAATGGCTCCAGTCGGACCCTGAGGCGTGGACTTCGCTCAACAAGCGGCAGCAATTCAAGTATCGCCACCTCAACAAGTGGTGGCTTGGAAGCTTTTACTTCCTCATTTCCTACTTTCTCAAAAAAGGCTTTCTTGATGGACGCGTCGGATTCCGCTTCTCGTGGATGAAAAAGGGCTACTTCGAGGATATTCGCCGGAGGATTCTCACTTCAAAGACATTGTGAGCAAACCAACGAAACATCTTCTGCTGATCAGCCAGGTCTACGTGCCCGACCCTGCTGCGGTGGGACAATACATGGCCGATGTTGCCGAGGAAATGGGAGCACAAGGCTGGAAGGTCACCGTCTTCACCTCAAACCGTGGATACGATGATCCGAGCCAGAAATTTCCCGCCACGGAAATCGCCAATGGCGTCACCATCAAACGCCTGCCATTCTCTTCTTTCGGTAAGAAATCTATTCTCACCCGATTGTTCGGTCAGAGCATCTTTTGTCTCCAAGCTATCCTAAGAGGGCTCTTCCTTCCGAAAATCAACTCGATCCTCGTAACGACCTCCCCACCCATCGGCGGAATGGTGGGCTGGTTCATTAGCTTGATCCGACGCATCCCATTCAACTTCTGGGTCATGGATTTGAATCCCGATCAGGCAATCGCGCAGGGAGTCGTTGCCCCGAACAGCCTCCCGGCCCGGATTTTCGATTTCTTCAACCGCCGCCTCCTCAAGAGGGCCTCCCGAATCATCGCACTGGATGAATTCATGGCCGCTAACGTGCGAAAGAAGACTCCAAACCTGAATGACAAGATCCTCGTTCTCCCTCCCTGGCCCCTGGAACAGTCTCTCGAAATCATTCCCCGGGACAAAAATCCTTTTATTAAAAAGCACCTGCTGGAGGATAAATTCGTCCTCATGTATAGCGGCAATCACAGCCCGGTTCATCCGCTCGACACCTTTCTCGGTGCCGCCAAAGCCCTCGCAAACGACGAACGATTCGTCTTTCTCTTCATTGGTGGTGGCAAGGGAAAACAAGCGATCGATGACTTCATTGCCTCCAAAGAACCCGGTCACGTCATCTCTCTCCCCTACCAGCCGTTGGATCAAATAAAACATTCTCTCTCGGCCGCTGATATTCATCTCGTCTCCATGGGAGCACCTATGATAGGCTGCGTCCATCCCTGTAAGTTTTATGGCTCGATGTTACTCGCTAAACCCATTCTTTACCTTGGCCCACCTGACTCTCATATCGGGAAGATCATTGAAGAAACCGACGCAGGTTGGCAAATCGACCATGGAGAAACCGGCAAGATGATCGAGGTCATCAAAACAGCCTCACGAGACCCAGCTCTCGTCTCCATTGGGGAAAAAGGGCGCCAAAAAATCCTCTCTTCTCTCAGCAAACAACAACTTTGTAACAAATTTTGCCAAGCGATCTCCCCCGATCCGTTTGAATGATAGCTCTTCTCACCACTGCGTTTTTTGTCGCTCTCGCGATCTCTCTTTTGCTGACCCGGATCATGATCCGCCTCGGCCCCAAGCTTGGGCTCATCGACGAACCCGGCGAACGAAGGATTCACGTAAAACCGGTCCCTCGAGCCGGAGGCATCGCCGTTTTCCTTACCTTTGTTATCACGGTTTTCGCCATCCAATCCTTCAGCGAACTCAGCGGACAGCTCAGCTTCAAATGGTTCAAGGCTTTCGCCTCGGCTTCACTTCTCCTCGTCATCGTTGGAATTCTCGACGACCGCTGGGGTGTCAATGCCTGGCTTAAATTAATGGCCCACGGGCTCTCGGCGGTATTTCTTTTTTACACCAGCGGAGGAAACGTCGGCAGCGTGCTGGGAATCGAAGTTCCTGAATACGTCGATCTCGCAATCTGGGTCATTTGGACCGTTGCGATCATTAATGCCTTTAACCTCATTGACGGTATGGACGGCCTCTGCGCGGGGCTGGCCATGATTTCAATCCTCAGCCTGACCATCCTCACCATCGCACTCCGTTCAGGCACCGACGCCATCGTCCTCATTGTCATGCTGGGAACCTTACTCGGGTTCCTCCGCTACAATTTTAATCCTGCGAAAATCTTCCTCGGCGACACCGGATCAATGTTCATCGGCTTCTTTATCGCCTCGGTGGCCCTGGTATCGACCGGCGAACGATTCACTGCCGCCAGTCTGCTCCTGCCTTTGATCGTCGCCGGAATTCCCCTCATCGATGTTATCCTTGCAGTTTGGCGGCGGAGCTTCCGGACAGTTCTGCACAAACTTGGAGTAGGAGGGAAAGACAGCGTCTTCGGCGCCGATCAACATCACATCCACCACCGACTCCTGGCCTACGGACTAACCCAACGAAAAGTCGCCACCATTCTCTATACACTCGCCATTGCCGGCTCGTTCCTAGCCTTAATCCCCTCGCTGTTTGACCATCGCACGATGGGCCTCACCGTGGCTGCGTTCTCTGTCTCCGGGATCATTGGCTTTCGCTACCTTGCCCCCGTTGAACTCAAAATCAGCGGGGAAGTTTTTAAGCTAATCCTGAAGCGCCCGGCACGATCACGACTGAAACGGTTCGTTCTCACCTTTTACGACATGGGCGCGATCCTTTTCGGTATCACCTTCTCCTACATCCTGAACAACAACGGGAACTTTCCATTCTTCGAAAAATCAAACCTCGCCAATAGCACCTTTATCCCCACTACCGCCATCACCCTGGCCTCCTGCCTCTTCGTTCTCAATGCCGGAAAAGCCCAGATCAGACTCTGGAGTCGGGCGACTTTCCGCGATTTCCTTTCGCTAGCCCTCTGGTTTTCGATCGGAACAATCATTGCCACGACCATCAACATCATCATCAGCAATGAAACATATACGACCATTCAGCGGCAAACGATGACTTTCACCATCACGGCAATCCTTCTGATCATTCCCCGCTGCCTCAGCACACTCTTGCGCGAAAGTGTCATCGACTCCCTCCATCGCAATGTCGCCAAACCTAATAGCAACCGACCCAAGGTGCTTCTCTACGGAGCCGGGAACATGGGCGAACTCTTTCTCCTCCATACTAAAACCACCGCCAAAGGCCATTTCAACCAAATGCGTATCATCGGGATCATCGACGACCATCCCGAACTCAATCTCCGCTATCAAGATGGCTTCAAAATCCGCGGAGGCTTGGAGACCGTGACAGAAATTTGCCAGACAGAGGGAGCATTGGACGGAATCATTCTCACCATGAGGGAAAGTCCACCAGAGGAGAAAATGGTCGAAATTGCAGAAATTTGCCGAAAATTTAACCTAAAACTCTACCAATGGGCCCCAAATCTTAATATCATCGAAATTGATCAGTCACTGGGAGACTAGCCAGAAATAATTTGACATTAGCAGAGGCAAATCACACTATTTTGGTTGTTGAGGATATTAATTAAGAAAAGCTCCCGGTCCGACAGCTAACCAAGCCATACGATGAAAAAACTCATTTTTCTCCTGCTTCTCACACTAAGCCCGTTTGCCAGCGCGCTAAGTGTCTACGATTCCGACCCCTCTCCAGTGGCCTGCTTCACCGGTAGCGCCACCCAAGCGGCCCCATTCACCGGATGGGATGTCCAACGTCTCTATGACTATGCTGCCAGATGGCATCCCGACTTGATCCCTCAAGCTGATTACCTTTACAACGTCGCCTACGGATATTGCATTGATCAATCTCAACGGGCGACCAAAAAGTATCTCAGAAGAACGATGCGTCAGCGGTGGTATGCCGTGATATGTGATGAAGAGCCCGAGGTGGTAAACACGGGATGTCCATACTAGGGGCCGGCAACTTCACCGGGACTTCCCAATTTTTCAGAGCCGCCTGCACCATCGCTTGGCGGCTTTTTGCTTTTACTACGGAATGATTAACAATAGTAAGGAAAAGACTTTCGCCTTTTTTGTCATCCTGGGTCTTTGCCTAGCTTGGGTCGTAGGGGCCTATGGGTCTCCTATGGGTTTTCCTTTGGAGGGAAATGACATCTTTCGTGAACGATCACGTTGGGCCATCGCCTTCGCTGGCCTTGCCGGCATTGCCCTCCTTCCAGGCAAATCCATCTTTCCGCGAGTCCCACTGATTCTCTGGATTTGTTTTGGATTCTTAATCATTTGGGGATGCTTCATGGTCATCAATGCCCAATCCGAGATGAATATCTATCGGGCCCGATGGATCATGATCAAAGATCGTCCATTTCCCGATCTTCCAGGGTCCCCCGTCGCCTCAGCAACCAAGAAGTTCACCTTCGAAATCATTGCCGTCTTCCTCTTTGTCATCGCTATCGCCCGTAGCACCGAAAGCTCGACCTGGAAAAAAATCCTGACCGCCTTCGCTCTGGCCTCTCTGTCGGTTGCCCTCATTGGAATGACCCATAAAATTCTCGGCATCGACACCGTCTGGGGAATCCCGGATCAACAGCCTGAGCTATTTTTTGCGCCTTACGTTTACAATGGTAACGCCGCATCGATGATGAATCTGGGAATCATCATGGCCTTCTCCATGGCCCTCACCGACTACCGAAAAAACGGCACGAGTCGGCTATTTTACCTTTGGATGACCTGTGGAGCGGTTATTGGAGTTGGCATCATCTTCGCGGCGTCCAAGGCCGGCGCACTCATCCTTGTGGGGCAATTGGGTCTCTTCGTATTGTTCGAAGCCAAAACCCTTCTCCGTATTATTCGCTCGAGACGCCGAAGAAGAACCAAGATGTCTTTGGAGAAGAAAATGGCCCTTGGAGCCGCCGCCATCATTCTTGCGGGTTTCACAATCATCAGCACCGGTTTGCTGAACTCACGTTTCCAAGACATGTTTGAAGACATCGAAAACACGGGTGAGGCCAGCACCATCGATGGTCGCCTTGAGATGATGAAACTCATGGTAAACCTCTCCGCCGATACCAACGAAGCCTACTGGCACGGAATCGGACCAGGCACCTTCCCCTACCTCATACCCTTCTACCTCAAAAACCGGGAGAGTAAACTCGAAGCCGTCTGGGAATACGGACATTGCGACCCCCTCCAAACAATTCTCGACTGGGGTTACTTTGGAGCTCTGGCTTGGTTTACCATTGGAATCGGTGGTGTCGTTCGAGGAGGCTACCTTCTCCTCAAACGAAAAGTCCCCCATGACGATCTTCACCTCGTCAAAGGAATCGTTATTTCCCTGATTGGAATAGGCATCCACAGCTGCTTCGACTTCCCTCTTTCCATCCTCTCCACCCATTTGGTTGCGATTTCCCTGTGTGGAATCCTCTGGACAATCTATCGAAATCAAGAACCTGGCAAACCTGGTTCAACCTCCTGACGATAAGTCGCTCGAACTATGAATAAAAAGGTTACCATCATCTCCTTGGTTCTTCTCATCACCTGCCTGGCCTCCAGCGCACAGTTGCCCAACGTTTACAAAATTTTCGATCAAGACAAAATCTTCCTTATCTCGCACAGCGACAATAAGGGAAAACCTATCTATTCATTTGTCACCAACGAGCGATTTGATGCCGTAAAGGCTGCTTTCCTCGAAGCCATGGGGGAAGATTGGAAGGAAATAAAACCCTTCAATGCCGGACACAAGACCGGGATTACCGGGAAGGAACGCACAGATAAATCCGCACTCGTGGGGGACATTCGCCTGGCAAATCCAAAGCAGCCTAAAAACCACCTCATTTTGGCCCTCTTTAAAGCCCCCAATATCAGGTATAAAACAAAATATGCCATGATGCTCTTGGTCGACCCCGCTCCACCAAAGGTTGATAAGTCGCCCAAAAAAGATTAGATCAGGGCTCTTCCCTAATGCCTCTCTCTGCCAGCGTTCTTATCGACGGACCATCCGAACTCGTCTTCGATTACGCGATCCCTGATCAGCTGAAGGTTCTCCCCGGCTGCCGCGTTCGTATCCCGCTTCGCAACCGTCCGGCTACCGGCACGGTCCTAAGGGTGCACGAAGCACCCGAGGGTGACTTCGCCCTTCGCTATCTCACCGACCTCGTCGATCCCGAACCCCTCATCACGCCGGAACTTCTAAAGCTAGCCGAATGGATCACTTCCTACTACGGAACCCCGCTTGAGCAGGTCATCCGCTCCATCATTCCCAGCTCCATCCGCGGAGAAAAAGGCTCCAGTAAAACCCGCCGCGCCGCGCTCATCGACAAGCCTCCCTCCGAGGAGGACCTCACTATTCTAGCCAAACGCGCCAAACGTCAACACGCCATTCTCAGCCTCCTCGCAGCCGCTTCGAAACCCATCCCCATTACCGAACTTGGTGGAGCCTCCGCCGCATCATCGCTAAAATCACTCACCGAAAAAGGCTGGGTCAAACTCATCGATCTCGAAATCCGACGCGACCCCGACTCCGGGGAAACCTTCGTCCCCACCCAGTCACTCACCCTCAACCCAGAGCAAGACGAAGTGCTTAAGGCCGTCACCAAAAGCCTCGATAGCGAAGATGCAACAAACCCTATTTTACTCCACGGCATCACAGGATCGGGAAAAACAGAAGTCTATCTTCAGTCCACCCAAAAGGCACTCGACCTCGGCAAGAATATCATTGTTCTTGTTCCCGAAATCGCCCTCGCCCCCCAAACCGTCCAACGCTTCAAAGCCCGCTTCTCGGAGATGGTCGATGAAATTGCCGTTCTTCACTCCAACCTTTCCCAAGGCGAACGCTTCGACGAATGGCACCGCATCCGCTCCGGAAAAGCACGCATCGTCATTGGAGCTCGCTCAGCCATCTTCGCCCCTCTTCCCAATCTTGGCCTTATCGTTGTCGATGAAGAACACGAACCAGCTTACAAGCAAGAAAACCCACCCAAGTACCACGCCCGCGACCTCGCCGTTGTCCGCTGCCGCCTCGAGAAATGCTCCGTCCTCCTCGGATCCGCCACGCCTTCCCTTGAAAGCTACCAAAACACCCTCGCCGGAAAGTACAAGCTCATTCGTATGAATGCACGCGCCGACGGCGCATCGCTCCCTCTTACTCGCGTCGTCGATATGCGCATCGAATCACGAAAGCAAAAAGGACGCGACGCCATCCTTTCTGACGTGCTCCGTTCCTCAATCGACCAACGACTCGAAGCCAACCAACAGGTCATCCTCTTTCTCAACCGCCGCGGCTTTGCGCGATCTCTGCAATGTCCACCCTGCGGCCACGTTATCCAGTGCAACCACTGCGCGATCCCTTTGACCTACCACCGCGCCGACGAGCGCCTGGTCTGCCACATCTGCGGCTATCAGGCCATCGTCCCAAAACTCTGCCCGGAATGCCGCGATCCAGCTATTCGCTTTCAAGGTTACGGAACAGAAAAGGCCGAAACCATCATCCGTAAAGTCTTCCCCTCCGCCAAAGTCGCCAGACTCGACACCGATACCACACGACGAAAAAACGCGCTCCGCGATACTCTTCGCGATTTTCGAGCCAAGAAAATCAACATCCTCCTCGGCACCCAAATGATTGCCAAAGGATTGGACTTCCCAAATGTCACCCTCGTTGGCGTCCTCAATGCCGACCTCTCACTCTACGCTCCCGACTTCCGGGCGGGAGAACGCACCTTCCAACTCCTCACCCAGGTCGCCGGACGCGCCGGGCGGGGAGCGATGGCCGGTGAGGTCATCATTCAGACGGCTACACCTCACTCTCCTTCCATCCAATTCGCCCGACATCATGACTTCGAAGGCTTCGTCGATCAGGAACTCGAGATGCGCCGACAATTTGGCTATCCGCCCTTCACCCACCTTGCTCTTCTTCTCGCCCGTTCCAGTCATGAACGACGCGCTGAGTTCACTCTACAAACTCTTCATCGGAAACTCGCCGAGAATCTCCCCGCCGGGATCACTCTGGGAGACCCCATCCCATCGCCCCTCACCAAATCTCACTCCCAGTTCCGTTTCCAACTTCTCCTCCGCGGCCCCAACGCTCGAGCCCTCTCCCGTCATCTCAACAAAATCCTCAGTGCCACGCCAACCCCGGAAGATGTCATCGTCACCGCGGATCTGGATGCCTACGATCTCGGCTAACCACTCACACCATGCTCTCAGTTCTTGTCGTCGAAGACGAATCCGCCATCGCGGACACCCTGATTTACGCCCTCGAAACCGAGAAGTTCGAGGTCACCCATGTCAACACTGCTGGCGACGGGTTGGAACATTTCCAAAGCCACGATCCCGATTTCGCCGTCCTCGACATTGGCCTGCCCGACTACACCGGCCTCGATCTCTGTCGAAGAATTCGCGAGGTTTCCAACGTCCCCATTCTCTTTCTCACCGCGCGCGATTCCGAGATCGACCAAATCCTGGGACTCGAACTCGGGGCCGATGACTATGTCACCAAACCCTTCTCACCCCGCGCCGTCGTGGCCCGCATCCGCGCTATTCTCCGACGCGGCAAGCCTGAGGAGCCCAAAGCGCCCACCGCTCTCCTCCATCATGCCACCGACACAATGAGTATTACCTGCTGCGGTAATCTCCTCGACCTCACCGCGCACGAATACAAGCTCCTTGCCACTTTCCTCGAGAAACCCGGCCGCGTCTTTACCCGTGACCAGCTGCTCGAAAAAGCCTGGGACGATCCCGGCTCTGCCATGGACCGCACAATCGACGCCCACATCAAGTCCCTCCGCGCAAAACTTCGCCAGCACTCCAAAGATGCCGCGGAAACAATTCAAACCCGACGCGGCCTCGGCTACGCTCTCGTTCTTTAGATGCGTCTTACCCGGGTCACTCTTTTCTTCATCGTCCTGATTCTTGGGCTGGGGTTCTTTCGCCTCATCGACTATCTCCTTCAGGATCTCGAATTTCAAACCCTACAGGCCACCGAGGAATCGATGGTCGACACCGCGAATATTCTCGCTGGCTATGTTGAGACCGAGGGCTCGCTCGCTGGTTTAAGCGAGATTTTCGACAATAGCTACAACCGGGACATCGAAGCCCTCATCTTCAAACAACTCAAAACCAACGTTGGTCTCAATGCCTACCTCACCGACGACAAAGGCATTATTCTTTTCGACAGTGGAGACCCTAAAAACATTGGGGAAGATTTTTCTAGATTCCGCGACATCAGATTAACTTTGGCCGGTAAATATGGGGCCCGTTCCTCTCGAACAGATGAAAATGACAAGAACTCCTCCGTCATGTTTGTTGGAGCACCTGTTCACAAAGACGGCAACATCGTAGGCTGCCTCAGTGTCTACAAAGCCCAAGCCGACGTCTTGCCCTTCGTCCAGGAACGTCGCCGGGATATCATTTTTGCCACTATCTTCATCGGCTCCGGCATCATTATTCTCATCGGCGCAGTCTTCATCTGGCTCTTTCGCCCCATCGGGAAACTGACCGACTACGCCCGCTCCATCACACGGGGCGAACGACGCTCAAAGCCCGCCGTCGGACTCGGCCGCGAAGCAAACACTCTCGCCAATGCTCTCCACGACATGCGCGAATCTCTGGAAGGCCGCACTCATTTCGACAAATATATCCAGACCCTCACTCACGAACTCAAATCTCCCCTCGCCGCCATTCAAGGGGCCGCCGAGCTCATGGACGAAGACATGCCAGCTGCCGACCGGGCTCATTTTCTGGAGAATATCTGCAACCAAACGGCCCGTTGCGAGCGCATGATTCATCGTCTTCTGGAGCTCTCTTCTCTCGAAGCGCAGACTCACCTGGAGCACTCCCACGGATTCGACATTGTCGCACTGTGCCAAAAGAGCATTGGCCAAATGACCCCTCTCGCCGAGGCCAACGATGTCATCATTAAGCCAGACCTCCCAAAACACCTGCCCTACAAAGGCAACGAACTCCTCCTTGGATCGGCTCTCAATCACCTTCTCGAAAATGCCATCCACTTCTCTCCCAAAAAAGGAGAAGTCCTCCTGCTCCTCGAGAGCCACGAAACCGAAATCATCCTCACCGTCCAAGATCAGGGCGGAGGAATCCCCGAATTCGCGGCCGAGCGGGCCTTCGAGCGCTTTTTCTCCTACCGTCCTGATGATGGGACGAAAGGAAATGGCCTTGGGCTGGCTTTCGTCAAAGAAATCGCCAATTTACACCTCGGACGGGTTAATATTTTCACCCCAAAACAGGGAGGCACCTGCGCCTTTATCGCCCTCCCCTTGATCCCCGAAAATCGTTAATTTCTCCGAATCTTCATCTAGCGATCATCATCTCTTCACAAAGGAGTGAAAGGATGCACGCATGATCAAATTACCGCTATGGCTCCTGTCAGTCATGATTCTCCCGGTCGGCGTCGCCGCTCCCGGGCCTCAATCCACTGAGCCGCCACAAACGATTCATTTCGTCGACGACCAATACCCCACCCTCTCCCTCACTCCGCTAAGCCCCTGGTCTTAGAATGCGGGACGAATTAACAGGCCTCCTCCGGGGGGCTCCACACGAACTCCGCAAGTGGCTGGAAAATCCCACCGCGGCCCGGGTTCGACTCACCGCCCTTATAATCATCGCGGGCTTCGGCAGTTACGGCCTCACCGTCGGACTCTGGCGGGCTCCGGAAATGGGAGCTTACGTCGCATTTAAAATGCCAGCGCTGATTTTCATCACTCTCGCCTCCAACGGCCTCCTTAATGGTATCATCGGGCTTCTGCTCGGCAGCGGACTTGGGTTCAAGCAATCCCTCCTGGCTCAACTCATGAGCTTTGCCATCGCCGCGATGATTCTTTGCGCGCTCACGCCGGTCACATTCTTTATGGCCCTCAATACACCCTCCGCGAACTCAGCAGGAGCGACCACGGCGCACGCTAATTTTCTCGTTACCCACACCGCGCTCATCGCCTTCGCCGGCGTGATGGCAAATGTCCATCTCGCCCGCATGCTCATCGCGACCACGCCTAACACCCGCATCGCCGGAATGACCATGGTCGCCTGGATCGGTGGTAATGCGTTTATGGGAGCCCAGTTCTCCTGGATCCTACGACCCTTCTTCGGAACACCCACCATCGAGGTCGCCTTTCTGCGAGACCATCCCATGCAAGGAACCTTCTACGAAACTGTCTGGAATTCTCTGCGATCCAGCACAGGAGACTACGCGTTCTTCGTTCTCTTTATCGCCGGCTTCATTCTGCTCCTTCTCCACTCGCCCCTCATCAAACTTCTCAGAAAACCTACTACATCATCACCATGAAAAAACCAGAAGACCAACCAAGCACCACTCCACCGCCGCTCTCTCCACCACTCAAAGACGACGCTCCTTTACTCTCTATTTTTGAGCACCTCTTGAAACATCCATTCTCATTGGTCGACAACATTCGTAATAACGAAAAACCCGGCCGCCTCATTCTCAGGCTCAGCCTCGTCATCGTCGCCAGCCTGCTCCTCTTCGGAATCACGCTCGGATCCTTCTCCTTTAATGAACAACTCTGGGCCGCGCCGGCGAAGACCCTCTTCGGCGTCCTCTTCAGCGCCGTGATCTGCCTTCCCAGCCTCTACATCTTCACCGCCCTCACCGGAACGTCGCTGAAACTCATCGAAATTGTCCAGGGCCTCGCCTCCGCCCTCGCTCTCACCGGAGCCCTCCTCCTCGGGTTCGCTCCCGTGCTTTGGGTCTTCTCGCAATCATCCGAATCCCAACCCTTCTTCGGTTTCCTCGTCATCGCTACCTGGCTCGTCTCCGTCCTTTTCGGCACCGGCTTTCTCATGAAAATGCTCAAAGGATCGGGAGCACAAAACTCCGGACCCGTCAAAATCTGGGTGGGCATCTTCCTCCTCGTCACCCTGCAAATGTCCACGACCCTCCGTCCCCTCATCGGCCGCTCCGACACCTTCTTCACCACCGAAAAACGCTTCTTCCTCCAACACTGGGGCGAGGAGATGTCTCCCAATCGCGAAGAATATAGAGAGGTCGAAGAAGGACGATGAGACAGCTACTCTTCGCCAATGCAAATCGACTTCATTCTTCTGGTCATGGTCTACTCCATCGAAGCGGCAATCGCAATCTATCTGTTCGCTCGGATCTCGCTCACCATCAAACAGCGCAAAGTCACTTGAATCCTCTGGTCTCTTGGCTAAGACCTTTCCATGTCCTTCGAGGAACCCGGCCCTAACAACAACTACCTCGCCAACCATGTTGCCTTGTTGCTCGGCAGCCTCAAGGCAGTCACAGGCCGGGACCTCATCGATCCACAAGCCGAGCCGCTCGAAACCGCCCGACAACTTTACGAAGCTCCCTTTTTCGTCGCTTCACACGACACCTTGGCCGATCCTATTCTCACCTACGGAAACCGCTTTGCTCAGGAACTCTTCGAAATGTCTTGGGAGGAGTTCACCTCCACGCCCTCACGCTTCACTGCGGAAGCCCCCAATCGCGAAGAACGAGCCAAGCTCCTTGCCGAAGTCACCGCAAATGGCTTCATCGACAACTACTCCGGCGTGAGAATCTCAAGCACCGGAAATCGCTTTCGGATCAAAAAAGCAACCGTCTGGAATCTCATTCATCCAGACGGTTCTCATGCGGGTCAGGCGGCGACCTTTTCGAATTGGGAAAAGGTCTAAAAGGCAAACCCGTAGGCCAAGCCTGGAAGCTCCAAATCGAACATCAGGAAGGTCACGGTATGGTTTCCGAGCTTACGAGAGACGGAAAAATGGGGATCTGCTCCGCTATACATTAACAATCCGGACCAAGGGCCGTTAGAAACATGAATTCCTCCCACCGGACGCAATTCCCCGAGTTCAACGATGTAAGTCCCCCCACCATAGAGGGAGAAATTCGTTTCGCCAATTGAGCCAACGTATTTCGAAAGCGTTGCGTAGTAGGAGTCACTATTAATATCTCCAAAATCATCGTTACTCATTCCCACGATCAAGGCCGGGCGCCAGGTATCGTTCTCTGGGAAAACACGCCAATTGATCAAGGGAGTGACGTCACCTGTCAATGGCCGCCAATCCAACGCGGCCCGGAAGCTATCCGTGAACTGATACCCCAGATTGGCATAGATCTGCCCGTGATCCGGCTTTTCGGGAATCCATCGAGCATAAAAGGAAAAGCCTGTCGGCTCCTCCGGCTTGCCCAGAAGGACTCCAAGGTCTTGCAACCACTCGCTATCACTCTCGGTCAAAAAATCGAGCGAGTTATCTTTGATAAGAGTGCCATCTACTGGACGGCCACGCACGGTGCCCGCTTCTCCTGGTCACATCACTCAGGCAGGCACCTCCGAGGCCGGAGCCTGGGCTGCAACTTGCGAGACAGATAGAACGAGGGTCATCAAGGTTGTTTTTATCATCATAGGTCGTAGAGAGATTAAATTACTTTTTCTTATCGTGATCACAGGTGCAGGCATATTCGCGGAAGTCGCAGCTCGGGTAATCTTCCATATTCACATTGAATTTCACGCGCTCCCGTCAGCGACTTCGGCACGCTCGTCTTGAGCGCCGTAGGGGTCTCCGATAGCGGCCTGAATTTCACCAAGGGCGGATGTGTCATCGCCTGCTGACCACAGGTGGTTAAAAAAATTGGGAAAGGAAAAAAGAGTGTCTTCATGGATATAGGATTTGAGATTGAGAAAAACCCACACTGGTTGGGTGAAGACCGCGAAGATTACGGTCGCGATAAAAGCTCAAAGCAGGAACGACTGCCGAGCTAATCTCAAATCAAAGTCTGTAAACCGAAAAGCGACGATACACCGGATCATCGGGGGGTGGCGGAGGCCGGGACAGGAAAGTGACCGTTGCGAGAGCCCCTGAAAAAGTCAAAGTCGTCTGGGATTGAAATATCAAATCATCGATTATCGACGATTTGGCCTCCTCCAACTCCCCCATTCCACTCCAAACAAAGACACCGGCATCCAGCGAAATCAGCTCGTGTTCTCCGTCGCAAGGGCAGGGAACGGGCTCTTCTTCATGCCCACAGTGGCAATCGTGTTCATCGTCGATCTGAGGAGCCTGACAATGGTGCTGACCCATAAAAATGGTCTCCTTCTTGGGACAATATCCGAAGACCGGCGAGTGCAGGGCAACGAGAAGACTCATCACCACCAGAAAAATTGAAGCCGACGCTTTCCGGAGCACTGTAGAGTATCTTACAACCAGTCTCAAAAATGTCAACTCGGCGGAATTTGCCGGTAAAAAGCCAATCCTTGCCTAAGTCGCTGATTTCCGTTACCCAGCGCTAGTCATGCCCGTCGCGACACCAGAACAATACCGTCAGATGCTCGATGCCGCCCAACAGGGAGGTTACGCATACCCAGCCATTAACATTACCTCCCTCACCACCGCAAATGGTGCGCTCAAAGCATTCGCCGAGGCCAAGTCAGATGGCATTATCCAAGTTTCCACCGGTGGCGGCCAGTTCGCCTCCGGCACCGCCGTCAACGACGCGGCCTTCGGAGCCATCGTGCTCG
This sequence comes from bacterium, assembly GCA_018222765.1. Taxonomy (GTDB): domain Bacteria; phylum Verrucomicrobiota; class Verrucomicrobiia; order Verrucomicrobiales; family Akkermansiaceae; genus SW10. Next base: position 24,442 of record JAAEZT010000005.1, on the reverse strand, counting down.
CCGAAGCTGTTCACATTCTCGCTGAGAAATACGATATTCTCATCGGACTTCACACCGACCACTGTCACCCAGAGAAAGTCGACTCCTTCCTTCGCCCCCTCCTCGACGCTTCCCGAAAGCGCAAGGAAGAGGGCAAAGGACCTCTTTTCCAATCCCACATGTTCGACGGATCGGTTGTCGATCTCGACGAGAACATGCAGATCTCCGCCGAGCTTCTCAAGGAGTGCGTTGAGCTCGACATCATCCTCGAAATCGAAGCTGGCTGCGTCGGTGGAGAAGAAGACGGCCACGACACTTCCGGCCTTCCCGCCGAGAAGCTCTACACCACTCCCGAGGACATGATGCAGGTCTACGAGACCCTCAACCCAATCGGCCGCTTCATGTTTGCCGCGACCTTCGGAAACGTGCACGGCGCTTACAAGCCCGGCTCGGTCAAACTCAAGCCCACCATCCTCCGCGACGGACAGAAAGTCGTCACCGACAAGTATGGCCCCGAAGCTGAAATGGACCTCGTCTTCCACGGTGGATCAGGAACCTCCAGCGAAGACCTCCAAGAGACCCTCGACTATGGCGTGGTGAAGATGAACATCGACACAGACACCCAATATGCTTTCTCCCGCCCCATCGTGACTCACATGTGTGAGAACATCGAAGGCATGCTCAAGATCGACGGCGAAGTCGGCAACAAAAAGTGCTACGATCCACGTAGCTACCTCAAAAAAGCCGAGCAGTCCCTCTGCGACCGCATGAAGCAGGCATGCGACGAACTTCGTTCCACCGGAAATACCATTTACTCCGCGTAACTATTTCTACACACTTTTCCGACAAGGGCCCGCTCTCTGCGGGCCCTTTCGTTATCCCCTCACAATTCTTTTCACATGTCCGAAGAAACCGCTAAACCTGCCACCCAACAACAAGACAGCCCCTTGGCTGACATCCTTGTCAACGTCCTCGCTCCCGTCCTTATCCTAAGCAAATGCAGCAAAGACGGCGAAAGTTTCTATCACCTCGGTCCCTACATTGCGATGGGGCTGGCGCTCTCGATCCCTCTCATTTACGGTATTTGGCACTTCGCCAAACTCAAAAAGATCAACGTTTTCTCTGCCGTCGGTCTAGCCAACGTCCTCCTCACCGGACTCATCACGATCTATCTCTACTCAAGCGATGATCCTTCTCACCGCACCCATGCGCCCCTGCTCTTCGGAATCAAGGAAGCGATCCAACCTCTCATCCTCGGCTCGCTCTTTCTCTTTACTCACAAGAAGAAAAGCCCCCTCTTCAATGCCTTTATCTACAACGAAGGCATCTTCGACCACGGACGCATCAACAAGAAGCTCAAAGAAAATGACAAAGTCGAGGAACACAAACATCTTCTCTGGACCTCGACTCTCCTCTTCTTCGGTTCATTCTGTCTCTCGGCAGCGATGAACCTCGGACTCGCCTGGTATTTCCTTCACGACCTCGACCCGTCCGCCGAGAACTGGAAGGAACTCTACAACGAAGACGTCGGCCGCATCACCGGCTGGGGTTTCCTTGTCATTGGAGTCCCTCTTCTCGTCGTCGGAGGCTTCATTCTCGCCCGACTCATCAAAGGACTCAAAACCCTTACCGGCCTTGAGACCGAAAAGATCCTTCAGGCCCGCTAATCAAAAATACGGTCGATTCTCTCGGCCATCTCGACATCAAGAATGGTCACGCCACCTTGGTCATGAGTCGTCAACGTCACCGTAACTGATCGATAAGTGATCAAGATATCCGGGTGGTGATTTGCCTCCTCGGCAAACCTTGCGAGAGCATTTACAAAATCCACACCCTCCAAATACGACGAAAATTGGAAGGTTCGGGAAATCAGATTTCCTTCACTCCTCCAAACCGGACATCGCTTCAATTGCTCTTCACGATTACCCGACTCTAGAATTGGCCTTCTCATTCCGTAACTTTCAAGCGCAGGTATTGCGGATCACTGCCCACTGGAATGGGATAGCGGAATTTCGCAGAAATTGATCCATCAGGATTCGTAACTTCCGGAAGAATCGCTACACCTCCGGCGGACCAGATTACCAAATCATCACTGGTCTCAGCGGAAAACTGCACCTCCCCCGAATTTACCGAACGGGTGTAGGTAATTGTCAGATACAAATCTCCATCATGATCTTCCAGACTTGGCTGAATCGAAACAGGAAAGTCTCCGGCACTATTTGGAACTGTTCCCAGTGCATACTCCAGATAATTACTCCAACCGTCTCCGTCGCCATCCTCCTCAGGCCCGGTGATCGCAGTGCTGTCCACTTCACCGGGGGTAAAGAAGGCCGAAAGCCAGGCGGCATACCCCAAAGCATTCTGCGGATCACCATCGACATTCCCGGAAGCGCGCCAGTTGGAACCGGCATCGTGTGAAAGCGAGGAATCAATCAGCTGAATTGAGTGCCCGTCCATCAAAGTGAGATCCGGCCATGGGGACGAAACGTCATAATTAAACTCATGGATCAAAGATTCGTCGTTGCCAACAAATCGAATCGTCTCTCCACCATTGGAAAGCTGCCCGGAATATTCACCCGCAATGATGTCATCGTAGTCACTTCCAAAGCGTGCCCGGAAGGCATCGAGATTTGAGACCAAAAGAACCGCACTTCCATAAGGCAGCACTCGAATTTCGGAGTTTCCAAAATCGAAATCAATTCCCTGAGTAAATCTCACCTGACCCATATCAACAGTTCCCAATCCGACATTTTGAATACGGACAAACTCAAATAAATCGCCATCATCAAATCCGGCATTGATCTCCGCCTGGCTGGGCCCAATCGGATTGTAGAGAATCTCCGCAATGGCCAGATTTGAACTGCTCGGCGGCAGCGTTTCAACAGTGAAATCAGCCTCGGTCAGCGCACTCCACTCGCCATTATCATAACTCCGCGCCATCACCGTCATGGGACCATCGATAGCAAGCGGCGTGTTCCCCGGATTAGTCCTCCTTCCATTCAACTGGATGTCGAAAACCATGTCACTACTCGTAGGACTATTAAAATGCTCTACCGCGATGATGTTTGTTCCGGTGACGAGCAATGCCGGATCAAGAGTATATTCATCAAGATCGCCCTCGTTGGAATCACTCGAATCAGAGGTCGGAAGTGTCCCATAGGTCGCACCATCCGGGATGTTGGTATCCTGAAACGCCTTCACCCCATTGAGATAAATAATCGGACCTGCATCGGCTCTCAGCTTCATCGTCAACTCAAGATAAGCCGAGGCGTCATCAATCTCGAATTCCTTCCGGAAATACGTCATCGGCTGACGGGGCGCAGGATTGTTCACCTCGGTCGCGATATTGATGGGGATCACTCCAGATTCCTTGACACTGCCATACCCCAGCGGCCCCGCTCCAGTCAGCCAATCATCATCAACCTCCAAACCGGTCCTCCATGCTGTCCCAAGATCCCCGTCCTCATCACTGTAGCTCCAGATGCTTTCCAGAGGAATCAATTCCACATCGAGAATAGAACCATCTTGGGAAGTTGCCGTCGGATTGATCCCCCCCCCCGGAAGACGCGGGTCAGCGCCATCGGTCGTGTAGTAAATCAACCCGGATTCATTGGTGAGGTTCAAGGTAGCCCCGCGCGAAACAGTCCCACCAAACTGACTAAACTCCGGGGGCGAAGTCCCGGGCCAGAGATTTTTATCGTGGAAATTCTCCCGAACCGGTCCAAAAAGATACCGACGTCGACCAGAAGTCGGACTAGCCCAGGCAAGCGGCTTGGAAGTCTGCACCCCCTCGTTATTCATCACGCGGAGAAGATCAGAAAACTCGGTTACCAATTGATCCATTTCTCCCTTGAGATGGGAATTGGTGTAGTCCCGATCATCGAGAACTCCACCATTGAACATGTGCTTGTTGATCCGGTCGGCGAAAAGAATCTGGAATTCCTCCCAACGATTCAACCCCCGCCAAAGATCACGTAATTCGCCCGAACCGGTGGCGATGTAAGTTTGAATCATTTCCTGGGAAACCGGGCGATTTCCTCTGTTGTTCATTGCTCCTTCCGCATCCCAAACGTAGAGCCGGTAGCGCCCTTCAGCTGAACGTTCTTTTGCCGCAACCCAGTTGTTGTGGGGCCAGTCCCACGTCGCACAATAAATATTCAGCAAATAGTAATCCGCCATATTCTCGACATCCGCAACCTCAAGAACGTTCTCCCAATTCGAGACCGTCGTCGATGCATTCAATCGGGTAATCATGTTGATCCAGGCCCCCTTATCTCCCTCGGCAATGTTGTCATTCCCTTCATACTGCAACACGTCCCATTGGGCGTCATCATCTTCACTGTGCAACGAACGAAAAAAGGGCTCACGCAAGCGCTCCACCATGTTATAAAAACCTTTCAACTCTCCATTCACATAAAGGCTATTAATCACCCCGACACTGGCACCATTTCCCATATCCCGGCTAAGGCGCCTCACCAATTCATCGATCACAAAGGGATTTCTAATATCATTCTTCCCCGCTCGAATCCGGAATCGTTCATAGCGATTTATACCCCGATCAGGACCATTCAAGGGAAGGTTCACGGAAGGATTGCCATAATCATCGCGGAAATAGAGATTGAATGAGGGCTTCTCTCGTGAATTCGCCGGCCAGGGCGATGCTCCTGTTTGTGTCAACTGCATTCGGGGCCTCGAATAACTACTGGCGGCAATTCGTAACCCCACATCAGTCCTGAAACCAACTTCTCCATTGGGGAAATAAAACTCCGCATGAATCGGCCGCTCGTAGGCCCTTCCCCGGTTGATGACATTATTGTAGTCGGAAGCAGCAGTCGGCGACCAAAGATTACCGCTATAGGTCCCGCCATTGATTGCCAGCACTCCGAAAGGGTCATACAGCGATCGCTGTGGCTCCCCGGCATAGACCAAGGCCGGACTGGTCCGCAATCGGGCATCTTGTTGAATCAGGAAAGTATGCGTTTTCACATTCGAGTGAATGTAACCATCCAAAAACGCACGCGCCCGAATGACATGGCCTTTCCGGTTTGTCACAATCGAGAGCGCCAAAGGAATGGTGTAGTCACTTCCATTATCGAGAGTCGGCTCCGTCCCGTCGGTGGTATATCGAATCAAGGCCCCAGGTGTTTGGCTCGTAAGAGTCACCGTCACCGGCCCATCATAAAATCCTCCCTTGTTATCAAAATCAGGTGCGTCCACTTTACCGATCAAGGATCCCGTATTCTCTTTCCCGGGAGTGGGAACATCAAAATAAGCCAAGCCACCTTCGCCATCGTGACCATAACTATAATTCGCAAACTGCTTGGGAAAGCTCGGCACGATACTCGAGACCAAAGCCCCTCCATCGTCGTATAGCCCCACGAAGTCTCCGCTCGAACTTAGTTTGAAATTCGCATGCAGGAATGTCGCTCCAGCAATCGGATTATCCGGGTTATCCGCCAAAATAATCAAATACTCTCCAGCCCCAATTGAAGTTCCATTTGGAAAGACCCACTGATCTTTTTCATCTTCGTCATCGGTCAACGTCCAACCATTTAAAGAAACCGCTCCCGGTCCACTATTGTAGAGTTCAATCCAATCCGAAGATTCGTTTTTCAGTGCCCGATTATCCAACAATGCTGGCTCAATGAGATTCGCACTCGGCTCAATCAAACCGGGCAAATAACTCACGGTAGAGCCCAGCGGAACCAACACCGGGTCGACTCCGGTTTCATCGATCTTGAGACTGGCATCCAGCCGCATATTCCCATTGATCGCGCTATTATTGACCTGAATCGCGAGAATATTTTCTCCCTCCACCAAAAGATCCGAGGCATCCTCCAAAATGAAATTCTGAGTCCCTGTCATCAGGCCACTGGCGCGGTAAGCAAATTGATCATGATAGATATGTGCCTTACTTGCTCCCATGTTTGCCCGCGCGACTTCCACCCCATTGATCCAGGCGATAAAGCCGTCGTTAAAGTTGATCGTTAAAACCACCGAACGATTCGACCCCGCTTCCGAAGCCGAGGCATTGAACGTTTTTCGGACATAAAAAGAAGGAGAGACATTGTTCAGCTTTGGACTGAGATTTGTCGCGAGCGGAGAGATACCATAGCCCATTGGCAAGGCGCCGGAGTCCCAGTTCGCATCATCAAACGAAGAACTCCACCAGGCCGGCCCCGCGCCGGCATAGGGTTGATCATTTTCATCCCAACGAAGATTTCGATCAATGGAGGTGGCGACAAGTTCATTAATGACGACGTCGCCTGACATACGAAGCATGCCAAGACAGGACCAGGAGCAAAAGATAAGGAATGATCTGAGCATTGTGTGTGTGACGATCAAATTATCTAGCACAACAATTGCACCCCTACCAACCAGTTTTGCCCAAACCCTTCCTCCGCCCTTGATAGCCGAGCCAAAAGACCACCAAACTCACCGCGCTCATCCCGGAAAGCACCTGCCAGTAGAGCGTCCAACCACCGATAGGAAGCAACGCCCAATGAAGCGCTTTCACCACGACCAAACCCAGAACTCCTCCCAGCCCATTGCTAACCAAACCAATCAAGGCCTGAGCCTGCCCACGCATTCCTTCATCGACCCGGCGATGAATAAACACCCGCCCGGCTTCATAGAAAAAGGTCCAGCAAATCCCATGCAACATGATCCCGGCCAGAAGCCATCTCAGATCACCCATAGAATAAAAAAAATATCGGAATACCCCCGCCGCAATGGCCAACAGGAGAATCGCTTTAATCCGGAAACGCCCAATCACCATTCCCATCCCTAGCATGGCAATCCCTTCGACGACCTGAGCCGACGACATGTAATAACTCGGATGGGATACACCCAATTCCGCGAGATAAACCGGCGTGTAAAGATAGTACGCTGCCAGCGGAATGCTGAACAAGAAAGCCGTAACAAAGTATGTCAGCTGATCCCGGTCTTTGAGCAACTTCAACGCCCCCAAACCCAGCGCATCCGAGAGCTTTCCCGTCGCGACACCGCGCGGCATCGTTGCCGGCATCAAAAAACAAATCGCTCCCGCCACGATACGAATTCCCGCCGCCCACTGCCCCGTCTTCGCCGAGAAATCCAAACTCGCAAAGCCCACTAAATAGCCGGCGACCATCCAACCAATCGTCGCCCAAACCCGATAAAGCCCGAAACTCTTTCCCGGATCAGAAAGGCCCGACAAGGCAATTGTCGTCAACAGAGACCACGCCGGCGCGGAGATCAGCGCACTGATCGTGAAGAAGCCGACAAACCAGCCTGCTCCCCATTGATTCTCCAGAGCGTAAAAAGCCATGAAGATAAATCCCGCCCCAAGCCACATGATCCAGCCAAGAACTTTCTGGGCCTGATATCTTTGGTCGACTTGAGCGCCGAGAATCAGCGGTGAAATAAATCCACACAAACCAGGGATCATGAAAATGATCACGGCCCACTCCCCCAAACCATATCGCGGGAGGATATTGCTCAGCGCCGGATACCAAAGCCCCACCGCCCCGGCCATCAGGAAAAAGACAACCGCAATCCAATAGCGATGACCTTTAATACCCCAGACTCCCTCCATAAGCTCAGTGCTTTTTCCCCCAGGAATCCTTCAGCGTCACAATACGATTAAAGACCGGCTTGCCTGCCGTGTGATCTTCCAGATCCGCGCTGAAATATCCCAATCGCTCGAACTGACAATGCGACCCTGCCGACATCGCAGCGAGACTCGGCTCGACTTTTGCGCCCGTGATCACTTCGAGACTATTAGGATTCAAACACTCCAAATATCCACCTTCGGCTTTGTCTGGAAGCTCCTCGCAGAAGAGTCGATCATACTGCCTCACCTCGGCATCCACGGCATCTTCGACCGACACCCAATGAATCGCAGTGCGACACTTGACTCCTTCCGGTGCAGGTTGCCCTATGGTATCGGGAATGAACTCGACGTGGATTTCATTCACCTCACCATCGTCACCCAAAACGTGACCGACATGCTTAATAATATATGCGCCACGAAGACGCACCGCCCCTTCGGGCCTCAAACGGAAGAACTTCCTCGGCGCATCCACCATGAAGTCGTCGCGCTCGATCCAGAACTCACGAGTAAACTTCAACTCACGCAAACCATCCTCTTCATTCTCTGGATTGTTCGGAGCCGTCACGATTTCGCTCTGCCCTTCCGGGTAGTTCGTCACCACCACTTTCACCGGATCCAAAACGGCCATCTTACGGAGAGCCACCTTGTTCAAGTAGTCGCGCACTTCGAACTCGAGAAGAGCAAAATCGGAAAGTGAATTTTGCTTCGTTAACCCAACTCTATCAACAAAGGCCCGGATCGCTTCCGGCGGATAACCGCGACGTCGCATTCCGCTCAAGGTCGACATCCGGGGGTCGTCCCAGCCATTCACATGACCCTCATCAACAAGCTGAATAAACTTCCGCTTACTCATCACGGTGTAACCAATATTCAAGCGAGCAAATTCAATCTGACGCGGCACTGAAGGCACCGGGCAATTGGTCACCACCCAATCGTAAAGCGGACGATGGTTTTCAAATTCAAGCGAGCACAAGGAATGGGTAATGCCCTCCTTGGCATCTTCCAGAGGGTGGGCGAAGTCATACATCGGATACATGCACCAGGCGTCGCCGGTATTGTGATGGGTCGCATGCACCACTCGATAAAGAACCGGGTCGCGCATGTTCATATTCCCCGACTCCATGTCGATATTGGCTCGCAAAACGGCTCCACCATCTTCAAAGCCCCCCTCACGCATCTTCTTGAAAAGCTCGAGACTCTCTTCCACCGAACGCCCGCGATGAGGCGATGGCGTTCCTGCCTCGGTCACATTGCCACGTTGCTTGCGGATTTCCTCGGGCGTCTGAGTATCGACGTAAGCCAGCTTCTTTTCGATCAAGCTTACGGCGCAGCCGTAGAAGAACTCAAAGTAGTCGCTTGCAAAATAAAGATGCTCGCCCCAGTCGTATCCCAACCAGGCGATGTCCTTTTTGATCGCATCGACATACTCCGTATCCTCTTTCACCGGGTTCGTATCATCGAATCGCAAATGACAGCGGGCACCAATTTCACCATACTCCTTGGCCAGACCAAAATTCACCCCGATCGCTTTGGCATGTCCAATATGGAGGTAACCGTTGGGCTCGGGTGGGAAACGGGTGATCGGAGCAACATGCTTCCCACTCTCGAGATCGGACGCGATAATCTCGCGAATAAAATCTTTTTTATCGTCACTCATGACAGGATATTTTTAGGCGTTTGCGAGCTCTTTGAGGAGAGCCTGGCTCATCAAAATTCCACCTTCGAAATTCTCGACCGAAAAGTTTTCGTTGGGCGCGTGAATCTGACAATCGGGCAAAGCCAAACCAAGCATAAGACTGTCAGCCCCGAGAATCTCCTTCATGTCCTGAATGATGGGAATACTTCCTCCTTCGCGAATCAAGACCGGCTCTTTTCCAAAACTCGCCGTCAAAGCGCGCTGCGCCGCTTTTCCATAGTCGGAATGCGGATCGTTGTGGTAAGCCTTCCCAGAATGACCTTTCTCAATCTCAATAGTCACCCCGGCCGGAGTGTGCTTGCGCAAGTGCGCCTCAACTTGCTCCTGCACCTTGGCTGGATCTTGTCCCGGTACCAATCGACACGAGAGTTTGAACATTGCTTCGGCAGGAAGAACCGTCTTCGATCCTTCCCCCTGATATCCGCTCCCGATGCCATTCACTTCAACCGTTGGACGTCCCCACAAACGCTCAGCGATGGAGTACCCCGGCTCGCCGAAACTCTCCGGAGATCCGGTGGTTTCCAAAAAGTCTTCATCGGAGGCGCCAGGAACCTTGGCCCACATTTCACGCTCCCAATCTTCGAGAGGAATGACGTCGTCGTAAAAACCCTCCACTGCGATCTTGCCATCGTCCTCGTGTAAGCTCGCCACCATCCGTGAGGCGGCCGTAGCCGGGTTAGCCACCGCTCCACCATAAACGCCGGAATGCAAATCTCCCGTCGGACCTTTGACCATCACTTCGAGACAGGTAATCCCACGCAATCCATAGCCCAGCGTGGGCACTCCCGGAGCAACCATCCCGGTATCGGAAACAGCGATAATGTCGCAGGCTAATTCATTTTTATGCTCTTCCAAAAATGGAACGAGATTCGGCGAGCCAATCTCTTCCTCTCCTTCAATCAGGAAAATGACATTCACCGGAAGTTCTCCATCCTCGCGAATGGTTTTCTCGGCGCCCAACATATGGACGAAGTGCTGCCCTTTGTTGTCCGCGCCACCACGACCCCAAATTTTACCATCGCGGATCTCAGGCTCAAAAGGTGCCGAATCCCACAACTCAAGCGGATCCACCGGCTGCACATCGTAGTGACCGTAGATCAAAACAGTGCGCCGTCCTCCCACATGCTCGTTTCGTGCAATGACGATGGGATTTCCCGGTGTTTCGTGAATTTCAGTGGCCATTCCCATACCCTCGAATTGCCCCACCAACCACTCGGCATTGGCCCGGACATCGGCAACATGGCGCGAGTCAGTGGAGATACTGGGAAAGCGGAGGTGCTCAAAGAGGCGTTCAAGCTCGGAAGTCATGCCCGATGGATGCCGTGAGGCGGCCGGACTCGCAAGGAACAAATCATTCCGAGGGCAAATCTTCGTCATCCAGCGGATTCTTAATCCCCATTTTGCGCCTTTCCTCGCCAATCACCGCCAAGGCATCAAAAGCCGCGAAAAGCACCAAGAGAAGACACAAAAAGGCACAGCCACCCCACCAAAAGAGCATCCGCCAGAGAGATCGTCCGATCCAGGCTTCGAGAGGCCAGTTCCCCAACGCAAAAACCCCCACGATCAGCAGGAGTAAACCAGAGATGAATTTCCGGCGCTTCTTTCGATCCGCCAAGGTCACCGCCGCAATCGCGAGCGACATCTGAACCAAACCTGCACGATCGGACATAGGGCGAAGCTAATTGAGAAACCTAAGGGCTGCAATTTCGCTTTTCTCATATTCCCCAGCAGGCAAACTCCACCTGCCGAATGCTCGTTCTCATTGTCCACTATCACCTGCGCTGCGGGGGAGTCACCCGCGTAATCGAGTCCCAAGTGAGGGCTCTCTCCAATCAAGGACACAAAGTCATGGTGGCCTCCAGCGGCCCGAAAGTCGACTGGTGCGAGGAGCAAATCATCATCCCCGAACTCGACTACTGCCTCGAAAGCAATCTTAGCGGAGACGGTCTGCGAGACCTCATCCCGCTTCAGCCGGATCTCTGGATCATCCACAATCCCACCCTCGCCAAAAACGCGCTCTTCCCCGACTTGATCAAAAACCTCGCCGGGCACAAAGCCCCTCTCCTTCTCCAATGTCACGATTTTGCCGAAGACGGTCGCCCGACGAACTACCAACGCCTTTCTGAAACAACCCACCTCTATCCTCTCGCGGAAAATATTCACTACGTTTTCGTCAATACCCGCGATCGCTCATCGCTGATCAAGGCAGGCATTCCCGAACACCGATGCCACCACCTCCCCAATGCCGTCGTTCCCCCCGCCGCTCATCCCGCGCCTGAAAAACCCACCCCGCTCGTCTTCTGTCCCGTCCGGGGAATCCGACGAAAAAACCTCGGCGAACTCTGTCTTCTCGCCGCCCATGCGCCGGCCGGAGTACGATTTGCCATCGCCGTCGCCCCCGAAAACACGGAATGGTCCACCGTGCACGACCGCTGGGCTACCCTCGCTCAAGAACTTGATCTCCCCATCGAATTCAACGTAGCCGACCGTCTTTCTCCTACTCCCGACGCAGACCCCTCATTCTCCAGTTGGCTCGGCCATGCCACCCATCTTGTCACTACCTCCATCGCCGAAGGCTTCGGTCTCACCTTCCTCGAACCTGCTCTCCTGAGCAAGCCGCTCATCGGTCGTGACCTTCCTGAAATCACCCGTGATTTCTCCGATACGCCTCTCGGATCTCTCTACGAGGATATCCCGATCGACCTCATTGCTCTTGATCTCGACCTCCTCAAAAAAGACTACCTCAGCCAACTCGCGGCGACCTTCCAGTCCTACAATCGAATTCTCTCAGACGACGAACAGGAACAAAGCTGGCTCAACTTCATCGCAACAGGCTCCCTCGATTTCGGTAACCTCCCGGAATCGCACCAAGAGCACCTCATTCGCAACCACCGCCTTCCTGAACTCGAGCAATGGCTCGAAAAATCCCTGAGCGTCTCCGCGCAACCCATCGCCACCGATTCCTGGTCCCTCGACCACTATGGAATCACGCTGCAAAACATCATCGATCCTGTCGTCGAATCCAGTCCCGGCGCCCCCGATTGGCTCCCCAAGCAAAACGTCCTCGCGCAATTCATCTCTCCGAATCGCTTTCACTTCCTGCGCACCTGATGGACCTCATTTCAGATTTACTATCGCCCCTTTCCGCCGAACCCGGCGGGATGACTCCCCACCTGCCCGAATTCCCCAACATCAAGTGCCTCGCCTTTGACCTTTATGGGACCCTCCTCATTTCCGCGGCCGGAGGACCTTCCCTTGACCGCGAATCCATCCTCCGCGATCTCCTCGCCAGCGAACAACTCCCCGAGGCTCCTTTAATCCCAATTCTCCAAGAACTCATCGGGGACGATCAGGAAGCCTCTCGTCAAAAAGACATCGAATTTCCCGAGGTCAACATTCTCGAAATCTGGGAGCGCTTTTCCTCCCGTCTCTCCATCCCCATCCCCGACCTTTCACGCTTTGCCCTTCACTACGAACTCCTCACCAACCCTGTCTGGCCCATGCCCGGTGCCGATACCCTCCCGCAACACCTCCCCCTGGCCCTCATCTCAAACGCCCAATTCTACACCCCGCTCCTCCTCGAAAAGCTCCTCCCGCTCCCTTTCGAGGATGATCTCACCTTCTTTTCCTACCAACATCGCCAGGCCAAGCCGGGAACCTTCCTCTTCGAAAAACTCGCAGAATCTCTCTCGGCACGAAATATTTCCCCTTCCGAGACCCTCTACATAGGCAACGATCATAAGAAAGACGTTATTCCTGCGCAACTTATTGGCTTTCGGAGCGTTCTCTTTGCAGGGGATGCCCGTTCCCTCCGCACATCTCCCGACCTCCCTCCACCCGACGCCATCATCACCCACCTCTCACAAATCAACGAACTCCTGCCAAATTCTTAGTTAGCGTATCACCAATTTCTGCACCATCTTTTAGCATCCCAATGAATCTCCGTTCCTTTATCATCGTCTTTGCCCTACTTTTGGGAGCCTTGATCGGTTGGTTGATTTTTGAAGACGCCACCCAGGTCACGGAAGATCGCAAAGAAGAAAAAAAGCGTAAGCCCACCTTCATCACTCACGAGCCCAGCCGTCCCAAGAAGACCCGAACCCGCGACCTGAGCAAGAAGCCCTTCACTCTGGAGGACATGATTGCTCTCCCCAAGCAAAAGCTCATCAGATTTAAGGACGAAAAATCCTACCGGGACTTCCTGAACAAACTCGCCAACTCCGACCTCAAACTTCTAGGCAACATCGACCGCCTCCGGGTTGTCGGGGTAGGGTATGGCGACCTTTCGGAACTCACCGACCTTGGCGTCGATGAAGACGATATGTTTCACAACTTCCCCGTCACGATTCCCCAACCCGGCAATGTCGAAGACCAACCCGGAGCCGTTGGCTTCGGACGCAATGCCCTCGCCTTTCTGGGAATCACCGGAGACAATTCCGCATATGGCGCAGGCGTAAAGGTCGCCGTTATTGACACCGGAGTGGAACCTCACCTCGCCCTCTCAAAGGGCTTCCAGACAATCAACCTCGTTGAACTCTCCGAAGGAGCCGTTCCGCATGGGCACGGGACCGCAGTTGCCTCCCTCATCGCCGGCGACCATCCCAACCTGCGTGGTGTCGCTCCCTCATCACCCATTCTCTCCATTCGGGTTGCGGATGAAACTGGGACCTCCAGTTCACTCGTCCTCGCCGATGGCATCGTTGCTGCCGTTGATAACGGCGCGCAGATCATCAACATCTCCATGGGTTCATACGGCAACAGCCTCATCCTCCAGGATGCCATCAACTACGCCAACGACAAGGGAGCCGTCATTTTTGCCTCGTCCGGAAACGACGGCTTCTCAGCGGCCGCCTACCCTGCCGCCCACCAAGGCGTCATCTCGGTCGGCGCAATCGACGCCAATGGGACCCACCTCAACTTCTCCAACACGAGTGACAACCTCGGCGCTTCAGCCCCCGGAATAGGAATTCAGGCCGCTTGGCCCGGAGATCAAGTGATCGAATTCACCGGAACCTCGGCATCTGCTCCCTATCTCGCCGGAGCCACCGCAGCCGTGATCTCGGAAACTGGAATGAACCCCCAACAAGCAGCCGCCCATGTCCTGGAATACTCCAACGAAGCAGGCAGTAATGGGGCCGACCCATATTTCGGCGAAGGCATCTTGAATGTTGGTCGCGCTTTGGATTTTGAAACCGCTGGAATCGAAGACATCGCCGTCGCAAGCCAATATTTTCCCTCCGAGGAGAGCTCAAATCCCTACTTTCAGGTTCTCGTTGAAAACCGCGGAACTGAAACCGTCTGGCACTCCACTCTCGAAGTCGATGTCGCCGGCGACCGCTACCCTATTCAAATCAACTCCATCGAGGCAAACAGCGTCAAAGCCATCACCATTCCATTTGGTGAAACCCTTCTCAACAGGGAGGGGTCGCTAGACGTGCGGAGCACCCTCACAGTTTCTCCAAACACGAATGACGTCCAACGCTCCAACAATACCCGTGTCGATACCTTCACCGACCCCTCTCTTTCGAACCAGGGCAATTAGCCTCTGGCTTCTTCTTGCGCTCCCTCTCTTCGCCCAGACCAACTGGCTGGGCACGCCTGTTCCCAACTCCCCCGCCGTCAATCAACTCCGCACCAGCGGCAATGCCTGCGGCCCGGCCTGCCTCCTTGACGCCTTTCGCTCCGGCGGCAAAAAATGGCGCAAGTCCCTCGAAAAGATCTCCGGCGATACCGACACAACAAAAATCATCGCCATCATCAAAGGCCACGCCAACAAAGCCTCCCGGCTCGATAAAACAAAGGCCCGCTGGAACCCCCGCGCCGGGATCAGCGGAGCAGACCTCGCCGATATGGCCAACGAAATGCGCACCTCCGGTTGGATGGGAACAGTGAAATTCAAAACCCTCTTTCGCGCGAGCCACCAATCCTCTCCCGACCTCCTTCAACGCACCCACCGCTCCCTCGCCAAGTCCCTCAACAAAGGGTTCCCGCCCATCATCAGCATCCGCCGCATGGCCTACCGGCGCATTCCCAACTCCCAAATCAAAGGCTGGCTCAGCGTCAAACGGCACTACGTGGTTCTCACCGGCCTCCCCGAAAAACTCTCCGCCAACGCCACCTCATTTGAAGTCACCTACCACGACCCCTGGGGCGGTAAGGCTCTCAAAGGCACCATCCAAATAGCCGATGCCAAGACCCATTCCCTCGCCACTCTTATCGCCGACTTCCCCGATTCCAAAATCGGCAAAAATCTTATCCAAGGCGGTGAGCCCACCGTCCTTTCATTCTCCTCGGCCCTCGGTCTCTTTTAGCAGACTTTTCTTTCCCCCTTAATCAACTCCAGAAGAAGACTCAAATATTTTGGAGAACGTCCAAGCGCTGGCAACCGAACCGCTACCGAGGGTGCCTGGTTCGGCGGACAGAGCTCCACGCCGTGCTTTGGGAGGCCGTGGGTTACCTCTTAGTCCGTCCGCGCCACCAACCAAGCAACACCATAATCAACCCAGTGAGGGTCAACAGAGAGCCAATGGTCGCGGGGGTCAAGGTGCCGCTGATCGCCTCAGCATGAACACGTGGAGAATCGGTTGTTTCTTCCAGACTGAGGGTCATCATCTCAGCGGTGGTCATTCCTACCCCTAACAATCCGCAGAGGATGAGAATCCATCCGATTCGTTTAAGAGTCTTCGTCTTCATATTGTCTCTCTACTCTTGGCCTGAGTCGGGCGAATAGCTGAGTGTTTCATCGCTCTTCCCGGATCACGGTAATCTCGACGCTTGGGTCCCGATTGCCTTCCTTATACTCGAGATGGATGACGCGAATATTGACCCCGGGAACTTTGGCACTCTTGTATACGGCAAGGTTGACTATCGCATTTGAAGTTCTCCCTTTCTTGGCTGCGAGAATCATCTCCTCTGGGTTGAGCTTTCGTCCGCCCCATCCGGGGCCAAGGAACTTAATCAGGGAGGCGGAGATCTCCTTGGAGCTCAGAGCGGTCTTGAGTTGAAAGGTCTCATTGCCATTGACCTTCTCGTTCTTCTCCAGCTTCATACCGGGCATGCCTTTTGAGAAATCCGGAACGCTTGCCTCGGTAGCAGAGACTGGAAAGGCGAACAGGGCGGCGCCAGCGATCAAGGTCTTAAAGATGTGTTGAGAAAGTTTCATGAATTGAATTATAGAGCGAACATTTGAGAGCACTCACGCACCGGTAGCCGCGATCTCCACCACCCTGTTCTGCCTGAGTCTTACTGGGTAATCCAGCCTATTTCCCATCGCTTGCCCATTGTTTATACATTGCTGCATTTTTGCGAAATGTTTCGTGGCGAGGTGAATCACGCTTAATGAAGCTCAATTCATCTACCATCTCCTGAGCATATACCTCCGGAGATTCAGAGCCGGGATCTTGGCTTTCTGCAATCCACCGGCCCAGTTGCGCGCGTAGTTCGAGTAACGCCTTGGCGTGTTTGGGATCGTCGGCAAGGTTGTTGTGTTGCCATGGATCGTTTTTATAGTCGTATAGCTCCTCACTGGGTCGCTCCGGGGCAAAAAGAATGCGCCGAGACAGACCACTAAGAGAGCCTTCGAGGTTTAGTTCACGCAGACGTTTCACGATGATCTTGCTGTCCTTATATTGGCTGGGTTGGAGTAAGGGTCTGCGAGGGTAAAAGTTGCGAATGTAGAGATAATCCTCGTTTCGTACTGAACGAATCCGATCAACCGCTTCACCGCAACGGTCGCGCGCGGCGAACACTGTCTCGCGTTGTGTATACTTCTTTGCGAGGATATTCTGTCCTTGCATGGTATCAGGGATCCGAATTCCTGCCGCCGCAAGTGAGAGTGCCGCAATGTCAATATGCTCGACTAGATCCTTTCGTGACTTGCCTTTGGGGATACCCGGGCCACGCAGGATAAGCGGGATATGGGTTCCTTCGTCATAGAGGAACTGCTTGCCGCGGGCATGGCTGATACCGTGATCGGTGAAAAATACGATGAGTGTATTTTCGAGTATCCCCTCTTTTTTTAAGCGCTCGATGACGAGACCGACATGGCGGTCGGTGATACGTACACTGTCGAGGTAGGTCGCCCAGTCTTTTAACAGGACGGAATCTCGAGGATAATGTGGAGGTAGTTCGATCTTGGCTGGATCGATATCGCTACCCAGTTCTTTTTTCGCTCGCAGCGCTAATGCCTTATTAGCTTCGACGGATGCACCCCTCAGCTTACCTCCGTGTAGCTGAACCTGCATAAAAAAAGGCTGCCCGTTTCGTCTCCCAGCCCAGTCGTTACTGTCATACATTGTCTTGTCCCAATCAAAATTGTAGTCGGTCTTTCCGGCACGCGCACGCTTACTGGGATTACTCCGGAAATCGAACTCAGCCAGACCGCTTCCATTGCAGGTCCAGTAGCCCGCTTCTTGAAAATACTTTGGGATCGGGCGAACGCCGCTCGGAAGTTGGATGCGATGTTTCCCCCGGCCACTTCGATGATGGTGTGCACCAATTGTGGTCTGATACATCCCGGTGATGAGAGCAGAGCGAAAGGTCGAGCATACAGGCGATGTTGCATAGGCTCGTGTAAACATCATCCCCTCGGAAGCTAGACGGTCTACCTCTGGAGTTGTGATTGCCTCTTCACCGTAACACGAAAAATTGGCGGACATGTCGTCGACAACGATCCAGAGTATATTGGGTTTTTCAACTGCTCCCAAGCTGCTAAAAGAGATGATCGTAAAGAGTAGGAAAAATCGGTAAGTCATCAGTGATATAAAATTTTTAAGTAGAAAAACTGAAGTATGGCAGAGCGGAGAATAGGCGTCCAGAGCGAAGCAATCCAGAGACCTTGCCAACCGTTACCACCACTGACTTGTTCGGCTTGTCCGGTAGAAATCCAGCGTCATTGCAATCGAGCAAACTTTTTCCTGATCGCACTCAAGCCTTTAGGATCTTCGATATAACTCTCTGTGTAGCCGCAATCGCCGCACACGTAATGAATTAATTCAACTTTGGTCATATACGCTACTCGAATGAATTCATTGGTATTGCATCCACTACGGCCGTGCTCAGCTCCGCGGAGGATCTCCTTCGAACCGCACTTGGGGCACTCGGTATTTTTCATTTCCCTTCGGTGTATTAATGGGGGGCCTCCGGCTGTTGAGATCAATCGGTTGGCAAAAGGACGTAGCTAATCTTCACATCCCCCTTCTTCGAGACTGTTCTCCCATTCTTGGCTTTGTGTTCGGGGTGATTACTTGCCCACCGGTAGACTACCTCAAGGGTTGCCGAATCCTTCCAATTCGCTGAAATATCAGCGAAGCTGCGCCAGAGATGCTCGCCTAGGAGAAAATCTCTCTGGTTGAGCGGCTCAGAGGCTTCTCTCAGATTGACGTTGGTGTAGGTGTATCCTGCCGCTCCACCACCAGAGCAAGAAAACACAGTCACAATGTATTTGCCGTCGGGTGATTTAGATTCGCTGAGGATTTCTATCTCATCAGTGGTCTTCCAGTCATCGTTACCGCAACCGGCAAGAAAGGTCGTTGCAAGTGTTAAAATTACAAAGCTCGTTGTCGCATTGACTAGTTTCATGGGTTCATTGATCTAAGTCGAGTGTGCCGCTTGCGTAAAGCAAGGATCAAACCACGGTGATAATTCTCTGGGCGAACGTTTGAGGCCTGGCACCCGCTACTGGGAGCGCCCCTCCGATTCTGACTGAGGTTTCGACTCACCCTCGGGCTTCAACTCCGGAGCGGTAGCGGGTTGCTCAGCGCCGCCTTGTTCTGCCTTGGTTTTGCGGACAGTAACCTTCTGGGTCCTGAAATCGTGTTCTTCAATTCTTGAGAAGTCGTAATTGGTCTTACCGAATCTAGCCGATTCTGTTTCTGAATTTATGGCTCTTTTTCCATTTAGCTTTATGACTTCTATCTACGCGATAAACCTTGACGTCTGCTTTATGGTCGCGATCCACCCAAAATATTTTAAAATCAGCTTTATGGTCGCGATCCACAAAATACCAAAGTTCATCACCTTTTGCTTTATGGTCTCTGTCTACTTCAAAATAAAGTAAGTCAGCTTTGTGGTCTCTATCTACTGCGAACACTTTAGCATCTGCCTTGTGTTCTCTATCTACTACGAAAATTTTTGCCATTTCTTATATTCTTTCAATTTGTGATTCACTTCAAAGCGATTTCTGACGCAAGAAAAAATCTTACTTATAACTGGACTAACGTCTAAGTCCATCCGCCGCTAACTCGAATTAAAGCCAACTCTGAAGCGGAGAAACGAGTTCAAGCTACAGAAAGTGAGGATAAACTCAAGAGCGGTCAGCGTTTGGATGCTATGCCTTGTTCTCTCTGATCGACCGGTTTGCAACATCGAAGTGAGGAAGTTTTTCGTCTAGTTTCTATCCATTCCCTGAAAATTGGCGTGACCACACTGTGAGCGACTGACAGCTTCGTAACTACCTCGGAACAACAACCACTTTCATTCCGGCTGCTCTTGCGCCGAGTATCCCAGCCTCACTATCCTCGAAAACTACGCAGCTGATCGGGTCAACGTCAATACGACGCGCCGCCTCAAGATAAACATCTGGTGATGGTTTTCCATTTTCAACTTCGTCGGAGCCCACTATGGCATCGAACCACCACAAAATGTTTACTCTTGAGAGACATGCTTTCACCATGTTGGTCGTGCCCGCACTTGCTACAGCCATTGGAACCTTCCCTCGATGATTTGCCGCAAAATCGGCAACTTCGGGAATGAGCTCAAAGTGGTCCAGTTTGCTTTTCAGAAGCTCATGTTGTCGTTGGCAGACTTTCTGAGCGTTCATACTCAGACCATTCTCTCTGTTGAGCAATGTGACAATATCAGCAGCAGGTTTTCCGCCGAGTTCTGAAAAACGTTCTTCTGTAAAAAGACCTGCGCCGCCTGCTTCTTCAAGGGCCTGCCTCATTGCAGAAAAATGAGCGGGCATTGAGTCAATCAGCGTCCCATCTAAATCAAAGATGAGACCTTCGAAATCCTCTTCCGGGTACATGATGACTTGCTCAGACATGATTTACAATTGGTGGACTTGATGAGCAGTTACGATGCAGTTCTGCTTGAGATGAGGATAATACACGAATTCACCTCGGCGACGGAGCAAACTTTTTTGAGAACGTCAAGGGTGACCCGCCGCCTACAGGCAGCGCCATTCTGCGGCAGGGTTAAGGGTTTAAGTTTAGAGGCTCATGTCGACTCGTAACGGGCGAGGAACATCGTGATGATGGGTTTCTCAGCCGAACAGTATTTATTAGTATGACGGTCGCCCTCATTTTCCGAACCTTACTCTGACTGGCGGATTTTTATTCGTCCATCAACAATTCTGGCACTTCGCTGTTCCAACTCCGTAATCCGCTGCCACAAATCACGGCGGGGATAGCTCGAAGGGAGGGGAACATGGTTTTCTTGGGTAACGTCGAGGGAAAGCCGCGCCTCACCATGAGGCTAACCGATTTCCAGTTGGGAAACACTAGTCCCCCACTCCTTTTTATCCACGACAAACTTTATCAGCGGTGGGTCATCGGCTTCTCCGCCTCGTTCGCCATTTCATTGTGGGGCGCTTCCACGAAAGGCCCAAGCGGTCAGCCAAACTGGAATCATAACAGGCAAAGAGTAGATTCCCACAAAGGCCAGTGCAATGGCACTCTGTGGATCGATATACCAGTGGAATGCAATCATATAGACATAGCCGAACCAAATTCCATACAGAATAGAACCAGTAGATAAAATTATAAGACTGAGCCGAGACCAGACATAAAATGTGAGAGCTATCGATACGAGTAAGGGTCCGAGAGAAAACGGCACGGCAAAAATGGCGCCCCCAATCGAAATGGATGAACTGAAAAGCATAATCCAGCCCACAGCGAAAACTAAACACGTCATCCAAAAAGCAAAATTCACTGAAGATTTCATAACTCTCACGATAGCACTCTAACCATAACGTCGGTTATCAAAAATAAGCAGCGAAATATCGACAGAATCGATTTTCTGGAGATCGTCAAAGGCTTGGCACCGCTTACCGGGGCCGCACCTTCGATAGCAGTTTAAAGGTTGTAGTTACGGTTTATCTTTTTACACGAAGCGGGGCAGCCGTTGCTCTCCATGCGCTTGCTCTCTGCAAGTTCCTATGGCTCATCGAGCGCCAAGAGCAACCGGAGGAACCGTCGGGGTTGAGATCTGCTGACGGAAGCAGTGCGGCGGACCTCCGAGTCCAATTCGGAGAGCGTCAGGCCATCTGTAGTCCAGTTGTCTAGATCGTTACTGGTTTGGGGCGTGTATACGACATCGTCCCTCCCGGCAAAGAAAGTGATTCCCAGCACATCGGAGTCGAGAGTCGGCTCAAGGGGATTACTGATGAAACCTGCGTTCGGGTCGAGGGCCAGAGCATAAGCCATCAGGTGATTTACGCCATCCCCGTTGGGGTCGAGATTCAGATCCGTATTCATTGGAAGGCCGTGCCCAAGCAGCCAAACCTCGGAATTGGTGAGCACCCTTTCGAGTGGCTGGGTGGCGTAGCTTTCAGATCCTCCCGGCGTGTTGACGGGCACCCATGTCGGCGTGGTAAATCCCTTATTGCCGTTAAGGAAATATACAACGAACCCGGGAGCGGCCCGCATAAACACATTGCTGCTCCCACTGACGCCGGGGGCGTTACCAAGGAACACGGCAGCGGTTAGCGCATCGCAGTCCCCAAAGCAGTAGGGTCCCATAAAACCAAGAGTGCTTCGAAAGACAATCGATCTCAGCTTGGTGCAGCGGAAAAATGTGCCAGTCCCCAAGGATGCAAGGTTCTGACCAAACGAGAGCGACGTGAGGGCGCAACCCTCGAAAGCCCTCTCACCGATGGTTGTGAGGCTTTCGGGAAGACTCAGGAATGCAAGCCCGGAATTTCTGAAGAATGCCAAATCCCCTATGGAAGTTACCCCTTGTCCAAGAGTGACACTAATTAGGCCATGGCACTGATAGAAGGCTTCATTTTCGATAGTGGTTACGCTATCGGGAATGCTGACGGACGTCAGATTAGAACTTACTGCAAACGCAAATCTACCGATAGTCGTGACGCTTTCAGGGATGGTAACCGAGGTGATCTGGGAAAACGAGAAAGCTCCTTCGAATTCGTTCGGGTCTGCTGCCCCGTTTCCTGTGATGGCAACTACCGGCTTGCCATCGATCTCCGCCGGAATATCGACATGGATCTCCAAGTCCTTGGGAAAACTGGTGATCTCAACTGTCCCATCTACCTCACGGTAGGTGAATAAACCAAATTGTTCAGCACCGACGTTATCGAGAAAGAGGATGGAAATTACAAAGACAATCCGACCTAAAGGAGTAGTAATCATTTTCGGCAGCATCTTGTCAGATTTTTTTCAGAGATCGTCAAAGGCCTGGCACCGCTTACCGGGGCCGCACCTTCGGCAGTAGTTTAAAGATTGTAGTTACGGAAATCATTCAAAATCCCGGCGGATAGGCGGTTGTCCAGCACCGTCTTGTTCGGCCGGACTGGATTCACGTGTTTAGGGTTTTTCCCGTTCCAATTCGATCAGCACTTGTCCGAATCCGTCCTTGGCTTCAGCTCTCATTTCCGTGGGGCGCTTTTTCTTACCCAAACAAAGTTTGAGTTGGTCTCCGTCCAGAACATAGATTCCCTGCATTGTATCAGCCGGTTTCTTCGAGTCGACGGGAGTCATGTCAAAAGTGGCTGTGGGTTTGGATGATGGATCCAGCTTAAAAGTGTAGTCGGGTCCAGGTTCCGCGGGAGTGATGATCAGCCGGTTGCCCTTGAATTCGTACTTCATTACGGCGATTACCGCATCTGGTCCGGGGTTGCCGGCCGCCCTCATCGCGACAACCTTCCATTTTCCTTGGATTGCTGCCTGATCCCTTTTGAGCGGATCCTCTTTGTCAGGCACTGAGACAGTGACTTTTTCCTCTGCAGCTGTGGGCGGGCTCGCTGGCTTTTCAGCCGCGAGTCCCTGGCCGGCCCATGCCATACAGGTGATGCAGAGTGTTCCGAGTGCGCCTTTGATTTTGATGGTGTGTTTCATTGTGCTGCCTTCGTTTTATGAGCCATGGTGATTCTTTTTCATGACGCTCAAGAATGGCGAAACGCCAAATTATTCCAAATCGAAACTCCCGATAGCAACATCACTTCAATCAATAACTGAATCCGCACACTATAGCGTGCGAGGCACATCGTCATGATGAGTTTCTATGCCGAACGTCAAAAGCCACCCGCCCACTGCCTGAGAATGTGCTCTGATTTCAGGTTAAGGTTCATAGTTGTCATTAAAATTTCAACTCTCAGCGGGTAGTGGATTGGTGTGCGCTGCCTTGTTAGCATCTATTTTATCTCTAGGGTGAACATCCAAATGGACATCGCTATCATGAATGCGCCCATGATTAGGTAAAAGTATGAAGTTATAAAATTCATCCCGCCTGGTGTATTCTCAAAATACTTCGTCATTCCTTGAGCGATTTGTCTGACTGAACTCTCAGATTCCTTCCCTTTAGACTTAAGTTGAGCTGTCCCAATCCACCCCTGAATAGCGACCTGCATCTCTGCACCTGTTTCCTTAACCTTGAGGCTAGACATAGATTCTTCAATCGATAAACCAAGTGAATCCGCTGATCCAAGCAATGCCTCTCTAAAATAGGAGTCTGAAATGGCAAACGCCATATATCCTTTCATTTGTATCCAGAAGAAGACTAAAAGCACTGTAAACATCAGTGGGTTCATCCATGCAATCATACTGAAGCCGCTGGACGATGAGAATCCCATGGTTATGGGACTCACAATGCTTG
This sequence comes from bacterium, assembly GCA_018222765.1. Lineage (GTDB taxonomy): Bacteria > Verrucomicrobiota > Verrucomicrobiia > Verrucomicrobiales > Akkermansiaceae > SW10. The sequence goes on along the minus strand of JAAEZT010000005.1, from coordinate 341 downwards.
GTAGGAATGCAAGACACATAAACGCAAACAGCCACCGAGAAGTGAATATTATCGGTCGACGACCAATAATCGTTTTAAGTGCTATGAATATAAAAAATGCTGCCATGAGTATCAATACGCACGGCATCACTATGCTCAGGAAAAAGGTGGAATTCATATACAGGTCGTTTTTCTTTATGCTAACGTCAGAGTTGACTCGCGTGCTGTAGCGCGTTGAGTCCACCGACTTGTTCGATGTTTTGGTTCATTCCCATGGCGACTTTTTCGGGGAACCACTGGAGCCTGCATATCCCCATTCAGATTCCCATTCGTGTAATCCGGCAATCTCGGTTTCGTGGAAG
>JAAEZT010000074.1 GCA_018222765.1 bacterium | reverse complement strand
GGTGACAATGTCGGGGGGTGTCTTGAGCTTTGAGAAGAAGGCGTCATTGCCGGAGCCGATTGCCGAAGGGGTATCCGGAGTGGTGGGTGAGGATATTTTGGTCGGAGCGGGAACGAATGGGGAAGCGACTGGTCGAATGATGTATCGCTTCAGTGATGGGGAGTGGAATGAACTCGGTTGGCCGGAGGAAGCTCGTGGGCGGATGTATGCCATTGGTGGTGTGAGGGCTGGGAAGTTTTATCTCTTTGGTGGTCGGGATTTGGCGGAGGGTGAAGAGGAGCGAGAGGATCGAATTTTTGGATTGGATTTTTTGAAGGATTGCTGGGCGTTGAATGTCGCTGAAGGAACGTGGAAGCAGCTGGCCAATCTTCCTGAAGCAAGATCGGCGGCTCCGTCGATGGCGGTGCCGGTGGGGGCAAGCTCTTTGTTGATGCTGGGAGGAGTGCCGGTCGAGTTTTTGCGTGAGCAAGTTGCCGCGCGACCGGAGATTAATGGGCAGGGGATGGAACATCCGGGGTTTCCGGCCTCGATTCTCTCCTATAACACTGTGACGGATCGCTGGGCCGAGGCGGGGAGTTTGCCACTCGATGGAACCTTCGCTCCGGTGACGACTCCGGTGGTGTTTTGGGATGGAAAAGCGATTTTGCCAACGGGTGAGATCAAACCAGGGGTGAGATCTCCGCAGGTGCTCATCGCGGAAGTGGGGGGAGCGAAGATGAGTTTTGGCGTAGTGAATTGGATCGTGGTTGTTGTTTATCTTCTGGGGATGGTGGGGATTGGATATTGGTTCATGAAGAGGGAGGCAGCTTCGTCAACCGAGGCTTATTTCCGGGGCGGGCAAAAGATTCCCTTCTGGGTGGCCGGGCTATCGATCTTTGCGACGATGTTGTCCGCGATCACCTTTATGGCGGTGCCGGGGACGGCGTATGCCACGAATTGGAATGGCTATATCGGACAGTGGCCGATTCTGCTTATTGTGCCTTTGGTGGTAATGTTTTACCTGCCCTTTTATCGGCGGCTGAATATTACGACTGCTTATGAGTATTTGGAAAAACGATTCAACGTTGCGACACGGGTGATCGGGAGTGTGACCTTCATGTTGTTTCACGTCGGACGGGTGGCAATTGTGCTTTATCTTCCGGCGCTCGCGCTTTCGAGTGTGACCAATATCGACATTTATGCGGCGGTCACCGTGATTGGGGTTTTATGTGTGATCTATACCGTGATGGGAGGGATTGAGGCGGTGGTTTGGACCGATGCGATTCAGGCGATTGTGTTGATCGGGGGTGCTCTGTTGTGTTTTGGATTGGTTGTCTCGCAAGTGGATGGCGGAATGGGGACGATTGGCTTGGCGATGAGTGAGCAGGGGAAAGGAATTGCGGCGAGTTGGAGCCTGAGCGATATCTCAATTGGTAAGGGCTCGACTTCGGGTTTTGTGTTGTTTGTGGCCTTTATGTTGGCGAACCTTCCATCGTATACCTCGGGGCAGGATGTAGTACAGCGCTACGTAACGACCTCGTCCGAAAAAGAAGCGGCGAAGTCGCTCTGGATGAATATCGTGATGGTTTTGGTGGGCTCGGCGATCTTCTTTGGTCTGGGAACCGCCTTGTATGTCTTTTACCAAAGCAAGCCCGAGTTGATGGACCCGGCGCTTCCGAAGACGGACAGTGTGCTCCCGTTTTTCATCATGCAGAACCTTCCGACTGGGGTAGCGGGTTTAATTATCGCGGGAGTTTTCGCGGCGGCGCAGTCGACGATCTCGAGTTCTTTGAATTCGGTGGCGACGGCTTTCGTGACAGATGTCTATGGGCGCTTGCTCAGGCCTGAAAGCTCCGATGAGAGAAGGCTCAAAGTGGCGAAGTGGGTCGTAATCACACTGGGGATTGTCGGGATTGGAGTGTCGTGTCTCCTTGCGAAAATGGGAACCGATGGCGTCTTCATGTTGTTCAATCGCTTCATTGGTTTTGCGCTCGGGCCCCTGGGTGGCTTGTTTGCCTTGGGGATCTTTTCACGGAGGCCAAATGGACGAGCCGGATTGCTGGCTTTAATCAGTGGTGTGGCTAGTGTCGTGACGGTGTATTTTCTGAATGAAGCCGGCGTGGTTGATGTAATGCCTTTGCTTTATGGGGCCGTGGGATTCCTGACGACTTTAGTGACGGGAATCGTATTAGGCATAGTGCTGCGGGCGACTGATGAGGAGGTTGCCGGGCTGACCATTTGGACTCAGAAAAAGTAATGAGCGGATATTCGAAAGAAGAGCTAAGTGGGTTGCGGGATTTTTATCGGGCGAGTTTGTTGGATGATACTCTGCCATTTTGGTTACCGGAGGTTGTTGATCAAAAATTTGGTGGATACCTCGCGATGCGAGATCGTGACGGGAGTCTGATCGACGATGATAAGTCGGTTTGGTTGCAAGGTCGCTTTGCTTGGATGTTGGCGACGCTTTGTAATACGGTGGAGAAGCGCAAAGAGTGGATGTCGGCGGCCAAGAGTGGGGTGGAGTTTTTAAAGGAGCATTGTTTCGACGAAGACGGGCGGATGTTTTTTTTAGTGACGCGCGAAGGGAGGCCCTTGCGGAAGCGGCGGTATTATTTTTCAGAAGCCTTCGCGATTATGGCATTTGCAGCTTACGGGAAGGCATCGGGAGAAGAGTCCTGGCTTGAAGAGGCCCGGGCGCTCTTTGCAAAGTGTATGGACTATGCCGAGGGGCGGGTCTCTCCGGGAGAGCCCAAGTGCACGGGCGAGCGCCCGTTGAAAGGAATCGGAGTGCCGATGATCTTTTTGCAAGTTGCGCAGGTGTTAGTCGCGAACGGAGGTGATGAGTTGGCGGAGCGCCAGATCGACAGATTTATTGAGGAGATTCGGAAGTTTGTGAAAGACGACATCGAGTGTGTCATGGAACAGATCGGGGCGGATGGAGAGATTGTCGATCACATTGATGCGCGGACATTGAATCCGGGCCATGCCATTGAAGGCGCTTGGTTCATTTTAGACGAAGCGAGGCGACGGGGAAATGATGCCGGTCTCATCGATCTGGGGTGTCGCATGCTCGACTACATGTGGAAGCGTGGCTGGGACGAGGAGCACGGCGGGATTATTTACTTCAAGGATGTTTACGATAAACCGGTGCAGGAATATTGGCACGATATGAAGTTCTGGTGGCCCCAGTGCGAGGCCATCATTGCGACTCTTTTAGCGTATCGGCTGACCGGAGATGAAAAGTATGCCCAATGGCATCGCATGATTCACGAGTATGCCCACAAGAACTTTCCTGATAAAGAGCATGGAGAATGGTTTGGCTACCTCCATCGTGATGGTCGGGTGTCATCATCGGTGAAAGGGAACCAATTCAAAGGTCCTTTCCACCTCCCGAGGATGCAGTGGTATTGCTGGCAGATGCTCGAGAGTTGAGTGAGGGTCAAGCTAGTTGGTGACTCGAAGCCGGGTAAACCAATGGGATTGGGTGCTGGTCGGGAGGGGAGCGCGCCAGACTTCAGTTGCGGTGCCGTCGCCATTGTTTGAAGA
>JAAEZT010000073.1 GCA_018222765.1 bacterium | reverse complement strand
ATGGTGTGGTGGGAGCGCTGTGGGTCACCGGCCCGGCGAAACGTTTACCGAAGAGCCGCTTCTCTGAGCTTGGAACCCAGGTGCGGGCGGCGGCGGCTCAGGCGTCGCGTCGAATCCAGGAATTGTCATGAAGCAAGTCGCATTTATCGTTTTCAGTGTTGCGTGCCTGATGGGACCGGCAGTTCTTGCTGACGAGAAGGCGGTGGAGGTTTTTGAGCATTATTGCTTCGATTGCCACGGTGACGGCGCGAAGAAAGGCGGGCTGGATCTCTCCGGGATGCTCGGGAAAGAGGACTTCGATGGTTCTCTGATTTTTGAGAATTTGGTGACGGGAAAAATGCCACCCGCTGACAAAGATCAGCCGGATGCAAAGGAGAAGCGAGAGCTGCTGGAATGGCTCGCTGGCCGGCAGGGAAAGCAGGTGGGGAAATCCTTTCGGCGAATCAGCCGGCATGAATTTGTCCATTCGGTGAATGATTTGCTGGGGACGGATCTCGATCTTGCCGGAAAAATTCCCGAGGACCGGGGCACGAACGATTTTGATTCCAACCGGAAGATTCAGTTGAGCCGTGAGATGCTGGTTTCGTATTTTTCAGTGGCAGACGAAATGCTTGATCATGCCTTTCCGGATGATGGATTTCCCGCGGAGAGGAGCTGGGCGACAAGCAAAGTTCGGGACAGTAATGAGGGCTACCGGATCTACCATCGGCCCTATCAGGAAGGCACCCTTTTCTCGTGGACCCGGGCCAACAATGGCAACAGCTATTCTTTCTTCTACGACAACTTTGAGCCCCCGGTGGCAGGTTGGTATGAGTTGACATTTGATGCCGCAAAGGTGGCCGACTTCGAAGACGATATGAGCCTGCAAGTATATGCGGGAAAGTATTACTATGCCGATGACCGGCCGCAGCAGCAGCGTCTGCTGGGGGTGGTCTCATTGGGGAACAAGGAATTGGAATCGCATACCATCCGCGCCTACCTCCATCCCGGTGAAAGCGTTTCGGTGCACTGTTTTTCGCGGCACAATTTTCGTCACAAGAATCCAAAAGAGGGAATCTACATCAAGCAATTGAAGGTCCGGGGACCGAAGGTGGATTCATGGCCTCCGACTTCTTATCAACAAGTCTTCGATGGAATGGAAATCCAGGCCGGGCAGCGGAGCGTCCGGAAAGCTTCCGGCTTTCAAACAAAGCTTAAGAGGATTGGCGGGGCGCTTACGGTGAGTAGTTTTCAGGAGGGGATGGAAAAGGAAAAGATGCAGGATGGTTCCAATCTGACCTTCTGGCATACACGCTTCTCTCCCTCAGTGGCGAAGCCGCCGCATTATGTGATTTTTGAAAACCCGAATGGAGCGGTCATCGAAGGACTTTCCTTCGCGACCTGGTCGGGCGGAAATGGCAATGGCTTGGTGAAAGCCTATGAGATCTACTTTTCCGATGATGGAAAAACGTGGGGGGACAAAGTGATGGAAGGGGGATTGGATGTCAGACTTGCCAACGAGCAGCCGATTATCTTTCCCAAGGAAACGACCAGTCGCTTTATCAAATTCAAGGTAACAGACTCTGTTCAGCTGGATGGAAAATCAATCGCTTCGATTGGCAAGCTGGACGTCATCACTCCTTTGGGTGAACAGATTGAAACGTCTACGGTTACAGTTGCTTCAAAGAACCCTGATGATTTCAAAAAAGTGATTCGCAGTTTTGCGGAGCGAGCTTTTGCGTCGACCCTAAGTGAGGAGGAATTGGCGCCATATTTTAGGGTGGGACTTCGCCGACTTGAGGAGGGAGGCGACTTTGTCGAGGCGACCAAGGTTGGCTTAAAGGCCATTCTTTGCTCGCCAAGATTCCTGATGGCGCCCGGGGAGCATGCCAATTCGTCGGTTGGCAAAGCCTCGGATCTCGCTCGTATTTTGTGGCTTTCGGTTCCCGATGAAGAACTTCTGAAATTGGCGGCTTCAGGTTCGCTCCATGGCGCGACTTTAAATGATCAGGTTCAAAGAATGTTGGCCGACAAGCGCAGCCGCCGCATGGTTCGCTCCTTCAGTGATCAGTGGCTGAACCTGCGGGGTCTCAACAAGGTGACGCCTTCCTTGAAACTCTACCCGCTTTACGATGATCTTCTGAATTACTACCTCCCAGTTGAAACCCGGAAATACCTTCAGCATTTGATTGAGGAAAATCTTCCCGCCCGCAATCTCATCGATTCGAATTTCACTTTTCTCAATCAACGGCTTGCCCGGCATTATGGGATCAAGGGAGTGACCGGGCAAAACATACGCAAGGTAAACTTTTCAGACGAAGTGCCCCGTGGCGGACTTCTCACGATGGCAAGTGTCCTAAAAGTGACCACGGACGGTTTCGAAACCTCGCCCATTTTACGCGGAGCATGGATCTCAAAAAATATTGTGGGCACGCCCTTGTCACCACCGCCGGAGAGCGTTCCGGCCCTGGAACCGGAACACGGAGAAGCCATCACGCTCAAGGAACAGATCGATCAGCACAAAAGCAACAAGACCTGTTACGCCTGTCATAAGAGTATCGACGGGTATGGCTTCGCATTGGAGAGCTTTGATGCCACGGGAGAATGGCGTGATCAATATCGGGTTAAGCAAGCCCATCGAAGCACTTTTCAGTATCGTCCTCAAGGCTACTTTAAGAAGGGTGCACCGGTTGATGCATCCGGAGAGATCGACGATGCCAGCTTTCAGGACATTTTTGGGCTCAAGAAGGTTTTGCTCTCCAACGAGCGGAAGCTTGCCTATAACTTTGGTAAGAAGTTTTTCGAATACGCCTATGGAGACAAGCCGGATTTGAGCCAGCGCCTTCAGTTGTGGGACTTTCTTGGAACGAATCCTGGAAACCTGCGGCTGGGAACTCTCATGACCCACGTCCTTACTCATTCAACGAACGGAAAAGAGAAATGAAGCAATACCGCCGAAGAGAGTTTTTGAAATTTGGAGTGGCCCTTCCGTTGGCTTTGCATTCGCTGAATGCGCGGGTGGCAAGCGCCCCGGGAGTGAAAGCACCTCCGAAGCGGGTCATCTTCATTTGCAATTCGCTCGGTTTCTATGAGCCAAATTTCTTTCCCACCAAGCGGGGGGACTTGACCACCTCCAAGTATCTCAAAGAGATGGCAGTGAGGGAGAAAATGACGATTTTTCAGAATCTGTTTCATCCCGGAATGGAGACGAGCAACCATGATTCCGAAAAGTCTTTCCTGACTGGAGCGCCGAGTCCCGAGGCGACGAATTTCATCAATACGATCTCCGTTGACCAGATCCTCGCCCGCGAGATGGGTGGTGACACGCGCTTCCCGTATCTTTCCTTCAGTATTTACGACCGTGGCTGGGGATGCTCCTGGAATGATCGCGGGGTGGCCATTCCACCCATGCATGACGAACGGCAGATCTTTGAACGGCTCTTTGGTGAAGAAGATCTGAGTGCGAAGCGCCAACAGATCGAGAACGACCAGCAGATCGTGCAATCCCTTTATCGCGACATGGAGCAGATCAAGAAGAAGGGCGGAGATGCCTCGAAGATCGAATC
>JAAEZT010000041.1 GCA_018222765.1 bacterium | reverse complement strand
CCTAAAAAAGACAAGCAAGAGGGAGATCAAAGAAATCAGGATTAAAGGGATTCTGTTACTTTTTGTTTCCTCCTCTTTCCAACCCCCTTTCTCCCCCATGAATTCAGCCCAACCGGTTTCCGCGACCTTCCTGCCAAAAGCGAATTCCTGACAGGCAAGTGACCCCTCCAAATAGAGGAATCGTAATTTTGTTTCATTCAGACACCCCCATGATCGTCCGTCATGAGAATTCACCTCCCTTCCATCGATCAAAAGCTTGCCCGGCTGAGGGGATCTGGGTAGAACCCGTCCCGTTACGCGTCCATAGCTCAACTGGATAGAGCAACGCACTTCTAATGCGTAGGTTGCAGGTTCAAGTCCTGCTGGACGTGCCACTCCTCTTTTTCGCTCATGTTTATCGTCTTTGAAGGGATCGACGGCACCGGCAAGTCGACCCAGGTCAATCTCCTGGCAGCTGCCCTCCGCCAGCAAGGACGCGAGGTCGTCACCTCCAAAGAACCGACCGACGGTCCGCACGGCACCCGTCTCAGGCAGTCAGCCGACACGGGACGACTCTCCCCACAGGAAGAACTCGATCTCTTCCACTTGGATCGCAAAGAGCACATCGCCAGCCTCATCAAACCCTCACTTGAGCGCGGAGCAGTCGTCATTCTCGACCGCTACTTTTTCTCAACTATGGCCTATCAGGGCGTGCGGGGATTCGATCCCCTCGAAATCCGCCGCATCAACGAGGAATTTGCCCCTCTGCCCGATCATGTTTTTCTGCTCGAACTCGATCTCGACACGGCCCTCGACCGCATCGGCGTGCGCGACGGCGAGGCAAACGAATTCGAGCAACGCGAGTCACTGCAGAAATGCCACGAGGTATTCGCCTCGCTCGACGATAACTTCATTCACCGCGTCGACGCTGGACAGACTCCGGAGAGAGTCCACGAGGGAGTCTTGTCTCACCTTTCCTAGCGGAATTGCTTGGTTTCCTCGGAATAGTGGAAATCAGCCCCTGCCAATCGTTCCCTGAGGAGCTTTTCGTCCAAACCATGGGTTTTACAGAGATCACGCAGGGATTTGGCATGATTCCGCAGCTCCGTATTCACCAATCCAACCAAGAGATGCGGGTCCATTGTGGCAAACGTCTTCAAGTTCATCGCTGGGCCTTCGATAAAGCCTAATTCGATTGACAGCGAGAGCATTTTGAGACAACACACCCGCTCTTGCGGCGTCGGTAACGTCGCATCCCTAACTTTTAAGGGCATCCCATGAAAAAAGACATCCATCCAGACTACCACCCCGTCGTGTTCCAGGACATGACCAGTGGCCACCGTTACATCACCCGTTCGACTGCTAAATCAGATAAAACTGAGGAAATCGACGGCGTGGAGCACTTTATTATCTCCGTCGGCATGACCGCGGACTCGCACCCCTTCTTTACGGGTCAGAGCACCTTCGTTGATACCGAGGGCCGCATCGACAAGTTCCAGAAGCGATTTGGTTCGGTTCGTCGCGCCAAGAAGCCCACTCGCGGCTAATTCCGGAGGAAATTCAAAACATCTTTCCGACAAAGGCGGTCCTTCACGGGATCGCCTTTTTCATTTAAACCACCACCATCATGGACGAAGCCGTCGAGCAACTCATCCCCGCCGTCGAGGAACAACTCACCTCTCCCGCCACGCCCTACGTCAGGGAAACCCTCGACCGTCTTCTCACCGAACCTGACATTGAGGAAGACGAAGCAAAAGCCATGATCGCCTTCTGCCTCGCCGATGAAATTGAATCCCTTGGCGCCGAAAAACGTGATTTCTCGGAGGACAGATACAAAACCCTACTCGCCCTCCTACCCATCATGCCGGAGGGAAGGTAAAGCGCCAAATAGACCTGAGATTGACCCGCTCCCTTCATTCGGAGAGAATCCCGGCCCCGCCATGACTTCCATAACGCCTCATCGATTCATCCGCGCCCGTTATGAAGACAACAGACCCTGAATCTTCAAATTGGCGGGAACTCCTCGCTCAACGTGAGGGTCCGGAGCACTTCGTGATCGAAGGCCAAATCGCGGTCCAACGTCTCCTCGACTCCGACTATGAAGTCGAACACGTTTTCAAGATTGGCGAAAACCTGAGTCGCGAAGAAGCCTCCTCTCTGCTGGGTTATCAATTCCATCGCGGCTGTCTCGCCATTGCTCGAAAACCTCAAGCCGCCGACCTCTCCGACTTCTCATCGGGACCATTGGTCATTCTCCCCGAGATCGCCGACCCTGGAAATCTCGGCACGATCATCCGCAACACCACCGCTCTGGGAGGCTCGGGCGTCATCATTGGGAAAGGATGTTCCCCGTATAATGCAAAGGCGGTTCGAGCCTCTGCAGGCACTCTCTTCAAACTGCCCGTGAGACAGAGCGCAGATCTCCTCGCCGATCTTCAAGAGCTCGCGAATTCAAGAACCCTCATCGGCACCAGTCTTTCCGAGCAAGCAGTCCCCTTCACCGATCTCCCCCAACTTAAGAAACCCTGCACCCTCCTCTTCGGCCCCGAGGACTTCGGCCTTTCGGAAGAGATCGAATCTCTCTGCCACCATCTCACCTACCTTCCCATGGCCAACGAAGTTGACTCACTCAACGTTGCCGCTGCTTCCGCGATCTTTCTTCATCGAATTCAAGACCTCATTTTATAACCCCGCAATCACCTCCCTCACAATTCTCTCACTGTAGCTATTGATCTTCCAGTGGCCCGGACACCATCCTTTGAGGAAGCGATGAAAGTCCGCCCAAGCAAAGTGATAGAGAGACCGCCACTCCGCAATCAATTGATCCACCTGAGCCTCACTACCTTTTGCCTGGAGAGCCCCGGATAGGTTCTCAAAATAAATATCCAAAATTTCCTCTTCCCGGGCCTCGCTCTCTTCTTCGTCGAGACAACTTCCCACAAGATAGGCCACATCCTTCATTCCGCAGCCTCCACCAACATACTGAAAATCGACGGCGGCTACTTCCCCGCCATTTTCCGAAAAACAAAAGTTAGCCAACTTGGCATCGCCGTGCACCAATGTTTGAAATTTCGCTCCGGTCAATTTCGCATCAATTGCCCCTGCGGCATTCTTTAAATCCACATCCTCCAGCGCGGCCAGCTCGTCGGGCCGCGTTGCCAGATGCCAATAGGTTCCCACCTCCCACAATCCATCGGGGCAACACGTAAGAAAGCTCGCATGGAAATTTGCCAACCAGCGAAGGCAGAGCCTAAGTTCCTCCACTCCCCCAGATTGTAATCTTCCCGGAAACCCCGCTCCGTCGAGATCCTCCAGAACCAGCAGAAGTTCTTCCCCGATCTGTTCGTAGGCCAGCAAGTGGGGAATCCGGCAGGAGTTCCCGCATTGATCACTCCAATTCCGGTAAAATTCGGCCTCGATCTCATAAGACCTCATTTTGCGGTCATGGGATTGCGCACCCGACCACCCCCTGGGATGCTCTATCTGATCGGGAAAATTCACATGCTTCACCACCAGAGACTTCCGCACGGCTTCGTCATCAAAAACGCACCTCAAAATACGGCCATAACCGCTCCACAGATTTTGAATCTTCTCCACACTTTGAATTTCCGTCGTTCCGGCCGTAGCCAGAACGATGGACTCAAATTGAGGTCCCAAAACTGTCTTCATCAATAAGCGGGGGAAATATTACCGCTTCCAGACCAGCCTGTATATCTCTTCCATCGCAAACGCTGTAAAGCAGACCTCACTTTTTGCCCTTGTTTCGAATTCTCTCCGCTCTATATCCCGAAGGACACCACTCACCATGTTTTCTAAAGCGCGGCTCATCACCTCACTTTTTCTCCTTTTGTTTCTCTCCGCACCCTTCGCTGAGGCCCGAGCACTAAGATTCGATTGGCAGGCAAAAAGACATGCGGACCGGACTTATGTTCCCCTCGACCGGGTCAAGGTGTTCTACGGATATTCGCTGGTGACATCAGGTCGAAAAATCCTCCTCACCAACGAAGGAAAAGTTGCCCCGGAAAAAACCATCACCATCCAGTTCAGCCCCGGGGGCCAGGAGGTCATTATGAATGGGGTGAAATTCATTTTTAGTTTCCCCATCATCGCCATCGGTGGAAAATATCACCTCTGCGAGACCGATCTCAACAAGATCCTCGATCCCGTTCTTCGACCAAGCTACATCGCCAACGCCAAGCCCTTCGACACCGTCATTATCGACCCCGGCCACGGCGGGCGAGATCCGGGATGCGTCAACTCACTGGGAACAGAGGCAGGTTACAATTTCAAGGTTGCCAAGCTTCTCGAGGCTCAACTTCGTAAATTGGGATTCAAGGTAGTGATGACCCGCGACTCTGATCGCTTCATTTCGCTGAGCCAGCGGGTTACCATTGCCAACAAATATCGCAATGCCATTTTTGTCAGCATTCATTTCAACTCCATCGGCGGGTCGGCCCGATCGCAGGCCCGGGGAATCGAAACCTTCACCTTGTCGCCGGAGGGAGTTGCCCATTATGGAAGCTCCGTCAAAGCATCGGATCACCGAAAAAAAACCGGCAACCAACAGGACTCGGCCAACATTGCCCTGGCAACAGCGGTTCATTGGCAAATCATTCAAAGTCTTGCCGATAAAAAGAAAGGCCCTGGCATTGTTATCCCCGACAGAGGCATCCGCCGGGCTCGCTTCAATGTTCTCACTGGAGTAAAGCACCCCGCGATCCTGGTCGAAGGAGGCTTTATGAGCCACCCGGAGGAGTCCCGCCACATCCACAAGGCCACCTATCAATCAACGATGGCCAAGGCAATTTGCAATGCCATCTATTTTTATCGCGTGACCACCAATCCCAAGAGCAAAAAACGCTAGGGGGGCGTAGCTCTATCATCCCCCCCGGCGCCATGACCACCCCCCAAAGGAATGTCTGACAAGCAGTGGTATTACTTCGAACCGGAAAACCAACAACAAGGTCCGTTTTCAATTGAGGAAATTCGACAATTCATTGCCGAAGGAATCCTCACTCGTCAGTCCTTTCTCTGGCATGATGGACTCACGACTTGGACGGCAGCCAATAAAATCCCGGGAGTCTTTGCCACTCCGGCACCTGCCCCTGATCCGGTCAATTCCACCAACCAGAACAAGAGAACCTCACCAAAACCTGGTCCCGGAGGAAAAGCCTACCCCGTGCCCTCAGTGAAAAAATCTTCGTTTGGGCTCTTCATCACTTCATACCTCATTGCTTTTTTTCTATTGGCAGTCGGACTACTGATCATCCTCTCCGCAAGTGCCAATAATACCAGAAACGAACCCAGAGGAGGTCCGGATTTTAGCCAAATTGAAGAAGTCGGAAACCCCACCGACAAGTCCGAACCTCAAAAAGAAGAATCCCGCAGGCTCTCCGAATTAAAAAGCCAAACCATCGTCGGAATCGGCGTACTAATCGTCAGCGGATTCGGGTTCATCTTCGGAGGGATCTATTCCTACATCATCCTATTCCGCGCCTGGAAGGTCATTCAATCGGGAGGGGCCCGAACAACCCCAGGGAAAGCCGCTGGCCTCCTCTTGATTCCAATTTTCAATTTTTACTGGATCTTCGTGGCCTACTACGGCTGGGCTGTTGACTGGACAAGAATCCGTTCATGCTACTCAAATCTCATGGTCGCCCCCCGGGCTTCATCAGGAACCTTTCTCGCCGGATCCATTCTCATCATTCTCTTCTTCCCCATCGGCGTATTCTTCTTTTTTTGGATGATTTCGCAAATGTGCGTCGTCACCAACCACATGGCCTCCGCCTACGCTCTCTCCAGACCATCATCGAAAGGGCTGACCGGGACCAAGGATTACTAGAGCCCCATACCCGATGACTTTGGGATTTCAAAAATCCAAATCCCTGCCTATCTCAGGGCCGTTACCATGCCTACCCAGATTGGACTCATTTCCCTTGGCTGCGCCAAGAACCTCATCGATTCGGAAATCATGCTCGGTCACCTTCAAGAAGAAGGCATGACCCTCGTGCCCGACCCCGAACTCGCCGATGCCCTGATCATCAACACCTGTTCCTTTATTGATGTCGCCAAGGACGAATCCGTCGGCACCATCATCGAGGCTGTCAACGCCCGTCAGGAAGACCCTGCGCGTGAGAAGCAGAAAATCATCGTCGCAGGTTGCCTCTCGCAACGGTTCCAAAAGGACCTTCCCGGACTTCTTCCCGAAGTCGACGCCTTCATCGGTCTCGACCAAATCACCGACGTCGCCGGTATCGTGCGCAAAACCCTCGAACGTGATGCCGAAAAGGGCTCCCTCGACACCGTCACCGCCAAGTCCCGCTATATTCCCGACTACACCACACCCCGCTTTCGGCTCACTCCACAGCATATGGCTTACCTCAAGATTGCCGAAGGCTGCAATCATACCTGCGCCTTCTGCATCATCCCGAAAATCAGGGGCCAGCATCGTTCGCGCACCCAGGATTCCATCGTCAAGGAAGCGAAGGGCCTCATCGCGCAGGGCGTGAAGGAAATCAACCTCATCTCGCAGGACACCACCTACTTCGGCATGGACAAATGGCAGGGCCGCGGCAACCGCCCCAATCCAACCTCTCCCGTCGATTCCACCCGTGGCGAATCCCTCGCCTCACTTCTTCGTGCGCTCAACGATCTCGAAGGCGATTTTTGGATTCGCCTCCTCTACACGCACCCGGCCCACTGGTCCGACGAACTAATCCAAACTATCGCCGAGTGCCCCAAAGTCGCGCGCTATGTGGATATTCCCTTGCAGCATATTTCCGACCACATGCTCGACACAATGAACCGCAAGACCGACGGAAAATATATCCGCGATCTCCTCGAGCGAATGCGAGCCGGCATTCCCGATCTCTCCATCCGGACTACCTTCATCACCGGATTCCCCGGCGAAACAGACGCCGATCATGAGGAACTCCTCGAGTTCATCAAGACCTTCAAATTTGAACGCTGTGGTATCTTCCAATATTCCAAAGAAGAAGGGACCCGCGCGCACAAGATGGACGACCACATCCATCACGCCACCAAGAAGAAACGTCACCGCGAACTTTCCTCTGCCATCGACGAAGTGGCCCAGCAAGTCAACGAAGCCCAACTCGGCAAAACCAAACGCGTCCTGGTCGAAGAAGAAGGTATCGCCCGATCGATGTGGGACGCCCCCGACATCGACGGCCGCATCTTCGTCCCCATCGATTGCGAAGTTGGCGAATTCCTCAACGTCGAAATCAAAGACCATCGCGGCTACGACCTCGTCGCTGGCTAAGGTCGGCCTTGCTCAATTCGCCACTCCGCGCCTATCATTGACTTCACATGACTGATTCACCCGCACTCGTCGTTCTCGCAGCAGGAATGGGCAGCCGCTATGGCGGACTCAAGCAAATTGACCCGATGGGCCCCAATGGCGAGACTGTTCTCGACTACTCGGTCTTCGACGCCATCCGAGCGGGGTTCTCGAAAGTCATCTTTGTCATCCGCGAAGACTTCGCCGAAGCTTTCCGCACTTCCGTCGGCTCCAAATTCTCCAATCAAATCGAAGTCGCCTACGCCTTTCAAAAACTTCAAGACCTACCCGAAGGGTTCACCATGCCCGATGGACGCGAAAAGCCTTGGGGAACGACTCATGCCATCCGCGCAGCCCGCCACGAGATCGACCGCCCGTTTGCCGTGATTAACGCCGACGATTTCTATGGATCCGATGCCTACCTTCAAGCCGCCGAATTCCTCACAAATTCTCCGGACGACGCAACCAAATCCCACTACGCTCTCGTCGGCTATAAGATCGTCAATACTCTTTCCGATCACGGTTCCGTCAATCGCGGCATTTGCGAATGTCAGAACGGTCTCCTTCAAAGCGTAGCCGAGGTAGTGGAAATTGCGCGCAAGAGCGAAATGGAAATCTCCGGTCGCGCTCTAGATGGCTCGTCCTGCCTCGTTGATGATGACGCCATCGTCTCGATGAACCTCTGGTGCTTTCCGCAAAGCTTTCTCGAGCAGATTGAAATCCACTTCACGGATTTCCTCAAAGAGCGAATCAACGAGGAAAAGAGCGAGTGCTACATTCCCACCGTCGTCGACAACCTGATCCGTGAAGGCTCCATCGACTGCCACGTTCTCGAAACGATCTCATCATGGTTCGGTGTCACCTACCCCGAAGACAAACCACATGTCGTTTCGAGCATCCAAGCTCTTGTCGACACAGGTTTCTATCCAACCCCCTTGGCTTAATCACATTCGGAAAAGGCCACCCTTTTTCCCTCCTAAGACGACGGCTCCAATAATGGAGATCCCCAAAAAGACCATGGCCCAAACTCCCAACGCAGAGGCCAGCTCGTAGCCATTCCCCAACATACTAATGAGCGAATAGATCGCCTTGGTAATTGGAAAATGCTCTGATTGCTGTGCCAGAATCAAGCTGTCGCTCACTTCAAGCATCGCGAAAGCAAAGGCTAGAATTCCTCCCGCAATAAGATTCGCTCCAAGAAGAGGAAGCGACACTCGTCTCAAGGTCCTGGCGGGAGTGGCGCCCAGTGACCGGGCAGCCTCTTCCAACGCGATATTGGCCTGTTGCAATCCCGCAACCGCTGCTCTCACTACATAAGGAAGCCGTCGCACCGCGTAGGCGATAATCAATAACCACATCGGATTCCCATCAGAGCCCACCAGAAAATGAAAACTTTCTCCATCCTGCGACAGCGCAAGATATCCAAAGGCCAGCACTAAGCCCGGCACCGCTAAAGGCAACATGACCAGCGCATCCAAGATCGCGCGACCCCGAATCGTGCTTCGCACAATGACCCAGGCAATCGCCACTCCTAAAATCAAATCGACCAAGGTCGCCCCCGAGGCATAGAGAAGGCTGTTCTTGATCGACGGAACCACCAGTGGATGACTAAGAGCTTCGTTGTAGTGAGCCGCCGTCCAAGCTTCAGGCAGCACCGAGGCATACCAATCATGCGACATCGAAAGAATCACCACCCCGGCATGCGGCAATGACGAGATGAAAAAGACCCCAAAGAAAAACAGCGTGCACAACCATGCTTTTCCGGACTTCGGCCTCACTTCATTATTCCGACCTTTTGGCCTCGGAGCCGTCCCCAACTTTGATCGACCTAGGACCGCCTTCGAGGCAATAAACACTAGGGTCGACACGACCAGCATAATTGCAACCAGCGCATACGGAAAAGGATTGTTTCCCAAGTCCTTGATCCCATCGTAGACCTGCACTGGAGCCACCCGCGTGTAATCAAAAACAAGCGGCACCCCGAGTTCGGTAAACGACCAGATAAAGACAATCGCCCCACCAGCAAAGATCCCCGGCGTCGTCAGAGGCAGGGTAATACGCAACAACCTGCGCCACGGCGGGCACCCCAAATTCTGTGCAGCCTGCTCCATCGCCGGGTCGATATTCGACAGCGAAGCCGCCACGTTCATGTAGAGGATCGGGTAGAGATGCAGCGCATTCATTACCACTACTCCCCAGAAACGCCCTTCGCCCAACCAATCGATCGGCATCGCCGCATCGGCAATCCCTAAATGAACCAAGCAGGCATTAAGCGCGCCTTGAATCCCCAAAATCTGCTTAATCCCGACCGCTCCCACAAAAGGCGGAAGAACCAAGGGGATCAAAATCAAGGCAGAGAGCGATTTCTTGAACGGAAACAAATAGCGATGACCAATTAAAGCCAACGGAAAAGCGATCAACAAACTCACTCCCGTACTCGCAACTCCCAGAGCAAAGGCATTCCACAACCCCTCAACATAAACGGGATTCTTGAAAACCTCGCCAACAAAACTCAATGTCCACCCTTCGCCCTCCACATGGAAGGCCTTCTCCATCACCATCGCTGCCGGGAAGAGGAAAAACACCCCAAAGAACAGGCAAACGATCGCAGTGATGCTATAGGCAAATCCCTTATTCATCGCGCTCCTCCCTTCGCCAACTTTTCAGCAGCCCGATAATTCTCCCTGAAATGCCTCCCCAGTTCGTTGGTCATCCTCATTACCGAGACATTGTCACCCGACTTCATCGTTACCCGAACTTTATCGAGCGCATCCTGATAACCAACCGGACTCACATCAAAAAAGCGCTCGCTCGCTTCCTTCGGAAAATCCGCTTCAATCAACGCTTTCCAGGCAGATTTCATTTCCTGATGGGAATCGATACACATCACCCGAATAATCAGACGCAGCGGCGAAAAATGTTTTCCAGTCAAACTGGAGTCATACATAAATTCATCGGCGGTTTCATAGGGCATTACCTCCGCGTCGATCATTTGAGACAAATAGGGTTCCTCGTAAAGATCCCGTCGAATCGGCAAACGTCGCAGGGCTCGATGACGCGGCCCCATCTCTTCACCCGGTCGGGCATTCCAAAGCATCTGCCCCTCTTTCGTATACAAAAAGCGCACGAATTCCTGCGCCAATTCCTCATTAGGTGCCCCTCTAAATATCGCCACCGGGTCCACGCTGATGGAGGTCCCACCCACCGGGGAAACAAATTCGATGCGCGACCGGCCGTCTGCTTTTTTCAACGATTCATTATAAGTTCGCCCGTAAAAATCGATACACATCCCCGCAACAGCATCACCCTGAGCGACGTCATGGGGAACCTTCGAAGCACCATCGGTAAAGTATCGGGCATTGGCTCCGATGCGCTGAATCAAATTCATCCCTTTCCGCCACCCATCCTCACAGGCCCTCTCTCGGGATTTTCCAGCTTTCAGCTCCTGATGGATGTGCTGCTGGACTAACATCTCAAAAGCCTTTGCTACCGATCCGCTCTTAGTAGGATCAGCCAAGGCAATTCCCTTTTGATAACTGGGATCTCCCAAATCACTCCATCCGGTAGGAGCCTTCATGCCCAAGCGCTCCAGACTATCCAGATTATAACAGATCCCAAACGACGAAAGGCATACCCCCAACCAGTCCTTGTCAGGCGGGTAATAATTTTCGCCGCTCTGCTTTGTGGGAATCACCCCGGACTCGAAAAGCTCTCCTTGTTTTTCAAAAATATCCAAAGGTTGGAACCGTCCCTCGCGGGCCTGCAAGCTGAAGTCATAGACGCCACCGCCCATGAAGACATCCAACCCAATACCCTCCCTGCCATTCGCATCGGCTGTCGTGAAGGCGCTATCGAGCACGCGTTTGATCTCGCTCGTCCCGCCAGGCTGGCGCCAGTTCACATAGACACTCTTTCCAGTTTGCAGTTCATACCATTTGGAAAAAGCATCTCCAAATTCCCGACGGATTGCCTCATTGTGCGGAGTGATGACCTCGAGGCGTAAATCAGCTGCACCTGCTCCAACCGTCTCATCATCCCGCAAAATCATCGGGGCCGCGATTACCACCGCCATCGGAACAAAAACGCCGAGGTATTTTTTCCAGTTCCCTCTCATCGCGCCAAAAGGGTGATATCGTTCTGCGAAATCGCCAACCCAACCTGTCGATCCCCGGGCTCTCGAATTAATTGCGGATTCTGTTCGGTTACCTGCACTACCTGACCATCGCCCAACTGCACGGAATACTGGATGATGCTTCCGAGATAGATCCGCTCAACAATCTTCCCTTTCAATTGCGCACCCTCGGGTGAGACAATTTCCAGCGCCTCCGGTCGCATCGACAAAACTAATTCCGCCCCGATTACAGGAGACCAATTTCCCACCGACACCTTTCCTGACAATTTGGCCGTTTGCGTTTCCACCACTCCACCTTCGGCCATTGTTCCTTTGATCAAATTCGTTTCCCCAATAAATCCCGCAACGTAACTTGATACCGGCTCACGGTAAATCACATCCGGTTCCCCAACTTGCACAATCTCCCCTTCATCCATCACCGCCATGCGATCCGCCATCGAAAGCGCTTCCGCCTGGTCATGTGTCACATACACCCCGGTGAGATTATTTTCCTTCACGATACGCCGAATCTCAGACCGCATCTCGAGTCGAAGCTGGGCGTCGAGATTCGAGAGCGGCTCATCCAGTAAAAGACACTTCGGGCGCACCACCAGGGCGCGGGCCAAAGAAACCCGCTGCTGCTGGCCGCCCGACATTTGATCAATCCCTCGCTTCGCAAAGCCTTCCAACTTCACCATCGCCAGAGCCTCTTCGACACGACGCTGGATCTCCTTTTTCTCCACCTTCCGCTCCTCGAGCCCAAAGGCAATATTCTGTCCCACCGTCATGTGAGGCCATAACGCATAGCTTTGAAAGACCATCGCAGCCTCCCGCTTGTGAGTGGGCAGGGTCGTCACATCCTTTTCCCCAAAATACACCTTCCCTTCTGTCGGAGTCTCCAAACCAGCAATACAGCGCAAAAGAGTCGTCTTTCCACAACCACTTCCGCCCAGCAAAAAAAACAGCTCACCCTGCTCAATTTCCAGCGAAACCGATTTTAAAGCAGTGACTTCCCCGAATCGCTTGGTGATTTGAACTGCCTTAATTGCTTCCATACCTCCACATGCTTGATTCTCCCTCAAAAAAGGCAAGCCCAAGAGAGCCGAGTTTTCTGATGGCCAAGGCCCTAAAGCTGTGGTCATATTCCGCCAACACCCATTGTCCCCATGCCACGCGTCAGTATCACCATCGCCGGAAAAAATCCCCAGCCCTACCGTTTCACCCTTGATCGTAAAAAAGTCTCCATCGGACGCGGAGCCGATTGCGACATTGTCATCGACTGCCCTTCTGTCTCCTCCCTTCACTGCACCATGGAGCGGGTGGACGGCGGATACATCCTCCGGGACCGAAAATCAACCAACGGGATTACCCTCAACGAAGAGGCAATGGCCGTCATCGACCTTAGAAACAACAACGACGTGAAGGTCGGGGATGTTGAATTTGGTTACGAACTCAGCGACGAAGAACTTGATGATCTCGATGAAGAGGAATTTGTTCCTCAAGAGAGGAAAATGAGCGAGGTCAAAGAGAAGGCCAAAAAGCCCAAGGCTCCCGAAAATCAGAAATCCCTGAACAAAGTCGCAAGCGGTGGACCATCTCCCCAGACAATGGTCCAACCCATGCTGGCTTCAAGTAACTCCGACAACGGAGGATTCCTTTTCGCTGTTGCGGTATTGGTCTGCGGTGGCGCCGCTTTCGTCGCTGGCATGTCGAACAGCTATAGTAGTTCGCAACGCAAACTGGGGCGTGAAGGAGAGATTTCTCTGGTCCAAGACATCCGAGAAGGACGGCCACCCCTCGTTAAAGAAAAGGAAGAGGAAGAAGCAGAGTAATCAGTCCTTCATCCCTGAAAAAAGAAACCCGAAGCTCTCACCGAGAACTTCGGGATTTTTTTTGAGTTTGTGGCTGCTGGCTCGAATCAAAATCTCGCTCCAACACCATAAGCTGTCACATCGTGATAGGACTCATCCCGCTATTTGCTCCGAATCGTCACCGAGTTTCCGTGCGCATAAAGGCCCTCCATTTCGGCGAAATGCTCTACCACTTCTTGAGATTTCCGCACCGCTTTCTGGTCCATCCTGACCACACTGGCACGACGTTGAAACTGATCTGCCCGAAGCCCTGAGAACGAACGGCCAGAGCCCTCCGTGGGAAGAGTGTGACTCGGGCCGGCTAGAAAATCCCCCACCGCAACCGCAGAGTAGTTCCCTACATAAATTGCTCCCGCCGTGCGAACCTGGTCAAGCCACTTGTCCTCGTCCTTGGCCACCAAAATCAAGTGCTCCGGAGCCCAGGCATTCACGATCTCGATCGATTCCTTCATTGATTTGGTTAGCAACATAAAGCCCGCCTTCTTAAGGGACTTCGCCGCAATCTCTTTACGAGGTGTCTCGGCCAGTTGCTTTTTTAATTCCGCCTCGACCGCCTTGAGAACTCTTTTGGAGTGAGTCACAAAACCCACCACCGAGTCCGGACCGTGTTCCGCCTGCGCCAACATGTCCGAGGCCAGAAAGCGGGCATTGCCGGTCGAGTCTGACGCAATGAGAATTTCACTCGGCCCGGGCAGGAGATCAATCGAAACCGCCCCGACCATCTGCCGCTTGGCCTCGACCACATAACTATTCCCCGGCCCAAAGACCTTATCGACCGGAGCAATTGATTTCGTCCCCAGCGAGAGGGCCGCAATACCATGCGCCCCTCCGGCTCTATAGATCTCGGTCGCCCCGGCACATTCCAGCGCATAGAGCAAATTGGGGTTCACCGAGCCATCGGGACCCGGGGGCGTCGCCGCGACAATCTCGGGAACTCCCGCCGCCTGGGCAAAGCCCGCCGTCATGAGAGAAGTCGAGACGAGCGGAGCTTTCCCCCCCGGCACATAGACACCAACCCGATCAAAGGGCACAAAACGTTCGCCTACAATCGCACCCTCGGCATTTTTTGATGACCAGTTCTTCCGCAAACTCTTCTTCGCAAAAGCGTGAATATTTTTCAGCGAAGCCGCGATCGCTTTACGAGTCATAAGAGTGACTTGGGCCCGCGCCACGGCCAACTCTTCTTCGCCCACTCTGAGATCCTTAACCTTGAGATTGGCGCCATCGAATTTCTTCGCAAAACCGACAAGTGCTTTGTCCCCGCGCTTGGCCACCTCCCCTACAATACCCGCCACCGACTCCGAAACCGCATCACTGGGAATCGCCCGGCGATACAACTTCTTCACGAAGCGCTCATACCCCGCATCCTCGTAGCTCAAAATCTTCATGACGCTATCTAACCTCACAACCTCATCTACACAAGGGCTGCGTATCGTCAAAAAACCCGGTCACCAGTCACTCCGCGCGATGAACGAAGAAAAAACAACCACGCACCCGGGAGTCTCCAGAGTCCAAACAACAAAATACCGTTCAAACAATGAGCCCCACCTGGTCCGTGCTTTCCTCTCCAATCCTCTACTTCTTAAAGGCCCGATGATTCTTGTCTCCACCACTCAAAACGTAAGCGAGAAGATCAAGGATTTCCTCTTTGGTGAGCATCATGAGGAGATTTGGCGGCATCATGGAAACCTTGCTGGGCTCGATACTTTCGACCGTTTTTCGGTCAACATTCACGCGTTGGTTGGGATCACTCAAGTCGGTGTTAATGGTGACATTGTCTCCGCTGAGATTCACGACCACTCCGCTGAGAGTTTCGCCGTTCTTTCGCGTGACGATGATCGGTGCAAATTGCTCATTAATCTCCTTACTTGGGTTGATGATTTGATCAAGCAAGTCGTGCGGGCTGTAGCGACCTCCGGCTCCGGTCAAATCCGGCCCGGTCATTCCGCCGGCATTGCCGAAGCGGTGACAGGCATAGCAAGCCGAAGCAGCGAACATCGTCTTCCCTCTCGCAAAATCGCGTCCCTTCATCCCATTCTGCGCAGCTTCACTGAGATCCTCCAACTTCCACATCGTCGGCGTGCGACCATTGAACATTTCGCCCGAGAGCTCGATGGCGCTCTTACGAACCGGCTTCCTGGCGATGAGTTCCGCGTGTTCCTTTTTCTCAGCTTCAGTGAAAGTCGCGAGCGAATCATTGCGGATAAACTCGATAAACTTAGTGAAGCTCGCTCCGCCGTTATAGTTCGCTGCTTTGAGGAACCATTCCAGTTGCTGCTTTCGGAGAGCACGAGACCAACCGGTTTTCAAAAAACGCAGGCTCCGGGCGTATTCCATTTGTGGTTCCTGACTTGGAGCTGCCTTGATGAGGGCCATCCCTTTGGCCGCCGTATTGGGATGCTGTAAGTAGGCGAGCGTCTCGGTGAGGAGCCAATTTTCTTCGAACGAATCCGCCGGATACGAAGCATCAAGCTTGGCCGCAATCAGGTCCAAAGTCCCTTGGGCCGGATCTCCGAAGCGATTGAGAATGATCTGAACGAGCCGGGCATAGGCCAAACGCTCCTCCGGACTCAACTTTCCGTAATCGTGCTTGAGCAAAGCGAGGCAGATCGCGTCACGAGTCGCGGGGGCTTTTTGGGCCGCCTCCACACGTGCGAGCGCGAGCAAGGCTTCGAGTTGGGCACTGGCATTGGATTCAGCGAGTGCTTTGGACTTCCACTGAGAAACCGGCTGATGCTCCAGAGCGGTGCGCGCAGCCGAACGAATGGAGCGATCTTGATGGGAAAGATGAGACCAAACAGCAGCGATGGCTTTGGAATCTGCTTTGCCGTGGAAGGCTTCGATACTGCGGCGAAGTTCATGCAGCGGGAGCTTCTCCGGCTGGCTCTGCACTGGCGCGGTGCTCTCCTTGCCTTTGTAGGTCACGCGGTAGAGACCGGACTGCACGCGACGTCCACCAATCGCGAAATACATTGAACCATCCGGATGGATGATGGCGTCGGTCACCGGAAGCGGGCCACCGGTCACGAATTCTTCCTTGGTGGCAGTGTAACTTGCTCCCTGGGGCTTCAAATGAACCGCGTAGATCTTTCCCCAACTCCAATCGAGAACGTAGAATGCCTCCTGATACTTGGCGGGAAACTTCGCACCGTAGCCAAAGGTCGTTCCAGTCGGAGACCCGGGTCCAATGTTGAGCGTAGCCGGAAGGTTGTCGTAGTAAAACTCGGGATACTTTCCTGCTCCATTGCGCCAGCCGTATTCGCCGCCGCTGAGAACGTGATTCACGCGGGTCGGGCGATACCACGGCGTATTAAAGTCATACTCCATGTCGGCGTCGTAAGTGAAAAGGTCGCCATTCCGATTGAGTCCTGCATCGTAGATATTTCGGAAGCCATTGGCGAAGACCTCGAAGTTTTTCCCGTCGGGATCTACACGATAAATGATCCCTCCGGGCGCAAGGCGATCCCGGTTATGCCCGCGGCCATCCGGCATGCGTTTCAGGAGGTGATCATCATCCCAGAGAGGTTTTACCGGCGAACTGTCAGCAGCTTTGGTCGGGTCGACATTATTTCCACAGATCAGGTAAAGTCCCTTTTTGTCCGGAGTGAGCACAATGGCATGCACGCCATGATCTCCGCGAGCAGTCATGCCACGAAGCCTCTCCACTTTATCCAACTCGCCGTCTTTATTGCTGTCGGTAATGCGATAAAGGCCACTCTCCATCTTTCGTTCGTAGTCATTCACCGCCACGTAAAGCGCATCGAAGGCGAAGAGCATTCCATTAACGGCCCGAATATCGAGCGGGAGTTTTTTAACGTCTGAAGCCTTCAACGTCTTTCCCGGTGCAGGAGGCGTGAAGCGGTAAAGAGCCCCATATTGGTCACTGGCGTAAATCCGACCTTTATCATCATTGCAAAGATTCACCCACGATCCCTGTTCCACACCGGGAACGGAATAGAGCAACTCGACTTCAAAGCCCTCGGGCTTGGTAATGTTAGCAACAGGCGTCGCTTTGTTTCCCCCGATGGCCGGCCCCACTTGCGCTAGCTTTTTACTGGGCTTTGGCTTGGGCTTTTTCTTGGGTGCAGGTTTTTTCTTTTCGATCACCTGGGCATCGCTGGGAATAGCGAAATTCTTAAAATCAATCACTCCACCGTCAGGCAACGTCTTGAGCCTCGCCTCCTTGACCATCACCGTCATGGCCTTGCCCCGGGAAATCTGAAACGCCAAAACTCCTTTGAGGGAACGACCTTTCTTGTCGAAGTCGTGGAACTCCACCGTCTTCTTCCCGTTTAACTTGTGGATGATGTGATTCCCTTTCGCGATGATGGTGTATTCGTTCCACTTTCCAAACTCCGCCTTTACGGGGTCATAGCGGTCGGTGAGCCAACGAGTTCCTTCGGGGTCGGTGACGGTCCCCTGACCATTTTGCGCAATGATTCCGCGACCCCGCTCTTCATAGAACATGGCGTGATAGGGCGCATTGACGTGCACATCGCATTGGTAGCCGCCTACCGCCCACTTTCCGACGGAAGGTAATTCCCTACTGCGATATTGAATCCCTGAATTTTCACCGATGATCTTCATCTTGGCTCGAAACTCAAAATTCTTCACCTCTCCCCCGCGCCAGATCAAAAACTGATTATACTTCATTTGATCAGGTCCCGACGACTTCCCCGTGATCACGCCATCTTTCACAGACCAGATCTCAGGATTGCCATCCCAGCCATCAAGATTCTCCCCGTTAAACAAGGAACGGAACCCCTTTTCCTGCGCTCCAGCTGTGATGCCTCCCAGCATCAGAAAAGTTGCCGCTCCGGCTAGCATCAGCTTTGTTGATTTGCTTGTCATCATCGTCGCCGACTTACTTAAACCAGCAATCACGGGACTTCGACCCCCAATTTTTAATTATTGCCCGGTAACCAACACAAATCCCCCTCCCCTCTAAACCTTGATCGCGCGGAATGGATTCGATGTTCCTTCTCACGCATTAATCAATCCCTCTCATGTGATTGTTTTCCTGAACCTAACGGACCCTACGAAGGGGGGAAAATGGAGCCACCTGACGGACTCGAACCGTCGACCTACTGATTACAAATCAGTAGCTCTACCAACTGAGCTAAGGTGGCTTATCACTAAGGGAAGAACGAGATCCCCCTGCAACGGCGCGGATACTACTGATCCGCCTCCCTGTGGCAAGCCCTGATCTCACGGAATTTGAGATTTTTCAGGGCTCTCTCGTCACCACTCCCTGGGCCACCGATGTTCCCAACATCGCGGTCGCAATGAAGATCAATCCCGCTCCGATCCCCCCGACCCATGCCGGACCGATTTCAGAGGCCAGCTTAAAAGCAATAAAGGGAGCAATCACACCCCGACAGCCGGTGAGGAAGGTATGCACGCTCATGTATTCAGCCACGTGCTCGGCAGGCGAAAATTTCGTCACCCAGAGACTCCAGGCCACGTTCCCCCCGGCCCTTGCCACTCCGTGCAATCCAATCCCCACGAAGAGGCACCACTCCGCGTCCCCAAGATAATAGAACAGCACTCCCATCGCGAAGAAGGCATTGATGAGACATCGCAAGACATAGAAATTCATCCGGTCGAAAAGCCGTCCCCAAACCAGGACGAAAACGAAGAAGAGAAACTCCGGGACGATCGTGGTGATAAAACTGATTTTATTTTCGTCGAAATCAAAGCCGTAATCCTTGTTCGAAATATACTCCACGAAGAGCGAAAAGCAGAGGAGGTTCCCCAAACCCAAAATCATCCAGGAAATGAGCATCTTCCGAAAAGGCTTATCCTCGGAGACATGGCGGAAGGCCTCAAAAAGCTTCACCTGTCGACTTTTACTCAATGTCACCCGGTCCATTAAAAGCACACAAACTGCCATTAAGAATGATGCCCCGGCATAGGACCACAGCAGGATAGGATAGTTGTCGAGAGATTGGGTGAGCATCCATCCGAAGAGCGCGGCCGTTCCAATCGCGAAAATTTTCCGAAGAAATGCCGTGGTAGAAAACAAACTTCCTCTCTTGTTGCTCGGATAATGCTTTCGATAGATCTGCGAGAAGAGCGGAATATTTAAGGTCACCGTGATCAGGGCCACCGTCATCCCCATAAGATAAATATCAAAGCGATCTCCGGCGAAGGAAGCGACCATGAACCCGCCTCCGGAAACAGCAAAGATCAGCGCAAGCATCGCATTCACCGACATCCCGCTCCGCCGCACCCCTTGCACTACGAATAAACTCAGCAACAAACCCAGGCTCGGCATCGCCACCAACGATGCCTTGGCCATATCCCCGGCCTGAAACACCCGGTTCGCTAGCAAAATGGTAAAGGTCGTCCCCAGGGTCTCCACTACTCCGGCCGGAACAGCTCGAATCGTATCAAGAGCAAATGTCTTGCGATGGAATTCCTGATCTCCCTCAGACACCATCACCTCCCTTTTCCCCAGATGCGGCCAAATACCAATAAAACACCGCGCTCACCAACACCCCGGCCAGCCCCACATGAAAAACCTGCGTCACAGCATGAATCCCCGCGTAGCTTAACACCACTCCCATCACCATTAAGACGCCTACTACCGAGAGCACCAGGCGAGGCACAAAGCCCTGCCATTTCACCTTCGCCCCCACATAAAGCGCCACGATGAGAATCGACCACGAAAAGCTTCGATGAATCAAAAACCACCAGGAGTCGCGAATTTGACTGATCCAATCGGGCCTTGATGCCGTCCCAAACTCTCGCTGGAGTTCATCGGTCATCTCACGAATCTGCGACCCCATGAACCATTCCAGCATTACAACTACCAGCAGGACCATGACGGCTCGACGACTGGCGCCCGGAATCTCTGCCTTCCTCGCCCCGCCACCCCAAACGATGTAGACTAAAAAGAAGAGCAACAAAAAAGCCAGCGCCATGTGCACCGTGACCACGCCGGTATTCAAGCCGCTCGCCACCACCACGATCCCGAAGAGCGCATTTAAAATTGTCACCACAAATGCTCCCACCGCCAACTTCCGAACTCTCGGAGTTGCCGTTTTACTCCTCAGTGCCACCACCATTAACAAAAACACCGCCAGCAAGGTCGGCAGCGCGAGTAGTCGGTTTACGAACTCAATCCAGACATGAGTCGGGTTAAAGTCTTTTTTCAAACTCTCCACCGTCACTTCATCAGGATCACGGCCAAAGCGCTTCGCGGACCGCTGAAAGCGTTCGACATCCAGCTCGTCAAAATCGACCTGATCGAGATTCGTGGGTGGAATTAACTGCCCCCAACAGGTCGGCCAATCGGGACACCCTAATCCAGAACCTGTTACCCGAACAGTCGCTCCGGCCAGAATCAAAAGAATGAGTAAAGAAAGAGACAATAAAGCCAGTCGTTGAGCAGCATTCTTTCGCACGGGCGCAGTTTAGCGGGGACTTTCGCGATGACAACCCGAGTTATTGTTTTTGCTCATGTGGAAAAAGATCGATTTTCCCTTACCGCTCCCATTTCAGATGATGTTTACCCTTGCAGCATGTCTTGCCCACATCTCCCCCGGCATCTCACAAAATATGAGAACTCACTTTGGAAAGGCTCAATGAATAATTTTATAGTAAATTTTTACGATTGCGATGACTCTCCAGAAAACTCCGATTAACCGACAAATATTGAAAACGATAATAGTCATTCTCACTGTGGTTGTAATTTCAGGAGCTGCCATAATTCACCTCACACAGGCCCCCTCCCAAACACCACTGAGCACTCCTTCACCTCAGGTAGTTGAGAAGGTCTGGCCAAGTCCCGCGAATCTCGAATCTGCGAGCCACCAGATGATGCTGAAGTCGCTCAGGGAGATCGTTCTCAACACCCACGAAGAAAATGCCTTCTTTGGAGACAAGCGGTCCCGCATGCTTCGCGCCAAGTTGGACGCACTGGCACCTGATGCTCCGATTGCAACAATCGCCCAATTAAAAACAGATCTGGGCAAGGCTGAACTCAAATTGGGGAACGAGCTCGAAACGATCCGTCTCCTCAGGCAGTGCGAAAAGGATTACTTACCCAAAATTGTTGCTGGGTGGCCAAAAAAAGATGCTTTCAATCTCATCAACTCCCTCCGTTTCAACATCGGGATTGCATACATGAGACAAGCCGAAAAGAACAATTGCTGCCAACGAAATACCCCTGAAAGTTGCATCATGCCCATTCAGGGTGAGGGCATTCATACCGATAAAACAGCATCCCGAAATGCAATCTCCTACTTCGAGGCCGTCTTGAAGAACTCTGAGGGATACTCTCCGCATCGTCTTCAGGCTCTTTGGCTGCTCAATATCGCATACATGACAATCGGCGATTACCCACACAAGGTGCCTCCAAAGTATCTCATTGAATTGGACAAGTTCTTGCCCGATGAGCCCTTCGACTCCCCTCGCTTCAAAAATAGCGCACGAAAACTTGGACTCGACACCTTCAGTCTGGCCGGAGGAGTTGTTGCAGACGATTTCAACAATGATGGCAATCTCGACCTGCTTGTCTCCAGCTACAATACCTCCGGACAACTCAGGCTCTTCATTAATCAAGCCGATGGCACGTTCCTGGAACGCACCGAGGAAGCCGGACTCACTGGAATCCTTGGTGGATTGAATATGGTTCAAGCCGACTTTGACAATGACGGCTGGCTCGACGTTCTCGTTTTGCGCGGAGCTTGGCTTGGCTCACAAGGGTGCCACCCCAATTCACTTCTTCGCAACGACGGAGTTTCTGGCATCGCGCAATTTACCGATATCACTTACGAAAGTGGTTTAGCCGAAATCAACGCACCAACCCAAACCGCCTCCTGGGCAGACTATGACAATGATGGCGACTTGGATCTATACATTGGCAATGAGACACTTCCAAAAGGAACAGTGATCCCCTGCCAATTGTTTCGCAATAATGGCGATCGAACATTCTCCGACCAGGCCCAAACTGCCGGCGTCACAAACGAACGCTTCACGAAAGCCGTCGTCTGGGGCGACTACAATGGAGACTCTTATCCCGACATTTATATTTCCAACTTCGAGGACGATAACCGACTTTATCACAATAACGGGGATGGAACATTCACTGATCTCGCCCAATCACTCATGGTGACCGGCCCACAGGAAAGCTTTCCGGCATGGTTTTGGGATTACAACAACGACGGCATCCTCGATCTCTATGTTTCAGGATATGCTGGAGACATCTCATTACTTGCAGCTGATGCGCTATCGCTACCAAACAAAGGTGAGCGATCCCGGCTCTACCGGGGAAATGTCGATGGTGGCTTCACCGATGTCGCCCCTGAAGTTGGATTAACCCGGCTGAACGCACCCATGGGTTCAAATTTTGGCGACCTCAATGGCGATGGATTCCAAGACTTCTACCTGGGAACGGGCGAACCTCAATTCAGGAACATCATGCCTAATTTAATGTATCTCAATCAGGGTGGAAAAAAATTCGTCGATGTCTCCCGTGCGAGCGGACTTGGTCACTTACAAAAGGGCCACGCGATCGCCTTCGCTGACTTTGACAACGACGGAGACCAAGACATCTTCGAGCAGATGGGCGGGGGCTATTTGGGCGATAAATTTTTTGATGCTTTTTTTGAAAATGAGGCCACTGCCAAAAGTTGGATTAACGTCCGCCTCATCGGCACAAAGAGCAACAAAAGCGCAATCGGCGCCCGTATCCGTGTCGATATTGAGGCCCGAGCCGTATACAAGTGGGTCAATTCCGGCGGGAGCTTCGGAGCCAATCCACTTCGCCAGAATATTGGATTGGGTGACGCGAGGAAGATCAATCGCCTCGAGGTATATTGGCCTACCACGGGCGAGACACAGCAATGGACCGAAGTCCCATTGAACAGCTTTCTTCAAATCACAGAAGGAGAGGATCAACTACAGCTTGTATCCACTGAAGAAATCGACCTTTGAGGCCATTGACTCTCCGGCAGTAGCTACAACCCTCCCCGCCAAATACCAGTTTCCGGCTGGGTGGAAAACATGGTATTCTCCGAAATTGGGTCCCCAAAGGACCGAAAACTCCTCCATTGCTTTCTGCCCCCGACAGAATCAAAAAGTAAAACCGCAGTTCGATGAACGAGCCACACCGCTAAAAGATGGTATTCCCTCCATTTCGGTATAGTTAAGTGGCCTTTAACTACGTGGATTTTAAGTATCCGAATGTTGAATCTACCCATTCCATTTCAGCTACAATTTTTTCACGATTTCAATATTGCATAAGGAAATTAAGACATCTAATTTCCCTTCGGCTATTATCCATGAACCAAATTACACCCATGAAAAGAAACCTAACACTTCCAATTACCTTTATAGCTCTGAATCTGGCTACTAGTGCCAGCGCAGCGGTCTCTCTTGTCGGTGTCGACAGCGCAAGCGCTGCAAACTGGCGCACTGCGGCGAATCTTGAAG
>JAAEZT010000072.1 GCA_018222765.1 bacterium | reverse complement strand
CCATCGGTATCTTGCAGGGCCGGATGAGTTCCCGCCGCAAACTCCTGCAAATTGCTTAAACTGTCGTTATCACCATCAAGCGCCGCATCACCCGCATTACTTGGGTCCAACCCAAACTTCTTTTCCCAGACATCAGGCAAACCGTCACTGTCCGCATCATCGATCACTACGAGCGCATTGTCTGCAGAAGCAAGAGCAGCGACGTCTGCCGCTGTTAGTGCCAGATTCCAAAAGGAAACTTCATCAATCTTACCAGTCATCCACTCAGATTTTAATGACCGTTGAATCCCGCCAAGAGAGGTGGCGTTAACTGAATCTGAATAAAGATCCACCCAAGTAAAGTCAGACGCATCTTCAATCCCATCAACATAGAGTGTTGCCTCCCCACCCGCTACGACCCAAGCAATATGATGCCACGTTCCATCCAATGGAGTTGCTGTAGAATATTGGTGATTCGGGCTCGAGCCGTCGGCAGCTCGTAGATAAAGATCGAGACTATCATTTGTTCCAGTATTATGTGTCCCAAGATTATATCGACTCGTATTTTCAGTCAGCGAGCCTTCCGAAAAAAGACTCAGATTATTCTGACCAGTCCCTTTCACATTCACCCACATGACGATTGAATGCTCGGGATGTCTTGAGACCGGCAAGCCATCATCTGCCCCACTCGTCCTGGTAAGCATCGTCCTTTTTTCCGCATCAAAGCTGATCGCATTTCCATCCTGGCCCGTTATGACATCTGTCTGATCAAGGTTCGTCCCAATCAAATGATGAAACCCAAAAGCGTCAGGTGCCTCCAGTCCCGCACCAAGCCGGTCTAAAGGATAATACGCGACTAAAAACTCCCCCAAATCAGAGCGGCTCGCCGCATCATTCGGATCAGTGCCCTGTAAAACCTCAATTCCATCGACAACACCATCATCGTCCGAATCTCGGTCCAAGGGATCACTCGTAGGCACATCATTAACTTCCGCACCATCACTCCGCCCATCACCATCACTATCTGCCTCCAAAGGATTAGTCCCTAAGTATCCAATCTCGGTAGGATCCGCCTCAATTCCATCCGTCAACCCGTCGTCGTCGGTATCGTTCAACATCGGATTGGTATCGGCCGCGAATTCCGCATTATCACTCAAGCCATCGCCATCTGCATCACCCCCAGTTGTCAATTCATCAAGATCATCAGGCGTATAAATTTGCTCCCACCAATCAGGCAACCCATCATTATCACTGTCATTACCAACCGGCACCCAACGCGTATTGGCATAAAAGCGCAGACCATTCGTAAGATTCAAAGTCCCCGAGGTGAAAGCCGATGATGCAAGTGTTCCATTTGCGCCATTGCCAGTCACTCCTCCAGCAGCTCCAAGACGAGCCCCATCTCCTCCAGACCAATCACCACCAGTCGTGCCAGACTGCGTCTCGACCACCCCCCCATCAACAATAATTGATAACGCCTGTAATCCATTGCCATCATCAACATCCACCGTGAACCCAACCTCAACTTCTCCCCCTTCAATCACCGGCTGAGGAAGAGCGTAACTAGCTGTCACTAACGCAAGTCCACCATTACCAACACTCCTGACGACAAGAGTACTCGGCGCTTCATAAACAAAGGAAGTTCCAATAGTGCCTGCTCCAGTTTCGAAGATCGTCTCCCGCTGCCCTTCTATCTTATCGAGAAAATCTACATCGATTAAAAAAGTAGCATCTAAAACATCTGAGTTCTGCTCAAAGCCATCGTTTCGTTGATGAAAAGTTGGGTGGGCGCCTGTGGTTGACAGAACTAAATTTGGAGAGTCTGGTAACTCGATAGTGTCTTCAGCTGCCACTGGCAAAATGCAAGCAAGTGGCATGAGCAGAATTTTAGAGAAAGTAAGATTTTTCATAGTGGATGGGTGTGCTTTAGTGAGACTTATTTCAGGATAAATTCCCTACCAGGCTCTTGTTGACGGTAGGGAGCCAGAAAAAAGCGTCAATTCGGAACTAATCTTAGCCTCCTTTCGTCACTCCACTCTTCCATTTTCCAGCAAACCACCTATCTCCACCCCCGGCCGACGAAGCAATCGTTCTTCACTATTCGCCCTTCACCCTTCACAATCCTTCCGTGTCCGTCGAACTCACCCGTAACTTCTCCATTATCGCCCACATCGATCATGGCAAAACGACCCTGTCCGACCGCCTGCTGGAATACACCCAAACAGTCTCCCAGCGGGAAGCTCAGGAGCAGCACCTCGATTCAATGGACCTCGAGCGAGAAAAGGGAATCACTATTAAATCGCACCCGGTCACCCTCGCCTTTAATTCAAAGGACGGTAAAACCTACAAGCTCAATCTTCTCGACACCCCTGGCCACGTGGACTTCTCCTACGAGGTCTCCCGCTCACTCGCCGCTTGCGAGGGCGCCATCCTCATCATTGATGCCGCACAGGGCGTCGAAGCTCAAACCATGGCCAACGTGAACCTCGCCATGGAACAAGACCTTGCCATTGTGCCCGTTCTCAACAAGATCGACCTTCCTGCTGCCGATGTCGATCGATGCCGCACCCAGCTTGAGGAAATCCTCGCCATTCCTGGAGACCACGCCATCCCAGCTTCTGCCAAACAAGGGATTGGGATCGAAGATATCCTCGAGGCTGTTGTGGAGCTGGTTCCACCGCCCATAGAAAACCCAGATGGCCTCCTTCGCGCTTCTGTCTTCGACTCTCTTTATGATGCCTACCGAGGCGTCATCTCTTACGTTCGTGTTGTCTCTGGTGAGATGAAGAAGGGTGATAAAATCAAGCTCTTCCATACTCCCACTAACTACGAGATCAAAGAAGTTGGACACTTCACACCCAAGATGACGAAGACCGAAAAGCTCCAGACAGGAGACGTCGGTTATATCATCGCCAACATGAAATCGTCTGCTGAAGTAAAAATCGGAGACACTATCACTCACAAGGACAAGCCCTGCCCCGAACCACTGGCTGGATTCAAGGAAATCCGTCCCATGGTATTTTCAGGGATCTACCCCATCGACACCTCAGACTACGAGGCCCTGAAGGTGGCCATGGGTAAACTCCAGATCAACGACGCCGCCTTCACCTTCCAGACTGAATCATCAACCGCGCTGGGCTTTGGCTTCCGCTGCGGATTCCTCGGGCTCCTTCACATGGAGATCATCCAAGAACGTCTTCGCCGCGAGTTCGATATGGACGTCATCTCCACTTATCCCAGCGTGATTTACGAGGTGACCAAAACCGACGGCGAAGAACTCATTGTTGATAATCCCTCTTACCTCCCCGAATCGCAAACGATCGAGGAAATCCGTGAGCCGATGGTTCGCATCTTCATCATGCTTCCTGGCGACTACATTGGCGATGCGATGCAACTGATCATGGAGAAGCGCGGAGAATTGGAAAACACGGAGACCATCGATGAATTTCGGGTTCTCCTCACCGCCACCGTTCCTCTTGCAGACATTCTCGTCGACTTCAACGACCGCCTCAAATCGATGACAAAAGGCTACGGCTCCATGGACTACGAGCACGCCGGCTACCGCGCCGCCAACATGGTGAAAATGGACATGCTGATCGCCGGCGATCCCGTCGAAGCCTTCAGCACCATCGTACACCGCGACAAAGCTGTTTATCGCGGCCGGGAACTCGCCGCCAAGCTTAAGGAAGTCATCCCTACTCAGATGTTTGT
>JAAEZT010000040.1 GCA_018222765.1 bacterium | reverse complement strand
GAGGAGTCCTTGGGAAAAGAGGGAGCGGATTCCCTCGCGTCGGATCTTGGGATCAACGACGTCAGCGCAAATATAAAGGTAGTCTTTTTTGTCATCTTCCTTTGGGCGGATGACGACGGTGGCGTAGCTGGTGCGGTCCTTGGCCTCTTCTCCGGCGTTGGCCAATTGTGTTTCCTCTTCGGCCAAGCTACGCCAGGCGGTGTATCGACCGATGTCGAAGTGGCAAAGGTGGCGGCCGGATTTGTCGAAGAGCTTGATCTCGATACGGGTGTCCCGAAGGCCGAAGTCGGAGAGGCTATCTACTGTTTCCCGCTCAATAGTGTCTTCGATCTTTAGCTTGCTGGAGAAGTTGAGAATGGACTGAACAAAGCGGGCGTCGGCATAATCCTCCTTGGGGGACTCCATGATCCAAGTGCCACCTTTGTTGATGAGGAGAGACTCGGCCTCGTTGGTGAGGATCTCAATCCTTCCAACGTTCTTGGGGTCGAATTGGTAAACCCTATCGCCTTTTCCCAGGGAAGGTGAGCCAAAGAGAAAGTCGAGATTGCCGTGCATCTGCTGCAATGTCACCAGAGTTCCCAACGCGATTGCGATGAGGCCAAAGCAGATTGTAGGCAGGTGTTTCATGTGACTAGGCACGTCGGGAATTCCATACCATCATACCTAACAGGAAGAGTCCGAAGGGGATAAAGAATACCGCGATCCGCTGGAGTTGGGTCACTTCTTCCTTGATGAGATTGAGGCGGCGACGTTCTAAGCCTCGTGGACCGATGCCAATGAGTTCCTCGCGTCCAAGAAGCCAGTGGGTCGAGTTTTTGACGAAGTCCAATTGCGCGTTACGAAGCCCCGGTTCCAGGAAGTCAGTGGTGGAGAGGATGATCATCTTGCTGACCTTGTCGGCGGTAAGATCGTTGTTGGCATTCCCCTTGATGACGGCGGCTCCGATGGAGAGTGGGCCGGGGTTATCGGTTTGGTCGTCGTAGGTCGGTTGGGATTGAGTGTAGTTGGTTTCACCCCAGTAGCGGGGGTCAGCCTCGATGAGTGAAATGCAGGTGATGCCCCGGGTGGCGAGATCTTCCGCTCCCTCCCTGACCTCCAGGCTGGCAACGCGGCCCTCAAAGGTCGTCGATTTCCCTTCCAGCTTTGCCGAGACATTGGCGAGCGAGGTAAAGGCCGCCTGGACTTTGGTTTCGGTTCGTCTATTCCGCGTGGTGAGAACTCGGTCGTCTTGCAAGGTGACTCCGTGATCGCGCATAAAAGCCCGTAGGTTGTCGGGGCGGGCGCTGGGATCTAGGTAGAACATGAGCGAAGCCGATTCACGACGCCAGTATTCCTTGAGAATCTCCATTTCTTTGGGTTCGAAATCATATTGAGGGGCGACCAGAACGACGCCTTCGGCATTGTCGGGGATTTTTTCGAGTTCGGAAATGCGGACGGAGATGAGGAGGATATTTTGTTTTCCGAGAGCGTCGCGAAGAACAACCCAGGGTGAATTGGCATCGCCGACATCGATATCGCTTTTGTCTTCGAGGAGATACATTACGCGGGGGCGGCCTTCTAGGGCTGACTGAAGCGCGGAGCTGATAAAATCTTCGTCCCGGTATCCGACGATTCGGCGTTGTTTGTTTTCATCGAGGCGCATGACGAGCATGTCCTGGACATTCAGGTAGCGTAGTCCGCTATTGATAGCTTCGAGGACTTTTTCGTCTTTGGTTTGATCCGGTTTTTCCTCTGGAATGCTTTGGCGGGCGTCGATGATGAATATTTCATCGCTGAAGAGCTGGTCGGCAAGGACCTCGCTGTAATTATTGGCGACCTCGGCAGCCCGGTCTTTGTCGAGGATCGGGTCGAGGTAGTCGACCTTGATTTTGCCGTCGGCAAGTCGTTCGTATTCTTGGATGAGGGTGCGGAGTCTTGGGTAGTGAGGAGATCCTTTGCGGAGAGCCGCGATGACCTTTACTGGTTTTTCACGGTCCTGAAGAGACGAGGAATCGAGAAGTTTGATGGTAGCTTCCGAGAGAGTAAAGGCGCCACTTTGGGTGAAGTCTTTTCGACTGTGATGTGTGATGCCGAGATAGAAGACGAAGCCAACACAGAGGACGGCGAAAATGATTTGCAGGACCGAGCGCAATCCGAGACCGAGACGCCGGACGGGTTGTGGCGGCGGGGCCATTTCGAAATTGGAATCTTGTTCAGACATGGATCAGGGCTTCCAGCGCCGGTAGTCCAGCAAATGGTAGGTGAGGAAAATGAAAAATCCGCTCGCGGTGAGGTAATAGACGAACGGTCGGGTATCGACGAGGCCGCGCGAGAATGAGCGGAGATGCTCTTGCGAGGAAATGAAATGGAAGAGAGGGGCGGCGGCGATTTGATCGCCAAAAAAGTAGGGGATTAGTCCCAGAAGAAAGTGCACGAAGAGAATGCCGACACAAATGATACCCGCGATGATTTGGCTGGATGTCATGCAGGAGGCCAAGCAGCCCATTGCGGTAAAGAGGGAGCCCATGAGAATCACGATAGTGAGGGCTCCGTAGAGTTCGCCACTGTTAAAGGGTGGCGGGATGTCATTGAGCGTGGTGAAAAGCCGAAAATGAATCAGGGCGGGAATCCACAGGAGAATGAAGGTAAGGTAGGCCGCGAAGTATTTTGAAAGGACGACCTGCCAGGTTTTGACCGGGGCGGTTAAAAGACCTTCCAAAGTGCCTGAACGGTTCTCTTCGGAGAAGAGGCGCATAGTGAGAACTGGAAAAAGAAAGAGGTAATAGAACCAAAAAATGGGCGATTGGAAGGTCGCAAAGACGAGGTTCTCGGACATCGCGCTCTCGGAGTATTCCTTGAGGGTAGTCGAGAGGGAGAGCCCTTGCATCAGGGCGGCAAAGGCCATGATTAGCCAGCCAAAGGGAGTGAGGAAGTAGCTCTTGAGCTCTTTGAAAAAGAGGATTCGGAAGGTGCGCATCGGAAAAAATTAAGGGGTTAGTCCCGGCGGGTGAGTTCGACAAAGACTTCTTCAAGAGTTCCGCTACGGCGAGCCAGCGAACGAAGCGGCCATTGTGTTTCGTGGGCAAGGGCCGAAATGCGAAGCCGGGTATCGGTATTAGGAGCAACAAACACGGTGTAGCGGTTCCAGCCGTCCTGAAGTGATTGACTGGTGACCTTGGTGACATCCTCGACCGCGCTGAGTTTTGTTTCAATTTCCTCCTGCGGACCCTGAAGTTCGACCGAAATGCGACCGGCGCGGCGCATTGAGTTTACGAGATTTTTCGGAGTGTCGGCGGCTTTGACTTTTCCTTCGTCGATAATGACGACCTTGTTGCAGGTCATTTCCACTTCGCTCAGGATATGAGTGGAGAGAAGGATGGTGTGGTTTTCACCGAGATTCTGAATCAAACTCCGGATGGCCCGGATTTGGTTGGGGTCGAGACCATTGGTGGGCTCGTCGAGGATGAGGAGATCAGGCTCGTGAATGAGGGCGTCAGCCAAGCCGACCCGCTGCCGGTAGCCTTTCGAAAGAGTCTTGATCATCTTGCGGCGAACGTGGGTCAGTCCGCAGATGTCGAGGGTTTCTCCGAGGCGTTTGCGAAGCTGGCTGCCTTTGAGTCCGCGGAGGGATCCCCGGAAACGAAGGTACTCTTTCACCCGCATGTCGGTATAGAGCGGAACGTTTTCGGGCATGTAGCCGACATGACGGCGGACATCGAGCGATTCGCGGAAGATGTCGTGGCCTGCGATACGGGCGGCACCGGAGGTCGGGGGGAGGAATCCGGTCAGCATCCGGAGAGTGGTGGTCTTGCCGGCGCCATTGGGCCCGAGGAATCCAACGATCTCTCCCTTGGAGACCTCGAAGGAGATTCCGTCAACGGCGGTATGGCGACCGTAGTTTTTACTGAGATTGGCAATCTCGATCATGCGAAAAATAAAAGTAGAATCGTGCGGTGTGCGATTGACTCGCTAGGGTGCGCCATTTAACTAACGGCATAATTTGTGCTGTCCAAGTCATATTCTCTACTTAGAGCCAAATAACGAGCCATTAAGCCAGCCATGTCATCTCACATTTCTCCACGGTTTAATGCCGCGCTCCTAGATGAAAAATACGCCCAATGGTGCGATGACCCTCAGTCGGTTGAGGCAAATTGGTCCGCATTTTTCGAAGGATTCGAGCTCGGATCGACCCAACCGAAGAGGGGCGGACCAGCCGGAGTGCCCGTCAATGACGTCCCGGTGGACCAGCCTCTGTCCGAGGAGCAGCTTTCCTTCCGTGGAAAAGTTGTGAGTCTGATCTACAATTATCGCGTTTTGGGCCATACGCAGGCGCACATCAATCCACTGCATGGAGCGGCGGAGCGCAATCCGCGTCTTGAGCTTGAGAAATTCGGGATTTACGAGTCGGATCTCGACCGCGAGGCGATGACGCGATTTTTCCGGAAAGGAGAGTCGTTGAAATTGCGCGACCTTGTTTCGGAACTCGAAACGACCTATTCGGGAAAAATTGGATTCGAATTCATGCACATTCACGAAACGGAAGTGCGGAACTGGATTCGGACTCGGATTGAAGGGCGCCCCGCGACGCCGATTCTTGAAAATAAGTCGAGGACCAAAGCCTTGCGATGGCTTCTGGAGTCTGAGCTCTTCGAAAGTTTTCTCGGGAAGAAGTTTCTTGGCGAGAAGCGTTTCTCGCTGGAGGGCGGTGAGGGTCTGATGGTCTTGCTGAATCAAATTCTCGAGGAATGCCCCGGGCAGGGTGTGAAGGAGATCGAAATGGGGATGGCCCACCGGGGGCGTTTGAACGTACTCGCGCATTTCGTGAAGAAGTCGATATCGACTCTGCTTTTCGAATTCACTCCGAACTACGTGCAGGATCTCGTGGCCGGCGACGGAGATGTTAAATACCATCTCGGCTATGAAAAAGTGCGTGAGTTACCCGATGGCCATGTCCGGGTGAGTCTGGCGGCCAATCCAAGTCATCTCGAAGCTGTCAATGCGGTGGTAGAAGGAAAAGCGCGCGCACGCCAACGACTTATCGGTGATGATGGTGCGAAGACAGATCGAAAGGTGGTCCTGCCCATTTTGGTGCACGGTGATGCTGCTTTTGCCGGACAAGGTCCGGTAGCCGAAGTGCTCAATCTTTCCCAACTCGAAGGCTATCGTACGGGAGGAACGATTCATCTCATCGTAAATAACCAGATTGGTTTCACCACGATGCCGGAAGATGCACGCTCATCCGCCTACGCGACCGATGTTGCCAAGATGATCGACGCGCCGATTCTTCATGTGAATGGAGAGCGGCCGGAGGAGCTAATTTGGGCCGCCAACTTTG
This sequence comes from bacterium, assembly GCA_018222765.1. Taxonomy (GTDB): domain Bacteria; phylum Verrucomicrobiota; class Verrucomicrobiia; order Verrucomicrobiales; family Akkermansiaceae; genus SW10. The sequence continues at coordinate 20,803 of JAAEZT010000040.1, read as the reverse complement.
CCATGGACTATCGTCAGACCTGGGGAAGGGACGTTGTTATCGATATGCTTTGCTACCGCCGTCAGGGGCACAATGAAAACGATCAGGCGGCGTTCACCCAACCACAGATCTATCGTCAGCTTAGCGGACGTAAGACCGCGGGGCAGCTCTACCGCGATGAATTGGTCGACGCCGGAGTGATCACAGCCGCCGACGGACAAGCCTTGCATGATGAGATTTGGCAGGACCTCGAAGACGGCTTGGAACAGATGCGTCGGCGAGAGAGCGGGGAAGAGGACCTGACCGTTTTCACCGGTTCTACGGCTGAGGAACAATTGCCTTACAGTCACGAACCGGTCGTTACCGGGATTGGCCTGGAGACCTTGCAGCACATTGGTTCGACCCTCACGACGATCCCCGAGGGCTTTCAGCTTCATCCGACATTGGCCAAGCGTTTTGTTCCTCGTCGTGCCGAGGCCCTTGAAAATGGTGGGCCGTATGATTGGGCTTTTGCAGAGGCATTGGCCTTTGGATCTTTATTATTGGAGGGATTCCCAGTGCGCTTATCCGGACAGGATTGCCGAAGGGGGACCTTTAGTCACCGTCACGCTGTTTTCTATGATTACAACACGAGGGAGCGTTTTGTTCCGCTTCGTGAATTGAGTGACGAGCAGGAGCGATTCTGCGTTTACAACAGTCTTCTCTCAGAAGCTGCCGTGCTTGGATTTGATTACGGGTATTCCCTGGGATGTCCCAACATGTTGATTCTTTGGGAGGCGCAGTTCGGTGATTTTGCCAATGGAGCCCAGGTGATCATTGACCAGTTTATTTCCTCTGCGGAGTCAAAGTGGCAGACGCCGAGTTCCATCGTGATGTTGCTTCCTCATGGCTATGAAGGAATGGGGCCGGAGCACTCGAGTGCGCGCCTGGAACGATTTCTTCAGCTCTGCGCCGAGGAGAATATGATCGTCGGAAACTTCACAACGCCAGCGCAATACTTCCACGCATTGCGACGCCAGAAGCATTCGCCGACCCGCAAGCCATTGATCGTGATGACTCCGAAGAGCCTTCTGACTCATCCTCGGGCGGTCTCTCACGTGGAAGACTTTCTTGATGATTCCCGATTCCAGGAGATTCTTCCTGATGCCTACGAATTTGAGCATCCGGAGCGGGTGAGTCGGGTGATTTTCTGTTCCGGGAAAGTCTACTATGATCTCCTGACATACCGCGAAGAGCAGCAGATCAAAGATGCTGCCATCGTGAGAGTGGAGCAGCTCTACCCGCTCAACAGAGAGGGCGTTAAGATGGCCATCAGCCCATACTCGAACGCGAAAAAGTTTATTTGGTGTCAGGAGGAACCACTAAACATGGGGGCTTGGTCATTCATGCAGCCTCGCCTTGCGAAGCTCACCAAAGCCCGCGTCCGTTACGCCGGACGTGAGCGGGCTTCCAGTCCATCCACCGGTTCCAAAGCCGTTCATAAGCGCGAGCAAAAGAAGCTCGTCGAAAAAGCCTTCTCTGTCTGATCACTTCCTTAATTACCATCATGGCTCAAGAAATTATCATCCCTCAACTTGGAGACTCCATCACCACTGCGCTCATTGCCCGATGGCATCGAGCGGACGGGGAAGCTGTCCGTAAGGGAGAGTGTATTGTCACCTTGGAATCTGATAAGGTGGCACCGGAGTTGGAAGCGGAAGCGGACGGGGTTCTGAGTATCGCAGTTTCTGAAGGTGAAGAGGTTGCAATAGGAACCGTGATAGGGTCGATTGCTGAAGGGGCCGTCGCTCCTGCTCCGGCGGTGACAACTCCGGAGTTTGTTGAAGAGGAAGCCTCGGTAGACGAAGCCCCGGTAGACGAAGCCCCGGTGGCTGAAGCCCCGAAGCCGGTGATAGCACCCAAGCCTGCCCAGCCCAGTCCTCCGGTTGATGATGATAGCCGGGTCTCTCGAAAGAAGATGTCTCCTTTACGTCGCAAGATCGCATCGCATCTCGTGAATGCCCAACAGACTGCGGCAATTTTGACGACCTTTAATGAAGTCGATATGACTGAAGTGATGAAGCTTCGTAAGTCGGTGCAGGAAGACTTTATCGCCAAGCATGGCGTGAAACTTGGCTTCATGTCCTTCTTTGTGAAAGCAGTGGTGCAGGCACTCAAGGACGTGCCATCCATCAATGCCCGTATTGACGGGACGGACATCATCGAAAATCATTTCTACGACGTCGGTGTAGCGATTGGTACTGAGAAGGGGCTTATCGTCCCCGTGTTGCGCGACTGTGATTGTAAGAGCTTCGCGGAAGTGGAGCAGGATATTCTTGATTATGCGACGAAAGCCAAGGAGGGAAGAATCGACTTCGAGGATCTCTCCGGCGGTGTCTTCACGGTCTCCAATGGCGGGGTCTATGGCTCGCTTCTCAGCACGCCGATTCTGAATCCTCCCCAAAGTGGCATCCTTGGAATGCATACCATCCAGCAACGTCCGATGGCGATCAATGGAGAAGTGGTCATCCGTCCCATGATGTATCTCGCAATGAGCTATGACCATCGTCTGGTCGATGGCAAGGAGGCCGTAACCTTCCTCATTCGCATCAAGGATTGTCTCGAGAATCCTACCCGGATGCTTCTGGAAATGTAGGCAAAAAATAAGGGCGACCCTCTTGAGTGGATCGCCCTTGTTTGATGAGAGGTAAAGTTTACCAGGAGAAACGGATTCCAGCGGTAATCCAGTAGTCGGATCCAAGTTGGGGGCCGTCGAGGTCCTGCCAGATCGTTTTGCCGATTTCCAGGCCGGCGCTGGTCTTGCTGCCGGATTCGAAGAAATTGAGGCCCAGCGAGAGGTCTAGTTTGGCGCCTCCGCGGAGGTTGGGGTCAGCCGTGGGAACCGGGAGTGGACGCAGATCGTTGTCCTCTCCATCAATGTTGCCCCAGTCTGAAAAGGTTGAGCGGATTGAAACGGAAAACTGCTCGTTGATTGGAGCGGCAGCCCAAGTGGTGAATTCGAATTTGTTTCCGAGACGGTATCCTTCGTCGTTGTCATCAAGAAAGATCTTGGCGCTGGTTTGGGCGCCGAAGGACCAATTTCCGTGATGTTGTTTGAAGGTGAGTGAAGGAGCAATTCCCCAGCTTCCGGAACCGAGTTGCATCGGATAGGGGAGGCGGGTTTCTCCGGGGCCGGGAATGAAGTCCTGTTCGTCGACTTCTGCGGTGGGCAAGAGAAGGCCCAGTCCCGCGTGCAGTGATCCGCCGTTGCCTTCCCAAAGACCAAGTAGAGCGTTGATCGAACTATCGCCAATCCCGGAGGATTTGGTCTTAAATTCCAAACCGTCCATGCGGCGGTGATTCATGGAAAGCTCCACGATATTGACCATAGCCATTAGGGTGAACTTGTTGGTAGGCGCATACATAAAGCCGACCATATGCATCTCCATGTCCATGTCGGCGGGAGTGACCATGAAACGTGGATCAGCGAGGACGCTGCCATCAGAAACGGAGCCTGTGCCGACGAAGTTTTGCTCCATGCGCATGTTCATGTAGCGGTAGGAGGCCATGAAATGATCCTTGGCGTGGAGGTGTTCACCCATCACTCCGATCGGGGCGAAGGCGTCGGGGCGGTATTCTGCAAGCGCGAGAGGCGCGGCAGCCAGCATGATAAAAGTAGATTTGAAATTCATTGAATAAATAAATGGTTGGTCGTCAACACGAACGACGACGAGGAAAAAAGAATCAGAACTGCCATGGGGGCGGTCCGAGCATGAGGGGAGGAGGGTAGGTTAACTCAGACCCAACGCGGTGGTGGCGTGGGGAGTTCAATGTAGACCGAGCGTTTTTCCGAAACGGCTATAGGTATAAGTTCTCCTATGCTGTTTGGAGGGATGGCTTGCAGTTTATTAGTGGCGAGCCAAGGCGAGTAAAGTTTGAAGAAGTTCTCACAACTCTCACGGAGTGGGGAATCTCCCGGTGATCGATAGGAGTTTTCCACGATGGCTTCGCAGATCTCACAAGGATGTTTACCCGACAGAGTTTCCTGAATGGCGGCCTCGACTCCCATTCCGGTCGAGCGCTCCTGGACCATGGTGAACCAGGCGTAGCCTTGCACAAATGCCCGATCCATCCCGCTCAATGAGAAGAGCGCGAGGAGAAGGGCAAAACGACCGAGCCACATGGCGCAAGTCCTTTGGGCGAAGGAGGGGTTTTTGTCAACTCGTGGAATGATTGAGCGAATAGCGAATAGCGAGAATCCGGATCGTCGCGATGGATAAAGTCGTGATGGCAATGGCTGCAGGAGAGGCGACACCCAGGTCATCGAGGCCGAGAAGAATAAAGCCTCCGATGATAGCTGCAGTGGCGTATATTTCCCGCCGAAAAATGAGCGGCACTTCCATGCGTAGGAGGTCGCGAAGGACTCCTCCGAAAGTGCCGCTTATAACACCGAGAACGATGAGAGCCCACCAAGCCATGTCGTGGCTTTGTGCGACGCGGATGCCCAGACAGGTGAAGAGTCCGAGCCCGAAGGCGTCGAAGATGGAAATGACGCGTTTGATGCGATTCCACAGTGGGGCGCCTACTAAGGCAAAGACGGTTGCAGCGATGGCGATGAGGAGGTAGTTGGGGCTTTGAAGGAGGGCAGGCGGGGTGTCCCCGATGAGGACGCTGCGTAAAGTGCCGCCGCCCGTTCCGGTAATTAAACCGACGACGAACATGCCGAAGTAATCCATTCCTTTCGCGCGCCCCGCGAGGGCACCGGAAACGGCAAAGATGAAGACTCCCAATTGGTCCCAGAAATCGAACATGGCGGGAGGAGAAGAGCGTGAGATACGGAAAGATACGAGCGATTTCGCGCTTAAGAGCCTCTCTTGACATCCCATCGCTCACCATTGATCGTAAAGGCGTGGATAAGTCAGCAATTCCTGGAAAAACAATTTATCGGCTTTCGATTTATCATCGCTGTCTTCGTCGCTTGGCTGAGAATCATATCGAGACCGTCAGTTCATCGTCACTGGCCAAAGCGGCCGGAGTGAATCCTTCGCAATTGAGGCGTGATCTCACCTATCTTGGACAATTTGGTACCCGGGGCCTAGGATATCCAGTGCAGGAATTGATTGATGCGATCCGAGAGGTTTTGGGTCGGGAGCAATTGCAACCGGTGATCTTGGTCGGCGCAGGAAATTTGGGAGTGGCGCTCCTTCGTTACCAGGGATTCCAAAAAGAGGGTTTTGAAGTCGTGGCCGCTTTCGATGCTACTCCCGATGTCGTGAAAAAACGGGGAATCAGCGTGCCGGTGTATCATGTCGACACGATGCGTAAATTCGTGATCGAGAACGATGTGAAGCTGGCCATCCTTTCGGTGCCGGTGGAGCACGCTCAGGAAGTGACCAATGAATTGGTTGATGCGGGTGTGCAGGGCTTGTTGAGTTTTTCGCCAACAGTTTTGCAGGTGCCGGAATTTGTTACCGTCAATAGCGTGGATCTGGCGTTGGAGCTTGAGCAAGTAAGCTTTTTTGTGAAAAGTGAGAAGCCTTTGGTTGATCCGGATGAGCCGGTGATTCCCTAGGCCTTGCGAAAGATCGCGAGGTGTTTGTCGACCGATTTTCCCGGAGCGTCACTTAAGGCGCGGGAGTGACGGTTCTTGATGGAGCCAACCTGAATTGCTCCGAGTTTGGTAAGAGCTTCTACGGCCAGTTCGTGTTCCTTGTCGAAGTAAGAGGTGATGACGAGGTGTCCGTCTTCGTTGAGACGCTGCAGGGCTTGGTCAAATATGCGGGTCCAGACCGGTTTATCGTTCCAGAAATTTTGATGGCGGAGAAAGGCAATGTCGGGGGTGCCGGCTTCGGCGAGGTCCAGGAGTTTATCGCCCCGATGGACGATGAAGTCGGCTTTGGTTTTTCTCTCGAGAGAATTTTTCCAGCGTGAGTTGGCCTGATCGATTTCGGCGGCGCGGATATCAAGTCCTTGCAAGTGGGCCGAGTTTGATTTTTCGGCGAGGATATTGGCCAGAACACCCGTTTCGTCGCCCCGGCCGCAAGCAAGATTGAGCAGGCTAAGATGGTCTTTGGCCTTAATGTGAGGGGAGATGAGATCACGCAAATTTTCCTCAAGGCGGGAGAGGTCTTGCTGAAGGAGATCGCTAAATGGAGTGTGGGCCACGGGAGAATGCTAATTTAGGAATCGGAATTTCGAAATTCGAAATTACTCTTTTGGAGTGGATTTACCGATTAGAGCCCGCCGAAACCGAAAATCAGCCGGAGTGAGAGCTTTGGTTCGCGAAACCTTGCTATGCCCGGGGGACTTTGTCCTGCCTTTGTTTCTTCATGACAAGGAGGTGGACGAGGCAATTGAGTCGATGCCGGGATGCACGCGTTGGTCCCTTGAAGGTCTGGTGAAGGAAGCTGGGGAGGCCCTGGCACTCGGGATTTCCTCGGTGGTATTGTTTCCGGCGATTGAGGAGGGATTGAAGACGAAAAGGGCCGAGGAATCTTTTAATCCGCAAGGTTTGGTTCCGAGAGCGATCAAAGCTCTCAAAGCAGCGCATCCGGAATTGATTGTGATCACGGACATCGCGCTCGACCCATATAACGAGGACGGGCACGACGGATTGGTGGAAAACGGCGAGATATTGAACGACGAGACGATCTCTGTTTTGTGCCAACAGGCAGTTTGTCATGCCGGCGCAGGGGCTGATATTGTGGCGCCGAGCGACATGATGGATGGCCGGGTGGCAGCCTTGCGGGAGGTCCTTGACGAAGCCGGGCACGAGAAGATTTCGATTTGTAGTTATACCGCGAAGTATGCTTCGGCATTTTATGGCCCGTTTCGAGGGGCTCTGGGCTCAGCCCCTAAAGCTGGGGACAAAAAGACCTACCAGATGGATCCCGCTAATAGGCGGGAGGCGGTAAGGGAGCTTCTTCTCGATGAAGAGGAAGGCGCAGACATCGTGATGGTGAAACCTGCCGGTCCGTATCTCGATGTTATCTCCGAGTTGCGGGAGCACACCACCTTGCCGGTGGCGGCGTATCAAGTGAGCGGGGAGTATCTCATGATCAAGAGTGCCTCGGCCGATGGTTGGTTGAATGAAGAAGCCGTGATGATGGAAAGCCTGATGGGGATCAAGAGGGCGGGAGCCGATATTATTCTGACCTACTTTGCCAAGGACGCGGCGCGGATTTTACGAGCGGAGTGAATTCGGGAGAAAAGACCGCTTGCGTGAAAATAGCGCCCTATTAGTTTGATGGCGACATGAATTCCGCACCTGACTGCTTGCCGTCTTACCTTCAGAAAGAAATTCTTCTGAATCCTGAAAAACGTGATTTCCCCGCTTTCGATTTAAGGCGCTTGCTAGAAACTGTTTTTGCGCCGACACAAGGATGTAAGGTTTGTATTCTAGTGGATTTTGAAAATCCGGTGGAGTGGATGAAGGGCTACGCCTTTCGTGGTCAAGAGCAGTTCGAGGTACAGAACAATGCCTACGATTACTTTTACGAAAGGCTGCAGGGCGGTGTTCTCGAGGAATTGGGAATGACTGGTGGCGAAATGTTTGCCTATCGCTACACCTATGGTTCCAATCTAGACTTGGCCGATGAGGTCTGGGATGCGGACGGTAGGAAGCTTTCCTTGGATCGCGATATTTACCCAAGTTACGACATTGTGTTGTGCGTCTCAACTTGGTCCGCGACCGCTCCCCTGACAGAGAAATGCAAGGAGTTTAATTTCCGTGGTGCCACGATGCATGGGATGAATGACGTTATTCTCAATTCCGGGTTGGCTGTTGATTACCAAGAGGTTTCGGATGATGCCGAGAAGATGCGCAAGGCTTTGACCAATGCAAATGAGGTAGAAATTGATTTTGAATTGGAGGATGGCAGGATTCTCACCGCTTGGTTGGGTTTGGGGGGGCAGGATGCACAGAAGTCGCACGGCTTGTGTCGTGGGACGAATCCGGATATTGCCAATCTCCCAGCGGGGGAGGTGTATTTCGTGCCACGCGATGCGCGTGGGAAGTTTCCGATGAAGTATGAGGACGGTACCCTAGGTGTTTTGGACGTGGAGAATCGCGATGTCGTGCGCTCCACGCTGATCGAAGGAAATCAATCTACGATCGATGAACACAACGCGCGGCTTGCCGATGATCCGATGACTGGAACGCTGGGAGAGCTAGGATTCGGAACTCAGGTCTTGCCGGTTTCCTATCAGGATATCCAGGACGAGAAGGTACTAGGAACTTGTCACCTCGCGACGGGCCGCGATGATCATCTGGGAGGCGATATTGTTCCGGGTATGTTTAAGAAGCACGAGAATAGTACGCACGATGACATTCTCTTCGCACCACACAAGACGCCTAATTTCAATGTGAAGGAGGTGCGGATGATCTGGGATGATCGTAGTGAAGTCGTGATTGAGAACTTCCGTCCGTCAGCCTACGTAATGAAGGCTCTGGCAGATGGATGATCACCCGAGCGATTTTGAAAATCCTCTATTATTGATTTCTCAACTTTAAGTTTCCAGAAAATTCCCAAGGAGCTGGAGGCCCGCGTGCTGACTTTTCTCGGGGTGGTATTGCACTGCGAGCAATGCTCCGCGCTCAATGCCAGCGCAAAAGGTTTCCTGTCCGTAGGTGCAGTTGGCGGTGACGACTTCAGGATCGACACCGTCGGGGTAGTAGGAGTGGACGAAATAAAAGTAGGGTTCTCCTTCGAAGCCCTCCCAGAAGGGGGAATTTGGTTTCTTCAGATCGACGGCATTCCATCCCATGTGCGGGATTTTGATGTCGTAGCTGGTGAAGCGTTTGACGTGACCTTTGAAGACGCCGAGGCCGTCGGTGCCAGGGCATTCTTCGCTGCTTTCGAATAGGAGTTGGTAGCCAACGCAAATGCCGAAGTAGGGTTTTCCTGCCTCGATCCAGCCGCGGAGCGGATCGGCGAGGCCAAGGCGATTCAGGCTGTTCATGCAGTCGCCGAAGGCACCTTGTCCCGGGAAGATAAGGTGGGTGAGTCCATCCAGCCCCTCGGGAGTGGTGACAAGGGTAGGATCGTGCCCGAGAGCACGGCAGGCGTTTATGACACTGCGGAGGTTGCCCCTCCCGTAGTCGATCATTCCAAGTTTCATTGTCTTATAAGACTTCCTTGGTCGAAGGGATGCCCCTCATGCGCGGATCGTTCTCGGAGGCGGTGCGTAGGGCGCGGGCCATCGATTTAAAGATGGATTCGGCGATGTGGTGACCGTCTCTTCCGTAAAGGAGTTCGATGTGGAGATTGCAGCGCAGGTTCGCGGCGAGAGCCCGGCAGAATTCTTCGACGAGGGTGAAGGGGAAGTTCTGGGCGTCGGGCGTATTAGCCGGAGCGTTGAATTCCAGTTGCGGGCGATTGCTGAGGTCGATGACGGTTCGGCTCAGAGTTTCGTCCATAGGGACGTAGGCGTGGCCGTAGCGTCGGATTCCCGCCTTGTCGCCCAGGGCTTCGCGGAGGCATTCGCCGATGACGATGCCGGTATCTTCCACGGTGTGATGGAAATCGACGCCGACATCACCATTGACCTCGACTTCCAGATCAATCAGCGAGTGTCGGGAGAAAAGAGTGAGCATGTGGTCGAAGAAGGGGATTCCGGTGTTGATCCGGGAGTTTCCTTCTCCGTCCAGGTTCAGGCTGAGTTTGATTTTAGTCTCAGCGGTATTTCTTTCCTGGGATGCGCGGCGTTCGCTCATAGTGGATAATTTTATTCCTCGGATTGCTTCCGCTTCATGACGAGGAAGGCGATGAGGAGAGTCAGTAGGATGACGGCGATGAGAATAGGCAGGAAGGATGATTCTGATTCTTCTTTCTCGTCGGAATCGTTTGCGCCCTCCTGCTCTGCACGTTCTCTAAGCCGTCTTGCACGTTTTTCTTCTTCGGCAGCTTTTCTTTCAGCGGCGGCTTTGGCTTTGGCCTCTTTGGCTTTGGCTGCTTCCGCTGCCCGTTGTTCCTCTAGGCTGGGGCCAGGGTCTTCTTCCTTGGCCGGGTTTGCGTCAAGATGCTCGGAGATGAGTTGGAGGTATTTGTTGTCGACCTTTCGTGAGCGAAGGGTGCTTTGGAGCCTTTTAACTTCATTGGTGTTCCCTTTTCCGGCTGCTTCCCAAGCATTACGATAGACGGCACTGGTTGAAGTCTGGTTCGACGTCTTTATACCTCCCCGTTGAATATTGTTGATTTCGGCATCGATATTACGGGCGAGAGTTTGAAGCGTTCTGGAGTCGAATTCGGAGACCGGAAGCCATTTGGTGCGGCTCTCTTTTGCCTTCGCGAGGGCAGCCTGATGCTTGGCCTCAATCTCATCGTAGGCTTTTTTCATCCGTGAGGAATCCCGGGCGGTCATCGCCTTCAGAGCCTTGTCTCTTTTCTCCAGTTTTGCGGGAGCTTCAGCCTCGAGCTTTTTGATTTGTGCCGAATATTTTGGGAGGAATTGTAAGGCCGCTTGAGAGGCGTCATTGGCTGCATCGGCCGAGTTAAATTCGGTGTTGATCTTGTCGTAAATCAAGAGTGCCGAGCGGTAGGATTTTCTTCCGGCGAGGGCTTTCATCCTCTTGACCAAGACTTGCGCATCCAGTTCGAGAGCATTGGCATTCCACTCAGCGGCGTCGATCCATTCGCCATCAAGTTTGACGTCTCCTGCCTTGGCTCTTGCGAGTTCGGATTCCAGGGTGGCGAGCGTCTTTTTTACCTCGAGGGTGTATTTTGAATTTGGAAAGCTCTTGAGGAATGGTTTCACCCTACTTTCGATCAATTGCTCGTATCCGACAACGCTCAGGCGATCCGGGGTTGGAAGGACGTCCTTGAGTGCCTTGTAGGGCTTGAGATCGGGAGCTTCCTTTTGGATGTCGGCAATTTCCGACTTTTTAAAGGTTTTTCTTGTGCGAATGGACTTCGAGTAGGCGACTGAGACGACATACTCGGTGTCAGTCTCACTGATAACTTCCCCTTCGATGACCTTTCCGTCCTTGAGGGTGATTTTGTCTGCCTGCACCGGGCAGGTAGCCAGAACAAAAATTGTTAGCAGTTGGTAAGGGAGGTTCTGTCGCATGTGTGCAGCATGCTACAAAGCAAAGAAAACTATCCAATCATTCTTTTTCGGAGATTTTAGCACTCAGGAGCTTGTCGAGATCGTCGGGAATTGTGGTCGAGCCAAGCAATTTGTCATCGCGAAAGAGGGAAACAGAGGCATTTCCGGAAAGTTCGGGGACTTGGGGGAGTTCCTTGAGAAGGTTGGGGGCATTGCCACCCCGAATGCTGATGTATGGTGAAAATTTTGGAGAATTCAATGAACTCAGAAGTGTTTTGCCCTCTGCGGACTCTTCTCCCTGTACTACCGCGACCAGTGGGGAATCGCCCCTGGCGCAGGAAATGATGAAATCGGAATGATTGACCGGGGACTTCTGCGCCAAGCGGGAGAGGTCTTTGGCAATCAGGTCGGCCATGTCGGTGAAGCGCTCTGCGCCGGTGAGAGTGCCCAACTGAAGGAAAATGTGATGTGACATCCCCAAAGAGGAATCAGAGAAAATCATACTGCGATTGTGGATGGCGAGAGGGATAATGGCATCGCTCTTGGGGAGCTCTCGAAGGGGGAATCCGTCCCGGGATAGCTTCTGCAGGGCTTCGTCCATGAGGGCGGTGGACCATTGCAACCATTGTGGGTCCAGGGTGGTTTGATAGAGTTCCAGGGCGGCAAGAGCGCAAAGTGAATAGTCCTTGCTTCGGGCCGGAATAAAATGGGAGTCCACCGGGAACAGGCTCAGTCCATCGGAGGGATGGGTATAGTTTTTTCGGAGAAGAGAGGCGGCATTAATGGCTTTTGCAAGAACAGTATCGTCGCTGAGCGCGTTGGCTCCGGAAATTTGGGCTCTCACAACTCGGGCAAATATTTCGGCACCGATGAGGGGCTCGGACAGAAATTCGGTAACCTCCTGTCGATGCGCGAGAAGTTTTTTGCGGATTTGTTCAAGTTGAGTGGAGACTGATTCTTCGGGTTGATTTAATTTTGAGGCGATCTCAGAGAGTGGCATATCTCTCCGAAGGGTATTTTTTTGATAGAAGATTCCAAGAGGGTCCACGGTGCCGGGGATGTTTCCATTGGGTTTTAAGGAGAACGCGAGAGTCGCCAGTTTGATTTCGCTCTTGCTGAGAACTTTTTTCAAGGTGTCCTCATTGATGATAAATGAGCCATCCCGGTCCGGGTTGGAAAGCGGAGCGATGAAGCTGCGCGGTTTGGCAAGCCAGTCATTTTCGATGACCTCAAGGAGATTTTTTCCCTCGGAAATCATCTCGTTGTTGTTCGTGATCGTGCCGCCGTTTAAAAAGACCCGGGCCAGATTGGCTTGGGTTTCGAGATTCTTTGAGAAAATGGGAAGGGACCAGTCGGTATTTCTTCGAGCGTAGAAATAGGAACCTGTTAGCTGATCTTTCAATGCCTGCGAAATCAGTTGGCCTGAGACTTCATTGACCGCTAGAGAGCATTTATTGCGAACTTGTTTGTTTAGGTCCGGATGGAGAACGCCGAGGCTCAGGAGCTCGAGGGTGCTCGTAGGCATCAGTCCCCCGGTGTGATCGATATTGCGATCAAATTCGTTGTAGAGGGCGCTGAGACCGCGGGTGCCGGTCCTGAAGATCTGCATCCGGCTGCTGTCGTCTCCCTCTATGGAGGGGGAGTTAAATCGGACTTGGCGGCGCTTGCTGTCCATGCGGCTATTGGAAATGGTATATTTGGAATCGCTGTTCCAAATATCGTTCACCATGGCGGAGGAACTATTGATTACGATATCGAGTTTCTTCCCGCTGATGCGGGAGAGGGGAAGCCAGGCGATCGGAGAGCCTTCGTGGGACATCCAGACCAGAGTCGGGAAGGCTGTGGGTTGGTTGATTTCAGCGTTGAGATAGTGGGCGAGAATAGCCAGCTCCGGGTTGACTTGAATGTCGGCCACCGCGCATACCGATTCATTCATAAGGGGTTCTCGGATGGCCTTGCGTTCGGAAATCTCCACCGCGATGGAGCGCGAGTCTTCACTCAGTCCGCTGGCGATGTAAAGGGCGACCGGAGCTTGTCGGACGCGTGCTTTTTCGAGGATGGCGGAATCCCATTTCTGCCAGGGAATGGTGTCGACCGCGAACTTTCTGAGCAATTCGGTTTCTCCCCGGTTGAGTTCGTTTTGGAGAGTGTCGAGTGTTTCCTTGGCAGCGGATTCTTCGAAGAAATTGTTTTCGGATCCTCGGTCTTCTCTCGAAGGTTTCTTTTTTGAGTCACAGGAAGCTAAACCCAAGGGGAGAGCGATGATGATGAGATATTTGAGTGGGGAGGGCATATCACGGATTGAGATTGGCAGAGGGAGGGATGAAAGATAAGAAAATTTGTGGAAAATGACCAGACAAAGGCAATTTGAAATGTTCGAATGCTCCAGCGCTCGCGAGTAGTTCGCGTCCAAAACCCTCTATATCTCAGGTTCCGTGATCACTCTTGCTATTACCAGTCAGAAAGGTGGCGTGGGTAAAACGACTCTCGCGATCAACCTTGCCTACGCCTTCGCCTTGAGCGGAAAGAAGACCTTATTGGTGGATTCCGATCCACAGGGGTCGGTGGGGCTGTCGCTCACCCGGCAATCGCGGAACTTGGCGGGACTTTACGATTTTTTGGGTGATCCCGTGATTTCGCTGGAGGAAATCGTCGTGCCGACCCGTTCCGAGGCATTCAGCCTGGTGGCCTCCGGCCAGGGGAGTGATTATGAAATGAACGAGGGACTGGCAGGGAGTTCGCGCCACCGCCTGAGGATCTTTCTTGCCGATGTGAAAGCTGCGGGGTTTGAGATTTGCATAATTGATACGGCGGCCGGCTTGTTCGGCGTGACTGCTGATGTTCTGGCGGCCTGTTCCGGCGTGATTGTTCCGCAACAGGCCGAACCTCTGGGCGTGCGTTCGGTTCCCAAAATGCTGGAAGCTTTGGCGAGAATGCGCTCGGTCAATCCCCACTTAGAGGTTCTCGGGGTGGTGTTGACGATGGTGCAGGCCAGCTTGGATGAGAGTCGGGAGTCGGCCATGGCCCTGCGGAGCATTTTGCCGGAGGAGATGGTCTTGCGGAGTGAAATTCCGCGCGATGATTTATTTATCAAAGCGAGTGCACGCGGTCTCCCGGTTGGGGTGATGCCCGAGGGAAGCGGGGCCTTGAAAATTTTTGATCAACTTCGTGGAGAGCTGGAGTTGAAGTTACGCCTTAGATCCAAAACCAGCTAGTTCGATGGAAAAAGAATCAATCAGCCAATGGATGGATGCCGAGGAGGTGCGGGCCCTTGCGGAAAGTTTATTGAAGCCGCTATCCGACGAGGGCAGGGAGGCTGCCGAGCTTGACTACGGAGAGGATTTTGTGGGTTTTGCCGAAATTCCGGGAGGTGAAAAACCAGATGCTTCTGCCGATGCGGCCCGGCGTTCGCTGAGCGAGGCCCAGCAAAAAGCGAGTTCCGCCGGGGTGATTCCGTCGGCGACTTCGAGAGCGGAATCCTTGAAGAAGGTTTTAAAATCCGGGCCGGAGAAAGCAGGTTCCCCCCAGCCATCCAAGGTGGTCTATGTTTCTAAAACCAAGGATCGAAATCCCTACCCCGGGAGAAAGAAGGTCGAATCGCCTTTTACTATTGCTCCCAATCAGGTGCTGCCACCGGTTCCAGGAAAGGGACAAGTTTCCGGAGTTAAAAACGATGCTCTTCATTCCTTTGGTCGTTGGTTGATGAAGAATATCCCGACAGATTCCTATTTCGTGTGCAACCCCGATGGTCGCATTGCGATTGATGAAATCCACAGTGATAAACTGATTGGGGTGGCGCGTGATTTGGTGAGTGAAGCCAACGATGGCGGGAGCAGTCATCATGTGAAAATCGGCGAGGGCAAAGTGCTCGAAGTCATCGAAGTCAGAGCAGAGCGGGGAACCAGTATTCTGGGGATTGTCGTTCCGCGTCCTTTGTCCGAGAGTGCGGTGGCGGCGGTTTCGAATGCCCTGATCAAGGCGCTGGCGAAGTCCTAGGCTTTGTGGAGAGAGAGTTTCAGGAATCCTGTCGCCAGGATCATGAAAACTAGTGAGATGGTCAGGAGGAAAAACCGACAATACCAGAGGGTGCTCATCGAATATCCTAGGAAGGATTTTTCCTCGGCAAGAAAGACATGTGCGGTTTCGGTTCGGCGGTCATCAAGTCGTGATGTCTCGGCGAGTTCGACCATGTTCTCGATCCGTTGATTGACGAAAAATTGTGAGACCGGGATGGCTTCCTCTTCGATTTCGGTGAGCCGCATGAGGCGATCTTTTTCGGAGGCGGGATCACGGATAATCCTGACGGCATCTTTGAGATTAGTGCTGGTTGCAGCGTAGAGAATACGGATTTTTTCCGAAAGAGACTGGAGCTCTTCGTCTTCGGCGTCCGTCAGGGTCTTGAGTTCTTTGAGCTCATCAATGCGGGCCTGGGTCGGGCGGCGTTCGAGTTCGAAGAGGTTTTCTGTGGCTTGGCTAATGACTGATCCTTCATAGGCATAACGAAGAGGCATGATCGTGGAGGGCACGGGTTCGGAGCCCCAGGAACGTCCTTCATCACCGGAGTGGAAAAGGCCGCGGTTCATCTCCACAAAGGGGATGAGGGCTCCGGCGAGGAGAATTTGCGGAACGAGGATCAGCGGAATGGCGCCAAGCGCGGAACGTTCCGAGCGGGCCACGACTGAAATGAACAAGGCGAGCGCAGTGCCGCAGCATCCGGTGAGTGTCATCCAGGCTAGATGCGGGACGAGCATCTGCTTTATCTCCAGCATGCTGTGGGCTGCAAGGGCGAAGGTGAGCGATTGGAGGATGACGAGGATGGTGAGGACGAGGAATTTCGCACCCAGATAGAGTAGTGGATGTGGGCGGCAATTGCGTTCGCGTCGAAGCAAAGGGCGGTCGCGCAGAACCTCGGTGGCGCTATTGGTGAGCCCGAAGAACATCGCGATGGTTATCGAGAGGAAGAGGTAGGACGGCATGTGAAGTGCCGAGTGAAATTGGTAACTGCCCTCGGGCGAGGCCCGCAGAGTGTAGGCGATGAGAAGAGCCAGCAGGGGTGCTTCCAGAAGGATGGAATAAAAGGTGCCGCGGTGACGGAATTTTGATTTGAGTGCGCGGGCGAGGTGGGTTTTGAAAATGGTCCACTGTTGGCGTCTGCCGTGCACGGGAGGCTCCGGCGCGCGGACATGATCAGCAGCGGTGGCAAGGGTGATCCCGGTCTGCCGTTCGTCGTGGTCGGCGATCGAAAGGTGGTCAATGACCCGGCGGTTTTCGAATCGTTCCTGCCAGAAATCGGGTGGGAATCTGCGCTCGGTGCGCGTGCCTGTTTGAAGGTTGAGGAGGGGGGCTTCGAGCACATCGAAGACAAAGTCGGCGCTGCTGTGACCGGACGGTTGGTATTGGAAGGCCTTGAGCTCCTCACGGGCCTTTTCGAAGTAATCGACCATCTCTCTTGGCGATCCGTAAAAGGCCATCTTTCCGCCACTGTCGAGAAGGAGCACGAGGTCGAATGATTCGAGAACCTTCGGGCTCGGGCGGTGGAGAGAGGCGACCACAATTTTGTCCCGAGCGAGTCTGTGGAGGGCATGGACGACGTGCTCGGCATCCTTGGATGAGAGGCCGGAGATAGGTTCGTCGAAGAGGAAAACTTCCCCGCCGCCGATGAGGTCAAGTCCGGCATTCAGTCGGGAACGTTCTCCGCCGCTGAGGCTTTTTGAATCGGCGCTGCCGACGCGTCGTTCGGCGATGCGGTCGAGTCCGAGGTCGGAGAGAAGATGGCTGACCCTGCGTTGCACCGTCTCGTGGGCAAGGTGGGGGCGGCGGATGGCGCAAGCGTGGGAGAGGTGTTCGCGGGAGGAGAGCTGCGCGCTGAGGGCGTCCTCCTGGGGCATGAAGGAAATCAGCGGGGAAAGACGGCGTTGCCGTTCGTATAGGGATAGCCCGTTGAGACGGACGTGGCCGCTTTGCGGTTTGCGTTGACCGGCAAGAATTTCAAGTAAAGTGCTTTTGCCGCTGCCACTGGGACCGATGATACAGAGCATCTGGCCTCGGTTGACCTGAAAGCTCAAGCTGTCGATGGTTTTTCCTCCTTTCCAGAAGGAATGATTCAATCCTTCGACCTGAAGATGTCGGACGAGGTTGCGTTCTTCATCGAGAATGTTGTCAGAAAATCGGCAGCGTAAGGCCTGACGACTACTGAGTCGGATAACAGCTCCATCTTGCAGGGAGGCTTTCTCGATGGCCTGATCGTCGGCCAGAATTGCTTGGGTCGATTCTAGGACGGTGATCTCTCCTTGTCCCGCTCCAGGATCGAAATCGAGTTCGAGGACAAAGCGCCCAGCCAGGCCGGGGGTAAGGAGAAAGCTGTCACCTGAAAGCAGCGAGGGATCATTGGAGACAAGAACCTTTCGGCGCCCGGCAGGGAGGGTGAAGCGCTGTCCGGTCTGGAGACTGAGGCGTCGAATCGCATCGAGCGGGATCGCTTGGTTGCGATCAACCCTGACTTTGTCGTGGTAGTGGAGTTTGTAAATTTCGAACGCTTTGAGTGGTTCGTCGTCCTTGCCCCGGAGCTTGTTCTCTTGCAGAGGCTCCAGGCTGACCTGATGGCGGAAGATAATCTTTGCGATGGCCGATTTTGACTTGGCGCGGCCCATTGTCAGTTCGCCAGCCTCCTCCACGAGATAGAGCGGTGGAGGGTGTTCCTCGTTGGCAAGGAAGAAGGCGAGCTCGTCATAGGAGAGGCGCCAGGCCAGCGTGACGACTTCGTCGTTGGGCCGGATTTGAATCAACTGATCCGTTTCAAGGGTATGGCCCCGGACCCACATCGGGTCTTCAGCCATGTTGCGAAGAAGGATCATTCCTCCGGCCCGGTAGCATCGGAAATTTGATTGATTGGGAAGATCCTTGAGCCGGACATCGCTGCTCGATGAAGTTGAGAAGTCAATCCGGATCAGGGGTTTGGTTTTGGGGGCGTTTGGCTGGCTGAGCTCAGTGACGATTGCTTCGCCAATTTCCTTTTCGCCAATCCGCTCCAGCGTTTCAACAAAGCGTGAGCGCTCGCCGGCGAGATTGCCACCGGCTTGGATGACGGAATAGAGCTGAAGTCCCAATGCGGTTTTTTGTTCGGTCGAAAGGTTTTTACGCAGATTAGTCAGTGCGGTTTTTGGATCGATGGGGCGGGCGATTGTTTCCTCAAGATGTTTGCCCAGGCGGCCGTGGTCGATGTCGGGGAAGAGGTTGCGGGCAAAGTCGAAGGCGATTTCGAGTTCGCGGGGTTCCGCAACGCCATCCTTCATGATGAAGGAGGTGAAAAGCTGGAGGAGTGAGCGGGCTGTTTCATCCTGATTACGTTCCAAACCATCTCGGCCAAGCGAGCGCTGGAGGCTGGAAAGAACGTCGGTGATTTTCCCCATGGGGGGACTGTGGCTGCGCGCCCCCGATCAGGCAAGAGTAGTTCTCATACGCGACTGCCGATCTTTCCGTCGTATTTTGTCATCGGGTAG
The DNA here is from genome assembly GCA_018222765.1 of bacterium. Classification (GTDB taxonomy): domain Bacteria; phylum Verrucomicrobiota; class Verrucomicrobiia; order Verrucomicrobiales; family Akkermansiaceae; genus SW10. The sequence goes on along the minus strand of JAAEZT010000040.1, from coordinate 2,300 downwards.
ATCGGGTGGAATGCTGGTTTTCGGGATCGAGCTCCTCGAAATCGTCCGCTAGCAAAAAGGGGGGGAGCACTGTCTGGAGTTTGATCTCGTATTCCGGAGGTGGTGAACTACTTTTACTGATGGACGCGATCTGCTCTCAAGTGGGCCGCGGGTTGTCAAAGCTACTGGCTATTTAAAAGAGCCGACTTTCGGAATCCGAACCGCCTGACTCAGAGTTGAACCCAAAATGAGCCGTTAATTGCAGATGAACAAGAGCTCCAATTCGAGGGTCGCGACGATCCAGCTTCATGCTGCGGTGTTTCTGTTTGGGATATCGGGTTTATTTGGGAAATTGATACCTGCAAGTGCTCTCATCATCGTGCTCGGGCGGACCGCTTTTGCAGCTTTGACGATTGTTTTGGGGTTGAAGATGTTTTCGGCGGGGATGCGAGCCAGTTCCCGAAAATCTCTGGTGTCGATCGCGGTTTCAGGAGTTCTCCTAGCTTTACATTGGCTGACATTTTTTCATGCCATTCAAGTATCGACAGTTGCCATCGGCCTGATTGGTTACGCGACCTTTCCAATCTTTGTGACTTTTCTGGAGCCATTGCTGAGTTCCCAGCGGGTTCGTGCCGTGGATGTCTTAAGCGCCTTTGTGGTGGTGATCGGTCTGATGCTGGTTGCGCCACGTTTTGATTTGTCGGACTCAGGAATGATGGGACTGATTTGGGCGGTCGTTTCCGGGGCTTTGTTTGCTATATTGACTTTGTATAACCGGATTCTTGTTAAGGAGAACTCCGTTCGTGTGGTTGCCCTTTACCAACATGCGAGTGCGGCTCTGGTGCTGCTTCCGGTCGTTTTTATTCAGGCTGAAGTCCCGCAATTAAATACGGTGTTGCTTCTTCTTATCTTGGGTGTTTTTTGTACGGCTTTACCCCAAATCTTGTTCATCAAATCCTTGGCGGTTTTGAAGGCTCAGTTTGTGAGTATTGTGGCGGGCCTGGAGCCGGTTTACGGGATTTTATTTGCTGCGGTGTTTCTGAGCGAGATCCCGGAACTCCAAACGGTGATCGGTGCCTGTCTCGTATTCGGAGCGGTGGTAATTGCGATGAGGGTCCATGCGAATTGGGATGAGGAGGTCAAAAAAGGTGGGTAAATTCTTCCGTCCTTGTTCCGGGCAGGATTTGTCCGCTGGAGTGCAGGGGGAGGCGCATGAGTTTTGCTAGTGGAGAAGAGTTAATCTTCTTGTTCAATGTGGCTGGCTGACGATGGTCGTGCCATGAAGCCGTATGTGAAGCTCGCCGAATCCAGGATGCCGGATGGAACGGTGTATTCTTTGCACGAGCATGACGGGAAGATTTACCTGAAATATAATGGCTTCGAATTGATGAGCACGGCGCTGACCTTTTCGGAGCAGCAGTTGGCCGATGTGGGGTGTCAGGCATTGCGGGAGGGAAAGGGCTCGCGTCCGGCGCACCCCAATATTTTGATCGGGGGATTGGGCTTGGGATTCACATTGAAGCGGACCCTGGAGTTGGTGGGAAGTCCGGCGACAGTGGACGTGGCGGAGTTGATGCCGCCCTTGATCGAGTGGAACCGGACTTTTTTGGTAGAGCACAACGGGCCTTTGCTTGAAGATCAGCGGACGAAGATTATTCAAGGGGATCTCTACGATATTGTCCGGGAAAAGAAGCCTGGATCTTACGACGCCCTGTTGCTGGATATCGATAATACGCCGGATGATTTGATTACCTCGGGGAATTCCCGGTTATACACTCCGGACTTTTTGCAGGCCTTGAAGAAGGTGATCACGCGGAATGGTTGTATTGCCTATTGGCTTTCCGAACCGGCACCGAAGTTTAAAAAGCTTTTGATCAAGGCGGGTTTTCAGGTGGAGGAGCTTGCCTCGAAGCCTCATGAGAAGTCGAAGCGGTCGCGCCATTGTATTTTGTTGGCCCGGCAGAAAAGTAGAAGATAAGCGGTGATCGCCGTGTGCCTTCATCATGCGGTAGGAGGACGAGCTCTTATCGCGCAGCCGAAATTCGAAAGGGGAGAGCAATATCTTCACAGCGGAGTGTTTGCTCGGAATCTGGAGTCGCTGGCTGAGGCCCTAAATTAGGCGCTTTCGCTTGGGTTTAATGTGAGCGAATAAATGACCTTCAGATGTTTTTAGGTCTTGCAGCGGCAGAGCAAAACCTTTTTAGTCGCACTCAATATGGAAACAGCAATTTCGATTCCCTTCCTTTTTATGGGAAATAGGATCCTCTCCGCCCTCTGCGTCGCAATTCTCGCGCCAGGCTTGGCAAGCGGAGCTGCGATCC
>JAAEZT010000039.1 GCA_018222765.1 bacterium | reverse complement strand
GCATCATTTTGACTTAAGAGGATATCGGCGATTTTTGCGGCCCGGGTATTCTTGAGCGCTGAGGAGATTTTTCGGGCCTTGTCGATGCGTTTGGCATTCAACGCTTCAATCAGAGGAGCAAGGGATTTTTTGATTTGGAAGGTGGAGAGGTCTGGTGTGCCGTCCTTCGAAACAGCGTAGGGGTATTTGAATTTTGTTTGGGACATCCAGCCGTTGGTCGAACCGTTGACGTGAAGCGGGATGAGACGAAGTTCGCCGGATTTCCCCGCCGGGAGGGCGTCGCAGGAGAGAGTGAAGTTTCCTTTGGTATCGGGAATAGCTGTGGCAGTGGTGGCGTTGTAGTCGCTTCCTCCTTCGGGGTCGAAATAGGCGACGACAGCGTAAACAGGAGGATTGGCGTCGATTGAGCCCGAGACCTTGATCGCTTTGCCTTCGGCGCTGATGCTGAGCTCTTTGATTTCGGCGGACGTTGGGGAGTTGAATTCTTTTGTTGAGCCTGAGAATTGAGGATGGGAGGCCAGACGGAGGGCGTGGGCGAGGGTGAGGAAGGATCCTTTTCCTTCGCCACGAAGTTCATCTCCGTAGGAACGATTGCCCGATCCCATGAGGGCAGTCCCTCGAATAGCTTCATCGGGGCGTTCCCTGCAATGAGGAAGACCGAGAGCATGGCCTAATTCGTGACAGACTCCACCGATGAAAATAGAGTTGTGTTTGCCAAGGGAGATGCGGCCGTATTCGCCATCCTGTATTATGGGCTGCTTGAGAGGGATGTTTTCTGGGTCGAGCTCGGGGGAGTCGAGTTGCCAGGCGGTGCCTCTTTGGAAGTTACCGCCGGCGTAGTAGGGGGAATTGTGTTTAAAGATGAGTTTTTTCTCATCCCAAGTGGCAAGGTTACAAAAGAGGACGATGGTTTCCCGATCGGCGTCAATTCCTGCTTTATTCAAAGCGGGAAGGCATTCTTTGCGAATTTCGCTTCCCGAGGGTCTTCCGTAGTGAGAGGTGGGATGGTTTCCGTGGACGAGATGGATTTTCAGCTGTCCCGGTTTGGAGTAGGGGAGGTTTATTGTGCGAGGTCCAAACCCGAGACGCTTCATTTCCCTGGCATAGAACTCCTGGATGTGCTCCATCATTCGAGTCAGACGAGCCTCGTAATTTTCCGGAGGCTTCCGGTCGTTTGGTGTCCAGAGGACGAAGTGGAGGGTTCGAGTCTCTTTCTTGGGAGAAATCGCATTCCAACTATCGAGAATCTTGATTGCCTGAGCGGCTTTCTCGGCTTCACCCGGAACCTGGGCGGTGAGAGTTGCGATGGACAGGGCAAGAAGGCAGAGGCGCATGGAGAAGAAATAGCTCTTTCTCTGAATTACCCAAGCAAGGAAATGAGGCTATTTCCAGTGGTAGACCGAGATGCCTTCCAGGTCGCGGATGATCATTTCCTCTCCGCAGATTGTCAGGTGAGCCCAGGTCGGGCGGGCGCTGACTTTGAGTTCATCGATAAGTTTAAACTCCTTGGGATTCGCCTCGATTAGGTAGAGCTTTCCCTTGCTGTCGAGAGCGAGAATACGGTTTCCATTTGAGACGGTGGACCAGTAATCGCCGAATTTCTTTTCGGTGGACCATAGAACCTTCTGGGCACTTGGGTCGATGCAGTGAAAGCGCTTGTCCCTTCCGTGGAGGTAGACCTTTCCATCGATCACCACGGGCGACGACATGTTTCCTTCAACCTTGTTGTTCCAGAGCTCCTTCACGCTCTGGGCTTTTCCCTTTGTGGCGATATCATACCAGAATGTTCCGCCCCCGTAGCTAGCCGTGAAAACTTGGTCTCCGATCGGAGTTGGGGTCAGGATGTTCATTCCGCGGAAAGCTTTTACCGGAGTGGACCAGAGAACGGAGCCGTCCTCGGGTGAGACACCGGCCAGGGCCATGCGGGCTTGCACCAGAATTTGGTCGACTCCACCAATCGTTGCGCGGGTAGGGGAGGAGAAGGCTTCGCCCCACATGGCGCGATCGTCCTTCATCGCTTTCCAGACAGACTTCCCATCCGATTTACGGATTTTGCGCAAAGCGCCGCCGACTTGAGCGTAAATGTATTCCTTGTCTAGCATTGGCGAAGAAACGAAACCGAATTGGGGGCGCGTTGTTTTTTCGTCGGTAGGAAAATCGACCCGCCAGCGTTCCTTGCCATTGGTCACATCCAGAGCAACGAGCACGTCGCGCATCCCTCCGACAAAAAGTGATTTGCCATCGCAAGCCGGAGTGCATCGGGCCCAACTCCCATTTTTGGCTGCATAGAAGGGCACTCTCATCGATCCGGCCCAACTGGTTTCCCAGAGTTGCTCGCCGGTTTTGCGGTCAAAAGCGCGGACGATCTCGTCTTTTTTGTCTTTCGTTTCGACAGTGAAAATGCGATTTCCTGAAACGATTGGGCTGGAATAGCCTTGCGCGAGATCTTTGGACCAAACTTTTTTCAGGTTTTCTTTGTTGAGACGGTCAGGCCAAGCCTCGGCATCCTTGTGGATTTGTCCATCCCGGGTGGGGCCTCTCCATTCGAGCCAATCCGGGGCCGCGATTAGGGAGTTAGGGACTGTGAGGATGAGGCTAAACAAGGTGAGAGATTTCATGGGAGTGGGAAGCTTGCTCTAGGATTGCTTCTTCGCAAGGGAGTTTTTCGATTGTGGTGGAGAGGAGTTGCTCGGATTGGAGGGTTTTCGGAATTATTCTCGTGATAACAGAGGGGTTTTTCTCTCCCGTTTAGAAGGCAGTGAGGGCTTTGATTGAGCAACGGCGGCCCAATGGAAAACGGCGTTGGCGAATTGAAATCGTGGACTGTTTTTCCCAGAGGGGCCGGATGAGACGCATCGGCGATTGGTTCGTGATGGCAAGCCTGGCGATTATTGGAGGTCGAGAATGTCACCGCAGATCGTAAGAAGCCTTGGACTCAGACTGAGTTGGAGAAATTGAAGTAGGTTTTGGGTTTGCGGTGGGACCAAGGCGTGTCTATTTTCCCGCGTTGTTTATGAAAAAATTATTTTTAATTCTACCTATGACGGCGGCATCACTGATGTTCTCCGCCTGTGATGATAAGAAAAAGGCTGATGCCGGGAATGGCAAGCCAGAGGAAAATGAGGCGACACCCGCTTCTGACGACCCTGCAGAGATCACCGATGTCAATATTGTCATGAAGACTTCCAAAGGAGATATTGAGGCGGTGATTTATGCGACCAAGACACCTATGACGGCGGCTAACTTCCTCAATCTCGCCGAGAAAGATTACTACGATGGCATAACTTTTCACCGAGTGATTCCCAACTTCATGATTCAGGGAGGTGATCCGGAGGGGAGCGGTCGAGGTGGTCCGGGATATCGTTTCGCAGACGAATTTGATCCTTCTCTAAAGCATACAGGTCCTGGAATTTTCTCCATGGCAAATGCCGGACCCGGCACTAATGGGTCTCAGTTTTTCATTACCCACGTCGCAACTCCCCATCTGGACGGTAAGCATTCCGTCTTTGGAAACGTAACGAAGGGGCAGGATGTTGTGAACGCGATCGTGAAGGGGGATGTCATCACTGATATCGAAATTAAGGATCCGACTGCAGCTCTCTTCGCAGCTCAAAAGACCAACCTCGACGAGTGGAATTCCAAGCTTAAGAAGTAAGGAGCGTTCTCTCGTTTTAGTATTCGGAAGCAGGCTCTCTTTAAAGGGAGTCTGTTTTTGTTTAAACGATTCCGCGGGCTTTGAAGTTGTTGAGGCGGCGAACGGTGTCAACAAGGCCGTCGACCATGAGTTCGGTGTAGCTTCGGCCGCCGGTAGTATCGATGCCGTGTCCCGGCACGAGAGTGCGGAGAGGTTCGAGGGCGGGGTCATTGTGCATAAAGAGTTCGACGAAGGCGCTGGGAAGTTTTCCGGTACGAGCATTGGCTGCGAGGAGGGCGCCAATCCAGCCATCGTCGGTGCTCAAACAGCCTCGGGTGGTGGGAGCGGAGCAGTGGAATGGTCCAATGAAGTCTTGTTCGCCATATTCGGCGATAAGGGCCTCATTTTCGGGAAGGCTGAGACCGGAGTCGCCACAGTGGGCGGCGTCGATGAGGGCTTTGAAGTAGGATGATCCGATCTCTGCCTTGAGCCCGTCGAGGACAGGTTTCAGCTTTGCCAGCGAGGTAAAGTTTTGAAATTCGCCGGGACGGAGAAACTCGATATTCCAGTTTTTGATACAGGAATTGGCGAGGTCGCCATCGCGATAGACACGGTGATGAAGTTTGATGTTTTGTGCGACGCGGGCCTGGAATTCCTCGTCGTTTTTAGGCGGCTCACCGTCTAGCCAGGTTTCGACCGAGGTTGAGTTGACTTGGGTAATGCCGTGACGTTTCGCGGTCTCGATGTGAACGAGGAGTTGTTCGACCGCGCCATCTTCGTCGTCGGGATTCATCGGGTTGACTCCTCCCACCATCATGACGAGTTGGGTTTCGAGACCGAGACTTTTTAAGTTGGTGATAAGTTCATCGGCGTCATCGGACTTAGTGCCACCGAAGGAAGAGATTTGAATGGCATCGACTTTGACGGGAGAGAGTTCGCAAATGTCGCGGGAACCAGCGTAGACGACGAGGTCTCCGTTGGCATTGCGGGGAAGGTTGCCGTGTTCGTCAGGAACGAGGCCATCGATGAACCCAAGATGGGTTCCCAGGATGCCCAGATCGATGCCGGAGGTGTTTTCGATAGAAGAAATTGTCATAAGGAGAGATTTTCAGATGAAAAAGGGATAGGGAATGGAAAATTTATTTTCTTCGGTTGGGCAGACGCTTGCCTTCCATGCGTGCCTGGATGAGCTCGGGGCAATTTCCCTGCATACGTAGTTTTTCGCAGGCCGCTTCGATCCGGAGGCTTTGGCGGACCGGTCGGTAGCCGAGGCGTCGGGTCACGCAGTCATTGAGCAGGTCGAGGTGATCGTCTTCAAACTCGACGACTTTTCCGCAATCGACGCAGACAAGGTGGTTGTGTGTAGGGCGATCGAGGAAGTTCGGGTCGTAGGTGGTTTGGCCGTCGCCGAGCTCGATTTCGTGAATGAGTCCGGCCTCGTCGAGCAAGGCGAGAGTGCGGTAGACGGTGGCTCTGGAAGCAGCCGATCCTGCCGAACGGAGGCGGTCGAAGAGTTGTTCCGGAGTGAAATGCTCGTCGGAAGCAAAGATAACGTCGACGATTTCATCGCGCTGCGAGGTCTGTCGAAGACCTTTTTTACTGATGAACTGGTCGAGCCTTTCCCGGATGCTTGCTTCCATGTTGAATGGGATCATAGTGATTTAGATTGAATATTGAACTCCGAAAATCGAAGATTCGCGGCGTGAGAGTTGTTTTAGCGCTGTTGGGGTTCGCTTTGGCGTCGTGTGGGTCTTCCGAGCGGTTCAGAGTTCGGCAGTTTCATTTGCGATCCGACACAGTGGCAGACGGGAATGAATTTATCAGGGCAGAGATGAACAAGCGTCTGTATGGCGCGGTCACCGAGAAGGCGCGAGAGCTGAGAAAAGGGCACTTTTATGCGGTGAGCTGGCGTGAGTTGAGTGGGAACCGGCCGGTGAAGATCGTGTTCGAATACCGGCAGCAGTCGACAGGGGCGAGGATTAAAAAAATGACGCGGGTTTTGCCTCCGTCTCCTGAAGGGAGGACCGAATTTCAAATTACGGGATCGGATTACTATCAAAACGGTCGTGTATTGGCTTGGCGGATGACTTTGTTAGATGGATCCGAAGTGATTTCCCGCAAACAATCCTTCCTCTGGGAGTAGCGATGAGTGCTTGGATATCGCGCTACGAGTTGCAATCGGCGATGGGACTGGGCGCCAGGACAGAGCGGCGGATTTACCCCGGGGCCTTGATTCGGGTGGGAGAGGGATTTGGATGTCTTCATCCCTGGCCGGAGTTAGGTGATCCCCCTCTTGAAGAGTGTTTGGAGGATTTAAAGGGGCCGAGGAAGTCCCGTCTGGTGCAGAGAGCCTTGTATTGTGCGGAGATTGATGGGAGGGCTCGGGAGGAGGGCGTGTCTTTGTTTGAGGGCGTGGAGGTTCCGAAGAGTCATTTTTTAATGGTTGGGATTTCCGAGGAGGCCTTGGAGGAGGCTGCAGAACGGGGGTTCTCTGTGGTGAAGGTGAAGGCGGGGAAGATGGTGAGGGACGAGATGGAGAAAATACGCCATCTTTCATCCCGGTGGCCAAATATCCGGTGGAGAATCGATTTTAATGAACTGGCAAATTGTGAGGAACTGCGGGGGATTCTCTCCCGATGGGAGAGAGAGGAATTAGAGAGAATAGATTTTGTGGAGGATCCATCGCCTTTCCGTCCGGTGGATTGGGCAGGGCTGCCGGTTTCGGTGGCAAATGATCGCGAGATGGCGAGAGACGGGGGCGCGTCGGAGGTTTTGGTAATTAAACCGGCCATTGAGGAGATCCCCAGAGCGTCGAGTCAACGTGTTGTGGTGACCAGTTACCTGGATCATCCGATTGGCCAATGTTTTGCGGCCTACGAAGCAGGAAAGTCAGGGATTAGGGAAATCTGTGGCTTGCAGAGTCATGGGGTCTTTGTCGCTAATCCGTTTAGCGAGGAGTTGGGTGAGTTGAGTCCAGCATTTCGACACCCATTAGGAAAAGGATTGGGGTTCAGTGACTTATTACGAGGTTTGGATTGGGTGAAAAGCTGATTTTTGGGTTTTTCGATTAATTGTTTTATTCAAAAAAATATAGATTTACTGATACTTTATAGAAGTTTAGTTGATTATTTAAGAGGGAGGGTTATACTAAGGGTTGGTTTTAACTACCATCCCCATGAAAAAAAATAGAGGACTGCAAATATTAGTTGGGCTTTCGCTTAGTCCACTCGTCGCGCCACTAGCAATGGCCCAAGATCCCGATATTTTTGACGTTTTTTTCCTCAGTGATACGACGGGAAGTATGGGTGCTCTTATTAATAGTGCCCAAGATTCTAGTAATGCAATTCAGACCGCTTTCCTGAGCAGAGGAGATGTCCGGTTTGGGGTGGGTGAGTATAAGGACGGAAATGCCGATGCCTTTGGATTTCGGTATAATTTGGAGGGTGAGGGAGCTCCCATCCTATCCAACGACGCGGCAGCAGTTTCCGGGGCAATCGGTGCGTGGGGTGCCAGTGGAGGCGGAGATTTCCCCGAGGACGGGCTTTTAGGTCTTCGCGAAGTTGCCTCGACAGCTCCGTGGCGTGATGGATCCCGCCGGATGATTTTCTGGTTTGGTGACGACACCAGCCTCGATCCGGGGAGTGATGGCACGACAATGGCGACAACCCTCGCAGCCTTGAACGAAGAATGTGTGCAGGTGATCGCAGTCGATCTCAATCGACTTGATGGATTGGGTCAAGCTACTGAGATTACCGAAACGGTCCTAGATTGTGGACTGATCGGTGGGCTGTATCGGGAGGTGACCATCGAAGAAATTGAAGAAGAAATTGACGGAATTCTTCTTGGACTTTTCGACGAAGTGATCATTGAAGCACCCTCAGGTGGAGGTGAGTTGGAAAATCCCTCTGTGGCATCTACGGTGCGACTTATCGGAATTACGATGTCCAATACCATCAGTCGTGATGTTGGAGGACGCCTTTCCCGTCTTCGTGCCGGAGGACCTGGTGCTTTGTCCGTAACGCAAAAACCATCAACGATTGCCCTCGGAGGCAAGGCCGTGATTCCAGGACATACCGTTGTGGGAAATCGCTTCAGTGTTTGGGGTGATATCTACGCTTTCTCACAGGCTATCGACGGACAGAATATCGGAGCAACCCCATCAGCTGTTCTCAGAACTCCTGATACCGAATTGGATGTTTTCGGAGGAACAGTTGGCGTGGATTACCGTCTGGACAGTAATTGGACCGTTGGTCTCGGAGTTGGAGCCGCGAGTGGAGAAGCCGACTTGGACGGAGTTGGTGATATCGACATCGATAGTGTGGCCATTATGCCGTATGTATCGTTTTATAAGGAGGATGTCATTCAAGGTGCCGATTTCTTTGCAGACTTGATGTATGCCTACACCGATTCAGATTACGAGTCGAATGGAGCCAGCGTGAGTGGTGGTTCAAGCCTGATTGAGTTGAATGTCGGATTGAATTACAATGCCGGAGCCTTAATTCACGGGCCATATGCCCAGATTCGTTCGCTGGATGGTGACATCGATAATGTGGTCGATTTTGAATCTTTGGCGACCCAACTTGGGTATCAGGTTTCCCGTCCAATGCCTTATGGAAACGGAACCTTGATTCCGCAGGTCCGTGTCGCATGGGAGCATGAATTTGAGGCTGATAATGGAAGCATTGATGGTATTTCTTTGGGAGAGCTTGATCAGGACATCTTCATCGGTGGAATCGCGGTGAACTACCTCCTTGATAGCGGAGTAAACCTTGGCCTCGATTATCAGGCCCGTCTGGGAGATATCGCCGAAAGTCACTACGTCGGCTTGAATGCTGGATTTAAGTTTTAATTCGCAAGGGTAATTTAAAAGCAACTGTCCTACCGCATTTCGGAAGAACGGTTTTTTATTGTCGGTAAATTGCCTTGTCTGCGGGGCAATGTCGGAAGACCGTTTCGGGGTGTTGGAATTTCCATCTTGGAACAATTGCGAACCGTTGTTGATGAGCGGAGATGCGGCCTTGAATGAGTGGTTGGGTGAAAGAGAAGAATTTCAAAACCATCTTGTTTTTAAAACTTCCGGGAGTAGTGGCGTGGAGAAGTGGATTGCACTTTCAAAGGAGGCTTTGGAGTGGTCGGCACGGAACGTGATTGCCCATTTGCAGATTTCTGCCGGGGATATATTGGGTTTGGCGTTGCCAACGAGCCATGTTGGCGGTTTTGGCCTGTCTGCGAGAGCCTATTTCAGTGGTGCGAATCTGGTGGAATTTGGAGGAGCCTGGTCGGCTAGTCGCTTTGCGGGCTGGTGCGAGCGGGAAAAAGTCACGGTGACTTCCTTGGTTCCTGCCCAGCTGAGTGATTTAGTTCGATATGAGTTGATTGCTCCTAAATCGATGCGGGTGATTGTCGTGGGTGGCGGTGCATTGGATGAGGAATTGCAAGGGCGGGCCATCGCTCTCGGGTGGCCGGTGTTGCCAAGTTATGGTATGACGGAGACTTCCTCGCAGATAGCCACCGGTGACGGATTGCCATTGATGGAAGGCTGGGAGGCCAGGCTTGATGAGGGTCGATTGGCTCTGAAAGGAGGAGGGCTTTTAAGTTGGGTGATTGAAAAAAAGGACGGGGAATTCCGGTGCTTCGATCCAAAGGAGGAGGGGTGGTTTTTGACGAACGATCTGGTTGGACTGGAAGGGAGAAATCTGCGAATTCTGGGAAGAGCGGATCGACAGGTAAAGATTCTCGGGGAATTGGTGGATTTGGATGAGGTGGAGAAAAAGTGGTGTGATGCGCTTGGATGTCCGGTGGTTATTTTGAAGAAAAAAAGCGAGCGACGGGGAGTCACGTTGTGGTTGCTCGTTCAGGGAAAGCCTTGTGAGATAAACTTATTGAACCGAAAAATGCCGGGCTTGGAGCGTCTCTCCGGATGGGCCTTTTTAGATGATCTTCCCAGAAGTCCTCTGGGGAAAATTGACCGCAGTGAATTGGAAAAGATTCACATCGAATATGATTGCGTAGGGGCGGAATCGGGTTTTAATTAGGAATAGTTAATGAAAATTTTCCGCTAAACCGCCTCGAAGGAACAACGGCCTTCAACGCGGTTTTTTTTACCACCGTCACCAAAATAAATCCTAACCAGTATGATCGATGCTCCATCCGATCCAAAAATTTCTCCCTCACCTGATTCTTCAAATTCAAGTGGGAATGACTCTAAACTCACCGAGGCCCAGCTTAGGCAATTTGGTCTGAGGCAGCCGGAAGCTCCGGGTAAGCACTATGTTCTCGATACCAATGTGCTCCTGCACGACCCTGGTTGCCTAAATCGCTTTCAAGAAAATCACCTTTGTATTCCGGCGGATGTCTTATCTGAGTTGGATCGCTTCAAGAATGAGCAAACCGAGCGAGGAGCCAATGCCCGAAAAATCCACCGCAGCCTCCTCTCAATATTTGATAGTAGCGAAAGTGTGACCTCCGGAGTGTCTACGGATGGAGGGGGAACCATTCGCCTGGTGATTTACGACCCTGATTTGTGCGAGAAAAGCAGTGCCATGTTGCAGCAGTTTCATCGAATTTTCCCTGATCGTGTCCGGGTGGATCACCGGATTCTCGCCTGCACCTTACTCCTTCAGGAGAATGTTGATCCGCCGGTCGTGTTGGTAACCAAAGATTTGAACATGCAGCTCAAGGCGAGGGCTGTGGGCATCACATGTGAGGATTATCTGAATGATAAAGTCGAGCCGCAGGAAGCAGCCAAGAGAGAAATGGCTCGGCTCCCTCTCGATCAAAATGAACTTCAACGGTTTGCCAGTTCCGGAGAGATAGAATTGGATTCGGAACGCACGAAGGCATTACATATCAATCAATATGTTCTTTTGGAAGCGGGGGAGAAGCAGACGATCCCGGCGCGCCTCAGTGCTTCTGGAAGATTGGTTCGTTTAATGGTTCCTGAGGTCATTCGTATTCCAGACGGGCATAACCTGCGACCCCTGAATCTAGGACAGAAGTGTTTCATTGACGCTCTATTGAACCCGGAGATTTCGTTGGTGACTTGTTACGGCCAGGCTGGAACAGGGAAGACCGTGGTAGCCATGGCGGCGGGGCTTCACGGAGTGTTCAGCAGGGACTTCAACGGGCTCACGGTCAGTCGTCCAGTGGTCGCCATGGGTGACCAGCTGGGATTTTTGCCAGGTTCGTTGGAGGAAAAAATGCGGCCTTGGCTTCAGCCGATCTATGATGCTCTGGAGCTTTTAATGAACTCTCAGAGCAAGCAAGGTCCCAAGCGAAAGCGTAATAAGGTGGAAAGCGAGACGATTAAGAAACCCTATGACGACTTGGTGAATCAAGGAGTGATTGAGGTGGAAGCATTGTGTTACATCCGGGGCCGCTCTATTCCGAATCGCTTCTTCATTCTCGACGAAGCCCAGCAGTTGACGCCCCAGGAAGCGAAGACGGTGGTGACGCGAATGTCTCGGGGGTCCAAGCTGGTCTTGGTGGGAGATCCCGCGCAAATTGATCATCCGTATGTTGACAGTAGAAGCAATGGTCTCGTATATACCCGCCAGCGGATGCGCGGACAGGATTTTGCGGCCCACGTCACCTTAAGTCGAGGCGAGAGAAGTGATCTTGCTGAAGCAGGGGCGAGCTTAATGTAACTCTGGAGGTATTCGTTGCGTAGTTTCCCCATGAAATTCCTCCTCCCATTTCTTATTCCGGCCTTTGTGGGATGCGGAAGTCGTCCAACTGAAATTCCTCCTCCTACGTGGGGGGCTGCGGTGTCGCGGGAGGTGGCTGCATTGGGTTCTCGAAATTGGGTCATTGTCGCCGAGTCATCTTTTCCCGTGATTTCCCGTCGTGGCACGCGAACGGTCGTGATTGACGGAGAAATACCGGAGGTGGTGGAATATATCGTGAATGTTTTGGAGCAGTCTGAAAATGTCAGACCAAGATTCACTACGGCGCGCGAGCTTCCATTTTTGGTCAACGATCTTTCGCCCGGAGTGAATCAGTTCCGTGAACGATTAAATGTTGCGTTGCACGGGCATGCCGTGAATCAAATGGATCATCGGGCACTTACCCTGCTTGCACAAAGTGATGCCGACAAGTATGCCGTTCTTGTCCTCAAGACGAAGACGGCCCTTCCTTACTCGAATGTCTACATTGAACTCGATAGCGGATTCTGGGATCGTGAGTCTGAGGCGAGGCTCCGCTTGGATATGTCAGGGGGAGCTCAACAGCCCCAAGGAAATGAAAAAATCGAGTGAAGAAATAGATCGTGAGAGGGAAGAAGCTTGGGTGGGTGACGCCGTGTTGGCGCTCTATGTCCGGGAATGGTTGATCCGCGAAAAGGGGCAGATTGATGGCGAGGCTTTCGTAAGGGCGACTTCCAACGAGTTTCTCCGGCTCAAGGGGAATCCGACCTCGGTCGAAGCTGAGATTGGAAGGGTCTACCGGGGTGGTGGCTTGCAGGCAGGCTTTGATTTTATCGAAACCCAACTGATTCCTCTTTTTGTCCAACGCGAGAAAGTCAGGGCCCGTCAGCAGGCCCGCCGCTAGCCTGCGGTGAGCTGGTGGAGAATTTTTAAGACGAGCTGACCACAGTTCTTGAGTGCTTGAGGTGAAAGTTTGTCGATAGTGTCGTCCTTGGTGTGCCAGTAGGGCATTTTTTGGAAATCACCAATGAGGTGGAGGCAGGGAATATTGGCCCCGTTGATCAGCGGAACGTGATCGTCGATGATTCCGCCGCTTGCATTTATGACGGATTTTTGGAGGTTCAGGCTGCGGGCCGCCACGCGAGCGTGGGACTGGAGATTTTGATGGGAATCGAGTCCAATAAGAAGAGGAACTTTATCGTCCCCGACAAGGTCAATGATGATTCCAGCATAAGGCTTGTTTTTACGCGATTTCAGATGCCCGGCAAAATAGCGGCTTCCGTATAGGCCATCCCGCTTCGGGTCGATGCTCTTGAGCATGGCTTCCTCGCCGTCGAAGAAAATTAGTTCAACTTGGTTTGCTGAGTCGCCGTGTTGCGAGAGGACCCGGGCGACTTCGACCATGACGCCGGTGGAAGAGCCACTATCATTTGCTCCTAGGAAGATGATTTCGGGGTAACGTTTGCTGTCGAGATGACCTCCGAGGAGATAGGGCGGAGAGACCAACCAATCTGGCTCGCGGTCCGGCGAATGCCGGGCCAGAAGGTTGGTAAAGTTGACTGTTCCAATTGGCGTCGAGCTGGGAAAGGATTGTCTCTTGGTCTTCCAGCCGAGTTTTTTGAGGGTTTTCTCCAGATACCTCAGGCTCTTCTGATATCCTTCCGATTCCGCGGGACGAGGGCCGAACTCATTGATTGCAGCGACATGTTGTAAGGCATTGTCTCCAGAGAATTCGGTGACGGCTTCTTTGGGGATTGGAGCGGTTGGGATAGATGCCCCCTCTTTTTGAAGGTCTTCCTCTCCACAAGATTGAAAGAGGAAGAATAGGAAGGCGAGACCGAGTCGAGGCAGGTAGGTCACGGAAATCAATCTACTGAGATCCCGAGTAGATTCAAGATGCGGCCAAGGTCGTCGTTGCCGTAATATTCCAACTCGATTTTTCCCTTTTTCTCCCTGTGGGAAATTTGCACGTGGGTTGCGAAGTGGTTTCGCAGTTGGTTTTGAATCCGGGCAATATGAGGGTCGACAGCCTCCTGGCCTTTTTTCTTTGTTTTTTTCTGTCCGTTTTTGTGGAAGTCTTGCACGAACTTTTCGGCAGCCCGCACAGTCATGTGTTGGCGAAGAATCTGATCGGCCACGGCCAATTGATTTTTGGGATCTTTCACGCCAAGAATCGCCTTGGCGTGCCCTACGGTGAGATAACCGTCGGCGACGTGGCGCTGGATTGGTTCCTGAAGATCGAGAAGGCGCATTGAGTTCGCGACACTGGCGCGTGACTTACCGACGCGGGTTGCGATTTCCTCCTGTTTCAGGGAGAAGTCCTTCGCGAGCCGAATATAACCGGCAGCTTCTTCGATGGCATTAAGATCCTGGCGTTGGAGGTTCTCGATGAGAGCCATCTCAAGGACCTCTTGGTCGGTGGCAACTTTCTCAATAATCGGGACAGCTTCCAGCTTGAGCAATTGTGAGGCCCGCCAACGGCGTTCTCCAGCGATGAGCTCATATTTGTCCTCCACGCGTCGGACGATGAGAGGCTGGATGATTCCGAGCTCCCGGATCGAGGAGCTGAGTTCGTCTAATGAGCCTTCTGCAAAGTGCTTCCGAGGTTGGAGGGGTGATGGAACGATTTCAGCGAGAGGGGCTTGAATTACTTTTTCGCCGGGGAGTAACTCAACCTTGGTGTCTGGTTCGGAGTCCGAACCTTTACCTCTGATAAGTGCTCCAAGTCCTTTTCCCAAACCTTGCTTCGCCATGGAGAAGATCTTTACCGATGAACTTGGGAAAATGCAAAACCTGATTACTTCCTTAACTCATTCTAAATTTTCACCTGCGTCTCGGACTTGACTGGAGGCGGCTGGGATGTCATCGAGTCGAACATGAAAGTGCTCTTACTCATCTTTCTTTCCTGCCTTCCGTTATTCGGGCAGGGGGGGATTATTCAAGTGCCGCCCAAGGAACCGGTGCCGCAGGAAGTGATGTTGTCGGCGCAGAAAGCGACCCAGACCCTAATCAACAAGAGTGTAAGGGGTGATTTTAGAGCCCTGGTGGAGAAAGAGAATCCGGCTTGGAGTAAAATTGCTTCCAGGGGGCGATTCCCGGATATCAAATCCTATCAGGCTCATAGCGTTCAGCTTCTCAAGAAAATGGTGGCAGAAGGATTTATTTTTCAGGCTGCCGTCGCTCAGCAAGCAATGGTGGGGTATGAAGTGAATTATAAATCAGGCGGATATAGAGACTGGATGGTATTTGTCCCGACAGTAAACGACTACGCAGTAATGGACCGGGAAGTCCAACCAGCCAGGCTTAGAAAACTTCGTTCTAGGCGTTTTCAGATTGCCATTGCCTCCAAAGCGGAATTGGGAGCCAAGGGGCAGGAGGCATGGACATTTGTCAGTGGGGCGGGGATTACCGGAATCCAGCTCAGGCAGTTGTATCCTTTTTTGCCGAAAAATGAAAAATTGTTGGGCTTTCCGCCCATTGAGACTGCCGAACGAAAGTAAAATCGAGTCGAAAAGATGGGGAAGAAGAAAAAAAAGAAGCGGGAGCCGCTCAGCAAAGCCGACGAACTTCGGCGGATTGAAAAGCTGACCAAGCGTGGGAAAAGCGACTTTGTTGAAGTGCGGGGGTCAATTATTCACGGTCGTGGAGTCTACGCGGTGAAACCGATTCCCAAGGAGGAGTATGTCATCGAATACGTTGGCAACCGGATCAATAAGAAGGAGAGTGAAAAGCGAGCCTTGGCCCAGATGGAAGTGGCTGAGAAGACCGGAGCGGCGGCCGTTTATATTTTTAATTTGACCAAGAAGTGGGATTTGGATGGAAGCGTCGAGTGGAACCCCGCCCGTTTGATCAATCACTCCTGCGAGCCCAATTGTGAGGCAATTCAGGAAGGGAAGCGCATCTATATTCAGGCCCTGCGGGATATTGAGACAGATGAGGAGATTACCTTCGATTATGGTTTTGATGTTGAATGCTACAAAGATCATCCTTGTCTGTGTGGATCGGCCAAGTGCGTAGGATACATTGTGGGTAAGGATTATCTCGAAGAACTGGCTGAGAAATTGGCCGAGGAAGACGAAGAGGAGTAGAATCCTTGGCAATCAGAATAAACTAAGCCACTTTTCCTCCATGCGAATTTTTGTGGGATTGTTTTTGTTATCGATTGCTCCGGTATCGGGGCAGGAGGGTGCGGCCAGAGCGAAGGCCCTGACCAGAGCCTATGATCAAAAATTCGATGCCTGGGTGGAATCCGTCAAGGATGCTCCGAACAAGGAAGCTCGAGTAGCGGCTTGGAATGAGCGTCCGGATAGTAAGGCATATGGCGCTGCTGTTTGGAAGGTTGTGAGGCCAGAACTAAACAGATCGTGGACTCTGGAGTATGCCGCCTGGATGATGACAACGACTCCAGAGGTCGTGGTCAGCGGTAAAAGTCCGCAATCCACTCCTTTGGCAATGATTCGCAAGGCAATCAAGGCCTCTCATGCCAAGAGTCCGCGGGTTGGTCCCTATTGTCTGGCGCTGACGCTATTTTCAGATCCCGGCGACATGCCCTTTCTTCAGCAGGTTGAATTGCAGAATCCCGACAAGGCAGTAAAAGGCGCGGCAGCATTGGGGCAGGCGATTCTCCTTCGTAAGCTGGGTGATGATTTTCAGGTCATGAAGCAACGCCTGGACAAGCTTCAAACGGCCATCAAGAGCCCTGACCTCAAGATTGGGCGGACGACTCTGCAAGGCTTGGTTGCGGATGAGCTATACCGCACGACCAAGTTGTCAATCGGGGCCAAAGCCCCGGATGTGCGGGGAATCGATATTACCGGCGATGTTTTCAAGCTAAGTGACTACCAAGGAAAAGTCGTTGTCTTCGTTTTCTGGACCAGTTGGATGTCCAACGCTGATGAGACCCTTGCCTTTCTCAATAAACTTCATGAGGAGGCCAAGGGAAAAGATCTCGTGATCATCGGAGCGTGTCAGGATAGCTTGTTGACTCTTCGTGATTACACCAAGGAGGGAAAAGTTTTGTTTAGGAACTTCGCTGATTTTGAACAGGAGATCGAAACGACCTATCGTGTCACCCGATGGCCGCTATGCTATGTCCTCGATAAGGAAGGAAAGATTCGACACAAGGGTGACCCTGGTCCATTTGTGAGAATCTCGGCAATGGCGATTTTGGGTGAATAAGGGCTTCAACGGCCAAATCCCACAGCTCGCTGAAAGCCTTCGAAGCTGTCGAGGACGTTGTTCCACCAATTGAAGGCGAACTTGGCAAAAGTCAGGTCGCTTGAGGTGACGCACATCAGGGCTCCAAGGATGATCAGGTTCGCCAGGATAATGATCATGAGTGAATAAAAGGTTCCGTTTTCCTTCAAGTCAGGCTGGTCCTTGGGAATCATCCAGGCCGTCCAGATGACGTGAAAGCACCAAGTGCCACCGAGGATGAGAATGAGGGCATCTTCGCTGTGGGGAATCGGATAGCTCCAGTTGAGGAATCCGTGGAGTGAAATGGCGACGAGCGACCAGAAAGGAATAAAGTAGGGTGACAAAGCGATGATGATGTTCGACTTGTTGGTCATAATGTAGCCGCCATCCGTGCTGACTCTGATGTCACTGATCCTTCCAAAGCAGAGGTAAACAAACATCGCGTGGGTCATTTCGTGGCCCAAGACATAAAGGTAGAGGAAAAAGTTGTTAAGAAGTCCTGAAATGAACCATCCGATCATCAAGGCCACCCCGATCGTGAAGTAGAAAAAAGAACTCGAGCGCCAGAAGCTCAGGATGAAGTGCTCGGAATTGACCCGCTGGAAGAGGGTGACCACGGTGATGAAACAGAGAGGCACCAAGGCAAGGGCAAGAACCCAGTGCAGGATGCGTTTAAGGATCGGCAAGTGATGGTCTTCGAAGTCCTCCGGGACCGCTGTTCCGGCAATGGCGGACTGCCGGGACATCTGTTGACGACGGTTTCCGGGGCGATTGACGCGGTCGCAGGCCCGGTTATGAGCGTCCAAGAGGCGGGCGCCAAAGCTCGGGCGACGAGCCCGGCGGTTGGTCCGGGCACGTTGCTTGAACTGAAATGGTCGCTCTCGTCGTGCCATGTGCTTGTTTACATACCTAAATGATTAGGAAAAATAAAGCGATTCTCTCGGATTGAGTAGCAGGAATGGCCTGACGCTTGCTAGGCTGTGGGCGTGAGCGGCAAAAAAAACTTCCCCGGTCTGGTGAAAATTGACCCCTGGCTGGAGCCGTATGCGGAGGCAATCGCGGACCGAAAGTCGCGATACCAAAAGGAATTAGCGCGGATTTGTGCGCAATATGGCTCTCTCGAAGCCTATGCCACGGCTCATCAGGAACTGGGGATTCACTTCGACAAATCGAGCCAGGAGTGGGTTTATCGGGAATGGGCGCCTCGAGCGAAGGCTCTCTCGCTGACGGGAGATTTTTGCGACTGGTCGCGGGACGCTTACCCGATGACCCAGTTGGAGGAGGGGGTTTGGGAAGTGCGACTCCCAGCGAATGTTTTAGAACACGGAGATTTGGTTAAAGTCCACGTAGTCGGAGCTAATGGCGCGCACGACCGAATTCCAGCGTATATCCGTCGGCTGGTTCAGGATGAAGAAACCTACGCCTTCAGCGGACAGGTCTGGGCTCCTGAGGAGGAATACAAATGGCGGAATGACCTGCCTGCGCTGGATGCTCCCCGGATTTATGAAGCTCATGTTGGAATGGCGACAGAGGAAAATCGCGTGGGGACCTATCGGGAATTCGCCGACGACGTTCTACCGCGAATCTCCAGACTCGGTTACAATGTCGTTCAGCTGATGGCGATCGCGGAGCATCCTTATTACGGGTCGTTTGGATATCACGTCGCCAATTTTTTCGCTCCGGCGTCTCGCTGTGGCACGCCCGAGGATTTGAAATACCTCATCGATACCGCCCACGGGCTGGGCATCGCGGTTTTAATGGATGTAGTGCATTCACATTCGGTGAAAAATTTTTCGGAAGGCCTGACGGCTCTCGACGGCGAGGAGGGACTCTACTTTCATCCCCATGAGCACCCGCAGTGGGACTCGCGCCTTTTCGATTACGGTCGACCCGAAGTCTCACGGTTTCTGCTTTCCAATCTCGCCTACTGGCTCAAGGAATTCCGCTTCGATGGCTTTCGATTCGATGGGGTCACTTCGATGCTTTACCACCACCACGGAAACATCACCTTCGATCACTATGACCGTTACTTCCTCGATGGCGTGGAATGGGATGCTATCACCTACCTTCAGTTGGCTAATCAACTTATTCACGAGATCCGTCCGAGGGCCTTGAGTATTGCCGAGGATATGAGCGGAATGCCGGGGCTGTGTCGCGCTATCGAGGAAGGAGGGATGGGTTTTGATTACCGCCTCGCGATGGGAATTCCTGATCACTGGATCAAGCTCCTCAAGCATACGCCGGATGAAGAATGGAAGCTTGATGAAATCTACCACACGCTTTCGAATCGTCGCAAGGGTGAGAAAACGATTGCCTACGCTGAGAGTCACGACCAGGCCCTAGTCGGGGATAAGACGCTGGCCTTCTGGCTGATGGATGCCGCGATGTATCACCACATGCAAATGGGGGATTCAGACCCGGTGGTTGAGCGCGGGATTGCGCTGCATAAAATCCTTCGTCTCTTCACTCTTGCGGTCGGAGGAGAAGGATACTTGAATTTTATGGGGAACGAATTTGGTCACCCGGAATGGATTGACTTTCCCCGCGAGGGTAATGATTGGAGTTTCAAATACGCCCGACGCCAATGGTCTCTCGCTGACAACGAGGACTTGAAATACGGTCAACTGGAACGCTTCGATGCGGCGATGCTGGAATTGGCAAGTTTACACTCCTTGCTCTCGTCAGGTCCAGCCAAGCTCCTTAATCTTGATCAGAACAATCTATGCGTGCAGTTTGAGCGGGGAGGGCTCGTATTCGCGATCAATCTCAATCCGACCGAGTCGGTCTCTGATTATTCCTTCCCGATTGAAGGAGAGGGTGACTACCGCTTGATCCTCAGCTCCGATGAAAAGAAATTCGGCGGCCACGATAGAACAGACGCCTCCTTGTCTTACCCCGTCGTAGAGGGGAGACTGACGATCTATTCGCCTTGCCGGACAGTTTTGGTCTTTGCCGCTGGCGACTAATTATTTACGTCGTATTGTGGATCGGTGAGGGTCTTAAGGAAAGCGATGATGGCGGCCTGATCCTCTTTACTGAGACGGAGGCCTTCTTTCGGATGCTTGGCAAGGTTGGCGTCGAGGGATTCGCTTCGGTGCATGGGGCCGTTGTAGTGGGCCATAACATCTTCGAGGGTTTTGAAGCGTCCGTCGTGCATGTAGGGGAACGTGTAGGTGAGGTTGCGGAGACTTGGCGTTGAGAATTTCATTTTGTCAGAGTCCTTTTCAGTGATGTGGAAGCGCCCAAGATCTTTGGTCGGTTTTAGTCCGTTGTTGTGGAATTGGTGGTCAGAGAAATTGGCTCCTCCGTGACAGTGAAAGCAATCAGCTCCGAATTTTTTGCTACGGGGTTCGTATTCCGTGAAGAAGAGCTCCATGCCTCGTTGCTCGTCTTTGGTGAGCTTTTCTTTTCCGGCCATGGCGCGATCGAACTTTGAATCGTAGCTGGTGAGAGTTAGGACGTAGCTCTCCAAGGCGAGGCCTAGTTTTTCTGCGGTCACTTTTCCGGGTCCAAAGGCTTTTTCGAAATCCTTGCGGTAGTTACTGCGGCCGTTGAGCCGGCGGAGGACGGAGTTGAGGTTGGCTGCCATTTCTAGGTGGTTTTGAATCGGAGAGAGAACTTGTTTGCGAAGATTTGGAGCGCGGCCATCCCAGAAAAAACTCGATTTCCATGCCATGTTAAAAATGGGCATGGAATTTCGGGGGCCCTCCCGGCCCTCGAAGCCCGGCGAGATTCGTTTGTCATCGCCGAAGGCAATAAAAGGATCGTGGCAGGCCGCACAGGATACGGTGCCGTCAATGGAGAGAATGGTGTCGAAAAAGAGCCGCTCTCCCAAGTCGACACGTTCCGTGATAAGCGGGTTGTCTGGCGGTAGTTTCGGGAGGGGAAAGCTGCTGCTCATCTTGAAGGGATAGGGCGTAAATTTCTCAGGCAGATACAGAGGCTCGACTTTCTTGGCAGGCTTCTCGTTGGGCGGATAGCCCACACCCTGAACGCTGAAGGAACTTTGTAAATTGGCGACAAGCGAACTGGCAATGAGATCGCCGGGATGGGAGTGGGTGGAGTCTCCGTCTTTGATGAATGAGATGGGACGAGGGTGATGGAGGAGTTTCTTCACATCGAATTTCAAGGCGATGGCGGTGTTTTCTTTAACGTGAAAGTTCACCGCCAACTGCTGCCGATTGAAGTTGTTGTCGTTGGCGAGGTGGTAAACGAAGCCAGCGAGTTCCTTCTTGGGATTCCGGTATTTCCCTTCGAGTGCGAGAAAGATGTAGCCGGTTTTCCAATCCCAATGAAGCTGGTTAAGATTAGGATTTAGAGAATGGTCATTGGCGTATTTGGTCGGGTCTCGGTGATTGATGGACTTCGGAATGCCGACTGAAAAGCGGACCGCTTTGTAGATTCCGGCAGGGACATTCTTGAGCGAGAAGGAGGTGCGCCTCTTTCCTGCGTCGAGGTAGGCGTATTGATCGGGAAGCTCGTGCCATTCTCCGTCGTCCGACTGAAAGGCAAAGGAACTGAGAAGGTAGCTCAATCTGGAGATGGAAAATGGTTCACTCTTCCCATAGCGGATCGAGTTGAGCAGGAGCGGCTTGCCTTCGTATTGGTGTTGGATGTCGATCCGGATATTTCCTGCGATGAGAGGAGAAATAAGGACGAAAAAGAGGAGAGCGATACGCATCTTGGGGTCAGTCTAGCGCAAAAATCTAAAATGGAAATGGAGGGAATCCCAATCCGAAATTTTCCTGCTTTCTATTCGAGTGTCGGTCTGTCGCTGCGAAAGCTGCGTTGATCGGGTTCATGGCGTGGCTTGGAATCATTTCTACCTGCTTCGACAGTCAGCTGTTACGAAGTTGCGCTTGGGTGGGTAGACTCCAAATAGGACCGCTTCCAATACTCCGCTTTGGATAATGGTTTTGTAGCTTAGCAAGCTGCGCTCTTATTTTCAAATCGTTCGAGGATGGAGGGGAGGATTTCATCGAGCTGATCGACGATCACAAACGAGTCGGGAGCGCACATTGATGCCATTAAGGTGATCAACGGCTCCCAGAATCCAACCTCCATTGCGTTTTTCCGATTGAAGATCACAACAGGTTTTCCTGTCATCAGCTCATGGTTGTTTTGCTTGAAGATCATCAAGGCAAGGAGCTCCTGGAAGGTGCCAGCGCCACCCGGGAAGAGAACGAAGGCATTGGAGTTTGCGATCATGACTTCCATGCGGGTGTAGATGTCATCGCGCAGCCAGAATTGGGAGAGCCCGTCGGGGAGCCCTTCCAATTCGATGATGTGGGGAACGTTTGAGCCGGCAGTCCAACCACCTGCGTCCACCGAGCCTTTCACGACCGCTCCCATGATGCCGGATTTTCCAGCTCCGGAAACACAGCCCATATTGTTTTGGGCGAGAGTTCTTCCGAATGCTTCTCCGTCGGCAAGATATCCGGGGTCTTCCAAGGTTGCCGAGCAGAAGACGCAGACATTTCCGTTGTAGTGATCGGGGATTATCTCGTCGGCTTCCGGAAGGGTCGTCACGTTGACTTTCTCCCGGTCAGGATTCGGAAGACCTTGCGAGTTTGCGGAATCGAGAAGCCCGATGACACTCTCTGCTGAATTGGCTCTGAGCAGAAATTTTCGGTGATCCTGTTTGATCGTTCCAAGTGCTTCAAGATGAGAGAGGACTGAGAAAAAGGAATCCCAGGAGCCATCGTTGTTGAGAATGACAGTGGGCTTTCCAACCAAGTGGGGATCGAGAGTTTGGTAGCCCACAAAAATTGAAATGGCCTTGAACATGTCTTCCAAGGTGGCTCCGGGAGTGAAGAGAAAAGCATCGGACTCAATGATCTTTTTCTCAATGTTGTTCAGGGTGATTTTCTGATCACCGTTGGAATTGTAGATGTCCCAACCTTCGTTGAAGAGGAGGGAAAGAAGTTGAGCGCGAGTGGCACGTCCGGGGTCGTCGCTCCCAAGGACGGTGCCAGAGAATCTGACGATAGACATATGATAATATGGTCTAAAAAAAGAAGTGTGCACCGTGAAAGTGCTGACTTCGATATTTTCGCGAAAAATGTTTGGTGCTTCAGTTCACAAATTGGCGAACACTGAAATTTCGTCTCGGGAATGATAACGGTGAGAGTATTTCGGAAAGTGGTTTGGTTTTCCTGCCATTCGACGACACTGAGGTTGGTGGGCTGCTTAAGGGTACAGGTGAGGTTGGACTTGGAATTTTAGATGAGGATAATGTCGACTTCATTGCCGGCATCAGTCTTTCGGATTCGATGCTTCAATCGGTTGAAAATTGTTGCGGCGATCTTTATCCCAACGGGTTGCTATTTCTGACTGACGTGAAGGCGAACGAACCTCTTCTGTTCGGCGTTCAGAGGAGTGGCGATGAGATAGGTCTCAGTGCTGGTGCCGTCGCCATTGTTCACTGACGAACTGTGGATGATTTCGGCAGGATCCGAGTCCCAATCGATGAGGTCAGACGACAGCTGGACTTCGTAGATCAAATCTTCCGCCTCGAGGTTTTTGAGGAAGACGAAGGAAAGGGTCTCGATATCGCCGCCACCCAGGTCGGCGAGTGTGATCGAACTGGTAGGAAGGAGGCTGTCATTGGCGATGGAGTCGGAGCTGGTCAGTGCGTATTCCAGAAGAGCATTCGTGCCATCCCTATCGACATCAGCGAGTGGGTCTGGACCAGGAAAAGTCGTGGAGTCGGTGCCGCCGGGATTGCCATTGGTCGCAACGCTGGCCCGCCAGTTTATCGCCTCGGTGTGGTCCGGGTTGGAGGTGGGATTGATCAGGACGAGGCTGTAGCCGTCTCCATCCGCGCTGGTGGGCCATGGGTCCTGGTCGTTGTAGGTGAATGAGCGGATCGGAGTGGTGTCGCCAGCAAGAAGCTCAATTGCTTCTCCGTCGTTGCTGAGGCTGCCGGAAAACTCTCCGGCGATCAGGGGCTCGGGAACGTCAGGGTAGCGGCTGGTGAAGGCGACGAAGTTATTGACCAAAAGGATTCTTTCTCCGGCGGGAAGGATTACTCCGGTCAAAGCGTCACTGAAATTGAAATCCACTCCGGCGCTGAATTGCACGTTGGTGAGATCAATGTCAGAGGAGGAGATGTTGGTGAGTTCTATGTATTCGAAGTCACTCCGCTCGTTGAAGCCGGCGGCTTCTTCGGTTGGCGAAGGAGGAAGAGGGCGGTAGTTAAATTCGCTGATGACCAGGTTGGTGTCGCTGGCGAGAGCGGTATCGACGAAGAAGAATGCCTCGTTAAGAGCGGACCAATCGGCACCGTCCTGGGCACGTGCACGAAGCATTCCTGACTCAGTCATTCGGAAAGGGTCGACTGCGTTGCTCTTCGCCCCGCGGAAACGGAGGTCAAAGCTGATGTCCGAGCTGCTATCGCTGACCTGATGAACCTCAACTGCGAAGGTGTTCGTTCCTTCCACGAGGTCGGCAACATCCACAGCCTTGCTGAAAAAGGTGGTTTCATCATTTCCGCCGACCACGCCACTTGCCGGAGTTGTGTAATTCACTCCGCTGGTGGGCATGTTGGAGCTGAAGACGAGTTTGCCATTTAAGTAAACAATTGCGCCATCATCGCGCTGAAGTTCGAGCGAGAGAGAGGCGAAGTCGGAAGGGTCGTCGACATTGAATTCTCGACGGAAGTAGGTCGTGCGATACTTTTGATTTTCATTGGGACCATAGGATACGGTGGTTACTTCGGGGCCATCGCCATATCCCATTTCGGCCGCGCCCGAGTTCCAGGAGTCGTCGTTGAAAGCCGGCTCCCGCCAGGCGGTGCCTTGGTCCGTTCCGTTATCGAGGTATTTCCAAACCGAACCGGCAGCGACAAGGGTGGTCGTGCTGACCGAGCCGTCGTATTGTTTGGCATTTGGATTAAGTGCACCTCCGGGAAGCCGGGGATCGGAACCATCGGTGGTGTAGTAGATTGTTCCCGAGTTATTGGACATAGTGAGCTCGGTGGTGCTCAAGACATGACCACCGTGCTGGCTGAAGACGGGGGCATCCGTGTCAGGATATAGGTTGGCACTACGAAGTTGGCTCAGAGTGACATTGGAGCGCTGAGGGAGGTAGGAATTGAGAATGCGATCTCTCTCGGCGACCCATTCGACGTTTCGGGTGTAGGGCGTGGCGCGTTTGCTGTCGCCCCAACGGGCTGACTCCCCGACGATGGCGCGGTCAATGACATCGGCCAGCGCTTGATAGCGGGCAATAGTGTTTTCCGGAGTGAGGGCTCCGCCATTGAAGAGATGCTTGTGAGCCCGGTCACCGAATTCGAGATTGAATTCTGAATTCGAGCGGAGTTGCGAGTAGAGTCGCGAAGGCTTGTTGTCTTGCCCCACTCCAGTGCGATTGTCACCGGTGATGTTTTCAAGCGTACGCTCGGCATCCCAGCAGACGAACTTGTAGCCGCCCCGATCAACACGCGGGTTGATAGAATACCAGTTGTGGTCGTCCCAGTCCCGGTTGCCGCCGAAGAAGTTGACCATCATGTAGTCGATGAGGTTTGGGATGTCGACATACTCGGCGAGAGCATCGTATCCGGCTTGATTGGCAACGCCTCCCTGGGCGATGGAGTGAGCTTGAAGCCAGTCGGTGGCGGTGCCGTCGACGACATTTCGAGGGTAAGAATTTAGGGCGTCCCAGCCGTCTTTGTCGCCCCCGTAGTAGGAAGAGCCAAAGTCGGCATTGGGTCGTTCGACGACATTGTAAACTCCCCAGTAAAGTCCGTTGAGGTAGAGGTGGAAAAATGTTCCGTGGCAGGAGGCGTGCCCCATTGCGAGTTGTGAATTATGAATGAACTGATCCCGGATATATTGGGCCTGGTTCTCTTCACCGCTGGATCCGCGGTGCCAGGTGTTGTTGAAGCCAGCGCGAAGGATGATGCTATCGAAAGTGTCGACTGCTCCGTCGGCGTCTTCGGAGGCATCACGGAAGAGCGGGAAGCGAAGCTTGGTGTCGCCATACTGGCGTTTGAAAATGAGGCGGAAGCTGTGCTTCGGGAATTGGGAACTTCGACCGACCCCACCCTGCATTCGCACGCCGCAGTTGACTTGCTTATCTGGGCTTCCATCGGGGTAGATGAATTCGACGGTCCCAGCGCGTTCCCAGGCGATTCCGGATTGGCCTGAGTTGGTGTAAATCCCCGAGCCGCCGAAGAGACTGCTGATGGGCATCGACATCGAGAGGGTGGGGATAGACTTGAGGTCGTCCTTGATTGTGCCGCTGTAGATAGGGTTTGTGGTGACATCGGGGTCCATCCCAAAGTCAGTGCCAGAGGGATATCCCGGTGGGTTGTTGGATTGGTTCAGGACATCGTCGAGGAAAATGTAGGTATGGGCATCGACGTTGGTGGGGATGAGTCCTGACTTGAAGGCAATGGCTTTGACTACCGAAGTCGTGGAGATATTGATCGGCCCGGTGTAAAGTGTTCCTTGGCTTGCGCTGGGGTCAGTGCCATTCAGGGTGTAGCGGATTTGAGCGCCTTCGGTGCTGGATTCGATCGTGAGATCAAATGCGGTGTCATAGAATCCCCGGTCGACGGAAAAAGTGGTGTCGCGGACATAGTCCTGCAAGCCGGTGTCGTTGACGCCATCCGGTGTTGGGTTGGTGTAGTAACCCAAGGTTATTCCATCTGGATTAACTCCATAGGAATAGTCTGGGAATTGGGAAGGATAAGGGTCGAATTCCGAGAGGATGATCATTCCGGCAGGGCCTTGCTTGGTCAGGGCCAAATATTCACCACTGGCGCGGAGGCTGAAGTTAGTGTGAAGTTCGTCTCCTTCATTGGCGCGGTCTTTTCCGGATGCGAAGACAATGAGGTGGTCGGTTTCCCCAAGGGTGGTAGTGGGGAGGCGCCACTTGGTGAGATTGTCTGGATCATCAGTCAGGTAGTAATCGTTCAGGATGGCGGTGGAGGCGCTGGGATTATGAATCTCAATCCAATCGGAGGGATCACCGTCTTTGTCGAGGAATGAGTCGTCGCCGTCGCCGTTGGCTGAGAATTCTGAAATAATAGGCTCTCCGGGAATGATGACCGTCACCGTAAGCTGCGAAGTATTCACCCCTTGCCCATTAGTCGCACTGAGGGTGTAGGTTGTCGTTGTGGTAGGATTAACCGTCAAGCTTGTCGTTCCGGTGACATTGCTCCCGTTAAGATCTAGCGCAGTGACATTGAGAGTAGACCAATCGAGCTGTATTGAAGTGCCCG
>JAAEZT010000038.1 GCA_018222765.1 bacterium | reverse complement strand
CTCCCGGCAGATTCGGCTCCGTGACATCTTCTTACTCTGCTTGCGTTGTCTCGCGATCTTTCTATTGGTTACGGCTTTCGCGAGGCCGTTCATGGAAGAGGCGGAAGTCTTGCCAGAGGGAATAGGTGAACGCCGCGCGGGCGTTGTGATTGCGCTCGACGCCTCTTTCAGTATGGGGCACCGCGATGAAACTTCGACACGCTTCGAACAGGCCCTGGAGAAGATCGCTGCGGTCGCGGCCGACATCCATCCCGGTGATCCGGTCAGCCTCGTCCTCCTCGGTGCCGAGCACCAAGTGGTCGCGCGCAACATGGCTTTCGACCCTGTTTTGTTCGACGAAATACTTCGAGCCCAGAGCCCGAGCCCGGAGTCACTGGATCTGGCCAGTATTCCGCAGATGCTGCGTGGTCTGGTCGAGGCGATGGATGTCCCGCAAAAGGAAATCTACCTCGTGTCTGATTTGCAGGCGGGGGATTGGGGCGATCGTCCGGCCTGGTTCGGCGAGGCCTTGGATACTTTGGGTAAGAGTGCCTCGATGACCCTTGTCCCGGTGCGCGGCGGTGCTGACAATTTGGCGATCACGGATCTGGAGCTCGTTTCCGGCGTGCTTCGCAAGGATACCGTGGCACGGTATCGTGCGACGGTGCGCAACTTTGGGACTGCGGCGGTTACCAATGTCAGGGTCAAAGGGGTGGCTAATGGCAATACCGTCGATACCAAGATCATCCCCTCGATTGCACCGGGGGCGTCGGAGACCGTTTCGTTGTTCGTCCATTTTCGTAATTCCGGCGCTGTTCGCATGAGTGCCGAGCTCGAACCGGACTCCTTACTCGAAGATAATGTCCGCCGAACAGTGGCGGTGATCCGGGACGAGGTTTCGGTGCTCAGTGTGGAGGGATCGTCAGATGGTGGTTCGAGAAGTTTCATCACCGCGGCCCTCCGGGCGCGTGGAGGCAGCGGAGGAGGGGAGAACTTCGCCGTGCAGTCAGTGCCATGGATCGATCTTCCTGCTCAGGATTTGGCGGCCTTCGACGTCGTGATCTTGCAGAACGTTCCCGAGATTACGCCCGAGCAAGCGCGTTCATTTGAAGACTATGTCCGTGCTGGCCACGGTCTGATCTGGTTTGCGGGCGACAAGATTGATTCTTCTACCTGGAATAAGCGATCTGCGCTCGATGGGATTTCGCTGCTGCCGGCCGTGATCGAGCAAACGGTGAGCACTGGGAATGCGCTCGGTGTGGGCAGGCCACTCGACCCGTCCATGCCCGACCATCCCGTGAGCCGGCCGTTGCGCTCTCTGCCGGAGGACCTTCTCAGCGAAACGCGCTTCCGCAAAGTTCTGCAGGTGAAACCCTCTGCGACCAGTTCGACGGTCATGTCCCTCGCTGGTACGGCGGAGCCGTTGTTGTTGGAGCATTCGGTTGGGCGCGGGCAGGTCTTCATGTTTACAAGTTCGGCCGATTCCGCCTGGAACAACCTGGCGGTCACCCCGGTGTTCCCAATGGTCTTGCAGCAGATGGTGACCTACCTCACCGCCCGGGAGTTTGAGACGCCGCGGCTTGTAGGCGATTCGCTTTCGCTGTCCTACGTCGATCAGCCTGATGCAAGCGAGGCCGTTTTCGACACCCCCTCAGGCGAGACCATTTCTGTCCCGGTCAGCGAGCACCGCAGCCAGTATGTGGCCATGTTGGAGCACGCCCGCGAGTCAGGATTTTACTTCGCGCGGGTCAGTCTGCAGGCACCCGGCCTGCCGGTGGCAGTCAATGTCGATACCAGCGAATCGGATGTGAGTTGTATTTCTGCGGCGGAAACAGCGCGCACATTTGACGGGACGGAGGTCATGGTGGCTGAGTCGGAGGCGGATCTTCTCGATACCGTCGAAGAGTCCCGCGCCGGGCGATCGTTCTGGTTTCACCTCTTGTTGGTGGGACTCGGATTGCTGGTGCTCGAGAGCTTGTTGGCAAAATGGATGTCGAGGCGGTCGGCGGCCGACAAGAAACAAACAAGGCCCCCTGCGGCAAACCCCGAAAGTGCCTAGATGATTGCATGGATTTTTAGCGAAGGACAGATTGAGCGGCTCTTCTGGGGGCGCCCGGTTCCCCATACTGTAATGCTGTCGGCTTTTGCTGCCGTGGTTCTGCTGACCCTCTTTCTTTATTGCCGTCGCCAAGGTTTACCGACATGGGTTCGCATCTCACTTGCGTTTACTCGCTTGCTGGTTCTCGCCCTGATTGTGACTGTCCTCTTCGAGCCGACCGCGACCATCACGAAAACGCACACCGAGAAGCGTCGCCTTCCGGTTCTCGTCGACGTGTCTGAGAGTATGTCGGTCAAAGACCAGCGCAAACGTTCCGGAGATATCGGTGAGGCGGCGGTCGCACTCGGAATTCTGCCGCTTTCGGAAACACCGGAGGAGATCAATCGCAGCGCCATGTCGCTTGCGGACAAATCACGCCAAGCTGTCGCTGCGGCCTCTCGCTTGGATTTGGCGATGAACTTTCTGTCGAAGTCAGCGCGGCCGATCTTTGATTCCATCGCCGAAGATCTCGATGTCAGTTACTACGGTTTTGACGAGACTCTGCAACGTGTCGGTGGCAACAACGGGGAGGACGTCGATTTACTGCCGAAGATGCAGGCTGACGGAGAAGGGACCTCGATTGCGGGAGCGCTGGAATCGGTGGTGAAGACGGAACGCGGCGCGTCCCTAGCCGGTGTCGTTTTAGTCTCGGACGGGCTCGATACTTCGTCGCGGCGCGTTGAGGCGGCAGTGCGTGATCTGGGCGCGCGCGGGATCCCGGTTTACACCGTGCCGATGGGAATCGCCGATCCGGACGATGTTTCGATCCGCAACATCATTATGCAGGACGTCGCTTTTACCGGTGATAAGGTTCCGATTCGTGTTCAACTGCAATCGAAAGGCTACGAGAAACGCGTCGCCGATCTGACGGTGAGCCTCAATGGGCGGGGTGTCGTCCGCCAGAGTGTCACGCTTGCGGGCGGACTGCAGTTTGAAGAGATCTTTTTCAATGTCGATGTCGCCGAAAAAGGTGCAGCGCGGATCGAGGTCGCGATCGAACCGTTTGCCGACGAAGCCACCGCAGCGAATAATCGTGTGGCGCGCAGTGTTCGGGTTGTGAACGAAAGGATCAACGTGCTCTGTATCGAAGGAAGCGCCCGCTGGGAATTCCGCTACTTGCGCGCCATGCTGAAACGCGATCCGCGGATCAACGCCACTTTCATCGCCACCCGTGCCCAACCCGAGTTGGCGCAAAATTCGTCCGAATACATCGCGGAATTTCCTGAAGATCGCGAGGAGGCTTTCTCTTACGACCTTGTGATCCTTGGCGACGTCGATTCGTCCTTCTTTTCGGCGGAGGCATTCTTACGGCTCGAGGAATTGGTCAAAGAGCGTGGTGGATCTTTGCTCATGCTTTGTGGTTCCCGTTTCGCTCCCGCTAGTTACGCCGGGACGCCGGTGGAGCGCATGTTGCCGGTCGAGTTTGATCCGGAGGCGGATTGGGAAGATGTCGATGATAGTGTCTATCCCGTGCTCACGCCGGAGGGACGCAGCAGCCTCGTGATGACCTTGGAGAACGACCAGGATGAGAACGATCTCGTTTGGAGCAGGGTTGCGCCACTCGACCGCATTCCACCGCTTCTCGCGCCGCGCCCCGGAGCGACGGTGCTGGCGGAACTCTCCGATACCCTATCCCGTGCCGACCGCTACCCGCTTGTCTCATGGCAGCGATACGGAACCGGGAAATGCATGATGATGGCCACCGACCGTCTGTGGTTATTGCGTTTCAAAACAGGAGACAAGTATCATTGGCGTGTTTGGTCCCAGTGCGTCCAGTTCCTCACCCTGTCGAGGCTCATGGGCGAGCATAAGCAGATTCGTCTTGAAACGGATCGCGTCACGTATCCGGTTGGCGGCCAGGTCATGCTCTATGCGCACCTTCTCGACGAAGACTACGAACCGCTCACTCAGCCGGGTTTCGAGATCGAGGTCAGTGCGCTCGACGCAGATGCGACGGGCGCCGAACCGCAGCGGGTTACTCTCCGCCCCGACGCTTCGAATCCCGGGCTCTATGAAGGTTACTTCTCACCGCCTCGCGCGGGTGGTTATCGTGTGGAAGCGAATACGGCCGATCGACCGCTTTCAAATACCGCCGAATTTCAGGTCGCCGATCTCAGGCCCGAATTGGCGAACACCGACATGCAGATCGAACACCTCCGCCGAATCGCCGATTTGTCCGGAGGGGAATGCCTCAGCATCCTCGATCTTAAAAAACTGCCCGATTTACTTAGCCGCGAACCGCATACCACCACAATCCGCACCGACCGGCCCCTCTGGGACAACGTCTTGATCGCCACGCTGTTGGTTGCTCTGTTGGGGTTTGAGTGGATTTTGCGCAGAAAATACGATCTCTCATGAGCGAACCCAACCAACGCAAAATTCTCGATGCACGTCTCATGGAAGTGTGGCGTCGCGATCAAAAGCTACACCGGACGACCGGTTTGCTCACCTTTTTTCGTTGGGCGATGCTTTTGTTCTTGGTTGGGATTGCAGTCGACTGGCTGTTGGATCTCCCGGCGGCAGGGCGCGTTTTGGCTCTGGTCCTCTTGCTTGTCGTTGCGATTTTAAAAGCATGGCAGCATGGCTGGCGAAACCTGCGGAAATACGACGCGACTCATACTGCCCTTCAAGTGGAGACAAAGCATGGCGGAATGGAGAGTCTGCTGGTGACGGCGGTACAGTTTAGGGATTCCGGGTCACCCTCCAATGGGTCCGAGACGCTGCGGGAAAAAACCTGTCGCTTGGCCGAGGAAGCCGCTGAACCACTTCGGGCTAAGGATGCAGTCTCATTCAAAGGATTCGGCCGCTTCATCCTTCTTGCTCTGATCCCGGTGCTGATCATCGGAGGGTTGGCAATCTACAACGGAGCGTTTATGGCCGCTGGCTTTGGTCGCATTTTCACTCCATGGTTGGCCATCGAGTATCCTACGCGCACCTTGATCGAGATTAATGAGGGAGATCGGATTGTGAAGGAGGGTCAGGGCTTCCGGCTTGTGGCAAAGATTTCGGGTGAAGTTCCAGATCGCGCCGAAATCATTTTGCGCACCGGCAATGGTAAGCCGAGGGAGCGTAAGCTGGCGGTTACCGACGGAGTTTGCGCATACGAGGCCGAGACGGTGTTCCGTAGCTTCGAATACCGAATTGTCGCCGGCGACGCCGAGAGCGATTGGCACACGGTGCAGGTGATATCGGCGCCCCGGATCGAACGCACCGAAGTCACTCTCGAGTTCCCGGATTACACCCGACGTCCCATTGAGAGCGTCGAAGCGCTGACCCTTACCGTGCCGGAAGGTACTAAAATTCGTTGGAGACTCACCCTTGATCGTGCGGTGGGGGATGCCGAGTTTCGTCCTGCTGAAGGGCAGGCGTTTCCGCTAGAAATCGGGAAGGACGGTCGCTCGGTCACGATGCAGCAGGTGGCCGCCGGCTCTCGGGCATACAGCTTCGGGTGGGTAGACAGGGAGCACGGGTTCAAATTTTCCAGTCCGCGCCACTACCTGCAGGTGGCTCCGGATCGGGCTCCGGGCGTCGACATGACTTCACCCGCTGGAAACTTGTTTGCTACGCTGGAACGCGAGATCGATTTTTCCTTCCGCGGCCGCGATGATCACGGGCTCGGCGAGGCTTTCATTGTTTACCGGGTCAACAAGACGGGGGAGAAAAAGATTGCCCTGCCGACGCCTGAAGATGGTGATGGTGGCGAGCAGAAAATTGATTGGGATTATCGGGAAGCTCTCCCCGATCTCGTGATTGGGGATACCGTTTCCTTTGCCATTGAGGTGGCCGACCGCTACCCGAAACCAGATGGCCCGCACCGGGTGCGTTCGGGTGCCCGTCGGGTGCAATTTTTGTCGAAGGAAGATTATCTCGCGCAGATCGAAAAGCAGAAGCGTCGTCTTCTCAGCCAGATTCGCACGATCTACCGCGAGGAGCGCGGGGTGCATGATGTGATCCGTCATCTTGATCCATCGACGGACGTTTTCGTGCAGAGCTGCCAGGTGGAAGCGGTGCGGCAGGACCT
This sequence comes from bacterium, assembly GCA_018222765.1. Lineage (GTDB taxonomy): Bacteria > Verrucomicrobiota > Verrucomicrobiia > Verrucomicrobiales > Akkermansiaceae > SW10. Next base: position 21,575 of record JAAEZT010000038.1, on the reverse strand, counting down.
AATGCGCGAACGTCTCGGTGCGATTCGCGTTCGGATCAATGCCTTGGTCGAAGATCTCATTGCGAACAAGGTTTCCGAGGAGGCCGAGAGCGCGTCGCTGGTGAAACTCGGCGCCTCATTGACCCGGATCGGCGACGAATATCTCGGACGGGCGGCTTCCTTGTTGCGGGAGATTGCCGCGGTGGATGACGGTAAGGAGAAGAGTCCGGTAGCAGCCATCGACATGGTGAATAGCTCGGCACGTGAGCTTGGTCTCGTCGTCTTGCAGCTTGGATTTGCTGAAGCTTCTGATGTCATGGCCCGCGAGCTGCACGCCACGGCCCAGACCCAAGCCGCCCTTCGCTTACGAACAATCAGCGGAGACGATGTCGACCGGGGTGACCTGGAGAAAGCACAAATTGTCGTGGCAAAAGAGACGGCCCGTTTGCTGGCAGCCACGCCGCGTAACAAAGAGAGCACCAGCGTGGATGCCCTGACCGCCTTTAATTTGTCTCGCCTCGTTAACGGGCTGATTCGCTCGGGGGCCGATGCCAAGATGCGCGAAGCTGCCGCGCTCGTTCCGAAAGCGGAATTCAAAAAAGCGGCGAGTCTGCAAGCGGAGGTCATCGCGGCTTTGCTACATGCTGAGTTTCGCTTGCGACTCGGAGCCGAGTACGAAGCGCTGACGATTGCCCGCGATCTATTCTCCGCGCAAGCTGCCGGGCATAAGACTCTCAGGGAAGAAAGTGCCGCCATAACGGGAGAAGAATTTTCGGATCGAAAATCGACTATCGCCCAATCCCAGTCCGATCTCCAACGGCGAATCCAGTTACTGCTCATGCCGGAGATTCCGGCCTATCGCCCCAAGCTCTTCGACCCCGTTGCACCCGCCGCTCCTCCGGTTGATCGCTTGTTAGCCTCCGCCGAAACGGCAATGCAGGCGGCCTTGGTCCAAATTAAAGCGGGGGATCGCAAGGCTGCGGCTGTGCATCAACAAGGTGCCGAGACCGCTTTTGCTGAGCTGGCCGAAATTACTCGCAACCGTATGAAGGCCATGATTCAGCAGGAACAGATGAAGGCTTCGATCAACAGCTTCGGGAAACAAACGGCACAGTTGTTCATGCTTGAGGAGCGCTTGCTGGTGATGCTCGAGCAGGTGGAGGACGCTGCCGATGATGAGGTTAATACGGCCGCTCTCTCGGTCTTGAATCAGGCCTTAGCCGAGGATGCGAAGGGGTTCCGGGAAGCCATCGTCCTTTGGAGCGAATCTCAAGGGTCGCCGAATGATGAATATTCTCCACTGCTCGAGAGCCTCGCCCGAGTCGTGCGCTCTGTCAGTTCGGCCACGCCTTTGCTCAAAGACAACAAACCCGGGGACGCGATCGAACTTAAGGAGCAAGCGCTCGATGCGATTGAGGAGGCCAATACTCTCATTGAGGAACTGACGGCAACGCGATCTTCCTTCGCCGGGGTGCTCGGAATTACCGCAAGCGCCCTTGCTCCAAGTCCACTGTTGACTGAGATCGAGGACGAGCAAGTTCAGCTGACTGGAATTACCAAAAAGGCCAAACCGGAAGACTATCCGGGGCTGATTATCCCGCAGAAAAACTTAATTCACGCGGTAGACGCAGTGCTGGCTTCCCTCGATCCTCTGGCGCACAAGATCGAAAGCGGCACGGTGATGGTCTTCGCCAAAGAAGACATGAGCTCAGCCGCAATCGGCTTGGAAGAGGACGATCTCGAAGAGGCGCTCGACGCGCAATCTTTTGTGGTGGAATCCTTACAGGACCTACGGGCGAAGATTGACAAGGTGACTCCGGAATATCGTTACCTCCTCGAGCTTACTGAATTTATGTATGAGGCCATGCCGCAGAGCGCGGTCATCCGGACGAGGATGCGGCAGCGGCAGGAACAGGAAGAGGGAGCGCCGGATGCAGTGGAGTTGAAAAAGAAAGCCCAGTTATTTGGCAGTAACCTGCAAAAGCTCACCGGCGAGAATCGCTACGCGGATACCGCGAGCAATTTGGTTGATACGATTTCAGAGAAAGGATCTGAAGCCGAAGTTGAGGAGGCGCTCGATGCGCTCGCTGCGGATACGGAGGACATGCAGTTATTGATGGAAAACCTCGCTTACCTCATTACGCCACCACCGGCCGGAGCGATCATCGAAGAGCCCTCGGACGAGGTCAAAATGCTTAATGCCGCGTTATCGGTCGCAGCACATCACAAGGACCTTGCGCGTAAGACCCAGTCTGCCGCGCAAGCGCAACTGGCTAGTCTTGCTGCTTTGCAAGGCAAGCTCGCAGATCAGTGCAAAGCGCTCTTCCCTCCGCCACCACCACCAGCTCCCGTTGTCCCTGTTAAGCCCGTTGATGTGCCTCTTACCGAAGAGGTGATCGAAGTTCCCGAAGATGCTTGTCCGTTCGACGTTGCCGAGTCCGAGCCAGGATTGACTCCCGAGCCCGTCACTGAGGAGGTCGTTCCAGCTCCGACTCTTCCGGCACCCGAGCCGCATCCGAATATCGGGAAAGCCTACCGTCATCTTGCCGAAGCCGCCGCGAAGTTGGAGTCCGGCGATCGTGACGCGGCCATCACCAGCCAGAATCAGGCGGCTGATGCTCTGCGCTATTTCATCCTCGAGTATGCTCTAAAGTATGTCGACGTGCCCCCACCGCCTCCGCCGGAACCGGGCTCGCCTTCCGACGATGCCGAACCCGATGACAGCGAGTTACAACTTTTCCTCCCCGGCTCTCTCACCGGAGAGCGCCCCAAGGGCGGACGTCTCGAATGGGAGGTGCTTGGACGCCGCGACCGCGCCGCCTTAAATGAAAACTTCGCGCGCGAGCTGCCCCTCGAATACCGTGAGATCCTCAAGGATTATTACGAGCAGTTGACGGAATAAATTGAGAAACCACGAATAGAAAACAATGGACACTAATCTTAGCGCGGTAGATCACCGGACCGGAAAACGGAGTTTCTCGAAACTTCTTTGTGTCGAGTCTCGGAAGTTCGTGATCGCCCTTGTTGTTGGCTGCCTGACCCTCCTCCTGCTCGGTTCCGCATCGGCTCAGCAGGATGGAGCTCCCGAGCTGAGTGCCGAGGCTTCGCGCGCCATCGACAAGGGGCTCGCTTATCTCCTGACGATTCAAAAAGAAGATGGTTCCTGGGACAGCAACGGAGAAGGTGGGCATGCCGTGGCAATGACTTCGCTCTCCCTCATGGCATTCATGTCGAAAGCGCACTTCCCCGGATTTGGTCAATATGGGAAGCAGTTGGATCGCGGGATGAAATGGCTCCTGAAGGAGGCAAAAGGACGGCCCGATGGCTACCTTGGCACGGTGATGTATGAACACGGGCTTGCCACTCTGGCGCTTTCGGAACTGTGGGGGATGGCCCGCGATCCCGAGGACGATGATGCGATCCAGAGGGCCCTCGAAAGGGCCGTCGATGTGATTTTACGTTCACAGAATCCCGGGGGTGGTTGGCGCTACCAACCTCAGGCGGACGGCGGCGAAGACACCTCGTGCACCCAGACTGTTTTCCACGCTTTGGCCTCCGCCCGCCAGGCGGGGATCTATGTCCCGAACGAGACGATCGCCAAGGTGGCCAAGTATTTGGAAAGTGCGCAAGACCCCCAAACCGGCGGATTTTCCTATACTCCCCGGGGCGGTAAAGTGACCTTGGCCTGCACTGCGGGCGGAGCCTACACCGCCCAGCTTGCGGGCTTGCGGGACACTGAAATGACCAGCGCCGCCCTGCGTCATCTTAAGAGCCAGGCTCCCGGCATCATCACCGGAGGAGGGAGTTACTACTACTACACCCACTACTACGCGATCCAGGCGATGGTGCAGGCGGGCGACGATGAGTATGCGAAGTGGTATCCTCAAATTCGCGACGCGCTTATCACCAGACAAAATGAGAAAGGGGCTTGGGACAAAGGCCGCGGGCATGGAGGGGGAGGCTATTCGACACCCATGGCGATCATCATTCTTGCCACTCCGCATCGTTACATCCCAATCTATCAGAGGTAATGACAGGGCAATCGAAGCATTTGCAATTCCTTGCCATTTGTGCGGCAAGTGTTGCGCTTGCCTTCCCTCAGCTTTGTCCTGCACAGGAGAAGGTAGCCGGCCTCCCGGAGAAGGAGATTGCCGCGTTACAGAAGGAACTGATCGAAGCCGGAAAGGCATCCTCATCGACTCGGAAGCGTCGCGCCTATAAGAACGTCGTTCGCGATGGAGAAGACCTTGTTAAAAAATCAACCGCGCCGACGAGTCGATTCCGCGTTCTGGAAATCATCTTTCAAAGCCAGAAGCGTTTGTTGGCTTTGGAAAATTCCGGTCGTAACCGCGAAGCTCTTTTCGTTACTGGTAGCAGGCTGGTCGAGGCGCCTGACGAGCTTGCCGATTTGCGCCTCGAGGCGGATCTATTGCTGTCGGAGCGAGATTTGTCGGCAAAGAACGCAGATGTGAAAGAGCGTGCCGAAACGCTCGAGGGATTGGTCTCCCGATACCGCGGCACGTCGGGTGAGGCGAAGAGCCTGATGATGGCCGCGCAGATTGCTCCGAAGCTGCAAGCGTTCGAATTGCAGAAGAGAATCTTAGACGCTTTGGGTGAACGTTTCGCCGGCGATCTGGAGGTGATTGAGTTCCGTCGCAAACACCTCGGGTTCGGTCGAATGGAGGTGCTATTTAAAGGGGTTTTTATGCGTTCTGACGGCGTGACTCTGCGGTTTCCGGCTGACTTGATGGGGCGGCAAAGTCTCATGGTTTTTTGGTCGCAGAAGACGTCGGGCTTCGAGGACTACCTCAAGATGATCAAGGAGCAGGAGGATCAGTTCCCGGGCCAATTTGAGGTCTTCAGCTTCAACGTTGACGAATTACCCGACGCGGGAGAATCGACGCTGCGATCGCTGGACCTTGCCTGGACGGTGATGCGCTTACCTCGAGGTAAGAAGAGTCAGACCTATCGTGCCTACGTGGTAAATGATCCCGTCGGCGTCTTTGTCAACGCCTACGGTTATGCTCTCCTCGCACCGAATTTGCTGAACGCGGCGGAGCAGGCCAAATTGGGCGTGCGCGGTGCTCCCTTGGTGATGTCGACCTTGAATCGCCGTTTGGATAACGCGCGATTTCTTTCGCAATTGCAGTCGCTCTTGATCGGCGATGTTCTGGTCGCAGATTCTGGGGTTAAGCTTGTTGGGACCACCGGGGAAGTTCCCGCCGAGACGTTGCAAGCCATTCAAGAATGTTTTACTCCGGCACCTTTTCGCTACCGACTGACGATCACCGAGGCGCTGGCGAACTACGAGAAGGCTGCGAAATTGTGCGGCGAGGCTGTCGGAAAACATCCGGGTGCGCCAGATCTCTGGATGGTGCGCAACCGAAGGATCATCGCCTTGCTGGGCATGTGGAATCTTGCCGGAGAGCCGAGGTTTCTTGAAAAAGCAGTCCGAGAGGCGCAGGCTTCTCTGGCCGCAAAGCTGCCTCCCGGGGCTGATATCGTGCCGCGCTTTTGTCTCGCCAGGGAAGCACTCCGGCTTGGGGGTTTGGAGTCCGAGTCAGTGATTCAGGATTTGATCAAGAAAACGGGCGGTGCTGAAGCTCCCTCTTTGGCCTATGCCGCGGCGACGATTCTGGCCCTGAACGCCAATTCAAGGGACTTGCACGATCGTTACTGCGCCCCACTGCTGGCAGCGCCAGATGGGGGGAATCCTGCGCTGTGGTCCATGGTCTCCTTCCTTCATGACCGGGTATACACTTACCGCCTGTTGAGGGCGAACCACATCAAGAATGAACGTGAATCGGTGCGCGACTACATGATTAATCATGGCACGGCCCCGATGAAGGAAGTCTTGCCGACCATGACGCTCAAGGCTCTCGACGGGCAAACCCTGACTCTCCCGCAGGATACCAAAGGCAAGCTGACGCTCTTGGTGTTTGCCGAGCCGTCTGCCGAACCCGATGCGGAGTTTCCTGTCGATCTCGGGGAAGAGGAAGACAAAAAGCCACACCATCATTATCTCCAATTTGCGTGCGACCTTCAAGATAAGCATCTCAACAAAGATCTCACCACGATCGTAGCCTCTTTATCCGAAGACGCGGAACATCTTCATGCCCTGATGAAAAGCAGGGAGCTGACTTGCCAGGCCGCCATTGTGCCGGGTGGTCTCGCGAATCCGATAGTGCGCCGACTGGGTGTTCTTTCGGCGGATCGTATCCCGAACGTCTTCTTGCTCCGGCGTGACGGCTCCATCGCGTGGCGTGCATCGGGACTGCCGTATGGCGATGCCGAAAAATTTGTCAACTTGCTGGCGGCAAAAGTCCACATCGAGGCCAGTGAGATGGAAACGGCATACGAGGCTTTGAATACGGGACATTTCAAAGAGGCCGCGCGTATCTTCGGCGGGCCCTATCTCCCCTGGGATCCCGATCGTTTCGGCTGGCGACCGCCGCGCTATCATGGGAAGGCGTTGGCATTGATGGCGATGAAGGATTGGAAAGCCGCGCTCGAGTCCATCGAGGTGGCAATCGAAGCGCAGAATTTAAAATACTTACCAGGGCGAAAAAGAGAGAAGGCACCGAATTGGCGCAAGGACGCGGCCAAGGTTACCGTGACAAACCCTGATGAAATCCTGATTGAGCTCTGGACTACCAAAGCAGAGATTCTTTCCAAGCTCGGGCGCAATGATGAAGCGGCTCCAATTCGCGAACGCTATACCAAGCCGACCACAGAATTTCCACCGGGCGTCTACAAGTCATTTCATGAGAAGTTAAAGGAGTGGAAAACGCGCAACGAAGATCAGATTGAGACAACAAAGAACGATTAGAATTATGAAGAAACACGGCCTTATCAAAAATGTGTGGATCACGATGATCCTTGCCTTATCGACATCAATCCTTGCCGCGGCGAAACCAGCGCCGGTCAGCCTGAGTCCGGAAGGGAAGAAACTCGAGGAACATTACCGTAAGATGCTGGCTGATCTGAAGGACACGATCACGGGCCTAGAACCCAAGGTGGATGAAAAAAAGAAAGCGGAGTTCACTAAGCAGTTCGGCACGCTTGGAAATGTTCCACCGGTGAACAAGATTGTCATGGGCAAGGAAGTCGCCGTGAAATACGGCCCGGACAATCCTGCCTTTGTTGAAAAACAGAAAGGGGTTGTTACGGCAGCGAGAGTCGTGATGAAGGACATTGAAACATTTCTCACCGGGGACGAAGCGCTTGCATCCATGGCAAAGCTCGCACTCCTCACTGATGCTACGCCGGAGCGCCTGGCTGGGTTTGCCCAAAAGGGCGAAGACGAAAAAGCGTTGATCGATCAACTCCTTGGTAATGAGAAACTCGTCGTGCAGGCCATGACGATGGGAGGTGCCAGTGGCGGAAATTACGGTCAGGCGATGCGAAATTACACCGCCATCCAGAAAGCCAGTAAACGTTCTCACGAGGGGTTCTTTCAGGCATGGGCTCTGGCCGTGTCTCTTCAGAATACGGGCGACACTTATGTCTATCCCGATGTTCCCGCGGCCGAATCGTTGGTTAAGTATTATCTGAATTACCTGAAGGCCTACGACGAAGGAATTCTGGATCCCGCATTTTCCAAACTGGGTGGGACAGGGTGGAACTATCGCTTTGTTTTTCCAGATTCCTACACGCTTGAAGATATCGACTGGATCAGAAAGGTATTGCGCAACTACCGTCCCGATCACACTCGTCTGGAATACCGGTGGCGCTACTGCCGGATTGTTAGGAGTGACATTCCTTATACCAGCAATGTCGACAGAAGCGGGATGCCGGCCGAGCTGAGTAACATCCAAAAGTTTTTCCTCGAGGGTGGCATTTGTGGGCCGCGTGCCTTCGTGGGGCAAATTTCGGGATACGCATTTGGGATCCCCTCTCGTCGTGCACCCTCCCCGGGTCATGGTGCCATGGCGCACTGGACTCCGGACGGATGGACCACGGTCCTAGGTCCACATTTTTATTTCTGCAGCCATATCAATGGAATGCCCCCCATGGATTTTTTGTTGGCATCACAGGCACAAGAAGATCCCAAGGGGTTTAAAGAGGCGCTGATGTGTGAGTGGTTGGGGAAAGCATTGGCTGAAGATGCTCCAGGCGACTTCGGGTCAAGCGGTGGCTTTTGGCGATTGCTTGGATTCTATAAGCGACAGGCCATTGTCGAAGATCAGAAAATCGAAGACATCGGAGCCACCGGTGAGGAGCTTGCGGAATCGAACGTGAGTAGCGAGCAGGAAGAGGTTGAAGAGATCGAAATTCCCGAGGAATTTAAAAAGATCACCGTGGCCGGGGATGGCACAATCACCATTCCCGTCGCGGCATGTCGATCACCGAAGAATGGTGAAAAGATAAGATTCATGGAGAGCATCGATGGCGGAATGCAAGTGCACTACGGATTGGCAGGCCGCCGCCCGGAGTTACTCAGTTACACCATCGAAATTCCCAAAGCCGGTAAGTATGAATTTTCGGGCCACGTATGTTCGGTGACAATGAATCAGGAATTCCTGCTTCGCATCAACCGGAGAACTCTCGTCGATGTCGACATTCCCTACACCAAAGCCGACTGGATGGATACCGAACCCGTTGAGCTTGAATTGAAAGAAGGACGCAACCGGATCTCATTTACCCAGAGAGCCCCGAATAAAGGACTTAGCATTAAGAAGTTCAAACTGAAACCCGTGAATTAGGCAGGCGGACAGTAAAAGAGAACGAGAAAAAATAAACCCATGACCGCTTTGAGAACTCACCTATTTCTGGTGGCATTTCTTCTTACAGGATTTTCCGTAAGCGTCGCGAAATCGCAGGAGGCTGCCGACGATCTGTCCGACAAGGAGATCGTCTCGCTGCAAAAGGAACTGGCCGAGGCGGGCGAGCTATCTTCAAAGACGAGGATGCGTCGCGCCTACAAAGGCGTTGTCCGCGATGGGGAAAAGCTCTTGAAATCATCACCGGCGGCACCCGGGCGCTACCGTGTCTTGGAGGTCGTTTTCCAGAGCCAGAAGCGTCTCCTCGCCCTGGAAAACTCCAATGAAAATCGCGATGCTCTTCTTGAAACCTGCACCAAGTTGGCCGGCGCGCCTGATGAGGTGGCGGACCTTCGCCTCGAGGCGGATTTGCTGCTCATGGAGAGGGCGCAATCAATCAAGAAGGCGGATGTGAAGGAGCGTGCCGTGGCACTCCAGGGACTCATCGCGCGTTACCGCGACACGCCGGGTGAGGCGAAAAGTCTGATGCTGGCCTCGCAGATCGCGCCGAAGCTCGAGGCCTTCGATTTGGAAATGCAGATCCTGCGCACGATGCAGGAGCGTTTTTCCGACCATCATGGCGTCATCGAGTTCCGCCGCAAAAGTCTCGCCGCCGGTCGTATTGAGGCGCTTTTTCGCGGCACCTTCACCCGCGCGGACGGAATCTCGTTGAGCTTCCCGGCCGATCGTCTGGGGCATCCCTGCTTGATGGTGTTCTGGACGAAGAAGACGGAGGGTTTCGAGGGCGCCCTGAAACAGATCAACGAGTATGAGGAGCTTCATCCGGGTCGCTTTGATTTCTACAGTTTCAATCTCGATGAGTTGCCGGACGCGGGCGAATCGACGCTGCGCGCGCTCGGACTGAAATGGACCGCGCTCCAACTTCCCGGTGGAAAGAAAAACCAGGCCTTCCGAACCTATGGTCGAAGAGAGCCGGTGAGTATTTTGGTGAATGCTTATGGATATACTTTGCTGTCGCCGACGGAGAACTACAAAGGGCATCAGGGAACGAAGGTGAACCCTTATCGGTTCGACGATGTCAGGCTCACCAGCGAGCGTTACCAGGCGCAGTTGCAGTCCTTGTTCATTGGCGACTTTCTAGTGGCTAATCCCGAAACCCCAAAATCCGGCGGGCTGGCCGAACCTCTCCGTGCGATTCAAGATTGCTTTGTCAGTGCTCCGCTGCGCTATCGGCTCACTCGCGAGGAGGCCTTGGCAAACTACGGGAAGGTCTTAAAACTTTGCGCGGACGTGATTGCCAAGCATCCGCAGGATCCCGATTTGTGGCGAGTCCGCAATCGCCGGATCATCGCTTTGCTGGGAATGTGGAAGATGGCCGCTAATCCCAAATATTTCGAACAAGCTGCCAAGGAAGCCCGCGCCTTATTGGCGACGTCCCTGCCCGGCGGTGCCGACATTGTTGCGCGCTTCTGTTTGACGAAAGAGGCGCTCCGTCAACGCGGTGATGCCAGATCGATTCTGGCTGCCTTGGTCGACGGGGAAGGAGGGAGCGCAATTGCTCATGCGGCAGCAGCAATTCTCGCTCTCGATGCGAACTCGCCGGAATTGCACGAACACTACCGTGAAGCTCTCCTCAAGAAGGGGGCCAGTGATTCAAGGGTGTGGGAAGTGGCGGCGTTTTTGCGCGATCGTTATCACCGCCTGGACCTTCTGAAAGTGAAACTCTCGCGTCCCGAGCGTCGGGTCAGAGCTCGTTACGGGTATATCGTCTCGCCCCGCGAACATGCCGTCAACCACGGGCTGGACCCGATGACCGAGCGCCTGCCTGAGATCGAGTTGAAGACGCTTGATGGTGGCGCATTGAAGTTGCCACGAGAGACGCAGGACAAATTAACCTTATTGATGTTCGTCGAGCCACCAGCTGAACCCGGAGCGGACTTTCCAATTCCCCTGGATAAGAATGGGAAACCTCAGAAAAAGAATGACCCGCTGAGAAATGTCATGAACTATGCCTTTGAATTCGCGGAGCGCCACGTTCATAAAGAAGTTGAGGTGATCGCAGCGTTTCTCTGCGACGATGCCGACCGGGTTCGGAGCTTGATGGAGAAGAACGAATGGCCCTGCCGCGCAGCGATGGTTCCGGGTGGTTTGAGTAACCCATTGGTGCGGCAATTGGGCGTTCTGTCCTCAGACCGTATCCCCAATGTTTATCTTCTTCGGCGTGATGGTACGGTCGCTTGGCACACTTCCGGGTTCGTCTACAAATCTGACTTCGGTTACCCCTTTGCGATTCGGCTTGCGATGGGGGTTCACATCGAAGTGTGCGACACCGAACTTGCCTACCGGGCCTTGGCCAAAGGTGAATTTACGAAAGCCAAAAAGATTTTCTCGGGTCCCTTTCTCCCCGGGAAAGATGAGCGCTATCGCTGGCGTGCCCCGCGTTTTCATGGGCGGGCACTGGCGAACATGGGGTTGAACGATTGGGAATCCTCGCTGGCTGATATCGACACCGCGATCGAGGCACACAAAAAAGAGTTCGATCGCAAAGAAGATGAGCCAGGTAAAAGTCTGGTCGAGATGCGATCTCTCAGGGCCCTCATCCTTGGGAAGCTTGGTCGGGCCGATGAGGCCGAAGCGGCCCGGGAGCTGGCCGCTATTGAACCCACTCCTTATCCGTCATCGATCTACCAAATGTTTCACGACAAATTGGGAGACGTGAAACTTAAGTAGCGATATGTTGATCGTCGAGATCATGGAATTGGGCGGGCCCCCGGAGCCGCCTACGGATTCAACGAGACAACGATACGCGCATACTGTCGTGAATTGTCTTCCGTGGTGAGGGACCATTGCAAGATGGCCGCATCGCCGACCCTTTCCGACTGGCCGAGGAATTCCGATTCCCCGGCGCTCCAAGTGACGAGGTCGCTGGAGAGTTCGACGCTCACCGTGACGTCGTCTGCGCCGAGGACGCGTGGGAATTCGAAAATGGGGACGCCGTCGACGACGCGGATGCCGATCGCTTCCGGATCTCCGAGCGCATAATCGAGGAGGTCGGTTGCCGGATCACCGGTGAATAGGGTGGCGTCGCTGCTGCCCGGATCGCCACCGGGGTTGAGGCTGGCGCGCCAGTTCTGCGGCAGCTCGTGATCGGGAGCGGACTGCGGCGAGATCAGGACGAGGCTATACCCGCCACCGTCGGGTTCGCCTGGCCAAGGGGAACTGTCATTGTAGCCCAGGCTCTGCAATGGAGCACCGTCGGCGGCAGTTAGCGTGAGGCGTTCCCCGCCGTCTGAGAGCCTGGAGGCGAAGGTGCCGAGGATCTTCGCGCCCGCGCCGAAGGCGGCCTCAAAACCAGCGGGGTCGGCAACGAGCACGGCGCGTTGGCCGGGCGCGAGCGAAGCGGTATCACCGAAGGCAAAGTCGATCCCCTGGGTGAAGGCCACGCCGGAGAGATCGACCGCCTGGTCGGAGATGTTCATCAGTTCGACAAACTCGGAGAGCTCGCCCTGGGCATCGCTCGGGTGGTAGTGGATCTTGGAGATCACCAGGTTGTCCATGGTCGCCGGAGTGCCGGCGTAGAACGTGGCTGCGTTGAGAGCGCTCCATTCGCCTTCGTCGAAATTGCGAGCGCGCACCGTGGTGGTCGAGTCGATCGCGATGGGCGCGTCCTCGTTGGGACGGGTGGTGAGGAGCGCAAGATCGAGCACCATGTCGCCACTGGTAGTCCTGATGTTGTGAACTTCCACTGCGATGGTGTTCGTCCCATCGACCAGCAGGTTGTGGTCGATGGCGATCGTGTCGAATACCCCTTCATTACCGTCTGAAGTCGGGAGCGTCGAGTGATTGATCGGGCCGGCAGGCATTTCATCACGGGCTGCCTCGGTGCCATTGACGTAGACGACAGCACCGCCATCGGCGTGAATCTGGATGGCGGCATTGATGATCGATTCAGCGTCTTCGATTTCGAAATTCCTGCGGCAGTAGAACGTGAGTTCGCGCGGGATGCTGACGTTGACCAGAGTTGCGATACTTGTCCCGGTGATGTTGCCAAACCCGAGTGGTGCCGGACCGCTGGGCCATGCCGAGTCGTCAAAATCCTTCGCCCGCCAAGCGGTGCCGAGGTTACCGGTTTCATTGTATTTCCAGTCGGAACCAGCCGGGAAATTAATATACTCGCGGGTGGCTCCGTAGATCCTGGAGGCGCCCGGGTTGATTTCACCGCCGGGCAGGCGCGGGTCGCTGCCGTCCGTCGTGTAGTAGATGTTTCCTTCGGTATTGCTGATCTCCAAGCCAAAGCCCGGAGCCACTTCGCCACCGTGTTGGTTGAATACCGGGGCGTCGAGAGCCGGATACCAGCGGGCGGCGCGCAGCTGGTTGAGAACGGTCGCGGTGCGAGTGGAAATCCAGTTCCGGGTTCGGTTGACGTCGGGAATCCAGGTGCCGTTCCGCGTCTTGGGCGAATTGGTTGTTTTGGCGTCGCCCCATCGGGCTGATTCGCCGAGGATGGCGAGATCGATCTCATCGGTTCGCTTGGTGAAGAGCGCGAGGGCATTGCTTGGCGTCATGATGCCGTCGTTGAAGAAGTGTTTGTGCGTGCGGTCGGCGAAGGCGATCAGGTAATCCGGATTTAGAACCGCTCTTCCATGGATCACCAAGGCGTTGAACCTGTCGAAATTTCCATTGTTGTCGGTTCGGGTCACGTTGTTCGAGAATCCGACGTCGAGGCTCCACTCTGAATCGTATTTGAAGAACTTGAAGCCATCGGGGTTCTCGCGATTGAAGGCGCAGACGTAGTTGTTGAGACCCCATCTGCCGGCCATCCCGTCGAGTTCGCCTGTCCAATAGTGAACGAGCATGTAGTCGGTGAGTGCCTCGACATCGAGGAGCTTTGTGTAGGCCGGATTGCGGGTCACCCCGTCGCTCTCGAGGCCCTGGGCGCGGTAGTAGTTGTCCATGCCGTCGTCACCCGAAAAGCCTGCCATGGTCATCGCGTGAAGCTCCCGATAGGCGGCATCGGACCCGTCGATGGTGTGGCCATGTTTTTTCTTGCCGATGATGTCGTAGTCTTCGTCTTCGCCACCATGGTTTTCAGCCATGAACGATTGTTCAAGATTCTCCTGGGTCTCGTACATCCCCCAATAGACGCCATTCAGGTAGAGATGGTATTTGTCACCCCGGGTCGAAGGCTGACCTTGGGCAATCTGGAGATCCCGGGCGAAAACATCCCGGGCAAAAACCGAGTTTCCGTCGAAGTAGTGCCAGCCTGGAGTCTGCGAACAGCGGAGGTCAACGCCGTTGGACGAATCGGGTCCGTCGGGTCCGAAGATCGGGTAGTTCAATTTCGCGGTGCCATATTCGCGACGGAAACGGAGACGAAAGCCGTGTTTTGGAACTCCGGAATTACGACTGGCGCCGCCACGGATCCGCAGACCCGCGTTTTCCTGGAAACCTTTGGTGCCATCGGGATTCAGAAGCTCCACAGAGGTCACCCGTTCCCAGGCGTCTCCTTCGCTGCTTGCGTTGACGTAGATGCCGGTGCTGGGATGGAAAAGATTGTCGAGGTTAGTCACTAGCGAAATGGTTGGGATCGCGAGCAAGGCGTCGTCGATCTGATCGGCGTAGTCTGGATCCTGGGTGACGTCCGGATCCATGCCATACTGGATCACCTGACCATTGACATTGGACGACGGCCAGTCGGGAGTGGGCGGGGTGTTGCCGGTCGGGCTCTGGTTCACCACGTCGGCGACAAAGATGTAGGTGTGCGTGTCGATGTTGGTCGGGTAGAGGCCGGCCTTGTATGCCCGCGCACGGACGCAGGTGGTCTCGCTGACCGGGATCGGCTCGGAGTAAAGCGTGCTGCCCGTGTCGGGGTCGCTGCCGTCCAAGGTATAGTAAATTTCCGCGTCTGGCGTGCTACTCGAGATCACCAGATCGAAGGCCTCGGCGTAGAACCCGCGGTCGTGATCGAAACTGGTGTCGGCAACGAAGTCTGTCGCGCCACCTGCGTTGATCGCGCCAGGGGTGGATGGGTCGAAATAACCGTAGCCGCCTGAGGCATCGCGACCGTAGGAGATGTTTTCGTTCTGCGGCGGATATCCGAGCTCGCCCGGGCTGAATTCGAAAGTGGTGATAGCGTCGATAACGGTGGCGCCGTCCTCGGCGACCAAAGTGAGTGCCTCACCTTCGTCGCTGAGGGCGAAGTTAGCATGCAGCTCTCCGGAGATCACCGACTCGGTGGCGCTGTCGGCATACACGACAAGGAAGCCGCCCGCGGGAATGTTCGCTGTCGGGAAGGTCCACTTGCTGAAATTTGAGGTATCGTCGCTCAGGTGCCAACCGGTCAGATCGACCGGCAGCGGGCCGTTGTTGTGCAATTCGATCCAGTCCGCCCGGTCGTCGCCGGCGGCGTTGGTATGCGCGCCGCGATTGCGCGCCATCAGTTCGTTGATGACAATATCAGCCTTTGCCAGGCTTGGAAGAACGGATGAGAGAAGGAGGAAAACAAGGCTGAGCCGACGATTGCCCGGGCCACTTTGATCGGCGGGATTGAGGTGTTTCATGAGAAATTTTGAGGGATTTGGGGGCGAGCCAGTATCAGGCGGCACGCGCTCCATTCCTGCGTTAATGATGTCTCGAAAGGTGCCCATCTCCCCAGCGTTTGCGATCATTTTATCAATGAAATGCTATATGAAGCCAAGATAGGTGTCTCCGATGTCAAAGTCTACGTGACGTTCCGGCGCCGGCCGAGACCTTGGTCCACCAATAGGCCCTCTTGCGCGAGCAGATTCAGAGCGACTTTGGTCGTCTTGTAGTTGACTCCCTCGAGACATTGGTGTTGATAATATTGGCGCTTGCAAGATTTCCCGTCTAACTTGCCTCGATCCGTGGGGTCGAGACACAGGACTATGGGCGATCTACCCATAATAACGCATGAAATTCAGAAGTCACATTCTCACGATTGTCCTTACTGCCAGTCCGGCCCAAGGAGCGCTTGTTGCTGTCTCCGGCTACGTCTATGCCACGAATGCTGAATCCCAGCCCCAGCCGACCACTTTCGTGGGTGGTGCGCTCTCCGATGTCGGCAATGTCAAACTGACCGACGGTGTGCTTGGCACGGGGAACTGGCAAGATGGCAAAAATGTTGGGTTCCGGAACCTTGGAGGAGACAGCGGCAATCCCCAGCCACGGGTGACCTTTGATCTGGGAGTACTCCACACTGTTTCTACGGTCGACATTTGGACGGAAAGTTCGTTCAACGCGCGTAATGAATCGGCCTCGATTTCTTCCAGCGTCGATGGCGTCACCTTCAGCGCACCTGTCACCTTGGATCCTATTATATGGACCGATGGATTCGCCAATACTTTTCTCGAGCGAGGTTCGATCGACGTTTCGACCCTGCCCGACGGGCGATTTTACCGTATCGATATCTTTGACTCCGCCGAGTGGGTGATGATCAACGAGATTCAGTTCGATGGGACCGCCGCGGTTCCCGAGCCCTCCGCGGCAATTCTGCTTGGTCTTGGGGCTCTCGTTTTAGGTCGCCGTCGCCGTGCTTAAAGCTGCCAGGCAGAAGATAAACCCGACGGGTGTGGTGCCAGAGTAGTAACCACCCGCACGGTGGTTTCTGTCGCATGAGATGCGGCGCGAGTCTCCCTTGTGACTGGAGGGCTATTTGTTGCCGATCACAGCCTCCTTAGGGGCCGGCTCCTCCGTCCCTCCACACATCACCTCTCATAAGAATTCACATCGGAACCTGCCTCAAATAAATCAGGTTTCGCGGCGCGGAGTTTCTGGTCTTCCCTCAGATCCGATGATTGAGGACTGGGATGGATTTTTAACGTCTCACCCGGATTTGGCAACTGGCACAAGGGCTGGGGCGTGCATTGATGGAAAGTCGAGGAACAATCACTGGTGGTCAGGGCCGTGGGGGCGTCGGTCCAGAGGGCGCGGGAAGTTTGGCGCAAGAGAAAGGAGCACCAGCCTATGAGCAAATAGAGCAATTGACAGACAAGATCGCTTCACCACGCTGCCTCTAATGATGAACGTGAAACACCCTGCCAATCTCCTGACTGTCGCTGCTCTTTACGGGACGATTTCTGCACAAGCCGAGGATTGTTGGGATCTCATTAACGGACTGCCCGCCGGCCTTACGATGCAATGTGCCGGGTGTAGTTATTTTTCGGCAGACTTCCTTTTTTTGATGGAGACCGAACTGTTCGAGACGCGCGGGGGATTGTTTGCGGCCACTGCCAATGGACTCGACATGTTCACTGCTGCGGATCCCCGTCCCGCCAGTGTGCTTGCACCCTTTTCCTCGGCCACGAATATGACCTCCACCCAAGATGGCGGCGGCATTACCCGGATCGATATCTCCCACCGTGGCGAAGTGTCGCTCGCACCCAGGGACATCTATTATCAGACCGCCTACCTCGATTGTCAGAGCCGGGTGGTGTTCACGCCGCAAAAGGCGGGAGGCAGCCCGGGCGTCGCGGTGCCGGTGACTTTCAGCTTGGATTTCACCGTCCTGCTCGAGGACGACCTTCCGGGTGTCGGCACCAAGGGCATCAGCTCCTCCCGTGCGGAGATCGATCTCGAGGCTCCCGGGTTCTTCCCCACGGAATTTGAGGGGGTGGTGGTATTCGACCGGGATGCCGACGGCGAACCGGTGTTCAGCGGCGATTTCGATGGACTGGCGACTGCTGTTCCCGAGGGCGATGGTTTCCGGATCACGGCGCAGTTTGAAGTGACCGTCGATCTCTTGCCGGGCGAAGAGGTCCATCTGGACGCAACCAGCGCGGCGACGCTCTCCTCTGAGGAATACGCGCCAGGGGTCTCGGAGGGATGGTCGGCTTCGACGCCGGAAGCGATCGTTTACACTATCAGCAGCTCCGATCCAGCAGTGCGTTTTGAGCTAGGGACGGACGATCCAAACCAACCGGAGATCATTGAGTGGCAACAGCTCAGCAAGGACGGAGATAGCACAAGGTTCCAGATTGCCTGGACGTCGATCGCTGATCGCACCTACCGGATCGAATCATCCCCGGACATGCAGAGTCCCTGGACGGCGGTGCCGGGCAGGGAAGGCATCGCTTCGCAGGGTAGCCTCACCACTAGCCAGGTGGTTTTTAATACCCGGAATCATCCGCACAAGTTCTACCGGGTAGTCAGTGAGTAACAACCGGTAACCTCCCCTGAAAAAACACCCCCCAGCTTTCAATCATGAAAAATAGAGTCGTTTCAATTCTTGCTTTTGTGATGGTTTGTTTCGTTTGCGCCTCTGGCGTGACGAGTGCGAATCCTGACCAATCTCACACGGTGAAGCCCGGCCTGCGGGTCATGAGCTATAATGTCCTCCATGGTGGCACGCGGCGCGGACAACCATTGTCTCAAACTGCCAAGGTCATTCTGGCGGCGGGAGCAGATATCGTGGGCTTGCAGGAGATCGGCGGCAACGCCAAGGAGTTGGCGGATTTGTTGGGATGGGAATACTTGAGCCATGGCTCGGCGGCGATCATGACCCGCTTTGAAATTGTTGAAGGCTACGACGGACGGACCAAACCCCGGCTGGGTTCCGGCGGAGTCAGGGTCCGGCTGGACTCGGGTCAGGAGGTGTATGTTTTCAACGTGCATCTCACCCCATACCCTTATCAGCCCTACCAGCTGCTGGGAATTGGCAAGGATGCCATCAAGACCCAAGAGGAAGCGATCGCCGCCGCCAACAAAACCCGGGGCCACCAGTTCGAGGAGCTGTTGGAAAAAATTGGCAAGCTTTCGAACAAAGACCTGCCCGTTTTTGTCACCGGTGATTTCAACGAGCCGTCCCATCTGGATTGGACGACCGCAGCGGCGAAGTCGGGGCGGAACCCGATCAAGGTGGCCTATCCAGGTTCCTCGGCGATGACGAAAAAAGGTTTTCTCGATGCCTGGCGGGTATTTCATCCGGACGAAATGAAACACCCAGGTTACACTTGGACACCTGTCACCAAGCCAGACGACCCAAAGGATCACCACGACCGTATTGATTTTGTTTATTTCAGAGGACAGGGCGTCGAGGTGAAAAATGCGAGTGTTGTTGGCGAAAACAAAAAGAAGGCAGACATTGTTGTCTCACCTTATCCATCCGACCACCGGGCAGTTGTGTGCACCTTCGCTCTGTCGACGAATTCATATTTCAGCGATGAGAAGTCGAACGATCAGGAAAATTTTGGGCTGAAGGTCGCAGTATACGTTTCAAGTAGTCCTTCGACAAAATTTCAGGGGGCCACTCATCTTGCCTTCGGGGCAAAAGATCTGGAGATCGTGAGCGACTGCACCGGCAGTCAGATCATGTACCGTGAAAGTCCCAGGAAGTCCTTCAAGGTTTCGCCGCTCGCGCTTAAAAAACATCACTCGCTTGTCTATAATCTGGCAGACCAGCTCTATTACCTGAACGATACCGATCACCATCGCATCATCGCCTTCAAGAGTCCCGCCAGCGATAAGATCAGCGCCCAGACCAAGAAGATTGCCGGCGTTGCCTTGGATCGCCCACACGATGTCGTGCTCGATCCTGAGACGGGTTGGATCTATACGATCAATCCCAATTCAGGGCATGTCTTTCGCTTCAAAGCGATCGGGAAAGAAGAGTCCGTGCTCAAGGTTCCTGTTCTGGGATATTCCCGAGCCCTGACCTTTGTGAATGGAAAGCTCTATGTCATTAACTCGGCAAAGGGGCGCGTTGTGGAGGTCGTCGATTGGGAGAAAAAAGAGTTTAAGATCTACGACAGTTTTGATCCCACGAATCGTGCCGGGCCCGCAGGCTCGTGGAAGAGGACAGGGTTGGTGCTCAACGATCTCGATTTCTTTGACGGCTATTTTTATGCGACGAGTTATTTTACGAAGTCCTATGCCCACGGAACCGATCCCGATGAGAATAAATTCATTCGCTTCAAGAAGCTGGAAGACCTTGGCACCGGTGATTGGACGGACCTTAGTGACCTAGTCCCCAAGGGCATGACGCCCTATTATCTCACGACAAAAGGGAAGAAACTTTATCTCGCGATCTTCAACCATGAGTCACCTGGGAGCGGTGACTCGATCCTCCAGTTCAGCCTGCCAAGCGACTCGATCGATAAGTAATAATGTGCTTTCCCCAAGACGGGTCAGTGATCACGGCTGGTCCCAGACTACTTGTTGAACCCCTCGAGGTTCATGAACTCTCGGATGCGATTCATCCAGGTGTAGCTGCCGGTGCCGGGGGCGGCTTTTCTTTGGAAACAGTGGCCGCGTTGGGCAAGGGTGAGGAAAAGTAACTGGAAATATTCACTGGTATAACCCCTCAGATAATCCCCTCGCGCAAGGCCTTGGCGACGGCACCGGTATTGGTGCTGACGTGCAGTTTTTCATACACGGCACGGAGGTGGGTCGAGACCGTGTGCACGCTCAGCCCGAGCTGTTCACCGATTTCTTTCTTAAGCAACCCATCGGCCATCAGACGCAGGATGTCACGTTCGCGTCCGGTGAGGTGGTAGTCCCGATGATTGTCCGGAGCCGGTTCCAGGCGTGTGAATGCGCCGAGCACTTTCTTTGCCACCTCTGGGGTCATCGGAGCCCCGCCCGCCATCACCTGCCGGATGGCATCGCCGATCTGATCGATCCCTGATGACTTCAACACATACCCCGAGGCCCCGGCGCACACTGCTCGGAAAATTTTATCGGCGTCGTCGAACACGGTCAGGATGATGACCTGCGATTCAGGAGCGCGCTCGCGGAAAGTTGCCAGCGCGGTGATGCCGTCCTCTCCAGGCAACTGCACGTCGAGCAGGATCACCTGCGGGGCGGCTTCGTCCCCGAGCGCTGCGAATGCCGCCTCGACCGAAGTAAAACGCCCGTTACAGTGCATCCCATCGAGGCTGTTGACGACGCGTTCGACGCTGGTGGAGAACAGGGCGTTGTCCTCCACCAGCCAGACTCGAATTTGCTCTTGGCTGGTATCCTTCACTTCACTTGGAATGGGATTTTAGCGGAGCCTCGAAGAAAATGCGAGCGTCCTCTCCGGGCGAACTCTGAATACGACAGGTCCCGTTCAGTCGCTGGGCACGCCGCTCGAGGTTGGCCAAGCCATTGCCGTGCCCGATCGCTCGCTCGGGATCGAACCCCACGCCGTCGTCCCGGATCTCGAAGGTCAGGTTGCCACGAACGATTGCGATTTTCACCTCGACCTCTGTCGCCGCAGCGTGTTTGCGCACGTTGTTGAGCACCTCTTTGAAGGCGAAGAACAGATGGCGGCGGAAGAACAGTGACAACTCGTAGTCGCTAAAATCCGGGAGATCGACCTTCAAGGATAAAGTCGTGTCGCCGAGGATCATCTCGGTCGCCGCGCGCATCCGCGCCACCAAATCGCGCAGCCCCACGCCTCCGCGCCCGATCAACCACACGATGTCTTGCATCGACTGCGAGGTCTTCTCGGCGGCGTCCTTGATCGCCGCAAAATCTTCCCGCGCCTGGGTGTCTCCACAATGCCGGCTCCCCATCTGGCTAAGCAAGACGATGCCCCCGAGGTTGCTGCCGATGTCGTCGTGCAGGTCGCGCGCGATCTGTTCTCGCAGGTTCGCCACCGCGCGGCGCCGGACGGTCCGCTGGCGTACCAGCATCCAACCACAGCCGAAAATCGCGACCGCCCCGAGACTTGCGCCACCGTAGCCCAACACCAGGCTGGTGGAGCGCACCTTGCTGGCTCGCAGTTCGTTGAGCGAGTCTCGCTCGCACTGCAATGTGGCGCGCTGCCCGAGCAGGTCCAGGTATTGCGGATACTCGATGAGACGGTATTTGCTGCTGAACCCGTCGACGACGAACTCCGGAGCCCAACCGGCTGAGGCGGGTTTGTCGGTGATG
>JAAEZT010000071.1 GCA_018222765.1 bacterium | reverse complement strand
GTCGTGACCTTTACGGGTGTTCCCCGTAGCGTTACCACCCACGCCATTTGCTTGACCCGCTTCGACGCCGTTGGCATCAAGCCAAGACACGCCATTGACGGTGGTCCAACCGTTTTCGTTTCCCGGTGAAAAATCCCAAAACACCGAAACCTCGGCATGAGTGGTGATCGAGAAAAATCCGAAAACTGTCAGCGACTCAGTCACCAATTTAATAAAATTTTTGATCATGATAGGGTTTGGTCAGGTGAAACTAAGCCGAGACGGATCAAAGTTAATACCGCCCTTTTCAACATCAAGAAAGAAAGACGGCCTCTAAGAATTGGCCATCTGCGACTTAATGGCCTCCCTCACTCAGGGCAGGGAGATCTCCCGGGGCGAGGAGGGCGCAAAAATGAAGCTTCCGGGTGAACAACAGGCTCGCCGGCCAGGGGTAAAGAGAGACCTTGTTGATCCACTCATCAACTCTCAGTCCCAAGTCCTCGAATGCTGCTGACCACTGCTCTTGGGACCAATAATTATTTGGAAGTGCCACTCCGTGGCGAGCATTTCCAACGGAGTCCATGAACCGCAAGGTCGCACCCGCGAACAGCCCGTTCCGGGTGTGATCCTTGATCACGATCAATCGTCTCGACACACGCATCGCCTCCCTGAGCAAGAGACGGGGATCCCTTGTATGATGGAGCACGTCAGCCAGCAGGATAACATCAAAGGTTCCGTCGCCGAAAGGGATCGTCTCCCCATCAAAAGGAGTCATCGGGATCGCGCAATCAGCACGCACAAGAACATCAACACCCCTCATCTCCAAATCAGGACGCACCGTGGTAATCTCTTCCGCAAGCAAACCATCGCCACATCCAACATCGAGAATCGAAAGATCTCGAGGGAGCAACGAAGCAAAAATCTCCCCCAGCACCCGCACACGTCTTCGGTGCACATAGCCACCATGGATCTTATCAAAGACCTTCATCGCTTCCTCTGAATGCCGAGAATACTCACGAAAAAACTGGAAAGTAACAACTGGGCTCCGAGTGCCGTGATAGTCACTCCGGGAATCACCAAGCGCAAGTTGCGCCCGTAGTCGAGCGCGCCGAAGTCGGAAAGCCGCCATTCATTAATGGCATAGCCAAGGAGAAAGACTCCCAGCGTCATTGCGAGTCCTGAAATCAAAATCCCCCGCTCCAGCGTCGCCCAGGAATAAAACATCTTCAGGCGAGGGTCCGGACCGATAAGACCGGATTCGACCGCATAGGTCTTGCTGAGCAAGGCGAAGAGAATGGATTGGAACCCGCACATGATGAACAAGCTGGAGAAAAGGAGCGTATGCAAATCAAAGTTGATCCCAAAGAGCATCGCCCTCGGCATTCCCAACCCATAGCCAAGCAAGCCGGCGACGATCGCGAGGAGACCTGGTGCCAGAAAAAGCCAACGAGGCGAGTTGATGAGAAAAAAACGCAGCGTCCGCCATCCGTCGCGCCAAGTCTTCAAGTGAGGAGAATGGAAGACACGCCCGTCCGGATGAAGAGTGATCGGAACTTCGGCGATCCGACATGCCACCTGACTGGATTTAATCATCATCTCCGTCGCGAACTCCATTCCGGTGCAGCTCTGGTTGAGCGCCTCGTAATGGGATTTGGTAAACCCCCGCAGCCCGCAATAGACATCGTGGATGGGCGATTTGAACCACCAGCGGATCAAGAAAGTGAAAAAGGGATTTCCCAAGTGGCGGTGGGTCCAAGGCATCGCTCCAGATACCACCGTCCCTCCGCCCGCAGGCAATCGACATCCCTGCACGAGATCAAATCCCTCGCGCAGCTTTGCCAGGAATTTTGGAATCTCGAGGAAATCGTAACTATCATCGGCATCCCCTATGATGACATAGGTTCCACGCGCGGCATCGATTCCCCCCATGAGCGCGCAGCCATAGCCAGGCTCCTCAACCGTCACAATTCGGACGCCTCGTTTTCGAGCGATCTCCAGCGAGCCATCGTTGCTCCCGTTGTCGGCGACGATCACTTCCCCGGACACGCCCTCTTCTCCCATCGCCTGCAGCGCCTTGCCAATACATATATCAAGCGTGTCCTCCTCATTGAGACATGGGATGACAATACTGAGTTCAATCTTCTTTTCAGGGGACGCCTCCATCACTAACGGCGTATATATAGACCAAAGCCGAAGGCCTCCACCCTCTTTTAATCGTATTTTAAAGACGTTCCGGGTCCAGTCTTCCCTCTTGCCTCGTTAGATTCACCTCCATAGGGTCGCCGCAGATGAGCCTCGAAGACTTGCGAAAGAATGTGATATCCCAATGCGCCAAGCGAAAATGGCCCATTGCTTGCGCCTTCATCTATCTCGTCCTCGCCCTGATCCTGACCTGGCCAATTATTGCTTCTCCTTTTTCCCAAGTCCCGATTGGCACGGAACCCACTGCCTCAGTTCCGTTATACAACGTCTGGGCCACGTGGTGGAACGCCGACCGACTGGCTGGAGGACTATTTGGATACTGGGACGCCCCTATATTTCACCCTACCCAGGGATCGTTCGCCCTCATGGAGCCTCAACCCACCACCATGGTGGTCGCACCCATCGTCTGGCTGACCGGGTCGCGAATTCTCGCCTATAATGTTTATGTCTGGATCTGTCTGGTCCTGAACGGAGTCTTCGCGCAAAGACTGGCAAAGATTTACGGGATGGGCCGCTGGAGCGCCCTTTGGGCCGGGGCCGCGATGGTCCTTTTACCAATGGTTCACTGGCAACTGGGAATCTTCCAGCTTGCCTCCCTTTGGGGCATCCTCTGGACTTGGTCATCGATCGAACAACTTTGCCGGGAGCCTTCGCAACGAAGAGGAGTGGAACTGGGAATTGCCGCCGCTCTGAGCTTCGTCTCCTGCATGCACCACGGGCTCTTTCTGGCCATTCTCCTCGTTGGCGCCGCGCCCATTCTCTGGAGACAGTGGATTAAATTTCACGAACTCCCACATTGGGGGCTCGCTGTTGTTGTCGCTTTGGTAATCACCGTCCCCTTCGTCTATCAAGTCAACCAAGTGACTGAAGTACACGCCATTGATTGGGAAACAGACCTCGTCTCCGATCTCTCGGCAAAAGTGAGCGACTACTTCCACTCACCCGGACATGAACTCATCAATTTTGGTGATGAAGAACAACGCTACCTGTTTCTCTCATCAGGCTGGCTCAAATACCTCCTGGCCCTCGCGGGGATCTGCTACGGGCTAAAACGGATCCAAACCCGCCGATGGGCCTCCTTCCTGCTGGCGATCGCCGTCTTGGCTTTTTTGCTATCGCTCGGCCCCAACCTCAAGCTCGGCAGCTTCCAACCTTGGTGGTGGTTAACAGAAAATGCCCTCGGATTCTCTCGAGTCCGGTCTGTCTTTCGCTTCGCCTTCTTTGTCCAGATCCCCCTGATCATTTTTGCAGCCCTCGGATTAACCGGGATCCATCAGCTCTGCCGCGAACGAATTGAACACTCGAAGCTCAAGAACGCCCTCCGTTGGGCCCTTCCCCTCCTCGCTATCACCGCCCTCGCCGATGGCTTCCCAAGACAAACAGGAAATGCCGAAATTACCGACGTCAACAAACATCAAGAATGGCTGGAGTATGTCGAAGAGAACACTCTAGAAGGAGAGGGAATCCTCTGCCTCCCGGTAGCGCCAGGACCACGGGTCTGGCAATATCTCGTGACCAGCGAGTGGATGTATCTGGGCACTTTCCACAAAGTTCCCATCTTTAACGGCTATTCCAGCCACTTCCCCCAGCACTACCGGCATCTGCGAAATCAAATCCTCAGTGGATTTCCAACAGAGAGTATTTTGCAACAATTCCACCGGAGTAAGGTCAAATTCATCGTCGTAAGAGCCAAAAAGGGCAGCCCCCCCAGAAACATCAAATTAGGGGACTTCTGGCTCAAAAGGGTCTGCATTGATGAATTGGTGGAAGTTTACGAACTGGGCAAATCAAGCCCCTAAAATTTAAGGGGAGCATTCACCAAATTTAATTAAAATCGTGAAAAATAAGGTTTTATCCTTGTAATCTCGCGAAATTCACCCGTTACTTCGCAGGTAATCCTTTTAGAAAACAAGTGGCATGATTCATGTCACAATAATAAAATGACCGCTTTAAAAATGACCGCTTTAAAAAAATTCATATTCAGAACTGTCGCTGTCGCGATCATCAGCGTGGCTCCGTCGAACGCAGCCTTATCGATCGGTTGGGATTTTTCACCAGGAAACGAAAACGGTTGGACCACCGTCAACGGCGTCTCTTGGCTTGATGGCAACGGCGTCGAAGCGGGTCAAGCAAATGGCGTGGGTGATAACGCTACGGGGAACACCCGTAAAGGTCACGAT